>JAZRPY010000032.1:0-64564 GCA_045649415.1 Clostridia bacterium | reverse complement strand
AAAATCAAAGGTGCTTGATATTTTCTTCTTTCCTGTAAAAGCATACAAAAACCTATTTAAAAAGAGAAAAAGACAGCGTAGGATGGCTTCTTTTGGATAGGTTACCTTAAATTGCAAAGGATAAAATAATAGTAAAAAAATATATGGATTATGTTCAAAGTCCGAAAGCTCGCAAAGAGCGTTTTGCGTATAAATATTTTCAAAAAGTGATTGACAAATTAGCTTCTATATGATATAATACGCTTAATTTCAAACGCTGAGATGCGGAATAGTATGCAAAGATTTTCGCCTTCAGAGAGATGTCGGTTGGTGCAAGACATTGGGAAAGCTTTACAGAACTCACCGCGGAGCGGTTGCCGTGAACTTACAGTAGGGGCAGACGGGAACTCCCGTAACAGAGTTAAGATGTGTTGGCATCTAAAGGGCATCCATCTCGGGTGAAGAAGAGTGGTACCGCGGAAACAATGATTTTAACGTTTTCGTCTCTTTGAACTAACAAGGAGACGGGAACGTCTTTTTGTTGGTAAACCCCATTTTTATATTTATATTTTGGAAGGAGTTTTCAGTATGAGAACAATCAACGTTACAGACATTACGCTTAAAAAACTTTCAGAGGATCGTGCAATTTCACTGCTCTTCCGTGAGAAGTCAGCTATTGCAAATTGCGCAGATGCACTTGGTGCGGATGCCATCGAGTTATCAGCTGTAAATAATCTTCGTGAAGATACAATTATATATAAAACAATCGCACATAATGTTCAGAATGCTATTCTTGCTATTCCTGTTGGCTTTAATAAAGAGGAAGTTGCATCTGTATGGGAATGTATCAAAGATGCAAAGAAGCCTCGTCTTCAGGTTGAACTTCCTGTTTCTACAATTCAGATGGAATATACATATCATATAAAGCAGGCAGTTATGCTTGAAAAAATTGCAGAACTTGTGAAAGAAGCAAAAACATATTGCGCTGATGTAGAGTTTTCTGCACTTGATGCAACAAGAGCAGACAGTGACTTTCTTGTTGCTGCTGCAAAAGAAGCAGAATTAAACGGTGCAAGTATTGTAACTGTTTGTGATGATGCGGGTGTATCAACTCCTGAACAGATTGCAGAAATAGTTGCAATGGTTAAAGATGCGGTAAGCATACCTGTATATGTTCAGGTTTCTGACCGTATCAGTATGGGTGTTGCTTCTGCATTTGCAGGCATTTCAAAAGGTGCTGACGGTATCAAATGTGCTATGGCAGGCAAGGATGTTCTTCTTGCCGGAGAAATTTCTGATGCTATGCGTGCATGCAGCGCACAGATAGATGCAGAGATAAAGCTCGATATTACTAAAATCCATGCAAGTATTGATGATATGATTTCAAATATAAAGCATGAAAGTTATGAAAATGAAAATACAGTAAGTGACAAGAAGAAGATTTTACTTGACTCCGATTCTTCAGTTGCACAGGTTACACAGGCGGCAGTTGTTCTTGGATATGAACTTTCTGATTCGGATGTGGGTAATGTATACAAGGCGCTTATGCAGGTATGCGAAAAGAAGGGTGCCGTTGGCTCAAAAGAGTTTGAAGCGTTGATTGCAAGCTCTGCTATGCAGGCTCCTTCAACATACCATTTTGAAACATATACAACAACAAGCTCTAATGTAGCGAACTCAATGTCACAGCTAACTCTTAAATGTGATGATGAGATTATATGCGGTGTCGCAAGCGGAGATGGCCCTATTGACTCAGCATTCCGTGCAATCGAACAGTGTATCGGTCATCACTATGAGCTTGATGATTTTCAGGTTCAGTCTGTAACTGAAGGAAAGGAAGCATTAGGTTCTGCACTTGTCAGACTTCGCAATAACGGAAAGCTTTATTCCGGTAACGGAACTTCAACCGATATTGTTGCTGCAAGTATCAGAGCATATATAAATGCACTTAACAAGATAGTATTTGAGGAGGCGTAGTATGAAGATAGTATTTTCAACTAAGAATGTAAGCCGTGCAACTTTTCTTGATACTTGCCGTTATGCCTTTGATTATGGATTCCACGGCTTTGAAATATATGATGCAATAAAGGAAAGAAGCGCGCATCACGACAGTATTTTAAGACGTGACCGCAAAGCTGATGCAAAAAGAAAACTTGTAAACAGAAATCTTGCGATTTCGGCACTTCGTATGACTGGTAGCATTGATAACAAAAATGTCACATCGGATATCGTGGTTAAATATGTAGATATGGCTGCAGCTTCCGGAATTGCAAATGTTATTGTCCGCGTTGATAATGAAATTTCATTCGATGTTTTAGATGAAAAACTTTCTGATGCTATAAAGAAAGCAGAAAACACCGATGTCAATATTTTGTTCGAGACAGTTGGAGCATTGGCAAACACAGAAAAGGTTATTGATATAATAAACCACTTCTCTTCTGCTGTAATCGGTGCTTCGTGGAATGTCAGAGGTACATTTTTTTCCGCAGGTGAAACATCTGAAGCAACAATCAAAACTTTGGGTGCATACATAAAGTATGTCCGTCTTGGCGATATGAAGGACGGCAAAACAGTTTTAATCGGTGAAGGTGAACTTGATGTAGCAAAGCTTATAAATGCACTTTCATCCCTTAACTATGAAGGATATATCTGTGCAGCGTGGAATGAAGAAATTAACGATGCAGATATCGTTTTAACTCATTTTGCCAACTATATTTCTCAGCTCAATCGTGAGAAGAAATCCTTTGACAAGATGTACTATAACAGAGATAAGACAGGAACTTTTGTTTGGAAAAAGTATGATGTTATTGATGCCACATTCTCCGAAGTTCTTGATACAATGGCAGAAAAATATCCTGATCAGTATGCTTTCAAGTATCCAACACTTGATTATACAAGAACTTATGAACAGTTCAGACGAGATGTTGATGAATGTGCGGCTGCACTTATATCCATTGGTGTAAAAGCCGGAGACCATGTTGCAGTATGGGCAACAAATGTGCCCCAGTGGTTTATTACATTCTGGGCAACAACAAAAATTGGTGCTGTTTTAGTTACGGTTAATACTGCCTATAGGATTCATGAAATTGAATATTTGTTGAAGCAGTCTGACACGCATACTCTTGTTATGATTGAGTATTGCAAGGACATAAACTACAAAGAAATAATTCAGGAGCTTTGCCCTGAACTTGAAAACTTAGAACCTGGTAAACCTTTATATTCAAAGAATCTTCCGTTCCTTAGAAATGTTGTAACGGCAGGATTTTCTATGGATGGATGTCTTACTTGGGAACAGATGCTTTCTCGTTCTTCTCTTGTTCCCCGTGAAGAAGTAAGAAGACGCGCATCACTTGTAAAACCTGACGATGTATGCAATATGCAGTACACATCAGGTACAACAGGATTCCCAAAAGGTGTTATGCTTACACACAGAAATATTGTAAATAACGGCAAGACTATCGGTGACAGAATGGACTTGTCAACAGCTGACCGTATGATGATTCAGGTGCCTATGTTCCATTGCTTCGGGATGGTGCTTTCTATGACATCTATGATGACACACGGCGGAACACTTTGTCCTATTCCTTATTTCTCGCCAAAATCATCACTTGCTTGTGTGAATGACGAACACATTACTTGCTTTAATGGCGTGCCAACAATGTTTATTGCAATGTTTAATCACGCTGATTTTGCCAAAACAGATTTCTCATATATGCGAACAGGCATTATGGCAGGTGCAAACTGCCCGGCCGACTTGATGCGACGTGCATCTGTAGAAATGAATATGAGTGAAATTATTTCTGTTTACGGTCAGACCGAAGCATCTCCGGGTTGTACTATGGGTGAAGTTAATGAAGACCTCGACCATAGAGTTGAAACTGTAGGAAGTGCATTCCCCGGCGTTGAATGTAAGATTATTGATCCTGAAACAGATGAAGAATTGCCCGATGGCGAAAGCGGCGAATTTGTAGCACGTGGTTTTAACATTATGAAGGGCTACTATAAGATGCCGGAAGCAACTGCACAAGCAATAGACAGTGAAGGTTGGCTTCATTCAGGCGATATTTGTATGAGAACACCTGACGGATATTACAAAGTAACCGGAAGACTTAAGGATATGATTATCCGTGGCGGCGAAAACCTGTATCCAAGAGAAATTGAGGAATTTTATCTTACAAATCCAAAGGTGCGTGATGTTCAGGTTGTGGGCGTACCCGATGAAAGATACGGTGAAGAATGTTGTGCTTGGGTTATTCTTCACAAAGGTGAAACTTCTGACGAAAACGAAATGAAAGAATTTGGTTATGCTTCAATCGCAAGACATAAAGTTCCAAGATACTTTATGTTTGTGGATGAATTCCCAATGAATGCAGCAGGTAAAATTGTTAAATACAAAATGCGTGATGAATCGGCCGAAAAGTTAGGTTTGAAAAAATAAGAAGAACTTACGAAAGGCGATGATTCCAATGAAAAAATATAAAATTATAGATGCACACTGTCATATATACCCTGATAAGATTGCAGAAAAAGCAGCAGCGTCAACCTGCAATTTTTATGAAGGGCTCGGCTCTACTCTTGACGGCACAGTGTCTACTTTGTCAAAAGAGGCAGAGATTGCCGGAATTGAGCACTGTATAGTGCAGTCTGTGGCAACAACTCCAAAGCAGGTTTCAAGCATAAATAACTTTATTGCAAACTCTGTTGAAGAGAGTGATGGAAAGTTTACAGGTCTGGGAACACTTCATCCCGACAGTAAGGATGTGAAAGCAGATGTTGATGAAATAATCAGCCTCGGTTTAAAAGGCGTAAAGCTTCACCCTGATATACAGAAGTTTAAGATTGATGACTATCGTATGCTTAAAATTTATGAGCTTTGCGAAGGAAGACTCCCGATTCTAATCCATACGGGAGACCATCGTTATGACTTCTCAAACCCAAACAGAATGATGCCTATACTTGACATTTATAAAAACTTAATAGTTATAGGTGCTCATTTTGGCGGCTGGTCTATTTGGGAAGAAGCTACCGAGAAACTCAGTAAGTATAAAAATTTTTATGTTGATTGTTCATCTTCTCTTTATGCTATGACTCCTGAAAAGGCAAAGGAACTGATGAAAGCATACGGAACAAATCGTGTGTTGTTTGGCACGGATTATCCAATGTGGAAACCCAAAGAAGAGATTGAAAGATTCATGCAGATAGGGCTTACCGAAAAAGAACGTGAGGATATATTTTATAACAATGCGGCAATGCTGTTTAATATACAGTAACAAAAAAATATATTTTTTAAAAAAACTATTAACATTTAATTTTTCAGGTAGTATAATACATTTTAAATTTGAATACCACAAAAAACGACTATGACGAGGACGGTCGGATTGTGGAGCCTGGAGAGAGTTGCCGGTTGGTGCGAGGCAATGGTGAGACTTTCCGATGACTTATCACCTCTGAGTCGGAGGACCGAAAACAAAATGTGAGCAGACTCCTTCCGTAATGCTGCGTAAAGGCAAAGGGCTTGTTAGAGCACGGTAAGTGACGGAATATTTATATTTCCGTAATTTGAGTGGTACCGCGGGTTATTATAACTCGTCTCAAAGTTATCTTTGAGGCGAGTTTTTGTTTTATTCAAATTAGCAACCAAATATCAAATTTGTCAGAAATGAAAGGAGACAAAAACAATGGATTACAGTTTGAAAGAAGTAGCAGGCAGAATCAAAGACCTGCGCGAAGCAAAAGGATACACACAGGAGGAGCTTGCAAAGCTTACAGGTGTATCAGTTGAGGACTACAAGGTTTTAGAGATGGGCGAAACAGACTTCAGCTTCACATTTATCTATAAATGTGCAAAGGCTTGTGATGTTGAGGTTGTTGATTTGCTTGAAGGAACAAACACAAACCGAGAACAACCGGAGATGGATATAAAGGAATGCTTCATCAGCCCGATCCAAATAAAGCATCAGATATGTTAAAGGGTGTTATCGCAATCAGAAATCTGCATTTAAGAGCAATTAAGGAAACAGGATTTACCTGTGCTGACGAAATGCTTTATCCTGAAAATCATAGATATTTATCAGACCTTTTGGCGTATGTTGCAATCGGTGCAAGATCTGTAGAGAATCAAAAACATAGACTTACCGTAAGCGGACTTGATATTCCTGTCGGTATGAAAAACCCTACTGCAGGTGATATCTCGGTTGTGATGAATTCGATAACTGCGGCACAGCATTCACATACTTTCATTTACAGAGGATGGGAGGTTGAAACTCACGGAAACCAACATGCTCATGCAATACTCCGAGGATATGTGAACAAGCATGGTCAATCAATGGCAAACTATCATTACGAAGACCTTATTCGCCTTGCAGAAATTTATGAAAAATCAAATTTAAGGCAAAGGAAAAGGGTAAACAGCCTAAACTGTTCACCCAACTTCCGCACCGTTACAAGTATTTCACTAAACATCCCTTAGAGAAACACCTGAAAGTATGCTTTTTTGTTTTGGCTGCGGGAACAGGATTCGAACCCGTACAGAATGAGTCAGAGTCATTAGTGCTACCATTACACTATCCCGCAATATTTAAATTGGTGCGAGGGACGAGACTTGAACTCGCAAGGTATTCACCACACGCCCCTCAAACGTGCGCGTCTGCCGATTCCGCCACCCTCGCATTGAACGAATTACATTATACCAAAAGAAAATTAGTTTGTCAATAAAAATTTAAAATAAAAATAATAAATTTTAAATTAGTGGACAAATCAGCTCAGGAAGAATGGTTTTAGACTTAAGCTGTGTAAAATAGCTTGTTTAGAATACTCAAAAGAACAAAGGCTTTCTCTATAGAATAAGGATATTGTGGGTTTTTTAGCAAAGCTATCAAATAGGATATGTAAAAAGGATTGGAGTATTTAAAAACTGCTTTAATTTTTTTAAAATTTTTTAGAAAAACTATTGACAAAAAGGAATTTATGTTGTAAAATAAAATGGTTGTAAAGCAAAATAACTTTACAAGGTGGGATAAACAATGGCAAAAAATTTATCTGTTAGCATGCTGATGGATTTTTATAGTGGCCTTTTAACCGATAAGCAAAAGGAAGCAATTGAGTTATATTATAATCAGGATTTTTCCTTGGCAGAAATTGCAGAGCATATGGATATTTCAAGACAGGGTGTTCGTGATTTCATTAAAAGAGGGGAAAAGCAATTGCAAGAATTTGAAAACTCTCTTGGTTTAATGAAAAGATTTTCAAATATTTCCTCTGAATTAAAAACTCTTTTGAACGGACTTATCAGATTGGAAGCTATGGATGTATCAGATGATGCTAAAAAGCTTATATTAAAGCTTGAAAAGATTATCGACAGGATTGAAAACGACTTATAATGAGGTGTAACAATGGCATTTGACAGTCTTGGTAAAAAACTGCAGAATGTATTTAAAAATTTAAAAGGCAAGGGCAGGCTCTCCGAAAAAGACATTAAGGATGCTATGCGAGAGGTAAAGCTTGCACTTCTTGAGGCAGATGTTAACTTCAAGGTTGTGAAAAGCTTTATATCAAGAGTGTCGGAAAAGGCAGTAGGAGAGGAAATTTTAGAATCCCTCACACCCGGTCAACAGATTATCAAGGTAGTAAGAGATGAATTAACTACCCTGATGGGTGGTGAGCATGAGGAATTGATTTATTCAAAAAATCCTCCATCAGTATATATGCTTTGTGGCTTACAGGGTGCAGGTAAAACAACTGCAGCAGGTAAGCTTGCCCTGAATTTGAGAAAAACAAAGGGCAAAAGACCTTTGCTTGTTGCCTGTGATGTTTACAGACCTGCAGCTATTAAGCAATTGCAGGTGCTTGCCTCACAGATTGAGGTGGCAGTATTTTCAATTGAAGGTGAAAAAAACCCTGTTAAAATTGCAATGTCTGCTATTGAGCATGCAAAAAAGCATGGTAATGACCCTGTTATTATAGATACTGCAGGTCGTCTGCACATTGACGAAGAGCTTATGAAGGAGCTTATGGACATAAAAACCAAAACAACTCCTGATGAAATCCTGCTTGTTGTTGATGCAATGACAGGTCAGGATGCAGTGAATGTGGCAGAGCATTTCAATAATAACCTTGATATAACAGGCGTTATATTGTCGAAGCTTGATGGTGACACCAGAGGTGGTGCAGCCCTTTCAGTTAAGGAAATCACAGGTAAGCCTATAAAGTATGCATCTGTGGGAGAGAAGCTGTCAGAACTTGAGGCATTCCATCCTGAAAGAATGGCAAGCAGAATTCTGGGTATGGGTGATGTGCTCACTCTTATAGACAAGGCTCAGGAAAACTATGACGAAAAGGAAGCTGCCAAGCTTGAAAGTAAAATAAGACAACAGACCTTTGATTTAGGTGATTTCTTAAATCAACTGCAGCAGATAAAGAAAATGGGACCAATCACTCAGCTTATTGGTATGATGCCGGGAGTGGACAAAAAGATGCTTGAATCTGTGAATGCAGAGGATAGTGAGAAAAAAATGCGTAGAACAGAGGCAATTATTCAGTCTATGACCGAGGAGGAAAGGCAAAAGCCACAGATTATCGGTGCAAGCCGAAAAATCCGAATCTCCAAGGGTAGTGGAACAAGAGTTCAGGATGTTAATGAGCTTTTGAAGCAGTTCGACCAGATGAAAAAGATGATGAAGCAGCTCTCAGGTCCTAATCAAGCCAAGATGATGAAGAAAATGAAAAGACTTGGTGGAAAATTTTAAAATTGATATTAGCAGATGAAAATTCATTTGTTATATATAAATTAAAAGAAAAATTTACGGAGGTGAAAACACATGGCAGTAAAAATCAGATTAAGAAGAATGGGTGCAAAGAAGGCTCCTTTCTACAGAGTTGTTGTGGCTGATTCAAGATATCCTCGTGATGGTAGATTTATTGAGGAAATCGGAACATACAACCCATTAACAGACCCTGCAACAGTTAACATTGATTCTGAAAAGGCTAAGAAATGGATTGGTAATGGTGCTCAACCTACCGATACAGTTAAGGCTCTTTTAAAGAAGGCAGGTATAATCTAAGGAGGGACTATCCATGAAGGAAGTTTTAGAAACTATTGCGAAAGCATTGGTTGAAGCTCCTGAAGAGGTTAGTGTAACCGAAATAGAGGGAGAACAGTCCGTAATCTTAGAGCTGAGAGTAGCTGAAAAGGATATGGGCAAGGTAATTGGCAAGCAGGGAAGAATTGCAAAGGCAATCCGTACCGTTGTCAAGGCAGCAGCAAGCTGTGAGGATAAACATGTTGTTGTTGAAATAATTCAATAATATGCTTGCAATGAGTTTGGTATAACGCCAAACTCTTTTTTCTTGCATAAAAATAGCCTTAGGCTTTGATGCTTAAGGCTATCTTTTATTTATTTGGATTGAATATATTCGTCAATTGCAGTAGCTGCAGTTTTTCCTGCACCCATTGCAAGAATAACGGTTGCAGCACCTGTTACTGCGTCACCACCTGCATACACACCCTCTCTCGAGGTAAGACCATTATCGTCGGTGATGATACCACCCCACCTTTCAGTATCAAGTCCCTTGGTGGTGGACTTAATAAGTGGATTTGGAGATGTACCGATAGACATAATAACCGAATCAACATCTATCACAAATTCGGAATTTTCCTTCACAACAGGTCTGCGCCTTCCAGATTTGTCAGGCTCGCCCAACTCCATTTCTACGCACTTGATTCCTTTAACAAAGAAATTGTCGTCACCTAAAATCTCGATAGGGTTTGTTAATAGCTTAAATTCTATACCCTCCTCCTTTGCATGCTCAACCTCTTCGAGTCTTGCAGGAAGTTCTTCTTCGGAACGACGATACACAATATAAACATGATCGGCGCCTAATCTCAAGGCACAACGGGCAGCGTCCATTGCCACATTTCCACCACCGACAACTGCAACATTCTTTGCCTTCATAATAGGTGTCTGGGATTCGTCCTTATAAGATTTCATAAGATTGATACGGGTAAGGAATTCATTTGCAGAATAAACGCCTTTTAAGTTTTCACCTGGGATGTTCATAAACTTGGGCAGACCTGCACCTGAGGCAATGTAAACGGATTCAAAGCCTCTTTCAAAAAGCTCGTCAATTGATTCCACCCTGCCGATTACCATATTGGTTTCCACCTTAACGCCCAAAGCCTTCAGGGTGTCAATTTCCTTTTGAACAATTGCCTTTGGCAGACGAAATTCAGGGATTCCATAAACCAAAACACCACCTGCTAAGTGCAAAGCTTCAAAAACTGTCACATCATAGCCTTTTTTAGCCAAATCTCCTGCACAGGTAAGTCCTGACGGACCTGAGCCGATAATTGCTACCTTGTGTCCGTTGGATTTTAGAGGAACAATTTTTTCGGTACTGTGGGTGTTGTGCCAGTCTGCAACAAATCTTTCAAGTCTGCCGATTGCCACAGGCTCACCCCTTATTCCTCTTATACACTTTGATTCGCATTGGGTTTCCTGAGGACACACTCTGCCACATACTGCAGGCAGGGATGAGGATTTTGCAATAATCTCATACGCAGCCTCAAAGTCCTCCTCCTTAATTTTTGAAATAAAGGCAGGAATATCGATTGCCACAGGGCATCCGCCAACACATGGCTTAGTAGGACAATTCAGGCATCTGTTAGCCTCATCAATTGCCTGCTCTTTTGTGTAGCCCAAGCTTACCTCGGAGAAATTTTTCGCACGAGCCTTAGGGTCCTGAGTAGGCATTTCATTTTTCTTTAATGACATATTTGGCATAATCACTCCACCTCCTTTAAAAACAGGTTGCAGGTTTCTTCATGCTTATGTCTTTCAAAGTCCTTATACATGGAAGCACGAGCAATTGCCTCGTCAAAATCAACTAAATGACCGTCAAAATCAGGACCGTCAACACAGGCAAATTTTGTTTCGCTACCGACAGTTAAACGACAACCTCCACACATTCCTGTTCCGTCTATCATAATCGGGTTCATACTGACTACAGTTTTAATATCATATTCTTTGGTGAGTTTTGCTACGAATTTCATCATAACCAAGGGTCCGATTGCAATTACCTCGTCATACTTTTCTCCTGACTCTATAAGCATTCTCAAGGCATCTGTAACAAGTCCTTTTTCTCCATAACTACCATCGTCGGTCATAATGAAAAACTTGTTGCTTGCGGTTTTGAATTCCTCCTCTAAGATAACCAAATCCTTGGAACGAAAGCCAACAACTGAATGTACCTCAGCTCCGAGATTATGAAGCTTTTTGGCAATTGGGTATGCAATTGCACAACCAACTCCACCACCGATAACTGCTACCTTTTTCAAACCATCTGTATGAGATGGAACTCCTAAAGGACCAACAAAATCCTCAATAAATTCACCTTGCTCCTTGCGATTAAGAAGCTCGGTTGTTGCTCCAACTACCTGAAAAATTATGGTAACTGTGCCTTTTTCACTGTCGTAGTCTGCAATAGTCAATGGTATTCTTTCAGAATCCTCATCAACTCTCAGGATAATAAACTGCCCCGGCTCTGCTTTTTTAGCAATGTGGGGAGCGTCAATATCCATCAGGGTAACTGTTGGATTCAGTTCCTTTTTCTTCAAAATTTTGTACATATTTTCCTCTTTTCTAATTATATATAAATCGCAGTATAATAAAAATTATAAAGCTTTAAGTTTACCACAGTCTATTATATCAAATAGCATTTGTATTGTCAAATGTAAAAATTGTGCTTTATAATGTAATCAGTGGAGAAAAAATCAATTATTGTATTACTTTATAAATGGTAAAAATATATAAAAATAGTATTGCAAAAAAGCATAAAAGATGATATAATCAAAAGAGGATAAATTCAGGAAAAAACAAGAATGCTGAACGGAGGAAACATATGCAGGCAAAATATAAAAGAGTGTTGTTAAAGGTAAGTGGTGAGGCACTTGCCGGAGAAAATCATTTTGGTCTTGATGAAAAGACTATCGCAGAGATTTCTGAGAACATAAAAAAGGTAACCGAGATGGGAGTTCAGGTATCTATCGTTGTTGGTGGAGGAAACTTCTGGAGAGGCAGAAGTGGTGAGAATATGGACCGTACCCGTGCAGACCATATGGGTATGCTTGCGACAACTATCAATGCACTTGCATTATGCTCGGCGCTTGAAAATGCAGGAGTGGAAACAAGAGTGCAGACTGCTATTGAGATGAGGTCTATTGCAGAGCCATATATAAGAAGCAAGGCAATAAGACATTTAGAAAAGGGCAGAGTTGTTATATTTGGTTGTGGAACAGGAAATCCGTTTATGTCCACCGACACAGCTGCTGCTTTAAGAGCAGTTGAAATTGAAGCAGAAATCATTTTGCTTGCAAAGAAGGTTGATGCAGTTTACGACAGTGACCCTAATGTTAACCCCAATGCCAAAAAGTTTGATAATCTATCCTTCAGCGAGGTTTTGGGTAAGGAACTTGGAGTTATGGACTCTACGGCAGCGTCTATGTGTCGTGACAACAATCTGCCTATATTGGTGTTTGGACTTGATAAGCCCGAAAATATAATAGCTGCAGTTCAAGGTGAAAAAATAGGTACATTGGTAAATGTATCAGGAAAATAAGACTTAAATTATAAGGAGGACTAAAACCATGGGAAAATATCCTGAAATTGAAGAAAGAATGAATAAGAGAATTGATGGCTTTGCAGGTGAGTTAAAAACTATCCGTGCAGGCAGAGCTAATGCTACAGTTCTTGATAAAATTGCAATTGACTACTACGGAACAATGACACCTGTTGCACAGGTTGGCTCGATATCATCTCCTGAGCCTCGTTTATTGGTGATTCAACCTTGGGATGCAACAATCTTAAAGGAGATTGAAAAGGCAATATTGAAGTCGGATATCGGCATTGCACCTCAGAATGACGGAAAGGTAATTCGCTTAAACTTCCCACCTTTAACAGAGGAGAGAAGAAAAGAGCTTGTTAAGCTTGTTAAAAAGTATAGCGAAGAGGCAAAGGTGCAAATCAGAAATATACGCCGTGACGCTATGGACGATTTCAAGGAAAAGAAAAAGGCATCCGAAATCACAGAGGATGATTTAAAGAATATTGAAAAGGATATCCAGAACTTAACCGATAAGTGCATTAAGGAAATTGATGATATAACTGATGCAAAGGAAAAAGAAATCCTTGAGGTTTGATGAAAGACTTTTGTCTTGAGAATAATCTTCAGGGCTGTCCCATTATGCATATAATGTTTCAAGAAGGGAAAAGCCCCTTTTGAAAAAGCAGATGGGGCAGTCTTTTTTTAAGAGTATTATATAGTTGACATAACAGGAGTAGGAATATGTTTTTTAAAAAGAAAAATCAGGAAATTGATTATAATAATCTGCCAAGACATATAGGAATTATAATGGATGGCAATGGAAGATGGGCGAAAAAAAGAGGCTTACCGAGAAGTGCAGGTCATTCTCAGGGAGCAGAAAGCCTGAAAAAAATCGTTACCGAGTGCAACAGGATGGGGATTGGGTATATAACAGTTTATGCTTTCTCCACAGAGAATTGGAAAAGACCAAAGGCTGAGGTGGATTTTTTGATGAAGCTATTGTTGGATTATCTTCGTGATGCCGAAAATTCCTTAGCAGGAGAAAATGTTGTTATAAGAGCAATCGGCTCAAGAAAAGAGCTATCCGAGGAAATCAGGGAGCAGATTAAAAAAACTGAAGAGTTCACAAAGAATAACACAGGAATTGTTATGAATATTGCTTTGAATTATGGAGCAAGAGAGGAAATAACAAACGCCGTAAATAATATTATTAAAAAGGCAAAAAATGACGAGCTTGACCAGGTTATGATAGAGGACATATCAAATGAGTTGTACACAGGTGGTCAGCCCAACCCTGATTTGATTATAAGAACAAGTGGCGAGGAAAGACTCAGTAACTTTATGTTATGGCAGGCAGCCTATTCTGAGTTCTGGTTCACTAAAAAGCTATGGCCTGATTTCACCAAAAAGGATTTACATCAGGCAATTATAGACTACCAGACTCGAGGACGACGATTTGGTGGCGTGTGATTGGTAAAGGAGTGATTGATTTTGGCACAAAGAATATTGACATCCATTGCAGGCTTGACTATATTTTTCTTTATTTTCTTTTCTAATGAATTAGTATTCTCATTAGCAGTTTTATTAGTTATAGCTATTGCACTTTTTGAGATGCTAAAGGCTGTTTCTGCAAAAACAGGGGTATGGGTGATGAGCTATCTTTCTATGGCCTTTATCATATCGGGACTCTTGCTTGATAAAATGACATTAGCACTTTCAGGCACTATAATTGTATATATGATAGGCAGTGTGATGATATTTGGAAAAAGCTCATATAAGAGTATATACTCGGCTGCATTTATAACCATATATCTTTCCTTATTTTTCGGGATGATGTTGATGCTATACAAGGATTATGGCCCGTATGAAACCCTGTTATTATTTATATTTTCGTGGATTACCGATACAGGTGCATATTTCACGGGAAGATTTCTTGGGAAGCACAAGCTATCACCTGCCATCAGTCCCAAAAAGACTATTGAGGGTGCAGTTGGTGGAACAGTATTGACAGTGGTTATAACCTGCATATATCTTATGATATTAAAGCGCTTCTTTGATGTGGAGCTTTTAGGTGGGGTAGGCTATCTTGGAATAAGCATACTTGCAATAATTGCATCGGTGCTTTCACAATTCGGGGATTTGTCGGCATCGGCTATTAAAAGAATTTGCAAGGTAAAGGATTTTGGAAGGCTTCTGCCCGGACACGGTGGCATCATGGACAGATTTGACAGTGTTGTGTTTATAGCACCTGTTGTTTATTTCTTTTTTCAGTATTTTGGAGCATAAGCTATAGCACTTTTCAAGAAAGGAAGGGTTATAAAATTGGACTTTGAGCATAAAATAACAATAATTGGGTCAACAGGCTCAATCGGAACACAGACACTTGATATTGCAAGAACCTATAAGGGTATAAAGATAATGGGACTCTCGGCTTGTTCTAACATTGACCTTCTTGAAAAGCAGGCAAGAGAGTTTATGCCAAAGGTGGTATCAATCACTAAGGAGGAGCTGGCAAAGGATTTAAAGATAAGACTTGCCGATACTCCGATAAAGGTGGTTTGGGGAGAGGAAGGACTTATTGAGGTGGCAACTGTTGAGGGGGCAAAAACAGTTGTTACTGCAGTGGTGGGAATATCAGGCTTAAGGCCCACAATTGAGGCGATTAAAAAGGGGAAGAATATTGCCCTTGCAAATAAGGAAACCTTAGTCACTGCAGGACATATTGTTATTCCTCTTGCAAAGGAATATGGAGTGGATATTCTGCCTGTTGACAGTGAGCACTCGGCAATATTCCAATCCTTGCAAGGCTGCAGAGATAAAAGAGAAATTAAAAGAATATTGTTGACAGCCTCAGGTGGTCCATTTTATGGCAAAAAAAGGGAGGAGCTTTTGAATATAACTCCCAAGGAGGCTCTAAAGCATCCTAACTGGGATATGGGTGCAAAGGTAACAATCGATTCCTCAACCCTTGTTAACAAGGGCTTGGAGGTGATTGAGGCAAAGTGGTTGTTTGGTGTTAATGTGGACGGCATAAAGGTGTTGGTGCACAGGCAGAGTGTTGTTCATTCTATGGTTGAGTTTGTGGATAATGGCGTGATTGCACAGCTTGGTACTCCCGATATGAGATTACCAATTCAGTACGCTATCACATACCCAAATCGTATGCCGATGGATAAAAATGTGCTTGATTTTTCAAAGTACCCCGAGCTTACCTTTGGTGAGCCTGACACAGATACCTTCTTTGCTTTGAAATTGGCATTTGAGGCAGGTAGAAAGGGTGGAAATCTACCCTGTATATTCAACAGTGCCGACGAGGCTGCAGTTGAGTTATTTATGAAGGAGAAAATTGGATATTTAGATATCTCAGATAAAATAGGAGAGGCGATGGAGAAAGTGAAATTTATAGAAAATCCAAGCCTTGATGAAATTTTTGAAACCGACCTTTTAGCAAGGGAGTATGTTAAAGGATAGAATTTATTGAAATGAGGGAATAAATAGAATTGCTTACAATTGTTGTTACAATTTTAATATTTTTATTGCTTATATCGCTTCATGAGTTCGGGCATTTTATATTTGCAAAGCTCTCAGGCGTGAGAGTGCTTGAATTTGCAGTGGGTATGGGTCCTGCCATTTATAAAAAGCAAGGCAAAGAAACATTGTATTCCATACGCTTGTTGCCTGTTGGTGGGTATTGTATGCTCGAGGGTGAGGACGAGAAAAGTGACGACGAAAGAGCCTTCAGAAATCAAAAGCTATGGAAACGATTTTTGGTTATTTCAGCAGGTGCAATTTTAAATATCTTTTTGGGATTTTTGGTTTTTGTTATACTAATGGGAAAACAAGGAATTGTAACAACCAATGTTGTTGAAACGATTGACGAGAGGGCATATATATCACAAAGTGGAATAAGTCAAGGGGACAAAATTGTAAAAATCAATGGAAAAAATGTAAATAGCTTTAATGATATTTCCTATAATCTGGATGGGATTACTTCTGATGAAGAGGTTGTGCTCACAATTAGAAGAGATGGAGAAACATTTGAGTATTCCTTTATGCCATCAAAAAGTGTGGATGTGTACAGATATGACATTGAAGGAGTAAATGTTGAAAGCACCGTAAACGGAATAACAAAGCAGAGCTATATTGCATACACTGAGTCAGAAAAAACTGAGCTTCAGGAGATGGTGGGCAAGGAGCAGAAGAGCGAGAGGTATATACTTGGATTTACTGCAAAAAGAGAGGATGTATCGGTAAAGAACATATTCCCACAAGCGTATTATAACACAACCTTTGTTGTGAAGGTTGTTTTTGATGGCTTGGGTGATTTGTTAACAGGCAGGGCAGGACTTGACCAGGTATCAGGGCCTGTTGGAGTTGCAACTGTTGTGGACAGTGCAGTGAAGTCAAAAAGCTATGGCTTGGAGAATATACTCTATATTCTTGCAATGCTCACTATAAATCTTGGTATATTTAATTTACTTCCTGTACCTGCATTGGATGGAGGAAGACTTTTATTTTTGCTTATTGAGTTGGTATTCAGAAAGCCTGTACCACCCGAAAAGGAAGGCGTGGTGCATATGATAGGAATGGTTTTGTTGCTTGGCTTTGCAGCAGTTGTTATGTTCAACGATATTCTTAAATTGTTTTAGGGGATGAAGGGTATGAAAAAAAGAGTTGTTAATGTTGGAGGAGTGCTAATTGGTGGAGATAACCCTGTTTCAATCCAGTCAATGACCAACACGGACACAAGAAATGTTGAGGCTACAGTTTCGCAGATTTTGGCATTGGAGGAGGCAGGTTGCCAGATTATAAGAGTGGCAGTTCCTGATATGGAAGCTGCTGAGGCAGTGGGAAAAATTAAAAAGCAAATTCATATTCCATTAGTCTGCGACATTCATTTTGATTATAAGCTTGCATTGGAGTGTATGAAAAACAATGCAGATAAAATAAGAATTAACCCAGGAAATATTGGCTCTCGTGAAAGAGTAAAAGCAGTTGTGGATATGGCAAAGGATAAGGGAGTTCCCATAAGAATAGGGGTTAATGGTGGGTCCTTGAGTAAGGAGCTTATAGAAAAATATAAAAGACCTATTGCAGATGCCTTGGTGGAAAGTGCAATGGAGCATATAGAAATTCTTAACGAATTGAACTTTTCCGATATTGTTGTTTCGATGAAGGTTTCGGATGTTACAACTATGCTTGAGGCGTATAGGAAATTTGATAAAATATCCGATATACCTCTCCATGTGGGCGTTACCGAAGCAGGAACCTTGAATAGTGGAATTATTAAATCGGCAGTGGGAATTGGTGCTCTTTTATCAGAGGGTATAGGAAGCACGATAAGAGTATCCTTAACAGCCGACCCCGTTGAAGAGATTTATGCCGCCAAAAAGATTTTAAAGGTATTGGGACTAAGGAAATCAGGAGTGGAGATTGTGTCCTGCCCTACCTGTGGCAGAACACAGATTGATTTGATTAAAATTGCAAACCAGGTTGAAAATCAGCTTTCCAATGTGGACAAGAATATCAAGGTTGCAGTTATGGGTTGTGCAGTAAATGGCCCGGGAGAAGCAAGAGATGCAGATGTTGGAATTGCAGGTGGAAAGGGTGAAGGCCTGATTTTTAAATCAGGTAAAATCATAAGAAAAGTACCTGAGGACAAGCTCGTTTCAGAGCTATTACAGGAAATTGAGAGGCTATAAAATGTGTGAGCAATGTATGAATTATTACTATGACGAGGAAATGGAATGCTACACCTGTGCTATTGATCTGGACGAGGATGAAATGTATAGCTTTATGTGTGGCAACCTCAAAAATTGTCCATACTATCGTCAGGGTGACGAGTATCAGATTGTGAAAAAACAAATTTAATATAACAAAAGAGGGAAGATAAAATGAAATTTAAAGAGGCAGAATTTTTACCTTTGCTATTTGGTAATGATATAAATGTGTATAGTGTGGCAAGAGCCTTTTATGAAAGGTATGGACTAAAGTCAAAGTGCTATTGTAAATCCTTGATTAGTACCTGTTATAAAAGTAAAATGATTGATTTGGAGCAGGTGGACCGATTAGATACCCAAGAGGTCGCTTTGAGGGTGGTTAATGACTATGCAAAAAAGCATAGTGATAAAAAAATCCTTGCAATCGGTTGTGGTGACAATTATGTGAAATGTCTTGCAATGAACAGGGACAACTTTTTGGAAAATGTTATTGCACCCTATGCAGACTACGACTTTTTAGAAGGACTGATGGATAAGGAAAAGTTCTATGAGCTATGCCAGAAGCATTCAATAGACTACCCCAAAACCTTTATATGCACACTTGAAAATAAGGATAATATGGACATTCCATTTGATGCACCATATATCCTGAAGCCTGCAAATCAGGTTGAATATTACATTCACAAATTTGAAGGACAAAAAAAGGTTTTCTGTCTTGACACCAAGGAGGAACTTATTAAAACAGTTCAAAAGACCTATGAGGCAGGCTACAAGGACCATTTAATTATTCAGGATTATCTGCCGGGTGATGATACCCATATGCGAGTTTTAACAAGCTATTCCAATAAAGAAGGACAGGTTAAGATGATGTGCTTAGGACATGTGCTTTTAGAGGAGCACACTCCATACGGAATAGGAAATCACGCTGTTATTATAACTGAATATGAAGAAGAGCTTATGAAAAAGTATAAAAATCTGTTAGAGGATATAGGCTACACAGGTTACTCTAATTTTGATATTAAGTTCGATAGCAGAGATAATAAATATAAGGCGTTTGAAATCAACACAAGACAGGGAAGAAGCAACTTCTATGTAACAGGCTCAGGCTTTAATGTGGCAGAATATTATGTGGATGATTATATCTATAATAAACCTATGGAGCTTCAGTATGCAAAAGAGGAGCACTTGTGGTTGGTTGTGCCAAAGGGGGTTGCATTCAAGTATGCACCTCAATACAAGGAAAGAATGAAAAAGCTTATAAAAGAGAAAAAATGGGTAAATCCCTTGTTATTAAAAGAGGATAACAACCCTGAAAGACTTTTGAGATTATATAAGTCCTTAATGTCCCACTACGGAAAATTTAAAAAGTATTTGGGAAAAAAATAAATATACTAAAAGAAAGGCTAAAGGTATGAAAAAGTTAGGGATAATCGGTGGAATGGGTCCACTGGCAACACAGCTTTTATATAAGGAAATAATTGAAAAAACAGATGCCAAATGTGACCAGGAGCATATTGATATGGTTATTCTAAACCATGCAAGTATGCCCGACAGAACAAAGGCTATTATGTCGGGGGACACTAAAACTGTTTTAGAGCTTTTAAAAAAGGATGTGGCTTTTTTAGAAAATGCTAATGCAGAAGCAATAGCCATTCCCTGCAACACATCTCATTATTTTTTCAATGAGCTTCAGGCATATTCCAATATTCCCATTATAAATATGGTGAGAGAAACTGTTTTAAAAGTTATTGAAAAAAATCCCGACTGCAAAAAAATTGCCATTTTAGCAACCGATGGAACAATATTCACAGGAATTTATAAAAGGGAATGTGAGCTAAATGGCGTAGAGGCGTTTGAGCCTGACAAGGAACACCAAAAGCTTGTTATGAATATTATCTATGAACAGATTAAAAAGGGGTTGCCGGGAAGTGATGACGACTTTGAAAGAATAGATAAGCATTTAAAGGAAAATGGATGCGATGGTGCAATTTTAGCCTGTACCGAGCTATCCTGCTATGCAAAGCAAGGTAGAGTGAGTGATTTTTACACAGATGCTTTAGATGTTTTGTGTGAAAAAGCCATTGAGGCTTGTGGTGGAAGAATAAAATAAAAACTAAGGAAGAAAGAGGATAAATAAAATGCCTACACTTGAGTTTTATAAAAATGCCCTTGAAAAAGAGGGATTGATTAAGGAATGTAAAATAGGAGAAGATGTCAAAATTGGGCATCTATCCTATAACTCTCAGGATATCAAGGAAAACACCCTTTTGATTTGTAAAGGTGCACACTTTAAGGTGGATTATTTAAAGGATGCCTTAAAAAATGGTGTGTGTTGCTATGTGTCCCAGGAAAAATATGATGTGGATGCCGACTATATATTAGTCAGCGATATTCGTCGTGCCATGGGAATACTTGTGAATATTTTTCACGACAATGTGTGGCAGAAATTAAATCTTGTGGGTATCACGGGAACGAAGGGAAAGTCCACAACTGCATATTTTGTGAAATATATACTCGATGAATACTTAAAGTCACAAAACAAGCGTCCGACTGGAATAATATCCTCTATTGACACCTATGACGGAGTTGAGAATTTTGAATCCCACTTAACCACTCCCGAGCCTTTGGACCTACATCGACATTTCCAGAATGCTCATGATAGTGAAACTGATTATGTGACAATGGAGGTTTCAAGTCAGGCATTAAAGTATGGACGAGTGTATGGGGTTGAGTTTGGAGTGGGATGCTACTTAAATATTGGTGAGGACCATATAAGTGACATTGAGCATCCTGACTTTGATGATTACTTTAATTCCAAGCTGTTGCTATTCAAACAGAGCCGAGTGGCGTGTGTGTGCCTTGACTCACTAAGGAAGGATGAGGTTTTAAAGGCGGCAGAAAATAGCCAAAGAGTTATCACCTTTAGTGTTGAGGATAAAAGTGCTGATATATATGCCTATAATATCCAGAAAACAGGAAACGATACCACCTTTATGGTGCATACCAAGGACTTTGACTCAGAATTTGTTCTAACTATTCCGGGGTTATTCAATATCCAGAATGCTCTTGCCGCAATTGCAATTTGTATGGCATTGGATATTCCTGAACACTTTATGTATGTGGGACTTATGAAGGCTCGTTCCTCAGGGCGTATGGAGATATATCAAAATGCCGACAATCAAGTGATAGTTATTGTTGACTATGCACACAATAAGCTGAGCTTTGAGAATTTATACCAATCAGTTTTAAAGGAATTTCCAAATAGGAAAATATACACAGTTTTTGGTTGTCCCGGGAAAAAGGCGTTCCAGAGAAGACACGATTTGGGTGTCTTGTCAGGACAATACTCCGATAAGGTTTTCATAACCGAGGAGGACCACGGAGAAGAGCCATTGATGGACATATGTGAGGAAATCGCAACCCATATTGAAAGCGTCAATGGTGAGTATGAAATTGTGTTGGACAGAGGCGAGGCTATTAAAAAGGCTATTTTTGAAACCGACCAACAAAGTATCGTGCTTGTTACAGGTAAGGGTAATGAAACAAGGCAGAAAAGAGGAACTGAGTATGTTCCATGTATGAGTGATGTTGAGTACACCCTGAAATTTTTAAAGGAGTACGATGTTGAAAAAAAAATTGATGCCGCTGAAAAAATAAGCAGCTTTCATGACATTCTCCCTGCATTCAGAAGGCTATATAATAAAACTATTGTTATAAAGCTTGGTGGAAGCGTGTTGGAGCAAAATTCACTTTTAGAGGATATATATGAGGATATTGCACTTTTAAGAATGGTGGGTGCAAAGATTGTTATTGTCCATGGTGGAGGAAAGAAAATTTCAGCGGCGCTTTCAAAGAACAATGAAGAAACAAAGTTTCTGGGTGGCTACAGAGTAACCGACAAGGTTGCCATTGAAACTGTGGAGATGGTTTTATCGGGAAATGTTAACAAACAAATTGTTCAGGGACTAAAAAATCACAACCTAAACTCTGTTGGAGTGTCGGGAAAGGATGGAGGAGTTCTTGTTGCCGATAAAAAGATTATTCCTGAGGGTGATATAGGCTATGTGGGAGAGGTAAAAAAGGTAAATACTGATTTGATTTCCCTTTTATTAAACTCTGATTATCTTCCAGTTTTGTCACCAATAGGAGTTAGCGAATCAGGGGATACCTTGAATATAAATGCCGATGATGCAGCTTTGGCAATTGCAGAGAGTATAAAGGCAGACACATTGGTATTCATAACTGATGTTGACGGAATACTCTTAGACCGTGACAATAATAAAACCTTAGTTCATTATATGGACTTAGAAAAGGCAAAGGTTATATTAAATAACGGATTTATTGATGGTGGAATGCTTCCTAAATTGAAAAATTGCATAAAGTCAATTGAAAATGGAGTAAATGAGGTTGTTATTTTAAATGGACGAGTGAAATATAATCTTGTTTCTAACTTCATAAATCCTGAAAAGATTGGAACTACAATAGGTAAATAATAAAAAAATGGTTGTATCTTAAAAAAGATACAACCATTTTTAATTCACAGGCTCAATTCTGTCAAGCACAATTCTTCTGCACTCAGAGAAATCAGATTTTAATATCTTATCCCTCAGGGGTAAAATCATACTTGGAGTAGTGGATAATTCACTCACTCCAAGACCGATAAGGTCTTCGGTGAGGGACAGGTCAGAAGCTGCCTCACCACAAACGCCAACCCATATATTTTCTTTTCTTGCATTGTCGCACACATATTTTATCAGCCTTAAAACTGCAAAATGCTCAGGGTGATATAGGTCGGATACATTATCATTTTGCCTGTCGAATGCAATGGTGTATTGGGTTAGGTCATTTGTGCCTATTGAGAAAAAATTCACAAGTGGCGCTAAGATATCGGATATTAAAGCAGCTGCAGGGGTTTCAATCATTATGCCGAAATCAATATCCTCGGTAAATGGTATTTTCTCACTTTTCAGTTCGTTTTTTGCAACCTCAAGCATCTCTTTGACCTTTAAAACCTCCACCTGCGAGGTAATCATAGGTATCATAATTGCAAGATTTCCATATGCAGATGCTCTCAGGATTGCCCGAAGCTGAGTTTTTATAATGTCAGGTCGTTTTATATACATTCTAACTGCCCGAAAGCCAAGTGCAGGATTTTCCTCAGGAGGAATATTAAAATAATCTACCTTCTTGTCGGCACCGATATCAAAGGTCCTGATAATAACTTTTTTTCCTGCCATAGCCTCAGCAACTGAACGATAGGCCTCGAATTGCATATCCTCACTTGGATAGTCCTTTTCCTGAAGATACAAAAACTCACTCCTGAATAAGCCTATACCCTCAGCATCATTCTGCAGAGCTGCACCCACATCCCCTACCGAGCTAATGTTGGCATATAGTTTAATTTCTTGCTCATCACTTGTTTTGGTTTTTACGCCCTTTAGCTTTTTCAATAGCCTTTTTTGATTTTCTCTTTCTTCTTTTTTATCAAGAAACAT
Source organism: Clostridia bacterium (assembly GCA_045649415.1). Taxonomy (GTDB): domain Bacteria; phylum Bacillota; class Clostridia; order UBA1381; family UBA1381; genus CAKSQL01. Next base: position 40,773 of record JAZRPY010000032.1, on the reverse strand, counting down.
ATTTTTAGTATTCGTATCAGGCTCAATAAAAAGGGTGCCTGAAAATCCGTCAACAATTGCCTCCTTTCCATCAACTGCTTCCTTTAATATTCCTTTGACACATATGAGGGCAGGGATATTCATTGTCCTTGCTAAAATCGCAGTATGGGATGTGATGGCTCCGTTTTCAGTTACGAAGGCAAGAATTTTGGATTTGTCAAGCTGCATTGTTTCACTGGGTGCCAAATCATCAGCCACCAAAATAACAGGCTCAGTTATAAGGGAATTTTTTCTTTCATTTTCAGATAAATTAGAAATAACTCTTTCGGATATGTCCTTTATGTCGGATGCTCTCTCCTTCATATATGCATCCTCCATCATAGAAAACATAGTGGAAAGATTTTGTGAGGTGAGTGCAACTGCTGACTCGGCATTTATCATTTGTGTTGATATGATATTTTCAACCGATTGAGAAAAATCGGCATCCTCAAGCATCATTTGGTGGATATTAAAAATTAAGGCGTTGGTTTCACCGATTTCCACTAACGCCTTTTGATATAGCTCTTCCAATTGATCGTGAGCCATTTTCTTTGCATTATTAAATCTCTCAATTTCGCTATCAATGTTTTCAATATGATAACGCTTGACCTTGTTTTCGGTTCGTTTATATAAAAAAAGCTTGCCGATAGCTATTTCATTATATACAGTTTTTCCTTGAAAGGTTTTCAATAAAGGTGACACCTCCTTTTTTAATCAATTTATAATTATAAATTGTTTTTGAAAAATTCCGTTAGCTTTTCATATGCCAAATCCTCGTCATCACCGATTATTTCTATAGTTACTGTATCACCCATTTTTATCTGTAAGCTCATAATTGAAAATAATCGTCGTGCATCGGCTTTTTTATCCTTGGCAATAATAAAAATTTGTGACCTGAAGCCTTCGGATGCTTTAACCAAAAGCCCTGCAGGACGGGCGTGGATACCTAAAGAGTCCGTAATTTTATAATCAAAGGTTTTCATCTTCTTCATCTCCAAAAAAATAATATAGCTTTAGTATATGAAAATTATAGGTCTTTGATACTTAAAGTTTAAAAAATATTGCTATTTTTCCTAATTTATATTATACTATATATAGGTAAAAATAATGGGTGGTGGAATATACTATGGTTAATTTGGGAAATGATTGGGATGAGCTTCTAAAGGATGAATTTTCCAAAGAATATTATCAAAAATTAAGATGTTTTTTAAAATATGAATACCAAAATAATGTTATTCATCCTGATATGAATGACATATTTAATGCATTGAAATGGACATCCTATAAGGGATGCAAGGTGGTTATATTAGGTCAGGACCCATACCACGAGCCAAATCAGGCACATGGTCTTGCATTCTCGGTTAAGAAGGGTGTTAAAATTCCACCGTCGCTTCTTAATATGTATAAGGAGTTAAACAGGGAGTTGGGACTATATATTCCAAATAACGGATATCTTGAAAAGTGGGCAAGGCAAGGAGTGTTGCTGTTGAATGCATCCCTGACAGTCCGTGACGGTCTTGCAAATTCCCATAGAAACAAGGGTTGGGAGATATTCACATCCAGAATTGTGGATTTGTTGAATTCAAGAGATGAGCCTGTTATTTTCTTGCTGTGGGGGAATAATGCAAAGGAGAAAAAGGAGCTTATAACCAATCCCAAGCATCATATCCTGATGGCTGCACACCCAAGTCCATTATCTGCGTCCAGAGGCTTTTTCGGATGTGGACACTTTAAAAAAACGAATGAAATTTTAGAGTCGATGGCAAAGACTCCTATTGATTGGCAGATTGAAAATATATAAAAAAGGAAGAGAGAATTTTGAAAAAGCTACTTATAATAGACTCGAATAGTATATTAAATCGTGCGTTTTATGGAATAAGATTTTTGTCGGCAAAAAATGGTATGCCCACAAATGCCATCTACGGATTTTTAAATATTCTGATTAAGCTCTTGGAGGAACAGAAGCCTGATTATATTTGTGCTGCCTTCGACCTAAAAGCTCCCACCTTCCGACACAAAATGTATGATGAATATAAGGCGCAAAGAAAGCCTATGCCTGAGGATTTGGTGAAACAGATGCCTGTGGCTAAGGATGTTTTGAGGGCAATGAATATAAATATTTTGGAACTTTCGGGCTACGAGGCTGATGATATTATAGGAACAGTTTCAAAAATCTGCGAGAATAATGATGTGGAGTGTATGATTGCAACAGGGGATAAGGACGACCTCCAATTAGCCTCGGATAAAACAAAGGTAATACTTACAGTAACAAGAAGTGGTGTTAATGAAACCATTATATATGACGACAAGGCAGTGTTGGAAAAATATAATGTAACTCCTGTTGAGTTTATAGATGTGAAGGCACTTATGGGTGACACCTCCGACAATATCCCTGGAGTTAGCGGAATTGGTGAGAAAACGGCACTTTCCCTTATTGAAAAGCATAAGAGTATAGAATATATTTATGATAATATTGACGATATAGGAATTAAGGGTGCAATGCTTGAAAAATTAAAAAAGGGCAAGAAAATGGCATTTTTGAGCAAAAAGCTTGCAACCATTGACCTAAATGTTCCAATTGATTTTTCCTTTGAGGCTTGTGATTTAAAGGGTAAAACTGTGGGTGAGAATGCATCATCAGAGCTTGGAAGGATATTAAAAGAGCTCGAACTTAACTCTATTATGAAGCGTCTTGGAGTTGAATATAAGGAAGAGGAGAAAAAAGATTTAGAATTTTTTAAAAATTTCAGCTTTTTAAATATATCAACAAAAAAAGATGCAGAGGAATTTATAGAGAAGATTAAAGGCGAAAAGAAAGCATTTTTAGTATTTTCCTTTTATGATAATGAATTTAAAAATATTGGAATTTCAGGAAAGAAGATTTCTGCCGATATAAAAATAAATCAGGACACAAGAGAAGCAGTTGAGAGTTTTCTTGAAGATGAAGAAACTGAAAAGATAATATTTAATCTTAGAAATGCACTTGTTGAATTAAAGAGGGATATTAAAAATGTGGTTTATGATGTGGAGCTTGCGGCGTACTTGATTGACCCTGCAAAGTCAAGCTACACTATTTCGGCATTGGCAAGAGAGTATTTAAATGTTGATTGCGAGGAAGAAGGGGAGGCACAGCTTTCCTTGTTTGAAGAAAGTCGTGACGACTTTAAATTGTGCAAGGAAGCGGCTTGTCTTGACGCATTATATAATGTGACAAAGGAGAACTTAATAAAGCTTGGACAGGTGGAGCTATACGAAAAGGTGGAGTTTCCTTTGGCAAGAGTACTCGCTGATATGCAACTCGATGGAATTAAAATTGATTGCGAGCAATTGAAAGAATTTTCAAAGATGCTCCAGGAGAGAATTGATTTAGTAACAAAAGGAATTTATGATATTGCAGGAGAGGAGTTCAATATAAACTCACCAAAGCAATTGGGGGTTATATTGTTTGAAAAGCTTGGATTGAAAGCGCTGAAGAAAACAAAAAGCGGATATTCAACCAATGCAGATGTGTTGGAAAAGCTGAAGGACAAGCATATAATTATTCCTATGATAATGGATTATCGTCAGCTTGCAAAATTAAAAAGCACATATTGTGACGGATTGATGGCAGTGATTGACAAGGAGGACGGAAGAATTCATTCCAATTTCACTCAGACTGTGACAGTGACAGGAAGAATTAGCTCCACAGAGCCGAATATGCAGAATATTCCTGTGAGAACTGATCTTGGACGAGAGCTTAGAAAGATGTTTGTGGCAGAGGAGGGAAAGGTGCTTATTGATGCCGACTATTCCCAGATTGAACTGAGAGTGCTATCCCATATTGCAGAGGATGAAAGAATGATAGATGCCTTTGAGAATGACGAGGATATTCACACTGTCACAGCAGCTCAGGTCTTTGGTGTACCTGTTGAAGAGGTAACATCTGCAATGCGAAGCAGTGCAAAGGCAGTAAATTTTGGAATTGTTTATGGAATAGGTGAATATAGCTTATCTCAGGATATCCATGTGAGTGTGAAGGAAGCTAAAAGCTATATTGATAATTATCTTGAAAAATATAGTGGTGTGAGAGCGTACATGGAAAATATAAAGGCTGAGGCGAAAAAGAATGGGTATGTAAAAACTCTTATGAATAGAATTCGTTACATTCCTGAGCTAAAATCCTCGAATTTTAATATTCGTTCCTTTGGCGAGAGAGTGGCTTTAAATACCCCTATTCAAGGAACTGCTGCAGACATTATCAAGCTTGCAATGGTCAGAGTATGGGAGAGATTAAAGAAGGAAAAAATGGAAACCAGACTTATACTCCAGGTACATGACGAGCTTATATTGGAGTCGCCAATATCCGAAAAGGAGAAAGCAGCAAGTATTTTAAAAGAGGAAATGGAAAATGCAATCAAGCTAAGAGTACCATTAAAGGTTGATCTGTCCACAGGCAATAGCTGGTATGATGCAAAATAAAAAATGTTCTGCTATAAAGCAGAACATTTTTTTTGTTTTAAACTTTAAAACCTTACTTCAAAACAGAAGCTAATTACCACTCAAATACAACGCCCTTATAAGCGGTTGTATCATCGCCTGTAATCTCCTGGAACATTGCTTGAACTTCTGGATTTTCCATATCCAATGTGCCACTCAAATTTTGTGCCATAATGTCTTCTACATCAAAGGTTTTAACGTTCATTAGAGGCTTTTCATAAATTTTCATTTCTAATTAACCTAACCTTTCTTATTATTCTTGTGGAGCAACTGGAGCAGTCCACTCAGCAGACTTTGTAGCACCCTTAGCATCTTTTATTGTAAATGTAGCACGAACAACATCTCTTGTTGTCTTCAAACCAACATCAAATGAAGCTGTGCCTTTACCTGCAAATGCAGTTGCAGCATTTCTGATGAATCTGTCAGCAACATTGCCTTCAGCATCTTCAAACTGTGCATCAAAAGCAGTAATATCGCTATCAGCAGCAGTAAGTGATACTGTCCAAATGTTACCGTTGTCAGTATCTACAACCTCGTCTGCGATCTCGATACCTAATTCGCCAACTTTAAATGTGTAGCTAGCTATGTAAGCATCATTGTCACTACCAATTTTAACTGTGTAGTTACCTACAGGTAGTGAAGTTTCGCCGTTTTCCTGAAGCATTCCCATAGCTTGGAATAATAAAGCTCCTGGTGTGTTAGATACTGTAGCTTGGTCTATGTATCTGATTGTTCCTGTGTTGATAACTGTTCCGTCGCCTTCGGTTACAACTACTGTCATAACTGAGCCTGCAGCCCATGAAGAAGCTTCGTTAACCTTAACAGAGTTTGTTACATTGTCATAAGTAACAGCATCTGCTGCTGCAAAAGCAACTGAAGAAAGAGACATAGCCACAGCTAAAATACCAGCTGTTAATAATTTCTTCATAATGAGTTTTACCCCTTTCCAAAAAGTAAATTTTAGTATGCACAGAATATGAATAATAATTTTCCATTAATAAAAAAAATTACATTGTCATCGGATTGCCCGTTCTGATGATAATGAACTTATTCACACTCTAGCATATCACATTCACTATGTACTAATTATACTATTATATAGTATGAATTTCAATCAATTTAAAAATTGAAAAAACATTTCGGCAATACTGCACAATTTTAAGAAATAAAAATTGTGCAGTATCACGAACTATATACAACATATATAAATATATAACAGTTTCAACGATGCTATTTTGTTGAATTTTATGTAAAAATTAAATGAATTATGTTAAATTTTGAATTCTGATTTTTAAGCTATCAATAGATTTTAACACAGTTTCCTCTGCAGGACCACCAGGTAGTTTTCTGTCGTTAACGCAGGTGGTCATGCTGATGGCATCATATATATCGTTGTCAATAATTTCAGAGAAATTTTTAAATTCTGAGATTGATAATTCATCAAGTGCTACGCCCTTTTCAATTGCGAAAAACACCATTTGTCCCACCACAGAATGAGCCTCTCTGAAGGGAAGACCTTTTTTAACAAGATAGTCTGCAACATCAGTTGCATTTGCAAAGCCACCCTTTGCACCCTTTAGCATAGTGTCTTTATTGACCTTCATTGTGGATATCATATCGCAAAAAACGGGCAGACACATTTTAACTGTGTCAATGGCATCAAATATCGGCTCCTTATCCTCTTGCATATCTTTGTTATATGCTAATGGAAGTCCCTTCATAGTTGTTAACAATCCCATCAAGTGACCATAAACCCTTCCGGTTTTTCCACGGATAAGCTCGGCAACATCAGGATTTTTCTTTTGTGGCATAATTGAGGAGCCAGTTGAAAAGGCATCATCCATTTCCACAAAGGAGAATTCGTGGCTTGACCATAAAATCAATTCTTCAGAAAATCTGCTCAAATGCATCATAATCATTGAAAGACAGCTTGCAAGCTCAATAACAAAATCCCTGTCTGAAACACCGTCTAAGGAATTCTGGGTTATAGAGTCAAAGCCTAACTGCTCCATAACATATTCTCTGTCTAAAGGATAGGTTGTTCCAGCCAGTGCTCCCGAGCCTAAGGGCATAACATTCATTCTTTTGGTACAATCTATAAGCCTTGAAATGTCACGGATAAACATTTCTGCATATGCAAGAAAATGATGAGCGAGGGTTATAGGCTGAGCCTTCTGCATATGAGTGTATCCCGGCATTATGGTTTTTGTGTGTTCTTCAGCAAGAGAAATCAAAACATCCTCTAAATGAACAAGCATTTCTTTTATAACGGATGATTCATCCTTTAAATACATACGGATGTCTAAAGCAACCTGGTCGTTTCTGCTTCTGCCTGTGTGTAGACGCTTGCCTGCATCACCAATTCTCTCGGTAAGAATTTTTTCCACATTCATATGAATGTCTTCTGCATCAATTTCAAACTGAATTTTTCCGTTATTTATGTCATCTAAAATGTTTTTAAGTTCATTAACGATTTTTTTAGCATCCTCTTTTGGAATAATTCCCTGTTTTCCAAGCATATTTGCATGAGCAATACTGCCTTTGATATCTTGAGCATACATTCTTGAGTCAAATCTGATTGAGGAATTAAAATCGTCAACCTTTTTGTCGGTGCTTTTTTGGAAGCGACCACCCCAAAGCTTTGCCATATTTTATATCCCTTCCTTATATAAAAATTTTAATAGTAAATGATGAAATGCCCGAATGAGCATTTCATCATAATAAGCACTTTATTTGTTGTTTTTCTCCTTCATCAATGCACGAACCTTTAATGGCAAACCAAACAGGTTTATAAAGCCTTCGGAATCCTTGTGGCTATAAAGCTCCTTGCTATCACCAAAGCTTGCAATATCTTCATTATATAATGAATACTTACTCTTTGCACCTGCTGAGGAGATGTTGCCCTTATAAAGCTTCAAGCGTACTTCTCCTGTGACAGTTTCTTCCATTGAGTCAACCATCTTGGAAAGTGCTTCACGCAATGGTGTGTACCATTTTCCGTCATAAACAAGCTCAGAAAATTTAATTGAAGCCTGTCTTTTAAAGCTTTGAGTGTCACGGTCAAGACATAAGTATTCAAGCTCTTGAAGTGCATAATATAAGATTGAACCACCTGGAGTTTCATAAACACCACGGGATTTCATTCCAACCAATCTGTCCTCAACAATATCGGTGATACCAATTCCGTATGCACCACCAATTTCATTTAGCTTTTCAACTAATGGGCGAGGAGCCATTTTAACTCCGTCGATTGACACAGGCTCACCCTTTTCAAAGCCTATGGTTATATACTTTGCCTCATCCGGAGTCTTTTCGGGAGGAACTGTGAGTTTTAACAAATTATCAAGTTGAGGCTCGTTTGCAGGATCCTCCAAATCCATACCCTCATGGCTGATATGCCATATATTTCTGTCACGGGAATATAAATCCTTTTTAGTTACAGGGATTTCAATATTGTGTGCCATTGCATAATCAACTGCATCCTCACGAGATTTGATATCCCACACTCTCCATGGAGCAATTATCTTCAATTGTGGAGCAAGTGCTTTGATTGTCAATTCAAAACGAACCTGGTCATTACCCTTACCTGTTGCACCGTGGCAGATTGCAGTTGCACCTTCTGCCAAAGCGATTTCCACTAATCTTTTTGCAATAATCGGACGAGCGTGAGATGTACCCAAAAGATATTTGCCCTCATAAACTGCACCTGCTTTTAGTGTTGGGAATATAAAATCCTTAACATAGTCATCTCTCAAGTCTGCAAGATATAGCTTTGATGCACCTGCCTTTTTAGCTCTTTCTTCAAGGCCCTCTGTTTCCTTACCCTGACCAACATCACCACAAACTGCTATTACCTCACAGTCGTAATTTTCCAGCAACCATGAAATGATGATAGAGGTGTCAAGTCCACCTGAATATGCCAATACAATTTTTTCTTTAGCCATTATTGATTTTCCTCCTTAAATGGTGTATAATTATCTATAATAAATAGATTTGGTTTATTTTAATATGTATATTATACATCATAAAGAATAAATATGCAATATCTTAATGTGATAAATTTTTTAAAAAAGTGGGTGTTTTTTTAGTGATTATTTTGGGAATTGACCCCGGATATGCAATTGTGGGCGTTGGAATAATTGAATATGTTGGAAATAAATTCCGTCCTATTGCCTATGATGCAATCACAACTCACGCAAAAATGGCAACTTCGCTAAGGCTGAAAACTATCTATGACGACATAAATTATTGTCTGGATAAATATAAGCCTGATGCAGTGGCAATAGAGGAATTGTTTTTCAATAACAACCAAAAAACTGCAATTCAGGTAGCACAGGCAAGAGGGGTACTGGTGGTTTCTGCCGCTAACAGAGGAATACCTATTTATGAATATACACCATTACAGATTAAACAGTCGGTGGTGGGATATGGCAGGGCAGAAAAAAATCAGGTGCAGCAAATGGTGAAAATGCTGTTGAATTTAGATAAAATTCCAAAGCCTGATGATGCGGCAGATGCCCTTGCAGTTGCAATCTGTCACGCCCATTCGAGTAAAATCAATAATGAGCTTGGATTGAACAGACTATAAAGTGAGTAGAATACTAAAGAAAGGATAGTAGAAGAATGCTTTTTAACTCAATGCAATTTTTAATATATTTTCCATTGGTGTGTGCAATTTATTTTGTGTTACCCAAAAAGATAAAATGGATATGGCTTTTGATATCCAGCTATTATTTTTATATGTGCTGGAATGTGAAATATGCAGCACTTATGCTTTTATCATCGGTTATCACCTGGCTTAGCGGATATTTCATTGAAAAATCAAACACTCTTGAAAATAAGAAAAAAGCATCGGGATTTAAAAAGCTTACCGTGGCAGTGAGCTTTATATCAAATCTTTCCATTTTATTCTTCTTTAAATATTTTGATTTTGCAATATCCAATATAAATATGGTGTTGAATGCATTGAATATGCAAATACTTACTCCTCAGTTTGATGTGATACTGCCTGTTGGTATTTCTTTCTACACTTTTCAGGCATTAAGCTATACTATGGATATATACAGAGGAGAGATAAAGCACGAGAAAAACCTTTTTAGATATATGTTGTTTGTGTCCTTCTTCCCTCAGCTTGTGGCAGGACCTATTGAAAGGTCAAAGAATTTGCTTGGACAATTGAGAGATAGTCATTCCTTTAATGTGCAGAATTTTAAAAGTGGAAGTCTTTTGATGCTATGGGGATTTTTCCAGAAGCTTGTGATTGCCGACAGAGTGGCTATTTTAGTGAATAATGTATATAACAATTATCAGGTGTTTGGTGGTAGTGAGCTATTGATTGCAACCATTTTATTTGGCTTGCAGATATACTGCGATTTTTCATCCTATACTGATATTGCAAGAGGTGCTGCAAAAATTTTGGGAATTGACCTGATGGATAATTTTCAACAACCATATTTTTCGAAAAGCATTAAGGAGTTCTGGAGAAAATGGCATATTTCTCTGTCGGGTTGGTTTAAGGACTACTTGTATATTCCATTGGGTGGAAATAAAAAGGGAACAGTTCGTAAATATTTTAATATTATAGTGGTATTTTTAGCAAGTGGCTTGTGGCATGGTGCAAGCTGGAGCTTTGTTGTGTGGGGGTTGTTGCACGGAGTATATCAGGTAGTGGGGGATATAACCCTTAATTTCAGAAAAAGGGTATGTAGCTGGCTTTCTATTGATAGAAACACTCATATATATCATCTTTTCCAGAGAATAATATGTTTTTCTTTGGTTACTTTTGGTTGGATTTTCTTCCGTGCCAACTCCATTTCGGATGCATTGGGAATAGTGAAAGAAATAGCATTTAATCAGACTCCGTGGATATTCACAGACGGAGGTTGGCTCAACATAGGACTTGACATAAACCAAATGCTTGTGGTTATGGCATCTGTTATTGTACTTGTGTTGGTGAGTGTGTGTCATTACTATAAAAAAAGCATTCGTGAGGTTATTTTGAACACCAATATAATTGCTCGTTGGACAATAGTTTTTGTTATGATATTTACTATCCTCATTTTCGGAATTTATGGTCCTGGGTATGAGGAAAGCCAATTCATATATTTTCAGTTTTAGGGGGTGATTTTTGTGAAAAAATTAAAATGTACTTTTAAAACTGTTATATTTATTTTGATTTTTGTTCTTTTGTTTTCAGGCCTTTCGGAGCTTGTGGCAAGAAAAACCCTCAACGGTGCATGGAATCATACTATGAAAATTTCAGGCTTTTACAATGAGGGGGAAAATGAATTTGATGTGTTGTACTTTGGCTCTTCAAATACTTATTGCTCATTTAATCCTTTGATTATTTATGAGGGTACAGGAATAAAATCCTATGTGCTTGCAACACAAAATCAACCTGTGTGGACAAATTACAGATATATGATAGAGGCACTAAAAACACAAAAGCCAGAGCTTTTGGTGTTGGATGTTCATATGTTTTCAAAGCATCAGGAATATTTTGACGAGGGCGTTAATTATTCCTTTATGGACGATATTCCTATGTCGATGAATAAAATAAGGCTTGCGTTTGAGTCGGCACCTACCTATGATGAGGCGATAAGGCTATTGGTGAATTTTATAAAATATCATTCTCGTTGGAGTGAACTAAAAAAAGAGGACTATGAGTTCGACAGAGATAAAACCAACGACTACCTGAAGGGGTATGTGTTGTTGGAGGACATATATAAGGATGGTCAAAAGCCAAGCTTAACAGAAGAAAAATCCTCACTTATTGATAAGGAGCTAAAGGCATTTGATAATATTATAAAGCTTGTAAAAGATAAAAATATCAGGCTCTTGTTAGTTAAAACTCCTTCAAATCAGACAGAGGAGGAGGCAAAATATTTTAATGAGGTAGAAAGACTTGCCAAGGAAAGTAATGTGGACTATATCAACTATAATCGTATGTATGAGGAGATAGGACTTGATTTGGAGCAGGACTTTTATGATAAGTCACATTTAAATTATAAGGGAGCTGAAAAGTTTTCAAGATATTTTAAAGAAAACTTAAAAGAATATATTGAAATTGATAAAATGTCCGATGAAGAATGGGACAAGGATTTAAAAAGCTATTATGAATATATCTATAATATAAAATAAAGGAACGATTTCGTTCCTTTATTTTTTGATTTGAGAATATTGCTTGGGTGAAATTCCTGTGGTTTTTTTGAATACATGGATAAAATAGCTCAGGTCATTAAAACCACAATCATAGGCAGTATCGGTAACGCTTGCTCCTGACAACAGCATTTCACAGGCTGCTTCAATTCTGTAGGTGGTTATATATTCAACAGGAGTCTGACCTGTTATATCCTTGAATATTTTGCAGAAATAATTAGAGCTCATTGAACATTCCTCAGCAAGTGTCTGCAAGCTTATTCCTGTGGAGAAATTATTTTCTATATAGGAAATTGACGGTTTTATTCTGTCAATTCTATACTCAATGTTGTTTTTGGCGGGAGTTTGCTTTTCCATGGCAGAGTAAGCAGTTTTATAAAGTGCACTGATAACATTCAATTCACTGCCATTCTGCTTGAAAAGAAAGCTATCAAAAGCATCATTTATAAATTGGTTGTTGTGAAATTTCACAGGGCAAACAATTTTTGATTTAATAATTGTTCTTATTTTTTGGGTTACATACATAATAACCGGTGAAAAGACCATACATTCATAGTCGCAATCCACAGGCTCAGCACCATGGGCAACACCACCGGGGATATAGATGGAGTCACCTTTTTTCAAGGTATATGGTGTATCTCCTATCTGTGCCTCTAAGGTTCCCTCATTTATACGAATAATTTCAATATCCTTGTGCCAATGAGTCTGCATATGATACCTTGGATGATTTATATGAATTTTATAGTAATCAATAGGAAAATCTGCAGTACCTCTCTGGGTATCCTCGTGAAAATATGAGTATCGCATAAAAAATCACCTCAAATCATAATATTTTTATACTTTATACCATTATAACACAAGTATTTTGATTAAGTCAATAGTATAATTATGATAAGGGGAATTGTAAAATTCTACGAAATACATATTTTTAAGGAGGAAAAAGTTATGGCAAACAAAAACCTAATCGGTGGATATCCGGTTATCGGAATTCGCCCTGTAATTGATGGCAGACAAGGTCCTATGAAGCTTCGTGATAGCCTTGATGCTCAGACAATGGGTATGGCAAAGGCTGCAAAGAAATTATTTGAGGAGAATTTAAGATACTCAAATGGTGAGCCTGTTAAGGTTGTTCTTGCAGATACAACTATCGGCAGAGTTCCTGAATCTGCAGCTTGTGCTGAAAAGTTCAGGAAAGAAGGCGTTGATATCACATTGTCAGTTACTCCTTGCTGGTGCTACGGCTCTGAAACAATGGATATGGACCCAATGACAATTAAGGGTGTTTGGGGATTTAATGGTACTGAAAGACCTGGAGCTGTATATTTAGCAGCAGTTCTTGCAGGTCATGCACAAAAGGGATTGCCTGCATTTGGTATCTATGGACATGAGGTTCAGGACAGAGATGAGGCTGATAAGATACCTGACGATGTTAAGGAAAAGCTATTGAGATTTGGTCGTGCTGCAATTGCTGCTGCAACAATGCGTGGCAAGTCATATTTGCAAATCGGCTCACAATGTATGGGTATTGCAGGCTCTATCATTGATCAGGATTTCATCGAGAGCTATCTTGGTATGAGAGTTGAGTCTGTTGACGAGGTAGAAGTTCTCAGAAGAATGGAAGAGGGCATCTATAATCAAGCTGAGTATGAAAAGGCATTGGCTTGGACTATGGAGCATTGCAAAGAGGGTAGAGATGACAACCCTGAATCAGTTCAGTTCTTGGGCGAGGAGCGTCGCATTAAGTTCACTGCTGAAGAAAAGCAAAAGCAATGGGAGTTCACAGTTAAGATGTATATCATAATCAAGGACTTGATTATGGGTAATGCAAATCTTCCTGAGGCATTTGATGAAGAAAAGCTTGGTCATAATGCAATCTGTGCAGGCTTCCAGGGACAAAGACAATGGACAGACCACTGGCCAAACTGTGACTATCCTGAAGCAATCTTAAACTCATCCTTCGACTTTGAAGGAAAGAAGGAGCCAATTATTCTTGCAACTGAAAATGATGTATTGAATGGTATTGGTATGTTGTTCGGAAAGTTGTTAACAAATCGTGCACAGATTTTCGCAGATGTAAGAACATTCTGGTCACCAGAGGCTACTAAGAGAGTTACAGGCTATGAGCTTGAGGGTAAGGCAAAGGGTGGTATCATTCACTTGTTGAACTCAGGTGCCGCTTGTCTTGATGCTTGTGGCGAATGTGTTGATGAAAATGGTAATGCAACCATGAAGCAATGGTGGGATGTTACCGATGAGGATATCAAGAAGATGACCGATGCAACAGTATGGTGTGAAGCAGGCTTTGATAACTTCCGTGGCGGCGGTTTCTCATCACACTTTACAACAAAGTCAGAAATGCCTGCAACAATGATGAGATTGAATCTTGTTAAGGGCTTAGGTCCTGTGTTGCAGATTGCAGAGGGTTGGACAGTTAATCTTCCTGATGAGGTTTCTGATACACTTATGGAAAGAACTAACCCAACATGGCCTTGTACTTGGTTTGCTCCTCGTTGTGACGGAATCGAAGGCAGCCCATTCAAAACTGCTTATGATGTAATGAACAACTGGGGTGCTAACCACGGTGCTATTTCCTATGGCCATATAGGTGCTGACTTAATCACACTTTGCTCAATTTTGAGAATCCCTGTTTCAATGCACAACGTTCCAAAGGATGATATATTCAGACCTGCTGCATGGAATGCATTCGGTATGGATAAGGAAGGTCAGGACTACAGAGCTTGTAAGGCTTACGGACCTATGTATAAGAACATTTAATAATTCCTATGAGGAATACAAAAAATCGCCTTTTTATAGGGCGATTTTTTTGTTTGAGCTTTGTTGACACATATGAAAAATAGTGATATAATTGAAAATGGATAATGAAAAATTAATAAAGAAAATGACCTTGCGATTTTCAACCATAATTTTTGATTTTTCATTAAACAAATGGCATCTAAAATGCAAGATTTTTAAATAATTAGTCAGCATTTAATAAAAGAAGGGAGCTTATAATATGAGTCAAGGTTGTAATCACGATTGTTCATCCTGCTCAAGCAACTGTGGTGAAAGACAAGAGCCACAAAGCTTGATGGAACAGGCACATGAGCTATCGAATATAAAAAAGGTAATAGGAATAGTGAGTGGTAAGGGAGGAGTCGGAAAGTCATTGGTGACATCTCTTTTATCAATTGTTATGCAAAGAAGAGGGTATCTTTCCGGAATTCTTGATGCAGATATAACAGGTCCTTCAATTCCAAAGTCATTTGGTATAAATGAGAAGGCTCAAGGAGCAGATAATGGTATTTTCCCTGTTGCTACCAAGACGGGAATAAAGATAATGTCCACCAATCTTTTGTTGGAGAATGACACAGACCCTGTTGTATGGAGAGGACCTATAATTGCAGGAATGGTTAAGCAATTCTGGACTGATGTTATCTGGGACAAGGTTGATTATATGTTTGTGGATATGCCTCCTGGAACAGGGGATGTGCCACTTACAGTTTTCCAATCCTTGCCCTTGGATGGAATAATTATAGTTGCATCTCCTCAGGAGCTTGTTGGAATGATTGTTAAAAAAGCACTTAAGATGGCAGAGATGATGAATATTCCTGTACTTGGAGTGGTGGAGAATATGTCATACTTTGAATGCCCTGATTGTAAAAAACAGCATAAGATTTATGGCGACAGTCATATTGAGGAACTTTTAGAGGAATATAATATTGACACTATTTCAAAAATCCCTGTTAATATGAAGCTTTCTGCCGCTTGCGACAAGGGTATGATTGAATTGTTTGACGGTGATTGGCTTGACAATATTGCAGACAAGCTTGAGAAACTATAAGGAGAACGCACTATGAGAATGGTTTCGTTAACTGCTCTTGGAGTTGGAGGAGCAACAGTTATTGGTGCTATAATAGGATTCTCCTTTAAGAAAATCTCACACAAATTCAATGATATTATTTTAGCCTTTGCTGCAGGTGTTATGCTTGCAGCGGCAGTTATTGGTTTGATTTTCCCATCAATTGAATATGGTGGTGGGGATGTGAAAGCACTTGTGGTTACCATAATCGGAATTTTCTGTGGTGCTATGTGCGTGAATGTTCTTGACAGACTCGTACCCCATGCCCATAAGCTTGTGGGTATCACAGATGAGCCTAACCCTGCAAGAAAGAAAAACTTGAATAAGGCATTACTTTTTGTGGCAGCTATTGCCATACATAATCTGCCTGAGGGAATTGCAGCCGGTGTAGGCTTCGGCTCCGGAAATGTGGGAGAAGCACTCACAATTGCAAGTGCAATTGCATTGCAGAATGTTCCTGAGGGGATGATTATAATTGCACCTATGCTGGCAGCAGGAATAAGCAAAAAAACCACCCTTGTTGCAGCGATTATGACAGGTGTGGTTGAGGTAGTTGGTACACTTATCGGATATTTTGCAGTAAGCATAAGCACAGCCATTCTGCCCTTCGCACTTGCCTTTGCAGGTGGAACGATGCTATATGTGGTAAGTGACGAAATGATGATTGAAACCCACTCACATGGCAGTGAGTGTGGAGCAACCTATGCATTGATTGTGGGCTTTTGCGTAATGCTTGCATTAGACTTTTTATTGGGCTAATAAAAAAGCTTGTAATTAAGAGAAATCTTAATTGCAAGCTTTGTTTTTTATTGAAAAAGCAGAACCATAGAGATATTTTTATATTAGCTAAATTATCTCACTTCATTCAATAGCTAAATAACTCCTTCGGAGTAGCTAAATTAAATACGCTATTAGCGTGCGTGCACATTTAGCTGCCGCAGGCAATTTAGCTGAGTTTACTCAAATTAGCTCGCGGAACGCGAATTTAACTAAAAAAAGACATTTGTCTTGTCCGAAAAATGTCTTTTTTCTGGAGCTGGTGACAGGAATCGAACCTGCAACCAGAAGTTTACGATACTTCTGCTCTACCATTGAGCCACACCAGCATATTTAAAAAAGTGATAAAAATATACAGGAGAAAAATTTCTCCTGTATATTTTATGATAATAAGCTTTTAGCTATTTCATTTATTATTTTACCGTCTGCTCTGCCTTTGGTTTTTGGCATAACCTCTGCCATAATTTTCTTCATATCCTTCATGGAGGCAGCACCGGTATTTTTAATAGCGTCTTTAACAATTACCTCAAGTTCTTCTCTTGATAATTGTTCAGGCAAGTATTCCATCAAAACATCCATTTCCGCCTTTAGCTCAGCGATTAACTCTTCACGGCCACTTTTTTCGTAATCGGGCAGGGAATCACGGCGTTGCTTCAATTGCTTCGCAATTACCTCTAAAACGCCATCATCATCCAGAGTTACTTTCTTATCCTTTTCAATCTGCAGCACACCTGCTCTCACAAATTGCACCACATTTTTACGGACTGTTTCTTTGTTTTTCATTGCAGACTTTAAATCATCTGCCAATTTATCTTTAAGCGACATAAAAGAGACTCCTTACTTGAACTTTCTTTTACGCGCAGCTTCGGACTTCTTCTTACGCTTTACGCTTGGTTTTTCGTAATGCTCGCGTTTTCTGATTTCAGACATAACGCCTGATTTAGCACACTGACGCTTAAATCTACGGAGTGCGCTGTCTAATGATTCATTATCTTTAACACGAATTTCAGACATTTATTTCCCCTCCCTCCGGCTGGTCAATTCTTCCGGCTGTTTGATGAAAAATTACAGATCGTAATTTGCCATGATATTTATTATAACCTATGATTGATAGAAATGTCAACAACTTTTCATAAAATTTTAAAAAATTTTTCGAATTATCAGCCTGCAGGCCATAAAAATTCTCTGCCACCTGTTAAGTGAAAATGTAGATGTGGAACAGTTTGTCCACCATGCTCACCACAGTTATTGATAATTCTATATCCTTTTTCGTCTATTCCAAGTTCTTTTGCAATAGTCGGGATAATTTCAAAAATATGAGCAACATACTTGCTGTTTTCATTAGTTATTTCATTTGCAGATGTAATATGTACCTTAGGAATAATAACAATATGAACAGGTGCCTGTGGTGAAATATCGTGAAAGGCAAGAACATAGTCATCCTCATAAACCTTATTGGATGGAATTTCTCCATTTATAATTTTACAAAACAAGCAATCCATACTAACACATCCTTTACTTTTCGTATATGCTTCTCTTCATTACGCCTACATAAGGGAGATTACGAAGCTCCTCGTTATAGTCAAGACCATAGCCGACAACATACTCGTCAGGAATAGAAATTCCTGAATATTCTACCAAGACAGGTGTAACACGCCTGTCAGGCTTGTCGAGAATAGTGCAAATTTTTACACTTTTGGGATTTCTTGAGGATAACAATTCCTTGAGCTTATGAAGAGTGTTTCCACTATCTATTATATCCTCTACTATAAGCACATTTCTGCCCTCAATATCAACAGATAAATCCTTCTTTATATTTATAAAACCCTGAGAGGTTGTTCCTGAGCCATAGCTTGATACCTGCATAAAATCAATTTCCACAGGCATTTTCAAGTGACGCATAAGGTCGGTTGCAAAAACGAAACTGCCTTTTAGTATGATTGCAAGAAGCAGAGGCTCGTCCTTGTAGTCCTCATTTATTTTATCGGCAAGACTTTTAACAGCTTTTGAAAGCTCCTCCTCCGACACTAAAACTCTGTCAATATATGGGTGAAGATTGGTG
The DNA here is from genome assembly GCA_045649415.1 of Clostridia bacterium. GTDB lineage: Bacteria > Bacillota > Clostridia > UBA1381 > UBA1381 > CAKSQL01. The sequence continues at coordinate 22,423 of JAZRPY010000032.1, read as the reverse complement.
TTTTCCATACCCGACATCCTTTCCTTTTATAGATTTATAAAGTTATTTATGATATTTTCCTTACATAATGTTAAACCTGAGGTTATATAGTAGTTTACTCCATAGATATGTGGAAATTCCTGATCGGTATTTTTTGAAAATGCAATTATCTCGCCTGTTTCAGCACGGGCAATTGCCATCAATTCATCAGGGAATCGTTCCTCATCTATTCCCTCAGAGCTTCCTCTGCATACAGAGGTCACATGGGGAAGAGAATGGTGAAGTGGTGAGTCTGTGTCAAGCACACACAATTCCTGCTTACCCTCAGGACAATTCTCAATCGTTATAAGCTCTGCTCCCATAGCCTCTGCAACACTCCTAAAGCCATCCAATATGCCAAGTACAGGAATGTTTTTTCCCTCTGCCTCACGAATGAGAGAAACTGCAGTGTGGGAGTATTCCAAAACAATAATTTTATCGGCCTCATCAATGGAAATTTCTGCTGAAATATCATTGGTCAGGGTTGCTAAATAGTCAAATGTTTCCTTGTCGCCCAAATATAAAATCATACAAAGCCTCCTTTGTATTGCCAAAAAATTTCAATCTAAAAATTACGAAAATAGTGTATATGCTTATGTAAAAAAGTGTCTTGCATTTTCAGTTTATTTTTGGTATAATATAAAATATATTTGATATTATATCAAATAAATTAGAAAAAAGCAAGATAAATTGATTATTTGATAGATGCAAGGATAAAAAGGAGACAAAGGAAAACTATGAAAGCGTTGATTTTATCTGTGACAGCAGGATATGGTCATCATTCCACTGGTCAGGCGATAATCGGTGCATTAGAGGAAAAAGGATTTGAGTGCACTATGCTTGATACCTTTGAATACATAAACACAAAATTGGCAACCTCTATTTCGGACGGATATTTAATATCCACCAAGTATTTTCAGAAGGCGTACGGAAAAGCGTATGGTACATTGGATAAAAGAGAAGAAAAGTATGATAAAATGTCCTTTGTTGACATTTTCACAAAGCTTGCATCACACAAGCTAAAGGAATTTTTTAACGACTATGTTCCTGATGTGGTTATAGGCACACACAGCTATGCCTGTCTTTTGATGACATATTTAAAGGAAAAGGGAATAATAAACTGTCCCACCTTTGGAATAGTAACCGATTTCACAGTCCATCCCTTCTGGGAAAGCACAGAGCTTGATTACTATGTGACCGCTGATGCACTTTTGAACAGGCAGATGAGAAAAAAAGGTATTCCTGAGGAGAAAATTTTACCATTTGGCATACCAATCAAGAAAAAGTTTAAAAACAAGATGCCTCAGAATGAAGCGAGGGAATTGTTGGGGATAATGGATAAAACCACAATTCTTGTTATGATGGGCTCAATGGGGTACGGAAATATGCTCAGAAATCTAAAATTGATTGACTCCCTTGATGGAAATTATCAGATTTTGTGTGTTTGTGGTAACAACAAAAAAACTAAAAAGGAAATTGAAAGGAGCGTGTGGAAAAAGAAAATTTATTGCTATGGCTTCGTGGATAATGTAGAGGTTATGATGGATGCTGCAGATTGCATTGTCACAAAACCCGGTGGCTTAACCACCTCTGAGTTTCTTGCCAAGGACTTGCCGGCAGTTATTTTAAATCCGATTCCCGGTCAAGAAGAAAGGAATATGGAGTTCTTGGTGAACAACGGAGCAGCTGTAATGGTTACTAAAACATTTCCTTTGGATGAGGCGTTGTATGAGATTATGAAATATCCGTGGAGATTAGAAATGCTAAAGGAAAGTGTTTATCATCTTGGTAAAGCAGATTCCACAGACCGACTTGCAGATTTTGTGGAAGAAAAAGTAAAAGCAAAAAAGCAAGAGATACTTAGCGTGTAGAAAGGAAGATAAAAATTATGGATTGTATTTTATTGGCGGCAGGCTATGCAACAAGGCTTTACCCATTGACCGAGAATAAGCCAAAGGCACTGTTAGAGATGGGGAAGAAAACCATTCTTGATTGGGTAGTGGAAAAAATTGAGAGAATTGATGAGGTGAACAATATTTATATTGTTACCAATCATAGATTTGCAGACCAGTTTGAAGACTGGAAAAAGACATATTCGGGGAATAAAAATGTTGAGGTCCTTGATGACGGCACAACAAATAATGATAATCGTTTGGGCGCAATCGGGGATATGAAATTTGTTATTGATAAAAAGAATATTAATGACGAGATTTTCGTGCTTGCAAGTGACAATATCTTTGATTTTGAGCTTACTGATATGATGGATTTGTACCACGATAAAAATGCTGATGTTATTTCGGCACACTATATTGAGGATTTGGAAACACTAAAATCTATGGGCGTTGTGGAATTGGGAGATGAAAACAGGGTTGTGGGCTTTATTGAAAAACCAAGTGAGCCTAAATCCCACTATGGTGCACCACCCTTTTATATATACAGAAAGGAGACTATTTCCTTGATCGACCAGTATCTGAAGGAGGGAAATAATCCTGATGCACCAGGACACTTCATACCTTGGTTAATAACAAAAACTCCTGTTTATGCATACACCTTTGATGTTATGACCATTGATATAGGAACACCAAAGTCCTACTACGAGGCACAAAAGCTATTTGAATAAGAAAAACAGGCTGTTTATTTTATAGACAGCCTGTTTTGAAATTTGGGAAGGAGGAAGAATGAGTGAATATCGGAGGCTTGGAGCTTGATAAAAATGTGTTTTTAGCGCCAATGGCAGGAGTCACAGACAGGGCATTCCGTGAGATTTCAAGAGGCTACGGATGTGGTCTTGTTTACACTGAAATGATTTCCTCCAAGGGTTTATTTTACAAGGACAAGAAAACCGATAATCTTATGGCGATTGCTAAAAATGAGCAGCCTGCAGCAGTTCAGCTGTTCGGCAGTGATTATAAGGTTATGGGAGAAATAGCAAAAAAAGCAGAGGCGACAGGTGCTTTTTTAATCGATATAAATATGGGTTGTCCTGCTCCAAAGATTGTAAATAATGGTGACGGATGTGCATTGATGAAGGATATTTTACTTGCAGGTAAAATCATAGCTGAGGTTAAAAAAGCAGTAGATATTCCTGTGACCGTGAAATTCAGAAAGGGTTGGGACGAAAATAGCATAAATGCTATTCAGTTTGCAAAAATGGCAGAGGAATCGGGAGCAGATGCAATAACCGTTCACGGAAGAACAAGAGAACAATTTTATAGTGGCAAAGCAGATTGGGATATAATAAAGGAAATTAAAGCCCGAGCATCCGTTCCAGTTATAGGCAACGGAGATATATTCAAGGCAGAGGATGCGTTAAATATGCTTGAATATACAGGCGCTGATGGGGTTATGGTTGCAAGAGGTGCTCAGGGAAATCCGTTTATTTTCAAACAAATAGATGAGCTTATGCAATTTGGTGAGGTGAAATTCAGTCCTGACTGGAAGGAAAGGATAGAGTGTGCAATCCACCACGCCGAGCTTTTGTCGGAATATAAAGGGGAATTAAGAGGCATAAAGGAAGCAAGAAAGAATATGGCGTGGTATATAAAGGGAATGCCTGATGGAAGCACTGTTAAAACCAAGCTCTTTTGCGCAAATACTTTAAGTGATATAAAAAACATATTGGGAGAGGCTCTTGAAAGACTGTATTAAAATACTGTCTTTATTGAGGAATTTTTATTGAAAAAAAGAAAAATATGTGATATAGTTATATCCGTTGATAAATAATAAAGAAAAGAATGGCAGTATATTTTTAGATTAAATCAGTAATTTTGGCTTATATGAAGATTGTGGTAACAATTTTAAATATGCAATTATCAAGTTGCAATTTTTTTTCTTGCAGATACACATAAGTCAGAGTTAAAGAAAAAATTGTTGTTAAGGTACATATGTAAAAAGCAAAGGAAAGGCAAGGCAAGATATAAATGACAAACAAGGAAAACATAAGAAATATTGCAATAATAGCCCATGTTGACCATGGAAAAACTACTTTGGTAGATGCGATGCTCAAGCAAAGTGGAACATTTCGTGAAAATGAACAGGTGGAAGACAGAGTTATGGACTCAAATGACCTGGAGAGAGAAAGAGGAATAACCATTCTTGCAAAAAACACATCCCTATACTATAAGGATGTGAAAATCAATATAATTGACACTCCTGGACACGCCGACTTTGGAGGCGAGGTTGAAAGAGGTCTTGAAATGGTGGACGGGGTTCTGCTTTTAGTAGATGCCTTTGAGGGTTGTATGCCACAAACAAGATTTGTGTTATCAAAGGCGCTTGCCTTGAATTTGCAGCCTATTATTGTTGTGAACAAGGTGGATAGACCTAATGCAAGGCCATATGAGGTGGTTGACGAGGTTTTGGAGCTATTCATTGATTTGGGTGCAACAGAAGAGCAATTGGATACACCTGTTATCTACGCTTCAGGGCGTGACGGATGGGCAACTGCAGAATATAATCCTGAATGTCCAAACACAGATTTGAAGGAATTATTTGAGCTTATTATCAACAATATTCCATCCCCGAAGTGTGATGAGGACGGGCCATTCCAGATGCTTGTGTCCAATATAGATTATGATGACTACACAGGCAGAATTGCAGTGGGGAAAATTGAAAGAGGTAAAATAAAACTAAATATGCCTCTGGCAGTCTGCAAGGCAGATGGAAAAATAGCCAATGCCAAGGCAACCAAACTATTCACCTTTGAGGGACTTATGAAGAATCCTGTTGATCGGGCAAGTGCAGGTGATGTGGTTGCAATTTCGGGAATCACAGATATCAATATAGGAGAAACCCTTTGCGATATTCAAAATCCTGAGGCGTTGCCATTTGTTAAGATAGACGACCCTGTTTTATCTATGACTTTTTCAGTTAACGACAGTCCTTTTGCAGGAAAAGAGGGTAAGTTTGTTACATCAAGGCATTTGAGGGAAAGACTATTCAGGGAGCTTGACTCCAATATAAGTCTGAGAGTTAAGGAAACTGACACCACAGAAGCATTCACAGTTTCAGGCAGAGGTGAGCTTCATTTATCTGTGCTTATTGAGAATATGCGTCGTGAAGGTTATGAATTCCAGGTATCAAACCCTGTTGTAATTTTCAAGGACATTGATGGGGTTAAATGTGAGCCTATTGAATTATTGACGGTGGATGTTCCTGAGGAGTTCACAGGAACTGTTATGGATAGCGTGATAAGGAGAAATGGCGTGCTTATCAATATGTCGTCAACTGCCCAGAATTATATGCGACTTGAATTCTCCATTCCATCAAGAGGTCTTATAGGCTATAGAAGTGAGGTTATGACAGCAACAAAGGGTACTGCCATTGTGAATAGCATTTTGAAGGGCTATGAGCCATTCACAGGCGAAATAAAGGGACGAGGAAGAGGTGCTTTGATAGCCTGGGAGGATGGCGAAAGCATTACCTATGGACTTTTCAATGCTCAAGAGAGAGGAACTTTGTTTATCGGAGCAGGAGTAAAAGTGTATGAGGGAATGATAGTGGGTGAGAACTCAAGAATTGAGGATATTGTTGTGAATGTGTGCAAGAAAAAGCATGCAACCAATACCCGTGCATCAGGCTCGGATGATGCTTTAAAGCTTGTTCCACCAAAAAATCTCAGTCTTGAACAATGCCTTGACTTTATTGCAGAGGATGAGCTTTTGGAGGTTACGCCAAAGAGCCTTAGAATGAGAAAGAGGATTTTAAAAACTGACCTAAGAGCAAAAGCGAATGCAAAAAAATAATACCCATTCCCGACTAATAAAGGTCGGGAATTTTTATTTGTCAAGCAACTATTAAAAATATGGAAATACACCCTTAAATATGGGAAAACATATTGAAATATGCGAAAAATTGTGATACAATTCTCTTATGTACAAATTTTTATAACAAAGCATTCGAAAAAAACACTTATCAAATGAATTTATTTTTATTCTCTTTTTTTAAAGTTATGTGATATAATTTAAAAAAAGAAATGAGATTTGGTAATTTTTAAAATAACAAAAAAAGAAAAGAGGAAATTAAAAATGTTCAAGCTATCAAATATGTTTACTGACCATATGGTGCTTCAAAGAAATAAGGAAATAAGAGTGTATGGCACAGGTGATGAGGTTGTAACAGTAGAGCTTGACGGAGCAATTGTAAAAGCAGAGTTATGCGACGGAAAGTGGATTGCACGCCTACCTCAGCATAAAGAGGGTGGACCATACCAACTGAAAATAAGTGGAGAAAATGATGAAATTATTCTGGAGGATGTTTTAATAGGTGATGTTTGGGTTGCTTCAGGACAGTCCAACATTGAGTATCCAATGGTTGGAGAATTAAGAGGTGTGAGAGAGGCAGAAAGAGCGAACAATCAGAATATCAGATTATTTACCTGCAGTCGTTTCAACAATTTTAAAAATATCGACCGAATGGTGATTTACGGAGATGTGGTGTCGGACAGGAAACCATGGGAAATAGTATCTCCTGAGAGTGTTATTGATTTTTCAGCAGTTGGCTATTTCTTTGCAGAAAGAATCCAAAAGGAAACAAATGTGCCTATCGGAATTATCTCTGCCAACAGGGGTGGATGTATAATTGAAGCCTTTGTTTCAGAGGAGTCCTATAAGGAAGAAGTATTGAAGGACTATATGGAAGAATATCAACGAGAAAAGCTTGTTGGTGAGGAAGAGGACGAAGTAATAAGAAAATATGAAGAGGACACAATGAAGGCTATAGGGGAATATGAAAAGCTGGGAATTGAGCCTTTGAAAACTATGGGAGTTTCTGCAGGCAGAGAATACGCAAGAAAATATCCAATGCCAATGCTTACACAAATGTGTAGGGAAAATCCTAACGCACCATCAAAGCAATACGACATTTTAATCAAGAGTCAATTGGAGCATATGTCAGTTTGTGGTCTTTTGTGGTATCAGGGAGAGTCAAATGTAGGGGATAAAAACTATGCTGACAAATTCAAGCTCCTTGCAAGAGATTGGAGAACAGCTTTTGAAGATGAGGAGCTTCCTATATACACAGTTGAGATTGTGTCATATGCGACGCCTGGCACTGAAATATCGGGAAGTGCCATTATAAGACAGGAGCAATGGCGTGCAACCAGGATTGTCCCGAACACTCACATAATCACAACTCAGGATATTGGAGATGTGTATGATATCCACCCGTATGATAAGTATGATTTATCAATAAGATTAGCAAACCAGGTGTTGAACTATTCGTATGGAATTAAAAGCTATTGCGAGTGTCCGTCATATAGGTGCCACGAAATAGTTGGGGACAAGGTGTACATTACCCTTGATAATGACGATGGATTTTTCGGAGAAGACCTTTATTCAAATATGAGAATATGTGGTCAGGACGGAGTTTATAAGGTGGCAGAATCAAAGTATGAAAATGGAAAGCTTGTTGTGTGGAATGAGGAGATTAAAGAGCCGAAGAATGTGAGATACTCATTTGACAATTCCTATCCAAGAGGAAAGTATTTTAACAAGGCAGGTCTTCCATTAGCGCCATTCACAACTGAGGACTACAGAGGATAATTTTAAAAAAGAGAGGATAATACCAAATTATGAAACAGCTATGGTATAAGAAAAGTGCAAAAAAATGGGATGAGGCATTACCTGTTGGAAATGGCCATATTGGAGCTATGCTATTTTCAGGAGAAGGTCTTGACCAGATTGGTTTGAGTTGTGACACTATATGGGCAGGTAGTCCGTATGGTAAGGTTGAAACCAGAGATTTAAAAATGTATGACGAGGTAAGAAGGCTCGTTCAGGAAAAAGAATATAATGAGGCTCAGGAGAAGTTAAGAGAGTGTATGCCGGGGTATTGTCCTCACGGATATGTAACCCTTGGTAATATGTTTGTTGAGCTTTTGGGTGCAAGAAATATATCCTTAAAGGGCTTTGATGACACAGATGCTAATAGGATTGAGTATAAAAGATGTCTTGACTTGGAAAATGCAATCCATACCTGTAGCTATAACAACGACGGCATTGTGGTTAACAAGGAGGCTTTTGCTTCTTATCCCAACAGGGTTTTTGTGTATAAAATAACAACCAGTGTGCCAACAAGTCTTGTGGTTTACACTGCCTGTGCATTAAAGCACGATGTAACAACCACGACTGATGAAATTATAGTTTCAGGCAGATGTCCCACAAAGGCATTTGTTGACGGAAATGTGGTTGAATATGACGAGAATATTGAAAGTATTGAATTTACTCAGGGTATAAGAATAAAAACTGACGGTTTGAGCTATTTTTCAGGTTCAAATTTGTATATTAACAATGCAACCGAGCTTATAGTTTATGTTGCAGTTGAAACAAGCTACAATGGTTTTGATAAGTTGCCTGTGTCGGAAGGAAAAGAACATAAAAATGCTTGCTTGAAGGTGCTTGACGATGCAATGTCAATTACATATGAGGAATTAAAAAAATTGCACATAGAGGACTATCGGAGCTTGTTTGACAGGGTAAGCTTATCAATTGACGAGGACAATGGTTTACCAACTGATGAAAGATTAAATAATCCTGAGGATGATTCTAACCTTGCTGAGCTTTTGTTCGACTATGGAAGATATCTTATGATTGCATCCTCCAGAAAGGACAGTCAGCCTGCAAACCTGCAGGGTATATGGAATGATGTCCCATTAGCTCCATGGCATTCAAATTATACTATCAATATAAATCTGCAGATGAACTATTGGCTAAATAATGCCTGTGGCTTAGAGGAATGTGAGGAGCCTTTATTCAAAAAACTGAAGGAGTGTATGAAAATAGGACACACCCTGTCGGAAAAGGGTTGGAATATGTGGCATACTTTTGATATATGGTGCTTCCCCTATGAAGTCTTAAAACTACCGAAATGTGGCTTCTGGCCTTATGGTGGCGTGTGGCTTTCAAGACATATCTGGGAGCGTTATCTTTACACAGGGGATAAGGAATTTTTGAAGGAGAACATGGATGTTCTTGTTGGTGCATGCCAATTTTTAAAGGAATGGATGGTGGAAAACAAGGATGGTAAGCTTGTTTCGTACCTGTCTATTTCACCTGAGAACTATTATGTGCACGAGGGCGTTAAAAATTGCCTTGGAGAAAGCTCAACAATGGAAATAACAATGACCAAGGAGATTTTTGATTACACAGGCAAGGCACTTGAAATCATTGGTGAGGACGGCAGTGAATACAAGGCATTGGCAAACAAGATAAAGGATTTGGAAATTGGTAATGACGGCAGACTTTTAGAATGGGACAGAGATATTATCGAGGAGGATAAAGGTCATCGCCATGTTTCTCACCTTTATGGAGTATATCCTGGTGAGCTTATTAAGGAGGGTACAGAGCTTTTTGAGGCTGCAAGAAAGAGTCTTGACACCAGAATGGAAAACAATGGTGCGCAAACAGGCTGGAGTAATGCGTGGTGTGTTTGTCTTTATGCGCGCTTTGGCGATGGAGAAAAGGCAAACGAAAGAATTATAAATATGTACAAAAGGTCTATTTATAAGAATATGTTTGATGCTCATCCACCCTTCCAGATTGATGGAAATTTTGGTGTTTGTGCAGGTATTGTGGAAATGCTTATGCAAAGTCATCAAGGTAATATAAAAATAGCTCCTGCAGTACCAAAGCAATGGAAAAAGGTCAGCGTGAGAGGCTTCAGGGCAAAAGGTGGCTATGTTGTTGACTTTGATATGGAAAATGGAAATGTAATAAGAAAGAAAATAGTTGACAGGGATGGAAATGTTGTGATGTAAACCAAAAATAATTGGGATATAACCAATGAAGAAATTTCCTATATCAATCTACACATAAGGTTTTATTACATAAAAATATAGAGAATATAAATCCTAAATTTGTCATTTTAAGCACTTGACAAAATTGGACAGATATGATATCATAAATATCAGTTAAGTCTTTAATCCGATACAGAGATGTCGGCAAGATGATAAATAGGTTAACGGAATTGATTTAAATTCCGGTATTTTGCTATGCATATCAGCCTGCCGGTATAGGTAGGCTTTTTTTGTAGATTTAAGGAGGCAAAAGCAATGCTTCATAAGGCAAATGATGAGATAAAAGCACTCATCAAACAAAATTTAGAGATGAAGGATAGTATGGTTATTCTGCGGGGGTTTTTAGATGTTCATGTGCATTTGAGAGAGCCGGGATTTGAATATAAGGAAACAATTGAGTCGGGCACGATATCGGCAATAAAAGGAGGATACACAACAGTTTTTTCAATGCCGAACCTGTCACCTGTGCCACATAATATGGATAATTTAAAAATTCAGCTTGATGCTATAGAAAGGGATGCAAAAATTGATGTTATCCCATATGGTGCAATCACTGTGGACAGAAAAGGCGTTGAGCTTTCGGATATGGATGGAATAAAGGATTTTGTGTGTGCCTTTTCTGATGACGGTAGTGGAGTGCAAAATGATGATATGATGCAAAAGGCTATGAAAAAGGCAAAGAGCCTGGGAAAAACCATAGCGGCACACTGCGAGATTAATGAGCTTTTAAAGGGTGGATATATCCACGATGGTGAATATGCAAAGGAAAATGGGCATTCAGGAATATCAAGTGAAAGTGAATGGGGACAGATAAAAAGGGACATTGAGCTTGTTAGAAAAACAGGTTGTAGCTACCATGTGTGTCACATATCCACAAAGGAAAGTGTTGAACTAATCAGGAATGCAAAGAAGGAAGGATTAGATATTTCCTCAGAAACTGCACCTCACTATCTTGTTATGAATGATAGTATGCTAAAGAACGAGGGACGATTTAAAATGAACCCACCTATTCGTTCCGAGGAGGACAGGCTTGCTTTGGTTGAGGGTATCAAGGACGGAACAATTGATATGATTGCCACCGACCATGCACCTCATAGTGCCGAGGAAAAGGGAAAGGGTTTGAAAGACAGCTTAATGGGAGTTGTGGGTTTAGAAACTGCATTTCCTATACTATACACCTATCTTGTTAAAACAGGGGATATAAGCCTTGAAAAACTATCAGAGCTTATGTGTGAAAATCCAAGAAGGAGATTTAGTGTCCCTGAAAATGGATGGTGTGTGTGGGACTTGGATGAAGAATATATAATCAAGCCTGAAGATTTTAAAACAAAAGGAAGAAGCACACCTTTTGAGGGATGGAAAGTTTCAGGGAAATTAAAAATGGTAATTAAAGATGGAAAAATTATATATAAGGACGAAGTGGAGGATAAATAAATGGCAAAAAGAAATGACATTAAAAAGATTTTGATTATTGGCTCTGGACCTATAGTAATTGGTCAGGCTGCTGAATTTGACTATGCAGGAACTCAGGCCTGTGTGGCATTGAGGGAAGAGGGCTATGAGGTTATTTTAGCAAACTCTAACCCTGCCACCATTATGACCGACACCACTATTGCCGATAAGGTGTATATGGAGCCTCTGACTATTGAATATATTGCAAGAATTATCCGTTATGAAAGACCTGATGCCATTGTTCCGGGAATAGGTGGACAAACAGGACTAAACCTTGCTATGCAGTTAAAGAAGACAGGAGTTTTAGAGGAATGTAATGTTGAGCTTTTAGGCACAAGCAGTGAGAGTATTGAAAGAGCGGAGGACAGAGAATTATTCAAAGAGCTTTGCCAGTCAATCTGCGAGCCTGTTATTCCTTCTGAGATTACATATTCTCTTGATGAGGCAAAAGAGGCTGCAAAGAGAATTGGTTACCCTGTAGTTTTAAGACCTGCCTTCACTCTTGGTGGTACAGGTGGTGGCTTTGCAGACAATGAAGAGGAGCTTGTTGAAATAGGAATAAACGCCTTTAAGCTGTCCCCTGTACATCAAGTACTGATTGAAAAGAGTGTTAAGGGGTACAAGGAAATTGAGTTTGAGGTTATGCGTGACTCTGCCGACAATGCAATCACCATTTGTGGAATGGAGAATATTGACCCTGTTGGCGTACACACAGGTGACTCAATAGTTGTTGCACCTATTATGACACTAAATGACCACGACTTAAAGATGTTAAACGATAGTGCTATAAAGATTATAAGGGAACTAAAAATTGAGGGTGGTTGTAATGTTCAATATGCATTGAACCCAAAAACCTCAGAATATTACTTAATAGAGGTAAATCCAAGAGTTTCCCGTTCCTCTGCATTAGCATCCAAAGCAAGCGGATACCCAATTGCAAAGGTTACTGCAAAAATAGCAGTAGGTATGCTTCTTGATGAAATCAAAATTGCAAACACAACTGCAGCGTTTGAGCCAAGACTCGACTATGTTGTAACAAAGTTTCCAAGATTTCCATTCGATAAGTTCACAACTGCAGTGAATAAGCTTGGAACTCAAATGAAGGCAACAGGTGAGGTTATGGGCATAGGTTCCAACTTAGAGGAGGCAATGCTAAAATCCACTCGTTCCTTAGAAACTGATGTGTATCACTTATACACACCAAAATTTGATAATATGACCTCAGAGGAGATGATTGACTATATCAAGGAATTCAGGTCGGATAACCTGTTTGCTATTGCAGAGCTTTTCTCAAGAGGTGTAACAGTTGAGAAGATAAATGAAATCACATCTATCACACCATTCTTCTTGGAGTCAATCAAGGAAATTGTTGACTTTGAAGAGGTTGTGAAGCAAAAGCCATTTGATGAGGCAATTATAAAGGAAGCTAAAAAAATGGGCTTTAGTGACAGATATATAGCAAGACTGTGGAAGGTGACCGAAAAAGAGGTTTGGGATATGAGAAGAAAAATGAGACTATATCCTACCTACAAAATGGTTGACACCTGTCACACCAATGCGTATATTCCATATTTTTATTCAACTTATGAAGGTGAGAATGAAAGCAGACTATCCAATGATAAAAAGATAGTTGTGCTTGGAGCAGGACCTATCCGTATCGGTCAGGGCGTTGAGTTTGACTATTCAACTGTTCACGCAGTTCAAACTATAAAGAATTCAGGCTACGAGGCAATTATTATCAATAATAACCCTGAAACTGTGTCAACTGACTACACAACTGCTGATAAGCTATACTTTGAGCCATTGACTCCTGAGGATGTTATGAACATCATTGAGTTTGAAAATCCTGAGGGAATTATTGCATCTCTTGGTGGACAGACTGCAATCAATCTTGCTCAACCTTTAACCGACAGGGGAGTTAAAATTATAGGCACAAGCTGTGAGGCAATTGAGAGAGCTGAAAACAGAGATTCCTTTGAAAAAATCTTAGAACAGCTTCACATTCCTCAGCCAAAGGGCAGAGCAGTTACCAATATGCAGGACGGAATAAATGCTGCAAATGAAATAGGTTACCCTGTGCTTGTTAGACCGAGCTTTGTGTTGGGTGGCAGAGCAATGCAGATTGTGGGTAATGAGGAGCAGTTGAACTACTACCTAAGAAATGCAGTTGAAATTGATGCAGACAAGCCTGTTTTGGTGGATAAATATATTCAAGGTAAAGAGGTAGAGGTGGATGCAATCTGTGACGGAACAGATGTGTTTGTGCCTGGTATTATGGAGCTTGTTGAAAGAACAGGTATCCATAGTGGTGACTCAATAAGCGTTTACCCACCCTTTAGTATTTCAGATAAAGTAAGAGGAACAATACTAAGATATACCAAGGAGCTTGGCTTAGGTATTGGAATTGTGGGACTATATAACATTCAATTTATTGTGGACAAGCAGGAGAATATCTATATAATCGAGGTAAATCCCCGTTCATCAAGAACAGTTCCATTCCTGTCAAAATCAACAGGCTATAGCCTTGCAGATATTGCAACTAATGTTATATTAGGAAAGAGCCTGAAGGAACAGGGAATATTCTCAATCTATCCTGAGGAGAAAAAGCGTTGGTATGTTAAGGTGCCTGTGTTCTCCTTCAATAAAATTCGTGGACTTGATGCATACTTATCACCTGAAATGAAATCAACAGGTGAGGCAATCGGCTATGACAATAGCTTGAACAGAGCAATGTATAAGGCACTTCAGGCATCGGGAATGAAGCTTAAGAACTACGGAACAGTTTTTGTTACCATTGCAGATGCAGACAAGGAAGAGGTACTGCCACTAATCAGGAGATTTTATAATCTTGGCTTCAATATTCAGGCAACAAAAGGTACAGGAGCATTTTTAGAGGCAAATGGTATAAGGAACAAGGTGTTTGAGAAAATCAGCACGGGTAGTGAGCATATTCCTCAGGCAATAAGACAAGGACATATAACCTATATCATTAACACAAGTGATATCACAGGTGCTGCCAATAATGCCAAGGACGGAAAGGAAATAAGAAGTCTGGCAACTGAAAACAATGTGAATATTTTCACATCTTTGGACACAGTTAAAACCTTGCTTGATGTTTTAGAAGAGGCAACAATAGGCATTTCAACAATTGATGCTTAAAAGGAGTAGGTAATGAAAAGGGAAATTTTTAAGGTAGTTTCAAACGAGAAAATTGCCAAGGATGTTATGCTTATGAGGTTAGAGGGTAACACCGACGGGATAACAAACTGTGGGCAATTTGTGAACATAAAAATTGACGGTCTATATTTAAGACGACCAATATCCGTCTGCGACTACAACAATGGTGAGCTAACCCTGATTTATAAGGTTGTGGGTGAAGGCACAAAGGTGATGGCAGATTATAAAAATGGTGTGGAGCTTGATATATTAACAGGTCTTGGAAATGGCTATGATTTGGAAAAATCAGGAGATACTCCACTTTTACTTGGTGGTGGAGTGGGAGTACCACCTATGTATAACCTGTGCAAGAAATTGATCGAACAAGGCAAAAAGCCTACAGTTATACTTGGTTTTAATAAGAAGGAAGAAATCTTTTTTGAAAAAGAGTTTGAGGCGTTAGGTGCTAAGGTTATAGTAACAACAGTTGACGGTTCCCATGGAGTTAAGGGCTTTGTAACAGACGCTTGTGAAAATTTAGATTATTCCTATTTCTACACCTGTGGCCCTGAGCCTATGCTAAAGGCTGTGTGCACCACATTATCCACCTCAGGTCAGGTAAGCTTTGAGGAGAGAATGGGTTGTGGTTTTGGTGCTTGTATGGGTTGCTCCTGTAAAACCAAGTATGGAAATAAGAGAATTTGTAAAGACGGACCTGTACTCTGCAAGGAGGAGATAATATGGTAGATTTAAAGGTGAATTTAAGTGGACTCGTCCTTGACAATCCAATTATTCCTGCAAGTGGCACTTTTGGTTACGGTTATGAATATGCCGAGCTTTACGATATAAATTGTCTTGGAAGCTTTTCCTTTAAGGGAACAACTATGGAGTCGAGATTTGGAAATCCCACACCAAGAATTGCAGAATGTCCTATGGGTATGATAAATAGCGTGGGACTGCAAAATCCAGGAGTGGAGAAGGTTATCTCAGAGGAATTGCCAAAATTGAAAAAGTGCTTTTCAAAGCCTGTGATTGCTAATGTGGGTGGATTTTCAATAGAGGAGTATCAAAAAACCTGTGCTTTATTGGATAAAGAGGAGCAGGTGGGGTTGCTGGAGGTTAATATAAGCTGTCCAAATGTGCACGGTGGCGGCATAAGCTTTGGCACAGACCCAAAGCTTGCAGCAGAGGTGACAAGGGCAGTGAAAAAGGTAACAACCAAGCCTGTGTATATTAAGCTAACTCCCAATGTGACCGATATTGTGTCTATTGCGAAGGCGTGTGAGGAAGCAGGGGCAGATGGAATAAGTATGATAAATACTCTATTGGGTATGCGAATAGACTTAAAAACAAAAAAGCCTGTAATTGCAAATAAAATGGGTGGTTTTTCAGGACAGGCAATCTTGCCTGTGGCACTCAGAATGGTATATCAGGTCTATGAGGCAGTTAATATACCCATAATGGGAATGGGTGGAGTTTCAAGTGCAAGAGATGTTATTGAAATGATGCTCACAGGTGCAACTGCAGTACAAATTGGTGCTGCCAATCTTGTGAACCCATATATAGCAAAGGAAATCATAGAAGAGCTTCCGAGTGTAATGGAAGAGTATGGAATTAAATCATTAAAGGATATAATAGGAGGGGCACACTAATGGGAAAGGATGTTATTATTGCTTGCGATTTTCCAAGCAAGGACGAGGTGTTGGCGTTTTTGGATAAGTTTCAGGATAAAAAGCCATATGTAAAAATTGGAATGGAGCTTTTTTACGGAGCAGGACCTGAAATCATTCGCGAGATTAAGAAAAGAGGTCATAAAATTTTCCTTGACTTAAAGCTTCACGACATTCCAAACACAGTAAAAAAATCAATGAGAGTTTTGTCAAATCTGGATGTTGATATGTGCAATCTCCATGCAGGAGGCACAATTCCTATGATGGAGGCAGCTTTGGAGGGCTTAACCCGTGAGGACGGAACAAGACCACTGTTAATTGCAGTAACTCAATTAACATCCACAAGTCAGGAGGTTATGGAAAGAGATTTACTCATAACTGAGCCTATTGACAAGGTTGTTATGCACTATGCAAAGAATGCAGAGAAGGCAGGTCTTGACGGAGTTGTTTGCTCACCGCTTGAGGCAGGTGCAGTACACAAGGCTTGCTCGGATAAGTTCCTGACAGTAACTCCAGGAGTGAGATTTGCAGATGGTGATGTGGGTGACCAGAAAAGAGTTACCACACCTCAAAGGGCAAAGGAAATCGGCTCGGATTATATAGTAGTTGGCAGACCTATAACTGCAGCAGAGGATCCGGTTGAAGCATATGAAAGATGCGTGAGGGAGTTTGTTGACTAATAGCTTGTTTCATAAGAAGAATGAAAATTATTTAGTAACAATTATATAATACAAGGAGAAAGTAAAATGAGTTATGAGAAGAAAATTGCAAAAGATTTATTAAGTGTTAAGGCAGTATTTTTTCGCCCTGACGAGCCATTCACATGGGCAAGCGGAATAAAGAGCCCTGTTTATTGCGATAACAGATTAACACTTACTGCTCCAAAGGTGAGGGACAACATTGAAAATGCATTGGCAGAAACTATAAAGAATGAGTATCCCGATGCAGAGGTGCTTATGGGCACATCAACTGCAGGTATTGCCCATGCAGCTATTGTTGCACATATATTGGATATGCCTATGGGATATGTCCGTTCCTCAAATAAGGACCATGGCAGAGGCAACCAGATTGAAGGCAGACTTGATAAAGGACAGAAGGTTGTTGTGGTTGAGGACTTAATATCAACAGGTGGAAGTGTTATTGAGGTGGTTGAAACCTTAAGAGCAGCAGGTGTAGAGGTGCTTGGAATTGTGAGCATATTCACATATGGTATGGAAAAGGGATTGAAAAGACTTGAAGAGGCAAATGTTAAAAATGTGAGCCTAACCAACTTTGATGCAGTAGCAGAAGCTGCAGCAGAGGAAAACTACATCAAAAAAGAGGACATTCAAAGACTTATAGCTTTCAGGAACAATCCTTCCGATGAAAGCTGGATTGGGGGAAATAAATGAAAAATCTGATTGATATTTTAGACCTATCGACAGATGAAATTGACACTCTCATAGAAAAGGCAAACGACATTATCAAAAATCCTGATAACTACAGGGAAAAGTGTAGATATAAAAAGCTTGCAACTCTGTTTTTTGAGCCATCAACAAGAACAAGACTGTCCTTTGAGGCTGCTATGATGGAGCTGGGAGGAAATGTGCTTGGTTTTTCAGAGGCACAATCAAGCTCTTCAGCTAAGGGTGAAAGCGTTGCCGACACAGTGAAGGTGGTTGGCTCTTATGCAGATATAATCGCAATGCGACATCCAAAAGAGGGTGCACCACTTGTTGCATCAATGAAATGTGATGTACCTATTATAAATGCAGGTGATGGTGGACACCACCATCCCACCCAGACCTTGACCGATTTATTAACAATCAACAGGGAAAAGGGACGCTTCTCAAATCTCACAATAGGACTATGCGGGGATTTGAAATATGGCAGAACCGTTCATTCTCTTATTGCTGCAATGTCAAGATATGAGGGAGTGAAGTTCATTTTAATTTCTCCTGAGGAGTTAAAGCTACCCGAGTATGTTAAGGATAATCATATAGTTGGAAAGGGCTTGGAATACTACGAAACCG
The DNA here is from genome assembly GCA_045649415.1 of Clostridia bacterium. GTDB lineage: Bacteria > Bacillota > Clostridia > UBA1381 > UBA1381 > CAKSQL01. The sequence continues at coordinate 4,322 of JAZRPY010000032.1, read as the reverse complement.
ATTCCTTAGAGGAGGCAATGCCAAAGCTGGATGTTTTGTATATGACAAGAATTCAGAAGGAAAGATTTTTTGACGACAGGGAGTATTTAAGATTGAAGGATAACTATATCCTAACTCCCGAAAAGCTTGAAACTGCGAAAAAGGATATGACAATTCTTCATCCTCTGCCAAGAGTGAATGAGATTTCAATTGCTGTGGATGATGACGATAGAGCTGCATATTTTAGGCAGGCTAAGAATGGAAAATATATTCGTATGGCACTTATTTTAAAGCTTTTGGAGGTGGAGTAAATGAGAATTGACCCTGTGAAAGACGGAATAGTGATAGACCATATTAAAAGTGGAAAGGCAATGCGAATTTATGATATGCTGTCTTTGGATAAGCTTGATTGCTCGGTGGCAGTTTTGTGTAATGTACCAAGTAAGCTTATGGGCAGAAAGGATATTATAAAAATCGATATGCGACTTTCCATAGACTTTGATATTCTTGGAGTTGTGAGCCCTGATATCACAGTGAATTTTGTGGAAAATGGAGAGGTTATAGAAAAAAGAAAAATCAACCCACCAGAAATTGTTGAGGATGTGTTGGTGTGTGAAAATCCTCATTGCATAACCTCTGTAGAACAGGAAATTCATCATATTTTCAAGCTTGCAGATAAGAATAAAGGACTATATAGATGTGTATATTGTGAAACTGAGGCTAAAGGGGTATAATCCATCCATTCCCGAAAGAAAAAAATTTTTAAATTAAATTGACAACTTTGCGATTTTGCGATAAAATTAACTAATAAAACTAATTTTATGGAGGATAAAATGGCAGTTTCAATAATAATGCGAGCTGTAAGATTTTTCATAATAAGTGTTATAAGCTCGGTAGTAGTAATGATTTTAAAAAGCAATAAAATTGCTGAGGCAGGTTTTTTATCAGAGGGGATATTCCTTTTACTGATTGTGATTGATTCCTTTCGCTTCTATTCGTATTTTTATAAGAAGAAGGATGTTAAGTATGGGATGATGTATCCATATCTTGTGTTCTCAGCTTTGAGTATTATTGCATTGTTATTCCCAGAGAATATATATAATTGGATGTTTTTGCCTATGCGAGTGTTTGAGGGGATTGGATTTCCCTTGCTACTAAGTGTTATTTTCTCTGATGTGATTGTTATGATGATATTAAGAGGTATGAGGCATGTGAGGCTGGAGCTTCGTAAATTGGGAATGTGAGAAAAGTTAAAAAAGCTTTCTTGCAAGAATATTTCTTGCAAGAAAGCTTTTTATTTTTGAGGCAGGTGGTTATTTCTCCCGAAATAACCACCTCCTACCATAGCACTCTCCCTGAGGAGATATATTAGGGTGATTTTTCTTGAGCTTCGGCTAATTCACATACAGGTGGGTTTTAAATATCAGAACTCGGATATGGTGGTGAATTCACGAGCAATTCGTATTCTACATTTTACCACCGACTGTTAAAGAGCCACTCTTAAAGGAGATGGTTTTGATAAATTTGCTAAAGCCTTCAACTCTATCTGAAAACAAATAGTCCCTTTGTGCACATTTAACAAAAATTTATCTTATATAAAAATTTTAAATGCTAAATTATGGAAAAAAATTTTAAGAAACAATAAAAAAACTCAAAAAAATGTATAAAAAATGGTGTTTTATTTAAAAATCCACAAAATATGAATTTGAAAAAATAAACAAATAAAAATTTAAAATAATAGTAAAACATTGTAAAAAATATTATAAAAATTAGTTGCAAATTAAAAAAAACTATGATACAATTGTTACAAGGATATTTCTGTACTCATTTTTCGGGACAGGGATATTCAAATAAATCTGCAGCTTAAATATGCAGATTAGTTATTGGATTTTTAGCTTTGAATTAACGATTTTAAATGTCATATGGCTGGGGCGTTTTGGATAGTTTTTTAAAAGTTTTCAAAAATTCAATAACAGATACTCGTGTCCAATAAATTTCTGACGGGGAGCTGTTGGGCTGAAGGCGTTGTTTCGTGATATTGCCCGTATCGAAAAAATTGACTTTAGCTTGTGTAGAAATTGCCTGATTCTCAAGGCAGGTGACGATACATAGGATTTATTGACTTTTTTAGTTATTAAGAAAGGATGAAAAAAATGAACAAAAATATTAAAAGAATTTTATCATTTTTTGCAGCAGCTTCAATGTTCGTAAGCGTATTGCCAGCTTATGCAGCAGTTGGAGTTGACACATCATCTGCAGTAGTTCATGAGTATGATTTTTCTGATGGTTTAACTCATCATGTTGTTCACAATGAACCTACTACAAATATCGCTTCAGTTGATACTACAAATAAGTGGTTGGTGTTACAAGGAAAAGCAGGAAATGATCATCACGAACAACAATGGATTCGTGAATTTAATCTAAACGCATCAAAGTATATCTTGAGCTATGATTTCAAAGCATCAACAACAGGTGTTCCCTTTGCAATGAAGCTAAAGACTACTACTGGTGTACACATGACAGCTCTTGGCTGGGATGGTCATGGAAATGTAGTTAGCAATGTTACAAGATTTGATGGCGATTATGAATCAGGAGATGTGTTGGGTAGCTATGATACTAACTGGCATACTATGTCCATTGTAATGGAGAAGAAGGGAACTGAGTGGGTTACAACATATTATCTTGACGGAAAAAAGGCAGGTACAAGATCTGACTGTCCTGCTGATGAAAAACCATTCAAATTCTCATTCTATGCATCAACAGGTTCAAATATGTACGACTATGACAAACTTACACTGGCAGGAGAATATTATGCTGACGCATCAGCTGACGCTCCTTCAGTTCCTGCAGGTGCTGAAAATGCACAAATGTTTATCGATAATGTAAGATTGATAGGCGAACCTCAGGAGAAGGCATATTTGAATGTTCAAGATGTAGAAGAAGGTTCAACAGTTGTAACTGCTGAATTTGATGAGAAAATCATTGGTTTAACAACCTCTAATATCCAAATTGAGGATAAGGACGGAAATGTTGTTCCAAGTACAAATGCTATCACTGCAGGCAGAATTGTTAAGATGACAGTTGCTGCAGATGCATTGAAGGGTGACAAGGAATATGCTGTAACTGTTCCTGCAACCCTAAAGAGTGCATCAGGCAGAAAATTAGCAAATAGTGCTGAAGCTTTCTATGTTACAAAGAAGGTAGCAGCTCCTGTTGTACCAAGCATTCATAGTGCAGGTATTTTGTGGGAGCAAGCTGCAGAGACTACATATAACGGCGGTGGTGCTAATATAGACTTAAATACAGGTGTTATGCCTATTGCAGGCAAAGAATATATTCTTGAATTTGATATGGAACACACATTAAACACCTTAGGTACATCTGTTCATCTTCGTGGTAATCAGAACTATTCTGCTATCCATTTTGCTGAAGATAATATTCCACACTCCAGAAATGGATTTCCAACCTATAGTTTGGATTCTACAGGTCCTGTTGTAGGTGTAACAACCCTTACTGCAGGTTATCACCATGTGAAGGGTATTGTGAATGTTGCAAGAACATCTATAGATTGGTATGTGGATGATGTTAAGCAATTCACTGTTCCTATGAACTCAGAGGCAGAAACTAATGCTAACTCGAACAATATCGTTATCAGAGTTCAGTTCGGTGCAGCAACTAAGATTAAGAATTTCAAGGTTGGTGTTGACTATGCAGTAAATCCTGAAATTCCAACATTTGCTGACTCTAAAATTGCCGATGTAAATCTAAGTTCAGCATTTTCAATTACTCCTATACCTGGACAAGACTATGTGTACTCATACAAGATAAAAGCAACAGGTAATAATGACGCTAGTAGATATAAGAGATCAAGTATATATCTAAGAAATGCAGCAGGTCAGATTATTGGTGCAGTTGCACTTTGGTACGATACATCAGGTAGTTCTAATAATCAGTGGATTGGTTTTGCTCCAACCATTGGTTATGAAAATGGTTCTACAATAACTTCTGGCAGTGGTATGAATGATGAATCATTCTACACAAGGCAGGCTGCTACACTTGATACTGAATATAAAGTGCAGATGTTTGTTGATGTGTCAGAAAAGAAGGTACACTATTTTATCAATGATAAGTATGTGGGAAGCTCTGACCGTTCACAAATGACAGACTTTATTGCAACAAATGCTTATGAACACACCCATGGTGGTTCAGACAAAACAGATATGAAGATAGAGTGCGAAGTACCAAGTATTCCAACCTTTGCTAACTCTACTGTTTTTGGAGCAACTATAGGTCAAGCGTTCTCATCTGCTCTTGAAGCAGGAAAAGACTATGTGTTCTCATAC
>JAZRPY010000031.1:0-23303 GCA_045649415.1 Clostridia bacterium | reverse complement strand
ACCACGCAGAATTTACTGTGGTTAATCATTTCTTGATTGCGTTCCACATAAGATGCTCTTCCTGCGTTTTCCATATGTTCAGGGAAGTATGTTCCTTCATAATGATTTAGCAAGCTATCTTACATATTTTGCAACGGTAGTTATGCTTTTAATTTTAAGAGCCTTACCGATAGTTCTGTAGCTTGGGTAGCACTGATAAGTTTTTCTATCCTCAATGTATCTGAGATAAAAATAAATTGCCAGTGCGGTTGCATTCAAATCCAACTGCATAATTTGGTTCGGCATTATAAACTGATTCCGCAATTTGTTTTGCCGATTATATAGATAATTCATCAGCACCATCCTTTCGGAAGCAGTCAGCAATTTCTTCATCTCCGTATTCCATTTTTATAATTTCATCTGCTGTATAACGGAGTGCATTATACAGAGCAGTTACGATATATGGAACGGGACTTCTGACTTGAATTTCAACCTTGCCGTCAACAATTTTTCTCGGCATATTATTATCGACATAGACGATATGTTCATAGCTGATATTTTCTAATCGCTTACGAACAATTTCACGGGGAATAAGTTCGCCGCCAACCGAAATTGATTCTGAATTAAACATAATTTCAAGTGCAGATTCATAATTCTTTTTTGACATTCCTTCGAGTTCATATGTTTCTGCCTGATCCATCAAATCTTCTATTGATGATAGATGGTTATTAATAAAATAATTAATATTTTTATTTATATATTTATTGCAGTCGTCTTGTACACCACCTTGTTCTTCAGACACACCAGAGGGTGAGTCATCAGGAATACTGATGGTGGTATTTTCTGCAACCTCATCATCTTCATCGGTGGTTTTTACACACACCACATAGAGATTTGAAGCAGCTCCTCCGGACTTTTTCTCTCGGTTCTCTTTGGTAATTATTCCGTATTCAATTAAATTCTTAATTCCATTCTTTGCCTTTGACAAACTCATTCCGGTTTCTCTTGCAATGGTTTTGTAAGAGGGGTAGCAGGAAGAGTTGCATCCAGATAATTTCATCAGGCAACAAAGGATACGAAATTCATACACATCAATCCTTGAGTCGTTAATAAATTCGTTAGGTATAATAGTAAAATTTCCATTTAGTTTCATTAAAGTTTTCCTCCTTAAATTCAAATAAAAAAACACAGAGTAGAAATTTTTACTCTGTGTTTTGGAATTGATATTGAATTTAGGACTGCGGTTTAAGTTCACAAAAAAGATATTTGACAGTAAACGATTTGCCGTTAAAAATCCTTGCTTTTCAAACCGCTGAAAACCGCATAAAAAAGCGAGATGACCTTACTGACAGTAAAATCATCTCGTTATTATGGTGAACCATCGGGGATTCGAACCCCGGACAACTTGATTAAAAGTCAAGTGCTCTACCGCCTGAGCTAATGGTCCTGGCAGGGATAGCAGGACTCGAACCTACGAAATGCCAGAATCAAAATCTGGTGCCTTACCGACTTGGCTATATCCCTTTATACATAAAAAAATGGGGTGGGTAGTGGGATTCGAACCCACGACATTCAGTGCCACAAACTGACGCTCTAACCAGCTGAACTATACCCACCATAATAAAAAAATGGCGCGCCTGAAGAGATTCGAACTCCTGACCCACTGCTTAGAAGGCAGTTGCTCTATCCTACTGAGCTACAGGCGCATAGATGGTGGAGCGGGTGATGGGAATCGAACCCACGCGGCCAGCTTGGAAGGCTGGAATTCTACCATTGAACTACACCCGCATATTCACAACAAGAGACCCCACCTCGTTGCTGACTTGATTATTATAGCAGATAAGTCAAGTATTGTCAAGGGTTTTTTTTATTTTAATTAAAAAATTTTCATATTTGTTCTTTATGGTTAGAATAGTGTCCATAAAATAAAAATATACTGTTAATTTTACCCTCTTTTTTATTATTTATACTTTTTTCGAAAAACATATTGACAAATTCAACATATATGTGGTAAAATATATGAGTCGTTAATTGAGATAACTTAGGGGTATGATGTAATGGTAACATGCCGGTCTCCAAAACCGTTCTTGAGGGTTCGAGTCCTTCTACCCCTGCCAGCGTCGGAACAAGTTTCGCTTGTTCCGATTTTTTATAGTTTCGGCTCGCTCACACCTGAAGGCAGCCAGATTTCTCCTGAATTTGACTTCACATTCACGGATATGTATCCATTGTTTGCAGATACTTGTACACCGGAAATTCCACCCACATATTCTTCTGTTCTTCCAACAGGTAGGTTCATCACAAAATCTTCATCGCTATTATTCACAGTCACAACCACATCCTGCCCATTGTAACTTCTGGAAAATGCATACTGACCGTTTGTTAAAAGAAGCTCATGATATTCTCCATAGGATAACGCTTTTGCATTAGAGCGTATTTCACCAAGTCTTGAAATCAGTTTTGTAAAATTATTGTCCTGTGTAGCTTGCATATACTGTTCGTAGGAGATAGCAGGTCGTAGAGAATCATCAGAGCCTCTTTGCTTTGCTCCTTCAATACCAAATTCTGAGCCATAATATATAGACGGAATACCGGGAAGTGTGTACATAAGGATATGGACTGGTGCAAAATGCTTTTTGTTTTCAAGCTTTGTATAAATTCTTTCTACATCATGGTTATCAACAAAATTGTATAGCTTAAGCCCATCTACCCTATTGCCACCCATCTCATACAATCGTTTCACTGTGTGTGCAATTTCAAAATAGTTGTGGTCATTATGACCGGAATATAGCGCCTTGTGGAGATGGTAGTTGGTAACAGAATGTAGCGTATCACTGTTTGCCCAACGAATATAATCACCATGGATGACTTCACCCATAAGCCAGAAATCAGGTTTGATTTTATTTGCCACCTGACGCATCATCTGCATATATCTAAAATCTAATACATCAGCAGCATCCAGACGAATTCCGTCAATGTCAAACTCATCTACCCAAAAGCGAATTACATCACAAATATACTCTCTAACATCGTGGTTATGTTGATTTAGCTTAACAAGCAAATCATATCCTCCCCAGTTTTCATAAGAAAAGCCATCATTATATGAGTTATTTCCGTTGAAATTTACATTGCAATACCAATCCTTATACTGCGAGTTTTCATGGTTTTGTTTGATGTCTTTGAAAGCAAAGAAATCACGACCTGTATGATTAAACACACCGTCTAAGATTACCCTTATCCCTTGCTTGTGGCATTCTGCAACAAATTTTGTTAAATCTTCATTTGTACCCAATCTTGAATCTAACTTTTTGTAATCTGTGGTTTCATAACCATGACCAACCGACTCAAAAAGTGGCCCTATATATAGTGCATTAAATCCTATTTCCTTAATCTCAGGTATGATGGGAACCAAGCTGTTTAATCTATGTTCAACTGCGCCATAAGAGTTTTCTTTTGGTGCTCCTGTCATTCCCAAAGGATATATATGATAAAATATTGCTTCATCGTACCAAGCCATAACTTTCTCTCCATTTCATAAAATACTTTCACTGTTTTTTTGCTTATTGAGGTTCTTCAGTTTTTGCATGTGCATGAGTGAATACATCTGCCACTTCCGAAATAGTCATAAATGCCTTCGGATCAACAGTGTGTACTATTGTTCTCATTTCTGCAATTTGAAATCTGTTGACAATAAAATATACAACATTCCTTTTTTCTTTAGAATATCCACCCTTACCACTAAGAATGGTTGCGCCTGTTTCAAATGCTTCAACCAAGGCATCAGATACCTCATCAGCCTTCTCTGTAACTATCATCACGCCTTTTGAACGATCAAGGCCTTCCACAATAAAGTCAATTGTTTTAAGGGCTGCCATATATGTCACAATGGAATATAAGGGCAAGATCCAACTATCAAGAACAAATCCACAAATAATATATAAAATAACATTATATATCATCACAAATGTTCCAACTGTGATACCGAGTCGTTTTGCAAAGATTACCGACATAACCTCGATTCCGTCAATCGCACCACCAAAGCGAATTGTTAGACCACTACCAACACCTGAAATCAGTCCTCCAAACAACGCACAAAGTAATAAATCATTTTCTGCAATAGGCGAAGCTATAGACACATCAACAGGCAGTACATCAGTTATGAGCCATGCACAGACTGAATAAACAATAACTGTAAATATCGAATAAATAGTAAACGCTCTGCCTTGCTTTTTATGGCCATATATAAATAATGGAATATTCAACAAAATCAGGAAAACTGATAAACTCAGATAATCCGGTGTTAGTTGCGATAATAGCATAGATGTTCCCGATACACCACTATCATATAAATCAACCGGAGCCAAAAACACAGTTACTCCAAATGCATTTATGCAACCTGCAATGAACAAGGCTATAAAATTTTGCCAATGCAATTTGTTTAGTTCTTTTGAAAACTTTTCTTTCATATACTAAACCTCATTCCTTTCTATCTGATTTTATTATTAGTATAAACTTATTTCATTTATTTTTTAAAATGCCGCCTTTTTAGTCGATATGATATGAATTCCTTTTCCTCGTCCCACAAGGACATATCAACAATTTCAAGCTTTGCTTTAAATTATTATACTATAATTAAGTCATAAAATCAAGGTGGTAAAAAATGATTAGAAAAATCATCAAAATAGACGAAGAATAATGCAATGATCGTAAATAAATAAGATTTGTTTACTTCTGTTATAATTCAAATAATATTGATATTTTTCAAAATATGTGCTAAAATATATATTAAGGGGGATATGTCAAGGAGGTTTTTAATATGAAAATTTGTGTGTTTGGTGCTGCCAGCAAAGAGATTGACAAATCCTATATAGAGGCAGTGGAAAGATTAGGAGAAAAATTGGCAAAACGAGGTCACACTCTTGTTTTTGGTGCAGGTGCAAATGGGCTTATGGGCGCAATTGCCCGTGGTGTAAAAAAGGCAGATGGAGAAATTATAGGAATTATCCCTTCCTTCTTCCGTGATGAAAATATTGAAGCAATCTATGATGAGTGTGATGATTTGATATTTACCAACACAATGGCAGAAAGAATAACCACAATGGTGAATATGTCCGATGCATTTATCACAGTTCCAGGTGGAGTCGGCACAATGGAAGAATTTTTCGAGGTGCTTACTTTAAAACAGCTTGCAAGACATACCAAGCCTATCGCAATTTTTGATGTGAATAAATATTATTCAGAGCTTGATGATTTTTTAAAGCAGGCAGTAAAAGAAAAATTTATAAATAAAGAATGTATGGAGCTATATGATTATAGTGACGATGATGACGAAATTTTAGACTATATTGAAAATGACAATCGCAAGGAACGAGATGTCCATAATTTGAAAAATGGTTAAAAAAATGTCTGTTACCCAAAAAGGTAACAGACATTTTAATTGTTTATGTTTTTTAAAACATGCTCAGGCAAGAAATATTCTATAGCTTTTTATTTTTTCTCTGTTTGTGCACCAACATACTCTGCTTTTCCAAGTCCTAAAATAGCCATAAAAATAGGTTCCAATAATATAATCCCAATTCCAAAGCCTACTCCCTTTCCATACGCTTTTGCAAATTTAACGGATCTTATAATATAAAATACAAGCGCAACAATAGTGGATGCAATTGACAAAATATTCATTATCACATTTGCAACGCCATAAACATTTTTTCCAATTATTGAAAACACAATTGCGAGTACATTTGCTGAAAGATATGCAAAATATCTTTCAGTTTTCCATGAAATTTTATAGCTTATGTATTGATTGTAGAATGGGATAAGGCATTTCCATCCCGACTGACCGGCTTTTTTATATGATTTCCAGAATCCCACATAATCAATCGCTATAAGTGCACCTACAACCATACCAATGATTATACCAAGTGCACAAGCAACTATGAATGTTGTAATCATATCGTTTGCTATAGTTGCCATCATTATATCATAATTTGTTTCCATATTGAAAGTCCTCCCTAATGTTATATGATTTCAAAATCAATAACAGATATTTAATTTCATTTCCCATTTGTATATTTCCTTTATTATATCATATAAAAGTCTATAAGTACACCCCAAATTTATTTTTTTTAGAATTTTGTAATATTTATCATAAAAAGAGCTGAAAATATATTATAAATAATTTATATTAAATAACTTTTTAAAAAATACTTGTTAGATCTTTTTTATTGTGTTATAATATAGACTGTGATTATTTTGTTTTTTATTTATCACAACATTTATCCTATATAAAAAAGGAGTTAGCATTATGGCAAACGAGAGAAAAGTAGGAACAGTTTCAAGAGGTATAAGATGTCCCATCATAAGAGAAGGTGACGACCTTGCACAGATGGTTTGCAACAGTGTTTTGGAGGCTGCCGAAGATGAAGGTTTTTCAATATACGACAGAGATGTTATTTCAATAACCGAGTCAATTGTTGCTCGTGCTCAAGGAAATTACGCATCGGTTGACAACATCTGTGAGGATGTTAGAAATAAGCTTGGAGGAGGCACTGTGGGAGTTATATTCCCTATTCTTTCAAGAAACAGATTTGCAATCTGCCTAAGAGGTATTGCAAGAGCTTCTAAAAAAATTGTGCTTATGCTCAGTTACCCTTCCGACGAGGTGGGAAATGAGCTTGTTAATCTTGATAAGATTGATGCTGCGGGAGTTAACCCATATTCCGATGTGTTGAGCTTGGAAAAATATCGTGAGCTATTCGGTGAAAACAAGCATGAATTTACAGGTGTTGACTATGTTCAGTACTATGGTGACTTGATTCGCGAGGAGGGTGCTGAGGTTGAGATTATCTTTGCAAATCAGGCAAGAGAAATCTTAAACTACACCGACACAGTTTTAACCTGTGACATTCACACAAGAGCAAGAACAAAGAGAATCCTAAAAGCTGCAGGTGCTAAAATTGTGTTAGGCTTGGATGAGATTATGAATGCACCTATAAATGGTAGTGGTTTTAATGAAAACTATGGTCTTTTAGGCTCAAACAAGGCAACTGAAAGCACAATTAAGCTATTCCCAAGAGATTGTAAAAGTCTTGTTCTTGATGTTCAGGATAAAATTTTGAAAAAAACAGGTAAGCATATAGAGGTTATGGTATATGGCGATGGTGCCTTCAAAGACCCAAAAGGAAAAATCTGGGAGCTTGCAGACCCTGTTGTATCCCCTGCCTTCACAGACGGACTTATCGGTACTCCTAATGAGATAAAGCTAAAGTATCTTGCAGATAATGACTTTAAGAACTTATCAGGTGAAGAACTGAAGAAAGCAATTTCTGAAAGTATCAAGTCAAAGAGTGATAACTTGGTTGGAGATATGGCATCTCAGGGTACAACCCCTCGTCAGCTTACTGACCTTATCGGTTCACTCTGTGACCTTACAAGTGGCTCAGGTGATAAGGGAACACCAGTTGTTCTTGTTCAGGGATATTTTGACAATTACACAAACTAATACTAAATAAATATGATAATATAATATTATCGTTAAAGAAGGGAATGTTTTATTATGAATAATCAGCTACTTAACGCAACCTTTTATGACATCCACACAAGCGAGACAGGTGGACAAAAGGTATTCTCCTTCCGTACAGGTATGAGTGTCTATGAGGAAGTTCTTTTAAACGGAAGATATATGAGTGCAGGCTGGAATATTGCAGGCTACACCCTTGATGTTTTAGAATCATATCCAACAAGAATTGCAGGCTTTGCCAAAGTTTTGATTGGTGGTGAAACTAACCCGAATCAATTATTCCGTGATGCTCAAGCCTTTTATGTTGAGTTGGATGGAGTCTCCTTAGACAACTCCTGGGAATTTGTTAACTTCGAGAAAAATGATGAAGTTATTGAGGGTACAGGTGCAAAAGTTATTCATGGTAAACTAACCTTAAAAAGCACAAAGAAGCCTGTCGAGGTTGTGGTACATACTATCCTTGACGGAACTCCCATTATGACTCGCTGGATTGATATTAAAAATAATTCCGATGCAAATATGAATTTAAGTGGAATGTCACCAATATGTGGTGGTATTGAAGCTATTGATAATTGGCAGGATTATGTTAAGGGTGGCCCTGACCCCGAAAAAATCTATTCATTGGGATATATGGATAATGCAACCTGGGGACGAGAGGGCGCTTTTAGATGGCGTAATCTTCCTAACAACTCCTCAGGCTTTAGTGGTAAGCGTTACCACGACCAATGCTATCGCCACCCATTCTATGTTTTAGAGAACAAGCTATTGGGAAATATGATGATTGCTCAACTTGCATGGACAGGTGGTTACGAATTTTCTTTCAGGCTTGATACCGACACAACTGTGTCAAAATTAGGATACAATGTTTCAATCAATGACCCAAGTCCAATGCTCGTTTTAGAAGTGGCAGAAAGCTTTTCAATGCCTGCAATCCATATAGGTATGCTTCATGGTGACCTTGATGATGCAATCAACTCAATGCACAAGCACACAAGAAAAACTGTGTTCACTCATCCCTCACCAATGGGCAAAAAAGGATGGGTTGAAGGTGGAATGGGTTGCGAAAGAGTTATGGATATGAAGGCAGCAAAGCACTTTATAGACACAGTTGCAGAAATTGGTGCCGAAATTTTCATTATTGATTCAGGATGGTACTGTCCTCCAGGAAAGGAAGGAGAATGGTATAAACGCGCAGGTGATTGGCATCACAACCCCGAAAGATTCCCCAATGGCTTGAAGGAAGTAAGAGATTATGCAAGAAGCAAGGGATTGAAATTCGGTTTATGGGTTGAGATTGAGGCTATGGGCAATCTTGCAGAAACTGTAGTTTCAAAGGAACATCCTGAATGGATTTCAAAATCCACAAACGAAATAGACAGATTGTTGGATATGACAAACCCAGAGGTTGTTGAATGGGCAGAAAATGAATTATCAAGAGTGATTGAAGAATATCAGTTGGATCTATTCCGTATTGATTTTAATATGCGTCTTAACTTCACTCTGTACTATAATGATAAAAATGGTGTTAGCGAAAGCTCACATCTTCGTTACTACAAGAATGTTATCGCTATGTTGAACAGGTTAAAGAAAAAATATCCTGATGTAGTTTTTGAAAATTGTGCAAGTGGTGGCGAAAGAACCGACCTTGCATTTGTTAAGAACTTTACTCACTCCTGGGTATCAGATTGGCAAATCCCACCTCGCTCCTTCACAATCACAAATGGAATGACTATGGTTCTTCCTCCTGAAACTGTGGACAGATTAGTTAGTGGTATGAATTCACACACAAAGGGTTCACTCGATTTCCAGGCAAGAAATACCATATTCGGAAGACCAACATCCAATGACTATAACTGTATGGGAAGTATTTCAAACCCTGACCAGTTAGCTTTTGTTAAGCACACATTTGATATCTATAAAAAGCACATTCGTCCATTTATTGACCAAGGTCTTATATACCACCATACCCCTGATATAGTTTCAGGTCATTATGGTGCAAATGGTACTATGGAGCAACCTCAAGGCATTGGTATTTTGGAAAGAGGAACCGAGGATTCACGCCACGGTGTTATTGGAATATTTAAGCTGGCAGATTCAAAAACCGATGATTTTATCACAGTTTATCCCAAGGGTATTGACCCTTCCCTTACTTATATGATTACACTTGACAACCTTAACACAACAGCAATAATGTCGGGAATGGATATTTATCAGAATGGAATCAAGGTGAAGGTTTCACCTTCATTAGCGTCCGAGCTTATTATATACGAAGCAAAATAAAATGAGAAAAAAAGATGAGCAAATATTAAATTTGCTCATCTTTTTTTAGTCTGTTACAACTCCCTTTTTCAAAATAACATTTGCATATAAGGCACTCTCACCTGTCATCACAACGGCATAAGCCTTTTTTGCTCTTTCATAAAATTCAAATCTTTCAACCTCTTCAAACTCCTCCTTTGTGTAGGGCTTGACAATTTCCTTATAGGTATCCCAGATTGGAGTTTCAACTGTGTCCCCAGGTACCTTTGCCATTAAATATACCGGCTTTTGATAGGTGTCCAAAGGGAAAAGCTTTAAAATCGCTTCCAGAAGCTCAGGAACATTGTGTCCGTCACATCTTACACATCTTTCATTGATTGATGCGCCCGGGAAGTTTCCATCCCCTATAACAAGCTCATCACCATGTCCCATCTCCATAAGAATTTTTAATAACTCCGGTGATATAATTTTTGGTATTCCTTTTAACATAATAATTTTCCTTTCTTTTTATATTTTATAATAAACAACACATATGACATTCAAGTTCTGTTTTGAATTCATTGTATAAAGACTGTATAATCTGGATGCCAGGTTTTTTTGTGATAATAACCATATGTTCAGTTTTTAATTTGTTGGCTTTACAGGGATAATATTGCCATCATCATCAAAATATATTCTGTCAATACAAATTTCTCTGTGACTTCCTGCTTCTGAATCATAATCTTCCACATCACCGTAGTTTTCAACATTAAACCGATGATAAACAATATACCACTCATCTGTTCCTGGAATATTCAAAATCGAGTGATGTCCCGTGCATTTTACTCTTTTATCATCCGCAAAATCACGATGTAAAATAATATCATCTCCTACAGGCTTTTGCATTGGAGATGTACCTTTTCCATATCGCACATGATAATTGGGTGAACGAGTATCATCAAAACTCCATGTATAGTAATATATTCCATTGCGTTTGAAAACACAGGTTGCCTCAGAATAATTCTGCGGTGTTATATCAACAGGTTCTGTTGCAAAGCTCATCATATCCTCGCCAAGCTTTGCAACATACAGCTTTGTATTTCCAAAATAGAGATACGCCTGATTATCGTCATCCACAAAAACATCAGGATCTATCATTTGTGAATCAAAATCCCTCTTTGAAACAATCGGTGAGCCTTTATCTGTAAATGGTCCCACAGGTGTATCCGCAACTGCAACTCCAATATTTCTATTACCACTGTAATAAAAATAATATTTTCCGTTGTATTCACATATCGCTGGAGCCCATGCATATTTTCCTTCCGTCCATTTTACATCTTTGAAATCTAAAATTATCCCCTCATCTGTCCATTCTTTCATATCAGTGGAGGAAAAAGCTTTAAAAGAAGATGTTTCCCAACCATTTCCATCCGTTGTAGGGTAAATATATATTTTGTCTCCAAACACAGCAATGTCCGGATCTGCGTAATAGCCTTTAATTATTGGATTCTTAAAATTCATACTAATTCTTTCCTTTCTTTATTTCGTAAATTTTCGACACTCTTCATATAAAGACTGTATAATTTAGATACCAAGCATCAAAGTCTCCCTTGCCTAGAGGGAGGTGTCAGCCGCAGGCTGACGGAGGGATTCTTTTACTGGAATATCAATATATTGACAAGCTCCCTCAAAATTTCTATTAACCTCATTGTTGGGCATTCGAATAACTGTTAGATTTCGTTGTTCTATTCATTCGGTTCTGATTTTGTCTTTCAGTAATCCTTTTTGTTCATAATGTTGTGAGCCATCAAGCTCAATTATCAACCTCGCACTATAACAATAAAAATCAACAATATAATTATCAATTACTTTTTGTCGATATTTTTCATAAAATCGATAGTTTTTCTAAAAAACAGACGGAGAATAATTCTCCGTCTGTTAACAGAATACTTTTTACAAATTAACCCTCATACTTATCTAAGTGATTAACCTGGAAGTCTTCAGCAGCTTTAGCTACCAACTCATTCACATCACAATTCTTATTTGTCATAATCTCTTGGATTGCCTTATCAAGAACTGCGTACATTTCTTGACAACATACAGGCTCTTCAGGCTTGATGGTTACACTTGAGAAATCAAAGTAATTCTCATAGTCCTTCATATCAACATTGATGTAAGGAGCAGAAACTTCCATTTGCTTCTTAACTCTTTCTTCGTTATTCCAAACTGGGAATGCATCCTGACCAATTACGATACCGCCATTTTCAAGAGTTTGCTTGTTGTTTAACTTAGTACTTTCAGCAGATTGATCTGAGAATTCATAGGTATAGCCTGTAAAGGTTAACCATTTCAAAGCAGCTTCAATTTGTTCAGGGGTTGCAGCACCTGAGAACATATAAACGCCACCACCCATTTGTGAGTATGAACCTGCAGGTCCTTCAGGCATTGGAACAACCATTACATCTTCAGGGTTCATATCATACTTCTGGAACAAGTTTTGTACAGGTGGGTTTGCAATCATCATAGCACCCTGACCAATTGCAAACAACTTCTGCATTTCAGCCTGGTCGATAACTGTGTTATCTGGGAAGCCATTATACTTCCACTTCATATCATAGATATATTGCAATGCTGCGCGACCTTCGTCTGTGTTAAAGGTTGCTTCCCAGCTTCCATCTTCTCTTTGCTCCATAAAGTCAACACCGAATGCCCATGCAATATTTTGGAAGTGCCAGCCACCACAGTTGTTTGTGGTTGGGATAATATATCCACCCTTGCCTGTTTTTTCCTTAATGATTTGAGCATATTCTGCCATTTCTTGATATGTCTTAGGATACTTGATTTCACCCTTTTCGTCAACTAAGCCTGCAGCCTTGAATAGTGGCTTATTGATATATAAGCCGTTAGCATATGCAGTCATAGGAAGACCATAAAGCTCACCATTCTTACCCTCTAATATACTAAGAAGTTCAGGGTTTAAGTTAGCCTTGAAATCATATTCCTTAGCTTGCTTAGAAATATCTGCAACATATTCATTTCTAATCATAAGCTCAATTTCTGTGAACCATGTAACAAACATTGTTGGCAATTGACCTGCACTTGCCTTCATTGTGAAGGTCTTTGTATCATACTTATATGTATCGGGGATAATCTCGATATCAGGATACATAGCTTCAAACTCAGCTTTTTTCTTGTTTAGATCTTCTAAAGCCTCAGCTTGTGTTTCATCTGGCCAGTCACCAATTGTGATAGTAACCTTACCTGTTTCTTTCTTTCCACCGCAGCCTGCCAATGCAGTTGTCATCATAATTGCTGCAAGCGCTAATGTGATAATTTTTTTCATAAAAAATTACTCCCTTTCTTTTTTTATTTTAGCACCTTTTATTTTCCAGATGCATATTTTTGAGTTATTACCCATAACTTCCATATCATTATACCACACTTATTGGTTAATTTCAATATATTTTTGAAAAAATTTATTATTGACATCTGTATATTAACTATAAAAGATATTACTAATTGCCTTTTTTTCAAGTATTACATATTCTTTTCTTAATTATTGAATTTGTTCTGCATATCTTACAGTTTCCATTGCATCCTTTGCATATTTATCGGCACCGATACTGTCAGCATATTCCTTAGTGAGAACTGCTCCACCAACCACAACCTTTACCCATGGAGCTTTTTTTCTCAGCTCCTTAATTGTTTCCTCCATCGCAGGCACAGTTGTTGTCATTAGTGCACTCAATGCCACAAGTCCAACTCTGTTCTCTATTGCAGCATCAACAATTTTTTCAGGTGCTACATCCTTTCCCAAATCAATAGTGTTAAAACCATAGTTTTCTAAAAGAAGCTTCACTATGTTTTTACCGATATCGTGAATATCGCCCTTCACAGTTGCAATCACTATGCAAGCCTTATCCTTTTTTGTTGGAGTTGTAACCTTTGATTTAATCACATCAAAGGCTGAGGATGCTGCCTCTGCACTCATTAAAAGTTCGGGAAGATATATTTTCTTTTCCTCAAAGCCCTTACCAACAATATCCAGAGCAGGTATAATTTCATTATTCACTATACCAAGTGCCTGAGTCTTTTCTAAAAGCTCTTGAGTTATTTTTGCAGCACTATTTGAAAGTCCCTTGATTATCGCAGTTTTGAGGTCAAACACCTTGTTGTCCTCTTTTTTTTCTATCCCCTTCATCTCGGAATTTTCCGACTCCTCAAGTCTTTTTGAAAACTCAATATATCTTTCATAATTTTCATCAAGTCCCATTATTGCCAGATACCCAAAATATGCCTTCATCATATCCACTGAGTATGGATTCATAATGGCACAAGACAATCCATTTTCCATTGCCAATGTGAAAAATCCTGCATTTATTATATCTCTTTTTGGAAGACCAAAAGACACATTTGAAACACCAAGCGAGGTTTTTGCGCCAAGCTTTTGGCTTATCAGTTTTATTGCCCTCAGGGTTTCTTTTGCAGAATCCTTATCGGTGCTTATTGTCATTGCAAGGGGATCAAATATGATGTCATTTTTATCTAATCCGTAACGCTTTGCCTCAGCTAGTATTTTTTCTGCAATTTTTAGTCTGCCCTCTGCTTTTTTTGGTATTCCCTCCTCATCAAGAGTCAGGGCAACTATCAAGCCACCATATTTTTTTGCCAGGGGAAACACCATATCCATACTTTCCTTTTTACCATTGACAGAATTTATCATAGCCTTTCCGTTATAGCGTCTTAATGATATTTCCATCGCATCAGGATTGGTTGTGTCAATCTGCAAGGGCAGGTCAACTATTGCCTGAAGCTCACACACTGCAGTCTTAAGAGTTTGTACCTCATCAATTTCAGGCAATCCAACATTCACATCTAAGATATCGGCACCCATTTCCATCTGGGATATACCTTCTTTTAAAATATAGTCAATGTCGTTTCGTTTTAGTGCCTCTTTAAATAGCTTTTTGCCTGTTGGATTTATTCTCTCACCAATAAGTATGGGAGCATTTAAAAACTCAACTGTATGAGAATAAGAGGATACCCATATTTTATCCTTTTTCGTTACCATAACTGGTTCGATATCCTCGGTTTTCTTAACAAGCTCCTTAATATATTCCTCGTCTGTTCCACAACAGCCACCAAGAATAAGTGCGCCCTTTTTGGCATATTCTCTCATTTTTATCGAAAATTCCTCAGGCGCGACATCATATACTGTCTTATTATCAACCACTTTAGGAAGTCCTGCATTTGGCTTTAAAATAAAGGGCAGAGAGGAATTTTTTAAATACTCCTCCACAACATCCTGCAATTCATTCGGACCTAATGAGCAATTTGCACCTATTGCGTCAACTCCTACGCCCTCGAGCATTGCAATCATAGCAGATGGTGATGCCCCTGTCATAAGCTTTTTATCCTCACCATAGGCATTGGACACGAATATTGGGAGGTCACATTCCTCCTTAGCAGCAATAACTGCAGCCTTTGTTTCATAGCTGTCGTTCATAGTTTCAATAAAAACTAAGTCTGCTCCATACCTAACTCCAAGCCTAATGGTTTTTTTAAAAACATCTACAGCATCCTCAAAATCAAAATCTCCATAGGGTGCTAACATTCTTCCTGTTGGTCCTATGTCAATACTAATCCATTTTTCACTGTCATTAAAGCTTAGCTTTCTTGCGTTTTTAGCATTTTCCATAGCCCTTTTGATGATTTCCTCCAATTCCTCATCATCAAATTTCAAGGAATTTGCACCAAAGGTGTTGGCATTTACTATGTTACTGCCGGCATTGAAATATTTTAAATGCACCCCTGTTATAATATCAGGATGAGTAATATTCCACCTTTCAGGATACTCCCCCGGCTTCAAACCTGACTTTTGCAATATCGTTCCCATTCCTCCGTCTAAATAGAGGATATGGTTTTTTAAGTATTCTCTGATTTCCATTTTTATCTCCTGAATATGCAATCAGTTTTTTCACATATTTCACATTTTATTTTTTTATCACAGGAAAATTTCTTATCCATTATCCCTAAAATCGCAGTAACGGATTTTGACGGGGACATAAAAAGGCTTTCGTTCAGGCTTACCCCTATATGTCTTGACGGTTGGAGCAACCTGAATATTTCCTTTTGTGCATTGATATTTAAATCCCCATACCCTGCACTGAATCTCGGAGCAGTACATTGGTTATCTTTTGAAAGAGAATTATTTATATCCCTTTCAAACTCGTCACACAGCTCCTCAATCCTCTCAGCTCCCAGACTTTGCAAAAACAACGCCCTTGACGGCATCGACCTTGAGTATTTTGCAATCAATCTGTCAAGTCCTATACCAACAGTTGCTGCAAATAAAATCACTCTTTTACAATTTTTTAAATTTTTAAAAAGGTCCTTGGATTTAAATATAGTATCCCCAATTTTTACCCCTTCCTCTGTAGCTTCAACATCAAATTCCTTGTAGCACACATTACAGGAAAGGATTGGTTCTGCCTCAGCTATGCATTGGTTTATAACCTCATCAAACTCTGTTGTTAAATTCTTTACCCCTGCATATCTGAGAATTTCTTTTCTATTGATATTCTCAATATTATAGCTTTTCTTGTAAATCAAATTTTCCATAATCAACCCAATATATCCGACAGGTTACTCATAATCTTTTCTGCAACCTCAGGCTTATTCATAGAATAAACATGGACATTTTTAATCCCATTCGCAAATAAATCTATTATCTGGTCGGTAGCATATGCAATTCCTGCCTGCTTCATAGCATCGGGAGAATATCCGAATTTATCCACAAGACTTTTAAATCTTTGTGGCATAAATGAGCCTGAAAGCTTTATTGCTCTTTCCACCTGATTTACATTTGTGATAGGCATAACTCCCGGTATCACAGGCAAAAAAATCCCTGCTTCCCTGATTTTATATAAGAAATTATATAAAAGATTGTTATCAAAAAACATCTGTGTTGTCAAAAAGGAGCAGCCTGCATCCACCTTTTCCTTTAAATTTTTAATATCAGTTTTCTGATCTTCACTCTCGGGATGAATTTCAGGATAGCAGGCAGCACCGATACAAAAATTTTCATCAACGCTTTTTATGTCCCTGATTAAATCTATGGCATATTGATAGTCCCAGTTTTTTCTGTCACTATTCTCCATTTCGGGAGTTAAATCCCCCCTTAATGCCATAATATTTTCAATTCCCGATGCCTTGATATCCATTATCCTTTGTCTGACAGTATCCTTTGTTGAGGATACGCAAGTCAAATGTGCAAGAGTGGGAACATTATATTCCTTTTTTATATTCCTTGCAATATCAAGAGTGTATTTACTCGTTCCCCCACCTGCACCATAAGTGACACTCATAAAAAGTGGCTTTAATTCTGCAATCTTCTCTGTTGCACTTTTAACACTTTCAAAAGCCGTATCATTTTTAGGTGGAAAAACTTCAAAGGACAGGGTTAGCTTATCCTCTTTTAGCAATTCACTGATTTTCATTTTAATCCCCTCTTAAATTAACAAAGCACTTCTTCCCTTTTAGATTCCTCTATTTTCTTAAACTCTTCCTCTTCAAGTTGTCTATATGCAACCTTACCAACCAGAGTTTTTGGCATATCCTCTTTAAACTCAATATCATATGGCATTGCATACTTTGCAATATTCTTCTTACAATGCTCAAGTATGGTTGTTTTCACATCGTCGGTTGCCTCTACTCCTGCTTTGAGTTTTACAAACGCCTTGATTTTCTGCATTTTATATTCATCAGGAACACCTATTACACAGCTCATCTGCACAAGCTCATGTGCATCAAGGATGTTTTCAACCTGTCCCGGGTACACATTATATCCTGATGTAATAATCATTCTCTTAGCTCTTCCCTTAAAGTATATAAAGCCTTCGTTGTCCATATATCCCAAATCACCTGTATATACCCAGGTTAGTCCATCTGCGTGCTTTCTTAGAGTGTTCTTGGTTTCTGCAGGATGATTCATATATTCCTTCATAACTGTAGGTCCTGCAAGAAGAATTTCACCCTCCTCACCATAGGGAAGCTCCTCATCGGTATCGGGCTTAACAATTTTTATATATGTATCGGGGAATGGTATTCCAATGCTTCCCTGCTTATACATTGTAGCAGGTGTCAGGCAGCAGGCAGTTACAGTTTCTGTTGTGCCATAGCCCTCTCTCACCTGAATCATACTCTTGTGGTCATATAAGAATTTATCAAGCTTTTTCTTTAACTCCACAGACAAGGAATCTCCACCTGAGAAAACGCCCTTTAATGAGCTTAAATCTGCCTTATCCATAAAATCAAGTCTTAACAACGCCTCATACAAGGTAGGCACCCCTGCAATAAAGTTACACTTATATTTAATAATAAGCTTTGCATAGCTTTTTGGAGTGAATCTTGGAACTAAGATACACCTTCCACCACTCGAAAGCATTGTGTGAATACAAACGCCCAGTCCAAACCCGTGGAAAAGTGGCATTGCAGCAAGCATCTTATCGCCAACTCTGAACATTGGGTTTGCCGCAATAACCTGTTCACCAAGGGCGTTAAAGTTTCCATTGGTTAACACAATTCCCTTATTTGTACCTGTTGTTCCTCCTGAATATAGAATAACTGCAGGATCATTTTTCTCCCTTTTAACAGTAAAGTTATAAAAGCAGTGCTTGTCCATCTTTAAAAAATCATTCCAACGGATGATTGGTGCATCCTGAGGGATTTTTTGAATTTTTCTACCCTCTGTTAGCATATAACCCGCCTTGATTGGCTTTGATAATTCATCCTTCACGCTTGCAATGATAATATTAACAACATTTGTGTTGTGTCTTATTCTTTCGAATTTGCCATAGAACTGGTCAAGCGTGATTGCAGTAACGCTTCCTGATTCATTCAAATAAAACTCTATCTCCTTCTCGGCAGACAGAGGATGAATCATATTTGCTATACCACCCACAAGATTGATGGCATAGAACATATAAATTGCCTGTGGGCAATTAGGCATTGCAATTGTGACCTTGTCATTTTCTCTTACGCCTATTGTCTTTAATGCTCTTGCACATCTTTTAACCTCTTCAACAAGCTTTCCATAGGTTGTTGAACGACCCATAAAATCAAATGCGATATTATTAGGATATTTCATTGCAATTTTCTCAACTGCCTCAAACATTGAGCCTTCAAAATAATCAATGTGCATTGGCACATCTCCCATATGGTCCTTCCACGGAGCTTTTGCAGTAATCTTACTCATAATCCACCTCTTCTTTGAACTGTCTTTCAAGCAGTTCAGGATTTTCTAATATTTTTTTCAAAAGTTTAACTGTCTTTGAAAAATAGTAACCGTCAGCAATTCTCTCGTCAATTGTCAACCCTATATCAACGCTGTCCCTCATTTCAAAATTTCCATTCTCGTCATAAAAAGGTCTTACCTTTTTCTCGCCAACAACCACAAACACTGAGGTAGTTCCCCAATTTGTTAAATGATGATAGCCTGATTTTAATTTGATTGAGCCAAGGTTTGTCAGCATAACCGAGGAATAATATGGGTCGGTTGAAATCAATGATTGAGGCACCTTCCCTATCCTGTCTAAATAACAAACAAATCTAAGAACTGCTTTTGATATAAATCTTGGTAGCTTATTGAATAACTCCATTGCCTCAACTGTGCTGTCTTGCTTTGTTTCCTTTCTGCATCTGTTAACCTGCCTATAAATATCGTTATGTACATCCTCTATAGTGTCAGTTTCCTTTGAGCGAATAAAAGCCATACCCTCTTCAGAATTATCCTTAAAAACCTTTTTAATGACAAAAGCTGCCGAAACCTCATTTCTCTGATACATATTCTTATTTGCAATGAATATGTTCATTTTAGGTCTTAGTATCACCGTTTTTAAAACTGCTGAAACAATTACCTGAAAAAGATTATACTTATACTCTGGGTTGTTTTCATTTTTCTTCTCAAGATATTCGTTTATCCTTGTTAAATCAATTCTCTCGGAAATGAATGCCTCATTATCACATCTGTTTGGATATATAACAGGCATCAAAAAATGCATAGCATCCACATTCCTTAACAATTTTCCGTCTTTTCTGTCGCCAAATTTCCTCCCCATATTCTTACCTATTCCCCTTATATTTTTCTTACTTTAATATACAATACACCCTGATTGTATCATACTGAATAATTATATCATACCAAACCTAAATAATCAATGTTTTTATAATTTTTGTGGCACAAAAAAAAGAGCATAATGCTCTTTTTTGAATTTATAATATATCCTGCCTCTCGGTTTTATACTCTCTCAGGATATTTCTCATTTTGAATTTTGTTGGAGTTATTTACTCCTTAAAGCTTATTTATATCCTCCTGGCTAACCAGCATAATACCTTTTTCCATAAGCAGAGCAGAAATTTCATCTTTTTCCATTTCCTCTGCCGACAATCTGAGCACCATAAGCGCCTTACTGCCTATAATATAGTTTAGAGAATACATATACTCAATTGAAATGTTATTCTCCTCAACTATTTTGATTACGCTGTCAAGTCCTGCAGGCTGATTAGTTACTGCAACACATATAACACGATTGAATTTTGCCACAAATCCATTTTCCCTGAGCACATTTATGGCCTTTTCAACATCCTGCTCCCTCACAATTGTTCTCACAATTCCAAAGTGGGTTGTGTCTGCAATTGAAAGTGCAATCATATCTATATTATTTTCCCCTAAAACTTTCGTTAATGTACGAAGTGAACCCTTGCTATTCTCAAGATAAACTGATATTTGTGTTATTAACATATCTATCCTTCCTTTCTATTATTTTGTGAGACCTCTGTTATCAATAATTCTCTTTGCCTTTCCTTCAGAACGAGGAATTGACTTTGGTGGAACAAGCTTCACAACTGCCGAAACTCCCACAACCGACTTGATTTGTTCGGATATTTTGTATTGAATTTTTTCAATATCTGAAACTGTGTCGGAGAAAATTTCGTCTGTTAACTCCACCTGTACCTCTAATCTGTCAGTTGAATTTACTCTGTCAATAACAAGCATATAATGTGGTGCAACTCCCGGAATTTTTAATAGCACCTCTTCAATCTGGCTTGGGAACACATTCACACCCCTGATAACAAGCATATCATCAGTTCTACCTGTTATTCTGCTCATTCTCATGTGTGTTCTGCCACACTCACAAGGAGTTGTGTCAAGAACGCAAATATCGTGAGTGCGATATCTAATCATTGGCATACCTGTTTTTGTGATAGTTGTGAACACAAGCTCACCACTTTGACCATATGGCAATTGCTCACCTGTTACAGGGTCCACAATCTCCGCAATAACATGGTCCTCATTGATATGCATTCCATTCTTCATCGGGCACTCATATGCAACGCCCGGACCTGCAATTTCGGTGAGTCCATAAATATTATATGCATTTATATCAAACAAGCTTTCAAGCTTTTCTCTCATTTCCTCTGTCCAAGGCTCTGCTCCGAAGCACCCCGACTTCAATTTGAAATCCTTTATATCATATCCCATCTCCTTCAGGGACTCACCCAGGAATATAGCATATGAGGGTGTGCAACAAAGCATAGTTGAACCTAAATCGTGCATCATCATCAACTGTCGTTGAGTGTTACCACTTGACATAGGCAGAACTGTTGCACCCACTTCTGTTGCACCCTGATGTGCACCAAGTCCACCTGTGAACAAGCCATAGCCGTATGTAACCTGAATCATATCCTCCTTGCCTGCACCTGCAGCAGTTAGTGAACGGGCAACCATCTCTGTCCAAACATCAACATCATTTTGGGTATAGCCTGCAACGATAGGCTTTCCAGTTGTTCCTGACGAGCCTTGAATTCTCACAATTTCCTCTCTTTCAACTGCCAATAGACCGAATGGAAATTCATCTCTTAAATCCGTTTTATTGGTGAATGGCAAAAGCTTTAAGTCCTCAACGCCTTTTATATCCTCAGGCTTTACTCCTGCCTTATCCATTCTCTCCCTGTATAAAGGCACATTGTTATACACATGCAAAACTGTATTTTTTAGTCTTTCATCCTGAAGCTTCTTAATGGAGTCTCTATCCATACATTCTATTTCAGGATTGAATATTTTGTTTTCATTGATTTTCATTTTAATCATCCTTTCTTAACCTTCACTGTGAAACGCAATTGCAGTATAGCCTGCAATCTTTTTGTTTTCGTCGTCGATAATTTCAACTGTATAATGTCCAAGTGTTCGTCCATCCTTATCCGTGGTACAGGTTGCAATAAGCTTTTTTCCTTTTGTTTTTGCATAATATCTTATATTGCATTCAATTGCCACCGATGGAGACTTCAACAAGTTCGATGCAACTGCAAAGCAAAAGTCTGCAAGTGTGAATATTGCTCCACCCATAACTGAATTATCGGCATTCATAAGACTGTCGGTTATAGGCATTTCACATACCACTCTATCTTTCTTAGCTTCAACAATCTTGCATCCTGCATTGGTTGCAAACCTGTCGTTTTTATATCTTTCCATTATTTTTTCAAAATCTCCAGGGTTGTCCATATTCCCATCTCCTTCTTACTGTCATAGTAATTTATATAGTCCGACCTCTTGGACTTTTCATATTCTAAAAAATAAATAAATGCTTTAATCTCCTCCCTTACAGGAGCCTAAATATAATACTATAGGAACAAAAAAAGTCTCTTTAACAAGTTAAAACTGTTAAAGAGACGAATTTTTCAAATCCGCGGTACCACTCTTCTTGCATATATAGAATATGCCACTTTAAGCTCCACCAAGCTCTTTGCACTAACGTAGCATTCACGGAAGAAACTACTCATCCTCTGGATTTTCCCTTCTCCAACTCGGAAGCGAAAGGCTAAAATATACTCCACCACCGACTCGCACCAACCGTCAGCTCTCTCAAGGCTTATTCTATATCTGCCATCTTCGTCACAGTTATTGCAATAAATTATATAGCGATTGTCTGAATTTGTCAATAGTTTTTTTGAAAAATTTTATTTTTCCTCATATGAAAGCTTAAATAATCTCATATACTTGTTTCCCATACCCTTATTATTGCTCCTATTTTTTATATTGCAAGTGTTTTTAAAGTATTTACTTGCATTTTTTGTTTAAATACCTATTCTATGGAACCAGCGATATTTTATTTGCCATTATACTGTGCAAAGCACAATAACACTGCAAAGCAATAAAACTATCGAAGATAATACAACTTGCTCAAAGAACAAATATAACTGAAAAAGAGATAATTTTACAACAGTAAAATTATCTCTTTTTCTTGGTGCGGATAACAGGACTTGAACCTGCATGAAATTGCTTTCATATGGACCTGAACCATACGCGTCTGCCAATTCCGCCATATCCGCATAATTACCAAAATATAATAGCATATTAAAGATAATTTGTCAATAATAATCGGTAAAAATATGAAGAAAAACCTTGACAAATGAAAAAAATGGTGTTAAAATACTAAGAGTGTCTTAATGTGAGTTAAGATGCATTGACATTACACACATCTTTTGATTTTCAAAAGGTTGCCAAATG
>JAZRPY010000030.1:0-4804 GCA_045649415.1 Clostridia bacterium | reverse complement strand
AAACCCCTGACCTTCAATAGACAGCTTGTTTATTTTACTATATCAACCTTCCTTTGTCAATCACATTTTTGCCTTTTTTTCTATCTTTGGATATTTTGTATATTTCCCATATTTTTTTCATTTATGTATATGTGCATTTATCTTACTTAAACTTATAAAACATACCAAATAAAGAAAAAATCGGACTCTTTTTTCAAAGAGTCCGACACATAATTTGTCATTACTTATCATATTTTCCGATAATTTTAACAATATATTCAGGATTTTCTTATAACCCTCATATTCCTATTGTGCTCCTCTTATTTTGCAGTGATTACTACCGGCTCGATGTCAATATATATTTCGTCTGCATCTGTTAAAACTATATTCTTTTCATCTGCATAAAAGGTAAGCTCTGCATCAAAGCCATACTCTGCGTGATTTCTTTTTGATAATGCAAAAGACATTTCACCTTCTGAGGTTGCCTTAAAGGTAAGCTTTAAGATTTTGCCACTTTCCTCTACATATCTTTCAGTAGCTCCAAGATTGACTATTGATGATAATCTTGTGCTATCGAACATATAGGAATCAATTATCTCTCCGTAAATACCCTCATATTCCTCATCCTTATCAATACACATATATGTCACAAGTTCTGCTTTATCCGCATTGTGAACCAATGATAGGATAAAGGCTGTGAGCATTGGGTTTGTGCCAATTTTTTCAGGATTATTAAGTTCTACATATATATCAAAGGTATCTCCCACCTTTACCTCTCTTGCAGTTGCAGAAAGTGATAGTGCAGGCAAATCATTTTTAGGATCATATTCATATCCTTCCTCCAACTGAGGCAACTTATCGAAGGAAAGCTCTCCTTCTGCTAACGGATATACCACCTCATATCCTTCGACTCCCTGATTTCTCATATACCTTGCATAATTTCTTGAGGTTATGTTAATAGTTCTTGTTTCCTCGTTCCACTCTACCTTACAGCCCAAGCCCTCAAGTACTGCTCTTACCGGAATCATTGTTCTGTCGTTCATAATGATGGGAGCCTGATCTATAGTAACCACATCACTCATCACCTTGATTACAGACGGGAAATAATAAATCTTCATTTCATTACTTCCAATAACAAGCTCAACTGCATTTCTGTTATCAGCAGCATCTGCCTTCACAGTTTTTGTTTCGCCATTCCAGCTTACTCTTGCACCTGTTGACTCAAGGACAAATCTTAGTGGAATTAAAGTTCTTCCTGTGTCCTCTGCAATAACAGGTCCCTGGTCTGAAAAAACCAATTCCATTTCATCAACTATAATTTTAGGTTCGTTTTCTGCTTTTACTGACATCCCCATCATCATTGTAAATATTATTGTAGAAAGCATAAATATTTTTTTCACAACAAATTTCCTCCAATCATGTACATTTAGATTATGTAAATATAAACTTTAAGTGTATTATATCATATAAAAATAAAATAAACAACAAATTTTTATTTTTTTTCATTATATGCTGGCAATTTTAAAAAAAATATAGTATAATATATGTAGGTTTGACTTTTAGATGAAATTTTACATATGTATATAAGGGGGTTAAAGCTATGGAAGGTGTACTTATGTACATCAGTGATTTTCTCAGGCTTCTGAAGATTACTGACATAATAGATATTCTCATCGTTGCTATTATTATATATAATCTGTTAAAAACGATAAGAGAAACAAGAGCTGTGCAGCTTGTGAAAGGAATTATTATATTATTCCTTGCATTACAGATTAGTGATTGGCTAAACTTGACCACAATGAATTTCCTATTAAAAAACACAATGCAAATTGGTTTATTTGCAGTTGTTGTTATATTCCAGCCTGAGCTGAGAAGCTTATTGGAACGCCTTGGAAGGTCAAAGGCAGGAGATTTACTTGCCTTCAATGTTTCTCAGGGGAAGGATACTGTTGACCACTCTGTATCGGAAATTGTTGACGCTTGTGTTAATTTATCGTCACACAAAACAGGTGCTTTGATAGTTATTGAAAGATCAACCAAATTAGGTGATGTTATAAAAACAGGTACTCTAATCAATGCAGATATAAGCTCTGCACTTATAGAGAATATATTTGTTCCTAACACACCTCTGCATGATGGTGCGTTGATTATCCGAGAGGACAAGCTATATGCCGCAGGTTGTCTGTTGCCACTGACCTCCAATTCAAATCTTTCCAGAGAATTGGGAACTCGTCATCGTGCTGCTATTGGTATGTCGGAATGCTCCGATGCTGTGGTGATTGCTGTGAGTGAGGAAACAGGAAAAATTTCCTTAGCGTCAAATGGAACTTTAACAAGAAATCTTGTGGACTCAACTCTTAGCCGAGCATTATCAAGAGTATTATCTACCGAAGCATCAAGGGATATTGATAAAATTAAATTCTGGAAGGTGAATTCAAAATGAAAAATCTACCATCACCACACAAGAGAAAAATAATATTGCAGATTTCTTCCCTACTTGCCGCAATTGTTTTGTGGATTGCTATAACTCATTCCGAGGACCCCACAATCAGTATGACTATAAACAACATCCCCCTTGAAACTGTGGGTGGAGTTTATCTATCTAATAACAACCTTGTTTTTGTTAATGAAAACAAGCTCCCAAATATCGCAATTGATGTGAGAGGCAGAAGAAGTGATGTGAAAAGCATATTGAATTCGGTTACTGCCAATATAAATTTGTCAAACATTCGTCAACCCGGAGAATATGTATGCGATATTGATTTTGAGGTCCCCAATTCCTCGGTTATGATTACCAGGAAAAGAACCTCATCAATAAATGTTATAGTTGAAAAAACTATAAGTAAAACTGTACCTGTTTATATTAAGCAATCGGAGGTATCTTCCAATAAAACTCATATTGTTAAAAGTACTGCATCAATTGAGTCTGTGACAATAGCAGGTACATCCTCAGATATATCCAAGATAAAAGAAGCACTTGTTGATGTGAATGTTTCAAAGATGACTGCAGACAATATATTGGAATATCCGGTTTCATTAGCAGATGAAAACCACAATATTGTCACACCCAATAACAAGGTGAAAATAAGTAAAAATAAAATCACAATTCATAATGAGGTATATTATCGCAATTTGACTTCAATTATCTTTGACCACAAAAATAATCAATCAGGATATCAGGTTATTGACGAAAAATTCTCTATTGACAAAATAGAAATAGGTGTTTCGGAAGCAGATATAGATAAAATCACTCAAATTTATGCAACCTTTGCAAGTCCTGGAATTTCAGAGGAGGACGAAAAATTCAAAATGAAATTGATTATTCCTGAGGGTGTTTACTGTCCTGAAATGAAGGACGAGCTTATTATGACTGCAAAGCTTGAAAAATCCGTCACAACAAATACACATCTTCCAATTGAAATAAAAAATGCACCTGCTGATACAAATGTTGCTTTGTCAATCTCCTCTGTATATGTGGAGATAACAGGTGCGCAAAGTAAAATTGATTTGGTGAAAGCATTTGTTGATTTAACAGATTTAAGCATTGGAACTCACACTGTACCAATATTTTTCACCACTGAGGATGTGGGAATTATTATAAATGGAAGCTATAGCGTGGAAGTAACTATACAATAACGGAACGGAGATAAAAAATGTCTGATATTTTAATTAGAGGAAATAGTGCTGACGGAACAATCCGTGTATTTGTTGCAATAACAACAGATTTAGTTAACAAGGCACAACAAATTCATCACACCTATCCCACTGCAACTGCAGCATTAGGCAGAACTCTTACTACTGCTGCCATTATGGGTGCAGGTTTGAAAAATGAAAACGATAATATAACCATTCAATTCCGAGGAAATGGACCTTTGGGGAATATGGTTGTTGTCACCAACGAAAAAAGTGAAGTCAGGGGATATGTTTTTAACCCTTTCGTTGACTTGCCACTTAACAAAAAAGGTAAATTAGATGTTGGCAAAGCAGTTGGCAAAGGACAATTGAATATTATCCGTGACTTAGGCCTTAAAAAGCCATATGTGGGACAAGTTCCCATTGTAACAGGTGAGATTGCCGAGGACATCACCTATTATTATGCAGTCAGCGAGCAAATTCCTACTGCAATCGGCTTAGGTGTGTTGGTGGATACTGATAATTCAGTTATTTCGTCAGGTGGATTTATGCTTCAGCTTATGCCCGAAGCAGACGAAGAAACTGCCACAAAATTAGAAGAGAGGATGAAAACCCTTCCTTCAATCACATCTATGTTGTCCGACGGAATGTCGGCAGAAGATATCGCATTTTATATAACTGAGGGCTATGATATGCTATTGGATAACAATACAATAACCCCGATTTATCATTGTCCTTGCACAGTTGAGAAAATGGAAAAGGCTCTTATTTCATTAGGAAAGGCAGAACTTGAAAGCTTGATCGAGGAGCAGGAAACTGCAGAGCTCACCTGTCAGTTCTGCGATAACAAATACACCTTTTCAAAAGAGGAACTAATAAATCTATTGAATTCTGCAAAATAAAAGGAGAAGAAGGATAACTTCTCATCAAAAGGCTATGATTTCAAATTCTAATCTGAAAACCTTTTCAATAACTGATAACTCCTCCGATAGTCTTGAATTTATATTGCTAAAAAAGACATTTTTCAATAAAGAAAAATGTCTTTTTTTACTGGCTTTCGGCTACATAATAGATGCAGAAAGATAAAGTCAATGTTTTGCGTAAGCAAAACTACCTTTTCTATTCTCTATTCTCTTTTATCTCTTATCTGGAAACGACAATTTTAGATAAGAGTGAAGAGAGAATAGTGAAT
>JAZRPY010000029.1:0-11968 GCA_045649415.1 Clostridia bacterium | reverse complement strand
CATCTAAACCATTCGGCTCTTCCAGAAAAAGAGACATTTTCGACAATGAAAAATGTCTTTTTTAGCTAAATTTGCCTGACGGCAGCTAAATGTGCTTCGCACGCTTAAAGGCGAATTTAATTTAGCTACTCCAAAGGAGTTATTTAGCTATTGCGAAGCAATAATTTCACTTTGCACGAATGTGCAAAGTTTAGCTAAAAGATATTGAAGGTTTAGAAAAAATGTGGTACAATGTAAAAAGGTTTAGGAAAACAGACAATTCAACAAATAAGAATTTTACAGAACAAAATTGGAATTATTTTCGTCTAAACAAAAAAGGAGGTAAACGATTATGAAAAAAATCATGGCATTAGTTTTGACATTGGTGTTTATATTTTCGTTGGTGGGATGTGTCGATACCAAACAGCAAAAAGATTTTTCATCTGATGATGCTGTGGTACTTTTGAAAGAACAGCTGATTATAGCATATGAAAAAACATATGGAGAATTCGCTCCATCCGATGAAGAACCCACAACCTTTACAGGCGATAAGGAAAGACTCAGTTATATTATCCCTCGTTTGGTTGTAAAAGAGGAGACCGAACAATACTACATCATACCGGTAATATGGGAGTTCTATGTTGATAAAGAAACTCACGAGATATTCAAATACTATAATGGTCTTGATGAGATGTTTATTCCTTTTGACCCACAGTCAGACACAGCTTTATCATTTGCAGGATAAGCATTAAAAAACACTATTAAAAAAATAAATTCCAATTTGTCGAACAGCAGGCAAAAACGGACTACTTTTTTGACTTTTTACCTCACTTATACTCCGTTTTGTCGTTTTTTCAATGAATTGCCTTGCTGCACGAATTGAAATCTTGCGATTTCATAAATTGAGCCTACGGCTCATGAATTGCACCTATCGGTGCATTAAAAGGCAATTCAATTCATGTTGAGATAGCAACAATTCATGGTCAAACCAACTCATGACAACAAAGTTGTCAAATTATTAAAAATATATCTGCATCTATTATGACCATGAAAACCAAAACAAAAAAGACACCTATGTGGTGTCTTTTTTGTT
Source organism: Clostridia bacterium (assembly GCA_045649415.1). Classification (GTDB taxonomy): domain Bacteria; phylum Bacillota; class Clostridia; order UBA1381; family UBA1381; genus CAKSQL01. Next base: position 10,896 of record JAZRPY010000029.1, on the reverse strand, counting down.
TTGTTTACTGCAAGCGGGAAAATTCTGTCATTGGCAAATAATGAGAACAAAAGGAATATTCAAAAGATATGCAATCTGCTTTTTGGCAGTTTGGATTTATTTGCATTTATTCTCGTTGTATTACCACTTTATCCTAATACAACAGGTGTGCAGATTTATTCCGTAAGGTTATCGGCATTTACAGAAGTATCACGATTAAGTATAACATTATATTGGATTATCTTTCTTGGCTTGATTACATTAGGATTTTTAAAAATCGCACTGACGCAGCTTGATACTAATAAGGGGCAGAAAATCTTAACATGGTGTTCAATAGGAATTAGTATTTTTGGAGTATTATTATTGTGTATAACCAGACGAGTTTATGCAACAATCTTAATGTTTGCACTTTTAGTGATAAAGGGTGTGCTGTTTCTGAAATATACAACCACATAACATTTTAGTTCATCCGTGGTTCAAGGATATAGCATCAATTGTTGGTGGTTTTCGTGGCCAAAATATAAGCCACAATAAAATGATAAAGGATACTAAGGGTATAAGTTACAAAGGGAGCAGAGGACATTTTATGAGGGATATTTGCCACTTTTTATTAAGAAAAATGTGAAATAGAATAAAATAAAAAAGCTCGCAATCTTTATGATTGCGAGCTTTATAGCTTTAATTTGATTATTATGCAAGACCCATAATCTTTAATGTGATATAAGCTGCAAATAATACAACTGAAATCCACATAATAGCAGATACTTGCTTAATTTTACCTGTAAGAACCTTAAGGATAACCCATGCAAGCATAGCGAACATGATACCATTTGCAATTGAATATGTAAATGGCATCATAATGATTGCAAGGAATGCACCGATTGTATCGGCAGAATCAGCTTCAAAGTCAACCTTTTTGATTGATGAAAGCATCAATAGACCAACATATAGCATTGCAGGAGTTGTTGCAAAGCTTGGAACTGCTGTGAAGATAGGTGCTAAAATCAATGATAAGAAGAACAAAATACCTGTTACAACAGATGCAAGACCTGTTTTACCACCTGCTGCAACACCTGCACTTGATTCAACAAAGCTTGTTACTGTAGATGTACCTAAAATAGCACCAACAGTTGTACCAATTGCGTCTGCCATCAAAGCATCACCTGCTTTTGGAAGGTTACCCTTTTCGTCAAGCAAGTCACCCTTTTCAGCAACACCAATCAATGTACCAACTGTATCGAAAATATCGGTGTACAAGAAGGTGAACACAACGATTGCAAATGCAGGAAGGTTCTTCAAAACAAATCCAAAATCAAATTCGCAGAACAAAGGTGCTGCAAAAGCTGATGATGAGAAGCTTGGAATAACTGAGAATACGCCTGCTTCAATATCAACAACATACCAACCAATAAGCTCTGCAATTATGCCTAATACCCAAGTAGCAATGATACCTAATAAAATTCCACCGGGCACCTTGAAGTGTTGGAATATACTGATAATTAAAAGACCAACAAGTGAAAGAATAACAGGAACTGATGATAAATCACCCATTGCAACTGTTGTTGCAGGACTTGCTACAACAATCTTTGAGTTTAGAAGAGCAATAATTGTGATAAACAAACCAATACCTGCTGTGATACCAAATTTCAAGTTATTTGGAATTTGGTTAACCAAAGTTTCTCTGAACTTAAATAGAGAAAGTATCATAAAGATAATACCTTCAATAAGGATAGCAGTAAGTGCTACCTGGTAGCTGTAGCCCATTGTGCCACAAACTGTGAATGCAAAGAATGCATTAAGTCCCATACCTGATGCTAATGCTACAGGATAGTTTGCAAAAAATGCCATACACAATGTTGCAATACCTGCAGAAATAGCAGTAGCTGAAAAAGCTGCGCCAACAGGAATACCTGTTGCTGATAAGTAAGATGGGTTAACTGCAAGGATATACGCCATTGCCAAGAATGTTGTGATACCTGCAATTATCTCGGTGCGAACGTTTGAACCGTGTTCTTTGATTTTGAAAAGTTTTTCAAGTTTTTCCATGTCCGTCTTTTCCTCCAAACATAATTTAATTTTCCGACCCTGTCGTTATTTTTCGACAAAACCTATCTTAATTATACCATATATAGAAAAAAATTCAATATTTATTTAAAAAAAATTCATATATTTAGTAAAAATTTTTTTAATTTATTGTATATTATGCTATAGCTTGTGGTTGTGGAAAAAGAAAAACCTCTGTTTTAATGGTAAAACAGAGGAATAATTTTCATTATTAAATTATAAAATGCCATACATTATCAAGCTCACGATTGTTGTTGCCATTGCGACTCCTATAAGGATTGCAATAGATGACTTTTTAATATCCATTCCAAGTAATGATGCAATGAGAGAGCCGGTCCATGCGCCTGTGCCGGGAAGGGGTACACCTACGAATAATACCAAACCCCAGAATTCTCCATTCTCAAGGGACTTGCTTTTTTTTAACGCATTTTCTTCCAATTTGCAAATGAGCTTGCCAAATATCTTGGTTGGTTTTAACCATGCGAAAATCTTCTTTATAAATAATAGTATAAAAGGAATGGGAAGAATATTTCCTATAACCGATATTATAATTGTTTTTATCAATGGCATTCCAAGTAGCCTGCCCACAATTATTCCACCTCTGCATTCTAAAATGGGCAGAAGGGATACAATAAATGTAACAAGCTCAGCGGGAATGTATTGTCCTAAGGTTTCTCCAAACCATATTGCAATCGAATCCATAATTATCTCCTTTGGGATTTTGATATAATATATTTATTATAACATATTATAAAAAAAAATCAATAATGTATGGAAAGAATATTTTTTGTGTTGATTACAGTAGAGGATGGTCTAAAAATCAAGCAAGTGACTGCAGAAAAATATAGTCACTTACAATTTAAAAAGTAAAAAAAGCCCTGAAAATCAGGGCTCTTAGAATTTAGTTATTATTCCATTTCAATTGTGCCTACAGGCTTTGGAGTGAGGTCGAAGAAAACTCGGTTAATGCCGGGGACCTCATTAGTGATACGGTCTGTAATTTTATGAAGAACGGGATATGGAATTTCCTCAATAGTTGCAGTCATAGCATCCTTAGTATTGACTGCACGGATGATTGCAGGCCAACCCATATATCTTTTTCCGTCCTTAACTCCAACACTTGTGAAATCAGGGACTGCTACAAAGTATTGCCAAACCGTCTTTGAAAGGCCACACTTATCAAATTCTTCTCTTAAAATTGCATCTGCTTCTCTTAAAGCTTCCAATCTGTCCCTTGTGATTGCGCCTGTGCATCTCACACCAAGACCTGGACCGGGGAAGGGTTGACGATCAACCATTTCTGAGGGTAAGCCCAATGCCTTACCAACAACTCTTACCTCATCCTTATATAATAGCTTGATTGGTTCAACAAGCTCAAATTGCATATCCTCAGGCAATCCACCAACATTGTGGTGAGCCTTAACTCCGTCGCTTTCAAGGATGTCGGGATATATCGTGCCTTGAGCAAGGAAGGAAATTCCCTCAAGCTTACTTGCTTCTTCGTCAAACACCTTGATGAATTCACCACCAATAATTTTACGCTTTTTCTCAGGCTCAGAAACATCCTTTAATAAATCGAGGAATCTGTCAGTAGCATCAACATAAACAAGGTTAGCGTTCAATTGATTCTGGAACACCTCAATAACATTTTCACTTTCACCTTTTCTCATAAGTCCGTGATTTACATGGACACATACCAATTGTCTGCCAATTGCCTTTATAAGAAGAGCTGCAACAACTGATGAATCAACACCTCCTGAAAGGGCAAGAAGCACCTTTTTATCCCCAACCTGCTCTTTGATAAGCTTAACTTGTTCATCAATAAAAGCATTGGCAAGAGCTTCATCTGTGATACGCTGCATACTATCAGGTCTTATGTTGCTATTCATATTTATCATCCTCCATTTAATATAATCAATAAAAATTAATCAAAAATTCATATTCTAAGTATAACACAAGCAAAAAAAAATTACAATAAATTTTATTTGAATTTCTTTAGAGACTATCATTTTTACAAAAAATTTCAAAATCAGGGATTGGATATTATTAAAATTTAACATTATAAAATAGGAATATAATTTTAAAGTATGCTATTCCTATTTTGATTTCATATAATAATTTATTGCAGAAATTACATTCTTTTGAAGCTTATCCTTAGGCATTATTTCACTTTCTGAAAAGAGGTTTTCTGCATTTTGATCGTCTAAGTCGTTGCGTAGGAGAAGGTCACTGGAAATTCCTAAACCAAGTGCCATTCGTGCAACCACCTCTGCTTTGGGAGCAGTCTGGTCACTTTCATATCTTATGAGAGTTGAAACAGATACACCAAGCTTTTCTGCAAAATCGTCCTGTGTGTAGCTTCTGCGACGCCTGAAGGAATTCAAACGAAAACCAAGAGTATCATTTTTATATTTCATTTGTTAAATACCCCCTCATAGCTTCATATCATAAATTTTATTGGAAATTTTGGCAAATTCTTCAATAGAAAGCTTCTCGCCACGAATACCAACAGGAATTGAACAGGAGCTTAGTATTTCGGAAACAACTTGTTTTTCAATAGCCAGTCCGTGACACAGGCAATTTTCTAAGGTTTTACGCCTTTGTGCAAAGGCTGCTTTAACAACCCTGAAAAATAGCTTTTCGTCATTTAGCTTGACGGGTGGTACATCCCTTAGCTTCAATCTCAAAACTGCCGAATCAACCTTAGGGGGAGGCATAAAGCTCCCTGCCGGCACTATTTTTATTATTTCGGGGGTGGTGTAATACTGACACATAACACTGATTGCACCATAGTCCTTTTTCCCGGGAAGTGCCGATATTCTTTGTGCTACCTCTTTTTGAACCATTACAACAATGTTTTTCAAAGGTAGCTTCTCCTCTAAAAGTGCAGCAATTATAGGTGTTGTGATATAGTAGGGAAGATTTGCGGCAACACTAATGGTTTTGCCTTGAAATTCCTCATCAATAAGTGCCTTAATGTCTGTTTTTAAAATATCCCTTTCCACAATTTTCACATTATCAAATTCTGACAGGGTATATTCTAAAACAGGGATAAGACGCCTGTCAATTTCCACACTCACCACCTTGGGTGTTTTTTTTGCAAGCTCATAGGTGAGAACTCCAAAGCCGGGACCAATTTCCAAAACCCCGTCCTCTGCCTGAGCAGAATCAGCTATAGTTTCCAGAACTGTTCTGTCCAACAAGAAATTCTGACCAAGACCTTTTGAAAATTTAAAGTCAAATTTTTCGGCAAGCTCTTTTATAGTTTTTGGTGAAGTTAAATCCATAATAATCCTCGCATCAATTATTTTCTTCCTGCATCTGATTCATAAGTCTGTTATTAAGCTCTACTGCAGCATTATAGCCCATACGCTTCTGACGGTTATTCATAGCTGCAACCTCTATGATAACTGCGAGGTTTCTGCCAAGCTTGACAGGAATGGTTAAGCTTGGGATATTTATTCCCATAATATTTGTGTATTCATCCACGATTCCAAGCCTGTCGTATTGCTTGCTGTCCTCCCACGGCTCTAAATGGATAATAAGGTTGATGCTCTCTGTGTCCTTGACTGCACCAATACCAAATATTTCTTTTACATCTATTATTCCAATACCTCTCAGCTCCACAAAGTGACGGATGATGGTGGGGGATGAGCCAACAAGAGTTTTTGATGAAACTCTCTTAATTTCAACTGCATCATCAGCCACAAGACGGTGACCACGCTTTAAAAGCTCGATTGCAGCCTCACTTTTTCCGACTCCACTTTCTCCCAATATCAAAATACCCTCACCATAGACCTCAACCAATACACCATGACGGGTTATTCTTGGTGCTAATTGCACATTGAGGTAGCTGATTATAGTACTCATAAGGCTTGAGGTAGATTCTTCACTTCTCACCAAGGTAACATCATATTTCTCAGCAAGAGTAAGCATTTCAGGGCAAATCTGAATGTTTCTTGTTACTATAAGCAGTGGGATTTTTTTAGAAAAAAGCTTTTCTAAAAGGTTATACCTTTCCTCAACTGAAAAGTTTTCAAGATAGGTAAATTCCACCTTGCCCATTATCTGAATTCTTTGTGGATCAAAGTAATCAAAGAAGCCAACAATCTGTAAACCGGGACGGTTTAAGTCAGCATTTGTTATTTTTACCTCACTGATATCTTTTGCTTCGTATAGTCTTTCAAATTGAAATTCCTCAAGAAGCTGAGTTAAAGGGATTGAAAACATATTTGAATTCGACATTTTCATTATCCTTTCCTTGATTTATATTTTAACAATGATTTAAATTAAAACTATCCTATCATAATTATACAATAAATAAAGAAATAATCAAATACTATTTTAAAAAATTCTCAAATATTTATAATAATTGTGTATTTTTTCACTAAAATTTCACGAAATTAGTATCGATAATGATAAAAAGTGTAATTTTTTAAAAAAAGGTATTGATTTTTCTAAAAATATGTGGTAAAATACTTGTGTTTTGATATTTCTACACTTGGTTTAGGAGGTGTTAAGTATGGCAAAGTGTGATATTTGCGGAAAAGGTGTTTCATTTGGTATCAAAATGAGTCACTCTCACAGAAGGTCTAACAGAACATGGAAGCCTAATGTTCGTAAGGTAAGAGCTATTGTTAACGGAACTGCAAAAACAGTGAATGTTTGTACTCGTTGTCTTCGTTCAGGAAAGGTTACCCGCGCAGTTTGATTTTAATCTGAATAGAAATTAAAGACAAAGGTTATTTTACCTTTCAGATTGTCGAAAAAGTCCAGAAATCCTGGACTTTTTCTTCATTGGAAAGAAAAAGAGACTCTGTTAAAGAGTCTCTTTTTTAAAAATTGTTTTATTATTAGCCAAAATATCTTTTAAGCAGACCTTCAAAGCCTTTGCCATGTCGAGCTTCGGTTCACTTGTTATCAATTTGATTATATCAGTTTTCCCTTATACTGTCAAGGTCTCGAAAGTTTTAAAATCTGCAAACGAAATTTAAAATGCCGCATTTGATGCCACATTGATAAAATAAAACGGAATTTTTCACCTTTTATTGAAATTTCAACGTGGACAAGTGTGGACAGAATGCCAACTAATCCGTTTTGATGAAAATCGGTTCTTTGCCCTTAAAAATTAATATATTTTAAGGGCGCTTAATACTTTAGTCCAAAACTATACATGATACTATAAACCTATATTTTCACGAAAATCGAGATTTATTTAAATGTTGCGAAAAACTTGACTTTATCATATTAAAGTGATATAATGCTATTAATAAATATTTTTCAATGGAGTTATGAACGGAGCATTTAAAAAAAGCAAGAGCAAAAAGAAAAAATGTGGCAGCTATATCAACAGCTTGGCTCATTCAAAGCGGTAGCAAAGAAAATGCGCCGCTGCCCCGACACAATTTCAAGATATGTGCGGGAATATGAAGCGGCTGTTAGTGCAGCGGGGTATGTCTTAAACAGTAAATAATCCTTGCTCTTGGTGGAAGAATGAAACAAAAAGGAGTGTTTTTAATGAAAAATTTAATGAAAAAGCGGATACTCAGTTTACTGCTTGCGGTTGTTTTGGTATGCAGCCTTGTGCCGACAGCTTTCGCGGCAAGCAGCGAAGCAACAGACGCGGCAAACACCCTGCACAATTTGGGGTTGTTTAACGGAACGGGAACAAACGCGGATGGAACGCCGATTTATGACCTTGACCGCGCGCCTTCTCGTTTTGAAGCGGTTACCATGCTTGTTCGTCTGTTAGGCAAAGAAGCAGAAGCAAAAGCGGGAACTTGGGACACCCCCTTTACCGATGTTGTAGACTGGGCAAAACCCTATGTCGGCTATGCTTATGCGAATGGTTTGGCGGCGGGTACAAGCGCAACGACTTTCGGTGGTTCTGCGATAGTTACTGCCTCACAATATCTGACCTTTGTCCTCCGCTCTCTTGGTTATGAAAGCGGCAAAGATTTTCAGTGGGATAAGGCTTGGGAGCTTTCCGACAAAATCGGCATGACCGATGGAAGATATAACGCGGATACTAAGACTTTCCTGCGCGGCGATGTGGCGATAATCTCCAACAATGCGCTGTATATGAACTTGGCAAACAGTGATAAAACCTTGCTTGATAGTTTCAATGCACGCGGTTTTGGTATGTTGGAGCAGAATGACAAAACAATGAATGTGGGCGGCGATTCCATTATTGTTGAAATTGATGGTAAGTATCACGATAATGCACCTCTGACCATGTGGGCATACGAATTTAATGGAAAAATTTCATATTATACTGACGCAAGCAATTTTCGACTTCTGAAGATTTTGACAAAAGACTACAAACTTCAACCGTCACAAAGTGCAAATCCTAAAATAGAAGAAGCGTTAGAGTATGATATGTCGCAGACTTCCCGTGTGGGTATTTCAAAATGGAATGCTTATCCTACACCCGGTGTATCACAGACCTGGGCTACATATAGTTATCGCGGCAACATGTTTAGCATAGCATTGGATAATGGCGGACACGATGACAATGTTCTGTATTATGTCGATGGTGTTCGATGCTTTGACCGAGTTTGGAACGGAAAACAGTACACTTTTGTAAATGTTGATGACTTTCTTTCTCGTTTCGGTCTGAAAACGGAAATTACATTTAAGAATGTCGAGGGTATCAATGAGGCTGTTTGGACATTTACTGATGTTGTAGAAGTCACGCCCACACCTATCCCTGTCCCGGCAATACCCGAGGATGAGCCGACAATACCCGATACGGAAGAAGAAAACAGCGGAAATGTTGAAACACCCGAGGAAGAAGTAATTTATTACTATAGCGTATCACCCAATACGGCAGTTTATAATGACAAAATTTATTTAATGGATAATAGTTATCGGGCTGCTTATTCCTCTAAAGATGGAGAGGTTTATGGTTATGACAGCAGTTTCTTCAAAGTGCTATTTAATCCGGTGAAAATTGAAAAAAATGATAATCCTTTTACCGAAGGAACACTCTCATACACAAATTGGGTACCGGAAGCAGATGGAATATCTTACAGAGAAGAAAACAACTTTGATTATGAAACCAAAACAGAATATATCTCAATCTCTGAAACATTTGAAACATTTACACTGACCGCCAACGGAAAAACTTTTAAGAGTATGTCAGCAGATGAATTTATTGCGGGCAACTTCAAAGAGAACGACAGCGGAATATTTAATGGAATTAGATATTGCATTTGCTATAATAAACCGTATTATAATATGAACGACTTGGCAGAGTATTTTGGAATTGAAAACAAGTCATTCCATATTGAGGAAGCCGAGGATTACTCATATCGTTGGATTATCAAGGACGAAAGCGAAACAAAATAATTGAGTGAACACTACACAAGGGAGCGGGGCGCGTGTTCCGCTCCTATCTTTTTGCCTTTTGGCTATTTCAATAGACTATACCCAAAAGCAATAGAAAATCAAGCGCGATTTGTGTTTCACAAGACTTATTATATTATTTTTGAAATATTGCAAAATATTTTAATACCCTACTGACATACTTTTGTTTTTGTGATATAATAATTACAGAAAGACAAAAGGAGATGTTAAAAATGAGAGTTGGTTATGTAAGATGTTCTACAATAGAGCAAAACGAGGCGCGTCAGCTTAAAATGATGAAAGAACAAAACGCGGAAAAGTTATTCATTGACAAAGCAAGCGGAAAGAATATAGAACGCGCCGCGTTCAAAGAAATGATGGCTTTTGTGCGTTCGGGAGATATAGTTATTGTTGAAAGTATTTCAAGAATTGCACGAAACACGCGCGACTTGCTTTCTATCGTTGCAGAACTCACAGAAAAGGCGGTTGAGTTTGTAAGCCTTAAAGAAAGCATTGACACAACAACCCCACAAGGTAGATTTATGCTAACAGTATTCGGTGCGCTTGCTGAACTTGAAAGAGAAAACATTTTAGAAAGGCAGCGCGAGGGAATTGAGATAGCAAAGAGCGCGGGCAAGTATAAAGGCAGAAAGCCTGTCGATATAGACGAAAACAAATTAAAATCACTTTGTAAGAAATGGAGAGCGGGAGAAATAACCGCAACCGCCGCAATGAATGAAATGGGCTTAAAACCTAATACATTCTATCGCAGAGTAAATGAAATGGGGCTGTAAAAGCAGCCCCGCAAAATTCCACTTTTACAAATTCCGATTTTCGACTTTTGGAAAGAGAAAAGAAAAAATTAAATCCGCTTATCCTCCACTTTTAGAGAGAAAAAAGAGCAAAAAAAGAGGACAGAGCATTTTCACTCTATCCTCTTGGAAACCCTTATTTTATGCGGTTTTATTTTTATTTAAAGTATCTCTTCAAAAGACCCTCTAAGCCTTTGCCATGTCGAGCTTCATCACGAAACACGCCCAAAAATACAGGCTTTTTAGTGCTTTTTTTATCAATACACACTATTTGACACACTATAATTGATTATATTTTTTTATGCTTTTATAGTTCCTGCTACTTCCATTCAATAACAATAAAAACATAACAATTAAAACATTTATTAATATTGATGTTTTTATTGTTTAAATATAATTAATTATGTTTTATGTTTTAACATGTAGCATCTTATATTATACAAAGTTAAAACATATAAAACTATTTTTAATTTTTCTTGATTTTTGGAGCGACTAACCAGCAAAAAAATTTGTTAAAAAATTTTGTTGTTTGGTTGGTCGCTTTTTATATTATTTATTTTGTTTGTTTTTTTCTTTTTTATAAAGTTTATAAAATAATATAGTTAATAATAAGAAAATAACTCCCATAATTAATAATATTATAATACTTCCTAATAATGCGTTTTTTTGAATACCAAGTGAAACAGTAGAAAAA
>JAZRPY010000028.1:0-23438 GCA_045649415.1 Clostridia bacterium | reverse complement strand
AGGGACAAAAAAATTTATATTTGTTATTCATCATCTTTTGATATATTTTCAATCAAATCAACCACAACTTGATTTAACTCTGTTGCGTTTTTTGATGTAATTACCGACTTTCCTGTATCTGCTTCAATTTCTTTTCGTGCGTTACCAGCATACTTTCCGCCTCGTTTTGCAATCTCGCGATTCTCTTCAAAAGATTGAGGATTATGAGCTTTTGACAGTTCCGTAGTTGTCGCTTCCGCAAGCATATTGAGAACAAGTTCAAGGTCACTCATATTATCTCTCAAATTTTCTTTCGTAAGTCCTTTGAGATTTTTATATTTTCGTGTTGTCATTCCCGACCAAGCTTTTGTAATCTCATCTGTAAGAATAGCATATTCTACGCCCTTTTGAACTCCGTGCTTATCCCATTCATCAGTCAAAGCATTGCGCACCCTGATAGATAAAATCCTTTGATGATGGAATTGATTGAATAAGTCTTAACAGATTTGTTGTATCTACAACATCTGTCATTCGTTTTTTACCGTCTGGTGCGGTCATCTTCAAACCGTGACAATTTGTCACGGTTTCATTTCCCTCGGCTTTTAATCTCTGTTTCAACTTTCTCCAATATGCTGTTGGATCTTTGCTATCTGTTAAAACTGATACCACATCTACAACAGAAAAATACCATTCTTCTGCTTCCTCGTCCCATGCAGTTCTTATTTTCTTATCTTCAAATATTTGTATTTTGTTATCCATATGTATAACCTCCATAAAAGAGTTTTATCATAATATATTTTTATCCCTAACATATCAAACTTTAAAATCAGTGTACGATTTAGATGCCACTGTTTTTAGCACATACCCATATAAAATCAAATGCAAAAACTATCCATCTCTGCATTTTGAACAAAGTGCTATAATTATTCAAATTATATCATAATTTGATTGAACAGTCAAAGGTAAAAAGAAAAACCTATAAAACTATTTTACTCTGGAAAAGATTTTTTCATTGAGATTTTGCTACAAAACCATTTTGTATTTGTTGTAAATTGCAAAGAGATGGTTGTTTAACGATAAAAGTCAACTGTCAATCTTTTATAAAATCTGTCTGTTACTTTTATAATAACTGCACTTTGTTTTATAGTTTATGGGCGTTATTTTATAAAACCTGTTTCGAAAGCACAAAAAAAGACTAAAACCGCACTACACAGTTTTAGTCTTTTTATTTATATCCGCCAACCAATACCACCGACCACCTTATTAATCCTTAACTTCTGGAACTATCCTTCTAAACTCCAACCTAACAAGCATTAACTTATTATCTGTAAATTTCAAGTCTGGTACAATCACATTTGCATAAGCATAAGCACTTTTCCAAAGATTAAATTCATTTACATTTTTTGCTCTAACAGGAATATGCATAACTGTAATAGTACCCTCACTATCAGGTGTTAAGTCTTCTGTTAAAGGATTAACAACTTTCTCTCCAACTTCCGGAGCTTTTGCACCATCTGCTTCAACTTTTGTAACCTTTTTATTAGAAACCTTATCTTTACTTATCTTTTTGTCACCCCTTCCACAGACACCACAACCTATTAACTCCAAATATAAAACCCTGAATCATCTTCACAAATATAAAAAGAAATGTCTGAATGATTTTCAGGAAATTCTAAAAATTTTATTTCATCATCATCTACTTCATAGTACACACCATAGATGCCTTCCCACTTATCCATTTCTGAATACACTTTATGAAAAATTTTATAATCTTTAAAACTAAAATTTTGTTGTAATCCAACTTTTAAGGAAATACCTTTACCTTAAAGCATTGAGATTTTTTCCATAACAGTTGAATAACTATTGCCATCCTTCAAAGTTTGCAAAGCAGTAACAAAAACGCCGTCTCCTACCTTTGCACGATTAAGCACTTCTGCAAACCCCTGTCTTCCAGACATTTTTTCACAAATCATAATGCAATCAGCATCAGTTGGAAGCTTTCTCTTGCTAAATTCACAGCAGTAGCCAAATCTTTGAGATTTGCCCCATAGATTATCCAATCTTTACTTTTCATATTCTTTACCTCCATATTTATTTATAAGCGTATGTTAAAAAACGGGATTCGACTTGAAAAACCAAAATAAAAAGGTGCTTCTGCATAAGCAAAAGCACCTAGAATAATACTAGAACACTATCCAATTTTTGTTGAACCACCGCCACCACCACCTACAACAAAATCTCAGGTGCTTGTCTGGTTCATCCCTAAACAACTTACATATACATTATACCAAATTTTGAGAGAAGAGCCAACACCCATGCAACAAAATTAATTATCTTTTTTCGGGTGCGGCTCATTTGTTAGACTTACGGCGATTGTGTTCCCGACACAACATCTGCCCGCTAGAAATTTCAGTTTTTCACCCTCACTCCAAGGGGTAATGTGGTCTGCTTCCATTTCTTCAAGTTCATAGTGTATCTTTTCCCGCTTTTCACTCTTACAATGTGGGCAGATACCCTTTTGTTTTTCGTACATCTTACGCTTTTCGTTATCGGTAAGAGTGCTTAAGTGTTTTTCATTCCCACTTAAAAGATAATCATAAATCTTTTTATTTAAACATATGTCAAATCATTACTTTGCATTTTTCACTTCCGCGTGGGATTGTAATTTTAAATTCATCAGAAGGTACAAATCATCATCCTTGACTGTTACAGTAACGAGCACATTTTGGCAAAGCTAATATATTTTCTACGGTAGCTACACCTTTTGTATATAGTAAATGCAAATTACACTGAAGGCTTATTTACATACTAAACATTAATTGTTTATATTTCTAATCCCGTTTCTTGTCTATCCTTGCGAAAATATAAGACATTACATCTTTTTCTGAAAGATTTAAGACATATTGAAATTCCTCATACAATATCTTTTCAGCTTCTTTAAGGAATCTTTCGTCTGATATATGAAGCTTTTTGCCTTTTTCTTCTCTGCTTATTTTCTCAAAATGAATAGCTTTTATCATTCTTATTAGCTCTGAATGATTACCGTCAGCAATTACTTTTTTATAACATTCTTTGCGTTCTCTTTCGTTTTCAATCCATAAGACATTTTCGTTTGGCATAGAGTCAATAAGCTGATTTATTTCATCTTCGGATAAGAGTTTACGCATTTTATTCAGCAGACTTTCATTATCAACCGGCACATAAAAAGTCGATTTATCGCCGTTTAATGGTTTCAAAACCAAGTAGCCCTTTTTCATTCCCATTAAATTCTTTTCTTCAATCGCTACAACTTTACAAACGCCGTTTATTCCGTATGTAACTATATCATCTATCTTAAACATATTTTAACTCCGTTTTAGACAGTTACTTTTTGTTTGTTACTTGTATGCTGTGTCATTTCCCTTGCCTTTATGTCTTTTGCGAAAATAACTTTAATTAACTCTTTTATCTCCATAGTATGTGTAAGCAAATCAACATATTGAAAAGTATAATTTCGTTCTATTCCATCTTCTTTTAATTTTGCTGTAAATATATTAGGATAAACCGCAGTAATAACAGCAGCGACATTTGTAAGATGCTTTCTGTCACTTCGGTTTGATATATCAATATGCACTTTAGGATTAGTCTTAAACAAATACATTACCTGAGATTTAATAAGTGATAGAGTAGTCATATTCTCCGCTTCCTGTTCTAAATTTTTATAGCCGCCTGCTCGACACAGACGGCTACGCTTTTAGTTGAAATATTCAGCGACATCAGTTTTGTCGTTGTACTGCTTACGAACACGGACAAGAATTGCACCATCCGGCTGTTCAGTTTCTTCGACTATCTGAAATCTTGTTTTGTTCTTTTCCAAAGATGCCTTGTACTTTTCAACTTCTTCTTTGTTCAAAGCGATTTTCTTTTCCTTTGAAAAGTAAGAGTCATCTTTCTGCTGAAATACTAATGTTTGAAGAATACAAGCTGCCTGAACTCTTTTCACATCGAACACTTCCTTCACACAACACCTACGGCAGTAGCAATAGTGCGTAAATTACGGCGAGCCGACAAGCGAAACTTATAGTTTATAAAACCAATATGCCGATAGATTTTACAGGCTATATGTACGCTCACACGATGATTAAATCACATATAGATTATAGCATATTTTCAAGAAATTTTCAAGAATTTATTTTAAAATTTCATTTGTTTTAAGTTAATTGCAAAACAAAATGCAACACCTACTTGCATCTATAATTCGTACACTTAAAATCATAGATTTCACAAACAAGTGTTGCTTTTCACTTTACAATTTGACCTGTAAATATAAAGCAGCACAAATCAACAAGAATGTAACAATATTGCCAATCTTATATCTGCAATATCCTGTCTCCGGATGCAACCAACACTTTTGATATTTTTTTCGGTTCAACTCATAATTTTTTCTTTAAAAAGAGCTTTTTTAATCCTGAAAATTAATGAAAAAAGGGGGTTCTAAAAATTTTCGGTATTTTTTCACACTTTTAAACCAACACTTTTTAAACTTCGGGGGTAGTCTGCTTTGGTGTGTTATTTAACTCTTTATTTGCTTTGTTCTTTCTCTTTTAACAGCAATATTAAATCATCTGTGTTGAGTGGCAACAAGTGAAGTGTTTTCAAGCGTTGCGTGTACCAATTCTACCCATACTTCCCAAGACAATCCCGAATCATATACAAGGGTATCCTTAAAGGGGGGAAAAGGCTTTTTTGCAGGCGTTGCAATAAAATCTAACCTTTCTGCTATGGGGGTTACTGTGTGCATAAAAGTTTTTACCCTTACATTCGGGGCATACAATACGCAAATCCTCTCTTTTCAAGAAATCAGCAAACTTGTCCGTTTTTTTCTTGTCAATCAACAGTTTTTCGCCTGTTTTCTTTTCAAAAGCAGCAATCAAATTTTTCATATCTTCCATTGACAAGCTCTCTGCAAGTGCCGATATTTCGGCATCTCTCTGCCGCTTTTCCTTGCCCTGCATATATTTATCCTTCAACCGCACAAAAAACGCCCCATTTACAACTATATACATAAATTATAGCGTAAAAGCGGCGTATTTTCAATAAAACGGACATATTTTATAAAAAAGTCCGACAATTTTATAAAAAATCACGGATGTTTTATAAAACTTTTAACATCGGCTATAAAAGACTATGACATAAAAAAATCTGCACCAACCCACCAACTTTGGAGATTTTTATACATTGTCAATTTAATTCCGTTACGAGATTTCAAGGTTTAGGTGTATTCCACACTAAATTAGTTTTATAGGAAGAAAAAAGGACAAGAATTTTCTTGTCCTTTACGCCATATCCTTTATCATTGCTTTTTTAGATTCTCTCCTAAAGGTTGGAACAATCTTTAAAAGCTCCTTAACACATTTCTCGGAATCATTCTCATCAGCACATCTCTTCAAATCATCCAACTGGCCTTCAAATTCCTTGGAGTTAACCACCAACTGCTTACCTATAAATATTCTGTCATTTGCAGTTGTTCTTATACCCTCCTCGTCAATTAAAAGCTCTTCAAAAAGCTTTTCTCCGGGTCTTAGACCTGTAAATATAATGTCAACATCCTTGTATGGCTCTTTCCCATGTAGGCGTATTAAGTTTTCTGCTAATGTGAGAATTTTCACAGGCTCTCCCATATTAAGTACGAATATATCACTATCCTCTGCTATGGTTGCAGCCTCTAAGATAAGGGAAACTGCTTCAGGAATAGTCATAAAATATCTTATTATATCCGGGTGAGTTACAGTTATGGGCTTATTTGCTTTAATCTGCTTTTCAAACAAAGGAATAACCGATCCATTTGAACCAAGCACATTTCCAAATCTAACTGCAATATATTTGGTGTTGGAATTTCTCTGTGCCATATATTGCATTACCATTTCACAACAACGCTTAGTAGCACCCATTACATTTGTTGGATTAACTGCCTTATCTGTGGATATAAGCACCATTTTTTCGGCCTCATATTTTTCACTTAGCTTTGCAACATTCAAGGTTCCGAAAATGTTATTCTTAATTGCTTCCTCAGGATTGTTTTCCATCAATGGCACATGCTTGTGTGCTGCTGCATGAAATACTATGCTGGGCTTAAATTTAATAAAAATATTCTCCATCTTTTCATAGTCTCTCACCGATGCAATCTGCACCTCAGGAGCCTTTGTTTTCCCATATCGTGCAATCAATTCCTGTTGGATATCATATGCATTATTCTCATAAATATCAACTATAACAAGCTTTTTGGGACCATTGTCCATAATCTGTCTTGCAAGCTCGGAGCCGATTGAGCCACCTCCACCAGTGACTAAGCAAACCTTTCCTGAAATAGTTTTTTCAACTCTCTCATCGTCTATTATAACTACATCTCTGCCCAACAAGTCATCAATATCAACAGGCTGCACCTGTGATAAAAAGCTCTTTGCTTTCAATAAATCATTGAGTGACGGCATCACATTTATAGAACAATCTGTTTCAGAGCATATTTTCATTATTCTGTTTCTGTCCTTTGGATTGCAGGACGGAATTGCAAAAATAATAGTCCTTATTTCATACTCCTTAACAATTGATGGAATATCTTCTGTGTTTCCCACAATAGGAATTGCATTTATGGACATATTAAGCTTTGTTTCGTCATCGTCAACAATTACAACAGGCTCATAGCTACACATATCCATTGAATTCATTTCATCAATAATTTTTCTACAAGTATAGCCTGCACCTATAATCAAAGTATTTTCCTTGTCCCTTGCCTTAGCAGAATTTCTTCTGATTATATCATATATATAGCTGTACATACTTCTTGATATTATTATACTAACCATAGATACCAAATATAGAAGCAGGGAATATATATTACTCACATTTATCCCTAAAATATGTATAAGAAATGCCGAGATGACTGAACCTGTAGTCATTGCGCCAACACAATCTACAAACTCTGAAACTTTAGAATATTTCCACAAGTTCTTATATACTCCAAAAGCATACATTGAAATAATATTCACTAAAATAAATATTCCAAGCCCAGGCATAATTCTGTTAACCTTAAAACTCACAAATTCAAAGGAATTAGCCATAAAGTATGCCACAGCACCAGATAGACATAAGACAAATAAATCTATAGCCATCATTCTTAGCTTTTTATTTTTTAATATACTAAGAAGCTTATTCAATCTTTTCCCCTCCGAAAAATAATTTTATTTATCATTCTCCTAAGACGATTTGTAATTATGTCATATTTTTATGTAAACTATACTGCACATCTCCACCTTCAATTGTAGCACATAAGAATTGTTTAGTCAAGCACTTTTATTTGACACCATTTTAAATTTATGGTAGAATATATAATAATATTGATAGAAGGAGGTAATATGAAAATGAGAACACCACTTGCCGACAGAATAAGGCCAACGGATATTGACTCAGTTGTAGGTCAAGAGCATCTTTTGGGCGAAGGGAAAATACTGAAAAATATACTTGCATGCTCTGAAATCCCAAATATGATTTTCTATGGTCCAAGTGGTACAGGAAAAACCACAGTAGCCAATATTATCTCTACAAAAACAGGCAGGCGTTTATATAAATTAAATGCTACTACTGCTTCTGTTTCCGACATAAAGGATATAATTTCCTCCTTGGACGGATTTATGAATATGAATGGAGTGTTATTATATCTTGACGAAATTCAGCACTTCAATAAAAAGCAACAACAATCTCTTTTAGAATATATCGAAAACGGACAAATTACACTAATTGCAAGTACCACGGAAAACCCATATTTTTACATTTATAATGCAATACTATCCCGTTCAGTTGTGTTTGAATTTAAACAACTTGAGCCTGAAAACATAAAAAAAGCACTCCTTCGTGGAGTAGAAATCCTGAAAACTGAGGACTATAGTCAATATAAAGTCAATGTGGAGGATGCAGCAATAGAGCATATTGCCCACACCTCTGCAGGAGATGTAAGAAAAGCATTAAATTCACTTGAATTATGCTTTTTGGCAACTACTCCAAACAAAAAGGGTGAATTTTTAATAACCCTTGACACTGCTTCTCAGGCAACTCAGAAAAAAGCACTAAGATATGATCGTGACGGTGATTCTCATTATGATATATTAAGTGCATTTCAAAAGTCTATACGAGGCAGTGACCCCGATGCTGCCACTTACTATCTTGCAAGACTCTTAAGCGCAGGCGATTTACAAAGTGTGTGCAGAAGGCTGTTAGTGATTTCTGCCGAGGATATTGGTCTTGCATATCCACAGGCCATTGTAACCACAAAGGCTTGCGTGGATGCAGCGTTGCAGTTAGGTCTGCCTGAAGCAAGAATACCGCTTGCAGAAGCAACTATTCTTTTAGCAACCTCTCCCAAATCCAATTCTGCAATTATGGCGATAGATTCTGCTATGAGCGATATTGAAAAACTCGACACAGGGGATATTCCTCCTCATTTAAAGGATGCTCACTACTCAGGTGCCACAAAAATGGGCAGAGGTATTGAATACAAATACCCCCACTCCTATCCCAATCACTATACTAAGCAACAATATCTTCCTGATGCTATCAAAGATAAAAAATACTATGAATTTGGTGATAACAAAACCGAGCTTACAGCAAAGGAATATTGGAAAAAAATAAAAAAGTAGCAAAAAGGAGTAATCTTTAATGTTATGCAAGGAATGCAAAAAGGAAATTGAAAATCATTACATATGCCCATACTGTCATACTGCTAAAAGCATTGCGACAAATGAAGAAGCTGACAATCTACCCAGCCAACCCGAAAGGCCACATTCTGCAGTAGTTGCAGGCTTTCTTCAACTATTTTTAGGAATGTTTGGAATAGGCAGATTTTACTTAGGCTATAAAAAAATAGGTGCAACTCAGCTTATATTCTCCCTTTTAAGCTTTGGTATTATAGGCTTTTTATGGGGCTTTTCAGACGGGATTGCAATCTTAAAGGGAAATGTGAAATATGATGCCTTCGGAAATGAACTTATATAATAAAAAGGACGATGTTTAAAACATCGTCCTTTTTTATTTATTAGTGCATAATTGCAAGTTCAGTTTCCTTATCGAATAAGTGAATCTTG
Organism: Clostridia bacterium; assembly: GCA_045649415.1. Classification (GTDB taxonomy): domain Bacteria; phylum Bacillota; class Clostridia; order UBA1381; family UBA1381; genus CAKSQL01. The sequence continues at coordinate 14,346 of JAZRPY010000028.1, read as the reverse complement.
TTTGCATCAAACACAACCTTAATGGTTTCGTTTCTCTTAGCAGTTGAACGCTGGTCAACTCTTGCTACAAGCTGCTTACCACCGATTGTTAAGTACAAGTATGTTTCAGCACCCATCATCTCTGTGATATCAACAAAAGCGTCAACAACAGATGTTGGTTGGCTTTCAATGATAACCTCGTCATCATGGATATTTTCAGGTCTGATACCCATAACAACCTCTTTGCCGATGTATTCCTTAATCTCAGGTCTTGAAGCCTTTCCATCAGGAAGCTTAACTACTCCACCCTCGAACTCTACATAGATGCCGCCATCCTTTTCAACAAGCTTTGCATCAACAAAGTTCATTTGAGGACTTCCTATAAATCCACCAACGAAGATGTTACATGGCTCATTGTAGATATCGATAGGAGTATCAACCTGTTGAACTATACCATCCTTCATAACAACAATTCGGCTACCCATTGTCATAGCTTCTGTTTGGTCATGTGTTACATAGATAAAGGTTGTTTGCAATCTCTTATGTAGCTTGTTAATCTCAGTTCTCATTGCAACTCTCAGCTTAGCATCAAGATTTGACAAAGGTTCGTCCATTAAGAATACCTTTGGCTCACGAACGATAGCACGACCAAGTGCAACTCTCTGTCTTTGACCACCTGACAAAGCCTTAGGCTTTCTCTCTAACAAATGCTCAATATCAAGAATCTTAGCAGCCTCAACAACACGCCTCTTAATCTCATCCTTTGGAGTTTTCTTTAACTTCAAACCAAAAGCCATATTGTCAAATACTGACATATGTGGATACAAAGCATAGTTTTGGAAAACCATGGCAATATCTCTGTCCTTTGGAGAAACATCATTTACTACCTTACCATCGATTAAAAGCTCGCCCTCTGTAATTTCTTCAAGACCTGCAATCATTCTCAAAGTTGTTGACTTACCACAGCCTGAAGGTCCAACAAGAACAACGAACTCCTTGTCTTCAATATCCAAGGTAAAATCCGAAACAGCTGTTACACCACCCGGATATCTCTTATACATATGCTTTAACTCTAATCCTGCCATTTAAAATAGCTCCTCTCTATTGTGCTTTCCCCGAAAGCACTATTTTTATTACTATTATATGATACCATATTTTATTTAAAATTGATAGTCATTTTTTAACCAAAAATCCACACTCTTTTTTAGCACAAATAACGAAATAATTTTAAAAGCGTAAAATTCTACCCAAAATAAGCCCAAATAATAGGGCATATTAACTAAACATCCAATATAAGCAAAAAGGGGGATAAAAGCCATAATTTCAGCTTTTATTACCCTCTTGCCCTTTTTTAAAGATTATCTATCATTAAAATTGATTTTAACTTCCTGAACCTTCTTTAAAATAACATCTAAGTATCTTTCCAACTCATTCAATAAATCATTAACGAATTGGTCGCTTTGCTCCTTAACCATAGCTGCATCTGTGTTAGCCTGAGTCATAATTGAATCAGCGTGTTCAAATGCCTGGCGTGTGATTTCAGTTTCGTCAATCATCTGAATAGCCTTTTCTTCAGCGTTCTTAATCATTTCAGTTGACTTTTCCTCAGCCTCAGTTAAAATTCTCTGGCGTTCACCCTTAATCCACTTAGCTTCCTTAACCTCATCAGGATATACCAATCTCATCTCCTGAATATAGTCCAAAACATCCTCTTTGTCTAAAAGGATTTTTCCACTTAATGGAACTATAGGCGCCTTGTCAATAGTTTCCTCCATCATATCAATGATTTCCATGATTTCCATATTCCAAACTCCCTCTCTTTTATAATTTTTATTTGTATTTTTTCTCAACAAACTTGATGATTTTTTCAGGGACAAGTCCCTCTAACTCACCATGGTATTTTGCAACCTCTTTTACCATGCTTGAGCTTATATATGAGTATTTCGTATCGGTCATCAAAAACATTGTTTCATATTCAGGATTTAGTGCCTTGTTTAAAAGTGCCATTTGAAATTCGTACTCAAAGTCTGAAACCGTTCTCAAACCCTTAACAATTACGGAAGCGTTATTCTGCTTTGCAAAATCAACCAAAAGGCCGCTGAAAATATCGCAATCAACATTCTCCATATCCTGAGTTACTGCCTTAATCATTTCAAGTCTTTCCTTTGCAGAAAACACAGGCTTTTTGTTTATGTTATCCAAAACTCCCACAATAACCTTATCATACACCTTCGCTGCTCTTTTCACAATATCAAGATGTCCGTTGGTGATAGGATCAAAGCTTCCGGGATAAACTGCAATTCTCACGATGTTACTTCCTTTCCGACTATGCTTGTGTACACTGTAACAAAGGTCCGTCCATACTTTCTCTGTTTCAGTATCTGAAAGCCGGGTATTTCACCGTGGTCATCTGAAAAATCACTTTCCAGCACCACAATACCCTCATCACTTAAAAGTTTTTTCTCAGAAATGGCCTTTAGAATGGGAACAACATATCCCTTGTTATATGGTGGGTCTAAAAAAATTATATCAAAGCTTTCCTTTGTTGTTTTAATATACTCCTCTGCTTTAGCGTTTAATACCTCAGTTTCGTTATGAAAATCTGTCAATTCTATATTCTTTTTGATGATTTCCACCGAGCTTTTGCTATTATCTACTATCACAGCTTTTTTTGCACCTCGGGATAATGCCTCAAGAGATAATGCACCACTTCCTCCAAACAGGTCAAGTACATTTGAATCATACACCCAGTCCATAATCAGATTGAATATTGATTCCTTAACTCTGTCCGTTGTAGGACGAATGGAATCTCCCTCAAAAGACACTAATTTTCGGCCTCTTTTTGAGCCGGAAATTACTCTCATTTAAAATACCATTCCCTTCTGAGATTTGATTATAAATTCAATTCTCTTAGAAATACACCTCATACATTATATATTGTATATCAAAAGAATGAAAAGGTCAATAAATTTTAACAATTTTTTTATTATTTTTACAATTTACACAATATTTCCCCAGCTTTTGCTAAATAAAAGAAGGGATATATCAAAAATCAGTTAATTATTACTGCCTCAGATAAAATCTCATCCACTCTTTCATCAAGAGCTCTTTTTTCTTCTTCCGTTACCGATATTCTTTCCTTAACTATATCTCCAACAGCCTGTTGAGCCATCTTTAAGATGCTCATATCCTCAAAAAGATTTGCAATTTTCAAATCAGGAAGCCCGTGTTGACGAGTGCCGAAAAAGTCACCCGGACCTCTTAGCTTTAGGTCCTGCTCAGCAATATAAAATCCGTCATTTGACTCGCACATAGTTTTCAATCTTTTTTTGGTGATTTCAGTACCACCCTTTGAAAATAATATGCAATATGCCTGATCACAGCCTCTTCCCACTCTTCCTCTTAGCTGATGCAACTGGCTGAGTCCGAATCTTTCTGCATTTTCCACCACCATTATATTACTATTGGGAACATTAACTCCCACCTCAATAACTGTGGTGGACACCAAAATATGAATTTCTCCCTTAGAAAAGGAGTTCATTATTTCGTCCTTTTCCTTCGCCTTCATTCGTCCGTGAATTAAGCCTATATTATAATCAGGGAATATCCTTTTTAGCTTTAAAGCCATATCCGAGGCATTTTTTAAATCACTTTCCTCGGATAAATCAATTAAAGGACACACCACATATGCCTGTGAGCCATTTTTGATATGCTTGTCGATAAAGGCATACACTCTTTGGTGCATTTCCTCACCCACTAAAAAGGTTTCTACCTTTTTTCTCCCCGGTGGCATTTCGTCCAATATGGATATATCCAAATCCCCATATAGAATCAGGGCAAGAGTTCTTGGGATAGGAGTTGCAGTCATAACGAGGAAATGTGGATTTTTTCCCTTGTTAGACAAAGCTGCTCTTTGACTCACTCCAAATCTGTGTTGCTCATCTGCCACAACAAGTCCTAAATTCTTATATTCAACATTCTCCTGAATAACTGCATGAGTACCTATAATAATCTGATACTCACCATTTTTTATGTCCTCATAAATTTCATTTTTTTTCTTGGTTGAGCCTGTTAAAAGAACAATTTTTATGCCAGTTCCCTTAAATAGCTCCATAAATGTTTCATAGTGTTGATTTGCCAGAATTTCGGTAGGTGCCATAATAGCAGACTGAAATCCGTTTTCCACTGCCATATGCATAGCAGTTGCAGCCACCACCGTTTTTCCTGAGCCAACATCGCCCTGACACAATCGCATCATTGGTGTTGTGCTTTGAAAATCCTGAGAAATTTCCTCAATTACTCTTATTTGTGCGTTTGTGAGGCTATATGGCAATGACTTTATAAAAGTATCCTTACATTCCACATTGCAAAATGGCTCTCTTTTTTCCTTTTTAACATTCCCTTTTTTATATAATAATGCAAGCTGCAGGAAGAAAAGCTCCTCAAAAGCAAGCCTGTCCCTTGCCTCAAGTCTGTCCTCCTCGCTTTTCGGAAAATGTATATTTTTAAGTGAATATTCAATATTCTGAAGATAGTATTTTTCTCTTATTGCCTGAGGTATTGATTCTCTCATACACTCGGTATGGGCTATAGCATTCTTTAGAGTATCCTGCATAACCTTTTGTGACATCGTTTCACTCAAAGGGTATATAGGCATAATTCTCCCTGTTGCCTTTGTTTTGTCAGGTCTTTCAAATAATGGGTTTGCCATTTCCAAAGCACCATTTCGTCTTGTGACCTTCCCGTAGAGAATATATTCCTCCCCTGTTTTGAATTTTCCCTTAACAAATCTGTTGTTGTACCATATAATGTTTAAAACTCCACTGTCGTCTGCAAATTTCATTGAATATATGGTCATATTCTTTCTTATTCGAGTTTCCCGAACAGGTGTAAAAACAGTTCCAAAAACACAAGCCGACATTCCCTCACGAAGTTCATCTATAGGTACAAGCTTTGTTCTGTCCTCATAGGCTCTCGGGAAAAAGTATAATAGCTTTTCAATGGTGCCTAACCCTCTTTTTTCAAAATACACACGCCTTGCCAAGCCTATTCCCTTTAGCTCTGTAATAGTTTTCATTTTAACAAAGGTCACCTCCGTTCTTTAGAGTTTATAAAAAAGGAGCATTTTTGTTAAAATGCTCCTTTTTAAATTATTATTCTGCTTCTTCAACTGCGTCCTTGTGTGACAAGCTGATTTTTCCTGTTTTCTGGTCAATTTCCATAACCTTAACTGTTAACATATCTCCCACATTAACAACATCCTCTACCTTCTCAACTCTCTTGTTTGCAAGCTTAGAAATATGGCAAAGTCCGTCCTTACCAGGAAGAATTTCAACGAATGCACCGAATGCAGTTACAGTTTTAACCTCACCTGTGTAAATTTCTCCAACCTCGGGCTCCTTAACAATCAACTCAATTGCAGTTCTTGCAGCATCTCCTGATTCCTGATTAACTGCAAAAATGTGAATTGTTCCGTCATCCTCAATGTCAATTTTTGCACCTGTGTCTGCAACAATCTTTTGGATAACCTTTCCACCCTGACCAATAACCTCACGGATTTTATCAGGGTCAATCTTCATTGTGCTCACCTTTGGAGCATATGGTGACAATTCAGGTCTTACCTCAGGAATTGCCTTTAATAGAATATCATCAATGATATAACATCTTGCATCTCTTGTTTTTTTCAAAGCTTCCTCGATTACATCGTATGGCAAGCCATCATTTTTAATATCAACCTGAATAGATGTGATACCTTTCTTTGTACCTGCTACCTTGAAGTCCATCTCACCATAGAAGTCCTCAAGACCTTGGATATCAACCATTGTTGTGAAGCCTTCGTCTGTTGTTATAAGACCACAGGAGATACCTGCAACAGGAGCCTTGATTGGCACACCTGCTGCCATAAGTGCAAGAGTTGAACCACAAACACTGCCCTGTGAGGTTGAACCATTTGAGCTTAAAACCTCAGATACAGTTCTGATTGCATATGGGAATTCCTCCTCAGAAGGAAGAACAGGCACCAATGAACGCTCTGCCAAAGCACCGTGACCGATTTCTCTTCTGCCAGGGCCTCTTGAAGGTCTTGTTTCACCCACTGAATATGATGGGAAATTGTAGTGATGCATATAACGCTTTGTTTCTTCCTCATCAATACCATCCAGGCGTTGCATTTCAGCCAAAGGAGCTAAGGTTGCAACTGTAAGCACCTGAGTTTGACCTCTTGTGAACATTCCTGAACCGTGAGTTCTTGGCAACAAGTCAACCTCTGCAGCCAAAGGTCTGATCTGGTCTAAGCTTCTGCCGTCCACACGCCTTCCCTGAGTTAACCAGTTACGAACAATTTCCTTTTGCATCTTATATAGAACTTCCTGAATATCTACTGCAATATCAGGGAATCTTTCTTCTAACTTTTCAATAAGCTCGTCTGTGATAACACCTAAGCGTTCGTCACGAACATTCTTGTCGTCAGTATCAAGAGCATATTGGATTTTCTCATATGCAAGTCCCTTAACTGCATTCCATAAATCCATATCAATAGTATGAGCCTCATACTCAAACTTTTCCTTACCGATTTCCTTTTTGATACCCTCAATAAAGTCACAAATCTCAATAATTGTTTTATGAGCAAACTTGATGCCCTCAAGCATAACGCTTTCCTCTACCTCATTTGCACCTGCTTCAATCATAACAACCTTTGCCTTTGTACCTGCAACGGTTACATGCATTTGGGATCTTTCTCTCTGTTCAAGTGTGGGGTTGATAACATACTCGCCATCAACCAAGCCAAGCCATACACCACCAATAGGTCCATTCCATGGTACATCAGAAATTGAAATTGCAATTGAAGTACCAATCATAGCTGCAACTTCAGGGGGATTGTCCTGTTCAACTGATAATACAGTTGCAACAACAGAAACATCATTTCTGAGATCTGCAGGGAATAAAGGACGGATAGGTCTGTCAATAACACGACTTGTTAGGATAGCCTTTTCAGAAGGCTTACCCTCTCTTTTGATATATCCACCAGGAATTTTACCAACTGCATATAGCTTTTCTTCATAATCCACGCTGAGAGGGAAAAAGTCAACACCCTCACGAGGAGTTCTTGATGCAGTTACATTTACCATAACAACAGTGTCACCATAACGAACTAAACAATGTCCGTTGGTTAACTCTGCCATTTTGCCGGTTTCAATAATCAATGGTCTGCCGGCTAAAGTTGTTTCAAAAGTTCTAAACATTTTAAACTCTCTCCTTTTTGGCTAAAAACCCATCATTAGCAGATAGGCACAAAAATCATTTTAAATAATAATCTCTCTGCTTATATGCTAAATACGGATTTCCTCGCCTTATTTTATTTGTTTTAATATTTATAAAAGCAAGCGAACATAATAGCTCGCTTGCTTTTTTAACATTTTGCCGAACAATAAGCTGTTTGCAAGCCTGTTTGTTCCGATAGGCTTTGTAGATTACTTTCTCAAGCCTAACTTTTTAACCAACTCACGATATCTTTCGATATCCTGTGACTTCAAGTAAGCAAGTAAGTTTCTTCTCTTACCAACCATCATAAGCAAACCGCGTCTTGAATGGTGGTCCTTCTTGTGATAGTTCAAGTGCTCATCATTTAGATGATTTATTCTCTCTGTCAACAATGCAATCTGTACCTCAGGTGAACCTGTGTCGCCTTCGTGAGTTGCAAATGTTGCAATAATTTCTTGTTTGCGTTCTTTAGTCATCGTGATTTTCACCTCCTATTTTAAATCATCCCCATACTCTGAGAAACCGTTGGTGATTCGGTTATCCAAGGGTAGGTTACCTTAAGTGTTCTTGTAAATTTCAATAAGCAAAACAAATTACTTACGATTGAAACGCTTGTTGAATTTCTCAACTCTACCACCTGTATCTACAAGCTTTTGCTTGCCTGTGTAGAAAGGATGACAGTTTGAACAAATTTCTACCTGGATATCTTCCTTTGTAGAGCCTGTTTCAATCACTGCACCACAAGCGCATCTGATAGTTGTTTGCTTATAATCAGGATGAATTCCTTCTCTCATCTTCATTCCCTCCTTATAAGAAATTTTGATAATTCTTTACAGAACTACATAGCATTATACCACAAGCTGTTCAATAATGCAAGTTTTTTTTGATTTTTTTTATATTTTAGTGATTTTCACTTGATATTTTCTCTCTTTATGGTATAATTGATGTATTATAGTGAATATTATACCAAAAATTTATTGATTTGATACGGAGGTAATCTCAATGTCCGAGACGAAGCTCAAGAGATTTTGTATAAATTTCTGCTTGATAGCAGCTATACTCTTTTCATTATACTATTTGTACGACACGCATTTCACATTTATGCTGTCCCTGTTCCATTATAAAATGCTGAATTCTTCATCAGTTTCATACACAATTATGAGATTTTTGTATGTTCTGCTCCCCATTTTCATAATGGTGCCACCACTCTATATGGAAAAGATAAACAGAGTAAAAATTTCCTTCTATCTCTTGGGAATACTTTATTTTGTGGGCACAACCTGGATTTTCTATTTCTTAAGAGATCATCCCTTATCCTATCTTGAGAACACTGTGGCAGTGCAAGGATATCTGCAATTGAGAGCGCTTAATTTTGACTATCTTATTTGGGACTTATATGATTTGTGGGGACCGATATTTAGTATCATCACAGGCTCTATATACATAGCTTTGGGATATTTTATTGACAAAAGAGTGGATATAGCAGTTCTTTTGTTCTGGCTCACCACAATCATTAGTGTGGCATTACCATTCCTATATAACTATGTGATTGCCGGTATAAATGATATTTCAATTTTATGGCTGAGAAAAAATACAATCATTTTCATTTCGGGCTTTTTGATGAATATTGCAACCACTATTATGGCAACATCTGAAAGACTTTGGGGAGATTATATCTGGAATTAAATATACTTATCAAAAAAAGCAACCTCGGTTGCTTTTTTTGTATAAAATTTTTTGTTTTGGCAAATATTAGCTATGGAATAAATTTTTAAGGAGGACTAAAAATATGTCTGTGGAATTTAAGCATAGCGAAACAAGAACAAACCTTATGAAAGCTTTTGCAGGAGAAAGTCAGGCAAGAAACCGATACACCTTTGCCGCTAAAGAAGCAAAAAATCAAAAGCTTCATATCGTGGAAGCAGTTTTTACCTTTACTGCCTCTCAGGAGGAGGCTCACGCCAAGGTCTTTTATGACCATTTAAAAGCCCTTTCCGGAGAAAATATTCAGACTGACGGAACATATCCTGTTGACATATCCAACTCAATTGAAGAGCTTCTAAGATATGCCCAACACAATGAATACGAGGAATATAACAATGTGTATAAAAGCTTTGCCGACACTGCCCGAATTGAAGGCTTTTTGGATATTGCAGCCGATTTTACCAACATATCCGAAATCGAGAAAATCCACGGTGACAGGTTAGGACATCTCGCAGACCTGATAAAAAGTAATAAGCTTTTTGTGGCAGATGTTGAGTGCAAGTGGATGTGCCTCAATTGTGGCTTTGTTTATTCAGGAAAGGAAGCACCAAAAATCTGTCCTGTCTGCTCCCACGACCAAGGCTTTTTTATACGCTTGGAGCTTGCCCCATATACTAAAAACTAAGCTTGAAAACATCCGTTGTATTCTATATAATACAACGGATGTTTTTTATTGACTTTGCCACAGCTTTAAGATATAATTATATCAATAACTTTTAAAAAGGAAGAAATAGAATGTATCATATAAAAGAATGTATTGTGGTTGAGGGAGCGTATGACAAAATAAAGCTTTCAGGCATTGTGGATGCCACCATTTTTGTCACCAATGGCTTTTCCATTTTCAATAACAAAAAGGATATTGAAGCTATTAAGCTCTTTGGCGAAAAATGTGGGGTGGTTATCCTCACCGACTCCGATTCTGCAGGCTTTAAAATAAGAAATTATATAAAACAAGCATTGCCAAATGAACAGGTGAAGCACGCATATATCCCTGAAATTGAGGGCAAGGAAAAAAGAAAAACTCATAAAGGCAAGGAAGGACTTTTGGGAGTTGAAGGGATATCGGATGAAATAATCATAAATGCTCTCAAAAATGCAGGCTGTACAATTGATAACCAATCACCCGTCGGCTCAAAGGAGAAGGTCACAAAAACCGATTTTTATAGCTTGGGGTTAACAGGAACGGACCATAGTCACGAAAAAAGGAAGGATTTATGTAAAATACTAAGCCTGCCTGAAAGGATTTCTGCCAATATGTTATTAGACTCTGTGAACTCACTTATGTCAAAGGAAGAATTTTTTAACCTTTTAAAAACTATTGAATAAAGCAGTAAAATATGATAGAATAATCAAGTGATTATATACGCCTGTAGCTCAGCTGGATAGAGTGTCAGACTCCGACTCTGGAGGTCGTGCGTTCGAATCGCATCAGGCGTACCATAAAAAAAGAACCTTTGTTTTAAAATACAAAGGTTCTTTTTTTATATAACTAATTCCAATCACCGTTACTCTCGCCCAATCCGTCAAAAACGGTGGTGAGGTGTAGAATACGAAGTATTCGTGAATTTCCCCTAAGCTTTTATTTTCTTATTTCTATACCCTTAATAGGAGTCATACTCGACATACTATTCCAAACAAACATATTTATTCTGTCTGCCTCAGATGTATTCATAGGTACACTATAACTATCCTTGGATTGAACAACAGGCTCAATCTCACAGCTTAGTAATCTACCTTCTTTGTAGGTTGCAACCACTAATTGTGCATCACCAGATGACCACTTATTCCAATTGATACTCAAGTTTGCATTCACGGTAGTGTTGTTACCTATTTCTTTCACCTCTTGGTTACTTGAATTTGTAAATGAAAGCTCTGCATCATTTGGAGTCACAATGTATATTGGTGCAACTGTAACAGGAATACTATAAGAGCCAGTGTCACTTGTTAACTCTTCTGAGTTTCCATATAAATCATATCTTGTAACTTTCTTTGCACCAAAATTCAGGGTGATAGATCTTTCTGTACCAACTGCGCCATCGTTACTGCCTCTGCACCAAAGTATGTTCACTTCCCTGCCCTCACGGTCAATATACTTGTGTTGATAGATATCATTTTTGCTTTGCCAATAAGAGTAGTACTTATGAATAGTTTCACTCTCAAACTTTGCATTTCCCAATAGCCTGTTCCAGTTAGCCATTGCCACATATATAGGCTTACCACCATATGCAATTTCCCCTGCTTCAGTTGCAATATCATCATTGTAGGTTCTTATCATACCAAGAGAATGTTCATAAAGCTTTAAGTTATCAATTTCCGGATCACCAGTCATCTGTTCATCCTTTTCCATAAATACATACCAATAAATTCTCTCTGCCACCTTGGATCTTAATGCGAGACTGCGGATTGCCAGGAATGACTGCTGATACAAGGTCCAATCAGTCTCTTCACCAGAACGACGCTCAGAAACGCCCATCTCACTATATACAACAGGCACATCCCCATATCCATACTTTGAAATCATCTCCATAAGCTCCTCGGTTTTGGTGTCATATGAATGATATTCAGGAATATATGTGTGGTCATATGCGTGCAAGCAAATATAGTCCATATACTTGGCATCAGGAGTTCCTGCCTCCTCTGCAAGTTGTTTTAATGCTTTAAACACCGATTCAATCCAGTCATATGGACAATATCCATATTTATCGTTATCCCACTTATCAATTCCTCCCGAAACAATTCCATATACCTCGGCATTAGGGTCAGCCTCATGAATTTTCTCATAGGATTCCTTCAGTAGCTTTGCATAATATTCACCACTTGGGTATAACTCATTTTCCTTAGCATTCGAGAACTCATGAGTATATTCGTTCCATAAATCATAGGACTTATTCTTGTCTTTAACTATCTTTGCAAACTCATAACAGAAATTAGCAAAACCCTTTATGGCAGTTTCCGACCTTGGTGGGTTATCAGGCAACACACCACCTTGGCCATCAGAAAGAGTTTGCATATAATCCTTATGGCTACCATGAACAGTGGTTAATGGCTCTATACCAAGCTCCTGACATATATCATAGAAATTACTCATTCCATACTTTTCTATAGTGAATGTGCCCTTTGGACTTTCCACATCCTCCCAGTAGTAGCCTGTACGGAATCGACCGAAGCCTGCCTTTGCCACTAATTCAAGAAGGGTGCGCTTGTCTGCATCAGCATGCATATGATTGAAATGTGCCTGAGTACCTAAATTCATATTAAGCTCTTCAATATAAGGAATAACTGTGAATTCGTCATTATAGACTTTCTTTGTATCTCCCTCTTGAATGGTGGTTTCAAGCTTCATAACGCCATATTTCATATACTCATTCGATAAATCACAGTGTATAACACCATTTATCCAACCATCACTGTCAAATGTGAAATTTTTACTTAATGTGATAACACTATCATATACGCCTGTTGAGTCAGTAATCTTCATAGATACACTTACACCATCGGCTTGTGAATTTTCTCTTTTGAGATTGATATATATAGGAATATCGGAATAATTGTTGTAGATGTGACCAGCCTCGCCAAAATAGATGGTGTTGCATATCCTGGTTTCAACCACATCACTCATACCAGGAAATCTGATTAACATATCATAATATGCAGCATCATAACCGGAAAGATCAATATCCAACTTAAAGTTTCCATTATATTCAGTATATACCACATTCTGATATAGAACAACATCATTGATATTTGAAAGGGTAATAGTTGTCCCCTTTTTCCCCGGCTTATACACTAAAACGGAAATGGGAAGCATTTCTCCATCTGTGTCAACAGAGCCTGAAATTCTTCCTACTTTATCCTCAGTTATTTGCATATTTAGCTCATATGAGCTATCCTGTGCATAGCAAAATGTGTATTGCGAAAATATACTCACTACCAGTGCTAATGTGACAATAAAAATACTCCTTTTTTTCATATTCGTTTATTCCTTTCTGTTTTTTATTTCTATGTCTAATTTGAAATTTTATATCATTTTTTAAAGGGCGTTGAAACCCTTCGTTATATAATTGTTCATTCTCTTTAGGGGGCTTTTATTCCTTTTTATAGCAAGAGGTTATAATTTTCGCATAATTTAATTTGTATATATTTTTCTTATTAATTTATATTCTGTAGCACACTATAGAATATAAATTAATAAGAAAAACTGAAAACAGCGTGTTTCGGTAAATCCGAAACACGCCGTTTTCGGCTAACTATTTATTTAGTTTAACAAATTATTCTGCAGGAACAATGTATGTAGCATCATTTAATGAAAGCATACTATTCCATCCATCCCACAAGAATGCCTTAACAGTTGTTACGCCTGAAACTTCAGCAATTGTTACAGCATCTGCCAAATCAGTTGTCTGACTTGCTGCTGCAGTAACCTCAACAAAGTTAACTCCAAGCATTCTGTTTCCGTTATATTGAGCAATAATCAATACATATTTAGGAGCACTTTCTGTTTCATTAACGATTGTGCCGGCAACTCCAAATGCATTATCATTATCAACAACTTTAAGTTCAGGGAATTCTACTGTTCTTGTATCATTAACATCCATCTTAGCAGTATATGCGCCTGCTGTTAATGCATATTGCTGACCATTTCTTAAGCTTCCTGAAGGCAAGGTAAGAACTACCTTGTTGTCTGAAACTGATGGAGTTAATGCGATATCACCCAATGTAGCACTTGCAGGTGCTTCCGGTGCTGTTGCATACTCTAACTCAATCTTTGCAATATTGGTTGGAATACCATTATTTCTCAATGCATAAGCTTCACCATTTCTGTCATATACCAAAACCTTAGGCTCAGCTACAGCTGGTGCTTCTGGTAGTGCATCTTTTTCACACTCTAGCAGAATATTTAATGTGCTTGCACCACCATGAGAGAAGTTGTAGGTATTTGTTGCAACAATGTCATCTAAGCCTGAACGGTCAGCACTACCCATATATTTATCATCGATGAAATAGTGTACCTTCTTTTCTGACACATCAACATACATCTGCACTTTATATTCAGTATCAAGTGTAGCAGTCTGCTTTGTGAATTGACCAACATCATTCAAACCACCATTACTTATTTCAGCGTTTGCTGTAGTACCAATGTTTGTTGCAACACCAATCCACTGATTATTAGAACTACTTGTTGTATCGTACCAAAGTGCAACTGCACCAATAATCTGACGTTCTGCATTTCTTAGATATATATTTGATCTCTTATATCTATTAGCGTCATTATCACCTATTGCTTTTATCTTGTATGAGAACACATAGTCTTTTCCTGCTTCAAGAGCAGATGAGAACGCTTGA
>JAZRPY010000027.1:0-2166 GCA_045649415.1 Clostridia bacterium | reverse complement strand
GTCATGAACTGTTTGCACAAGGGGGATATTTCTCTTTTTCACCGCATAAATAATTGATGGCGTAAGCTGAAAATTGATGTTATTCATATGAACAATAAGTCGGATCGTAGCCATGTCGTTCTGTGGGCCAAGGAGTTGACTATAAAGCTTGTCTTCCTAAGACCGCTTGGCCTCCGACTTGATTTTAAGCCTGATATTGTTCATATGAATAACATCAATTTTCAGCTTACGCCATCAATTATTTATGCGGTGAAAAAGAGAAATATCCCCCTTGTGCAAACAGTTCATGACTATCAGATGATATGTCCTAATCATCTTTTGTATAGCTTTAATGAAACAAAACCTTGCGACAGATGTATAAAAGGCTCAAAATGGAATTGCTTAAAATTTAATTGTATTCATAATTCCAAAATCAAAAGCTTATTGGGTGTAATTGAAGCAATGTTCTATTCATTTTTAAAAACATACAAAAAGGTTGATTTATATATATGTCCGAGCAGATTTTTGGAAAATAAGCTTTTGTGTGCTTCGGATATATATATGGGAAAGACATTTACAATACATAATTTTATTGAAAAGAATAATATCCTCGCTAAAACAGATAGTGAAAATCCCTATATTGTTTTTGTTGGCAGACTTTCAAAGGAAAAAGGCGTTGAGCTTCTGGCAAATACCGCAAAAATCTTGCCTGACATTAACTTTGTCGTAGCAGGAAATGGACCTTGCGATGAGGTTTTGAAAAATATCCCGAATGTTACCTTAAAGGGGTTTGTTACAGGGAAAGAACTTACCGATTTGATGGCAAACGCAAAACTTCTTATTGCTCCATCGGTTTGTTATGAAAATAATCCTTTATCCATATTAGAGGCTCATTCTATGGGAGTTCCGGTTGTAACCATGAATTACGGCGGAATGGCAGAGCTTGTAGAAGATGGAAAAACGGGTGTGTTGGCTTCAAGTCCAACCCCTGAATCTGTGGCTGAGGCAGTAAAAAAATGTTTTGATAATGAAGAATACTATAAAACACTTAAAACAAACTGTGAAACTAAAGGCAAGAATATAATGGGTGTCACAGACTATTGTGACATCTTAATACAAAAATATATTAACCTTGTGGACAAGAGGTGAAAAGGATGACACAACCCAAAGTAAGCATCGTTGTGCCTGTATATAATACAGAAAAATACCTTAAGAGATGTATGGATTCTATTGTAAATCAGACTCTTAAAAATATAGAAATCATAATTGTTGATGACGGTTCAAAGGAAGAATGTGCCGTGCTATGTGATGAAATTTCAAAGACAGATTCACGAATTAAGGTTATTCATAAGGAAAACGGCGGTCTTGGATTCGCAAGAAATACAGGGCTTGATGCGGCAACGGGTGAATATATAGGCTTTGTCGATTCTGATGATTATGTGGAACCAATGATGTATGAAACATTATATAATGCGGCAAAAAAACATGATACTGACCTATGCTTATCAGGAATCTCTTTTGTCGGCGGAAATATGTTCTCAGAGTCAGGTGGTGACATAAAAAAATCCTATTTCGAGGAAGAAACCACGTTTAAAAAAGAAGATATGAAAAAACTTCTTTTGGGTGTTGTAGGTGCGCTCCCAAATGAGCCGGACGATAGTCGATATGGTGTTAGTGTATGTAAAAATATATTTAAAACTTCAGTAATTCGTGAAAGAAAATTAGAGTTTTTATCTGAACGAAAAATATTGTCTGAAGATACATTGTTCATGGTTGACTTTATAAAAAGTTCCCAAAGTGCAGTTGGTATTCCGGGGGCATACTACTGTTATTGTCGCAATGAAGATTCTCTTTCAAAAGCATATAAGAAAGATCGTTTTGAGAAAAGCATCGTATTTTTAGATGAGCTTGAAAAACGAATTGCAGATACTATAGAAAAAGAAGAATATAAAATTTATTTAGATAGATTGATACAAGGCTTTGGAAGGATTTTGTGTTCGCAAGAGATTATGCACGCAAGGGATGAAAAAATAAAGTTTTCTCATCTTAAGAAAAGATTAAAAGAAATTTGCACCCAGGACAAAATTCAAAATGTATTAAAATCATATCCTTGGTACAGATTGCCCGTAAAACAAGCGGCATTTGCTTTTGCTATGAAGCATCAATTGTTTTTGCTTCAAAGGTTAA
>JAZRPY010000026.1:0-2040 GCA_045649415.1 Clostridia bacterium | reverse complement strand
TTTTCGAGTCCCGAACTTATAATGAGTGGTCTTCCTTGAACTTCATATCTGCCACTAACATAATGACCGCCTCGATCCGGCAGAAAGCCTCCATCATGTGTGTATAATGGACCAATCATTGGTATTTTAACTGTGCCACCGTGGTTATGTCCAGCTAGCATCAAGTCACCCCATGAGTCAGGAGAATATTCTTCAAACACTAACGGCTCGTGAATTGCTGTGATTTTTAAATTGTTTTCATTTGAATACATATATTCATCAAAGCTTTCACCTGCATACGACCAGAAGGATGACGGATTAGATGTAAGCACTCCATATATATCCACATCGGTTGTCCCAATTGTTATAGTGTCTGACTTGTTTTTAAGTACCTTTACTTCTGACGCTTCAAGTTTTCTTGTAAGATCGTCTGTGATTTCCAAAAGTTTACCGGGCTGTCGGTTATTATCATTGAACCCAAACTTCTTATCAAGAGATTCCTGAGTCAGAGGAATGTCATAATACATTTCCACTTCGTTGTTGCCATATATGTAATATGATGGAGCAACATCTGCAAGTTCTTTGCATAAACTTATTACTCTGTCATTTGATTTTGCTTTTGAATCAACTATGTCTCCGGTATAAACTATCAAATCCGGTTTTAACTTTCGGGCTCTATCAAGCAACTTGATATTATTATTTCCATACAAACAATTATGCAGGTCGGAAATTTGAATAATTCTTACCTTATTGTTCACCTTAAGGCTGCTTACACTATAAAAGGTCTCTTTGAAGTTACGATTCCCGATATAATTACAGCCGACTATCGCAATAGATACCGCTATCAAAACAAAAATCAGGCTTATCAAAAAGAGTTTCAATACCCTTATGTTTTTTTTAGTTTTTGTAGTTAGTGTATATCCTTTCATAACATAAGCTACCTTTCTTTATTTTTTCAAAACTTTTTTATATAGGTCGAATGTTGCGTTTGCAACATCATTCCAGTTGTATTTACTGAGTATAAATTCGTCAGCCCCATTTTTAATTTCATTAACAATTTCTTCGTCATCACACATTGACTGCAGTTTTTCTGCCAGATCTTCCACATTACTCTTTTTAAAGTGTATTGCTTTGCTTTCTGTCACCAATGTGTTTTCAGGAATATCAGAACATAAAACTGCATTGCCATAAGCAAGAGCTTCCAAAAGGCTCAGGGACATTCCTTCAATATCAGAAGGAAGAGTAACAACATACGCATTGCTATATATTTCGCATAATACATCTCCTGATATAAATCCTGTGAAAATAATATCAGGATTTCCAGATGCTTTTTGCTTGATCATCTTTACATATTCATCTGTATCGCTTGTATCACCTGCGATAACAAGCTTTTTATTTGTTTTTATACTGTTATACGCATCAATCAGGTAATGAACGCCTTTTTCTGATGTAAGTCTTGAAACGATACAAATATAATCACCTTTTGAAAGTCCGTATATTTTTGTGATTTCGTCTGCTTCTTTTTTGGCAGGCCTGTCTATTCCGTTATGAATAAGTACAGTGTCACGATTATAGGTTTTCTTAAAATACTCACGGGCACTTTCGCTTAAGACAATTATTTCGTCAGCGCATTTTACCATAACACGCTCTCCGAATTTTATATAGCGAGAAGCAAATCCCTTGCCCCATTTTTCTCTTTGCCAATCAAGTCCATGAACTGTTGCAACGCACTTTTTCCCAAACATTTTTGGTATCCACATAGCAGCACAAGGACCTTCTGCGTGAAAATGTACTATATCATATTTTCCGAAAGTTGCACAAATTGCCGCAGTAAAGGAAGCAACCATAGCAGAGAGTCCTTTTCTGTTGATTGTCCACGCATTTTTAAGTGTTACACCTTTATATTTTTTGTCTTTAACAGTGCCGATATATTCATTTTCCACTTTATCGGAACTGCGGTTGTAGCAGGTAACATCTATTCCTTTTTCGACAAGCAACGGACACAAAGAAGTGAGCACATTTTCAATTCCGCCACGTCTTGAGGGAATAACTTTATGTCCA
>JAZRPY010000025.1:0-13780 GCA_045649415.1 Clostridia bacterium | reverse complement strand
AAGGTACCGTCATTTTTTTCTTCCCTTGCAACAAAAGTTTACAACCCGAAGGCCTTCATCCTTCACGCGGCGTTGCTGCGTCAGGGTTTCCCCCATTGCGCAATATCCCCCACTGCTGCCTCCCGTAGGAGTCTGGGCCGTGTCTCAGTCCCAATGTGGCCGATCAACCTCTCAGTTCGGCTACTGATCGTCGCCTTGGTGGGCCGTTACCTCACCAACTAGCTAATCAGACGCGAGTCCATCCATAAGCGATAAATCTTTCAAATATCTACCATGCGATAAATATTCAATATGCGGTATTAGCACAAATTTCTCTGTGTTATCCCCCTCTTATGGGCAGGTTACTCACGCGTTACTCACCCGTCCGCCGCTAAGCTTCCCCAAACGCACCCCGAAGGGATTGTTCGGTTGGCTCCGCTCGACTTGCATGTGTTAGGCACGCCGCCAGCGTTCGTCCTGAGCCAGGATCAAACTCTCGATAAATGGTTATATATCAGCCTTGCGGCTGCTACATACTTTTTATCAGAACTTGTTAGCTCTAACTTTGTACTTACTTTGAAGTACCACTGACTTAGTTTCGTAATTTGTTATTCCGAATTTCTGTCTTAAAAAACTCATAGTTTTGTGAACCTAAAAGTTCACTGACAAGAACTCTGCACTGTTTATTTTTCAATGTACAATTGTTACTGCCTTTTAATGCGACAGCTTGATAATTATATCACACATAAATCGCAATGTCAAGAACTTTTTTAAAAATATTTTAATTTTTTTCAAAACCCCTGACCTTCAATAGACAGCTTGTTTATTTTACTATATCAACCTTCCTTTGTCAATCACATTTTTGCCTTTTTTTCTATCTTTGGATATTTTGTATATCATCAAGCTTAATAGCCTACAGTTTTGATGTACACTTTTCTATATTTGCCAAAAGCTTTAAAAATATTATTGATTTTCAAAATTCTTTCATATATAATAGGTACATAAAGGAAACGGAGTTGGTTTTAATGAAAATAGAAACAAATTGCATTCAGGCAGGATATTCTCCAAAGAACGGAGAGTCAAGAGTTCTGCCTATATACCAAAGCACTACATATAAATATGATACCTGTGAGAGTATGGGTAAGCTATTTGACCTTGAGGCTAATGGTTATTTCTACACTCGTCTTGCAAATCCCACCGTTGGTGCAGTTGAGGAAAAGATTGCAGCCTTAGAGGGTGGAGTTGGTGCTATGATGACATCATCAGGTCAGGCTGCTACTCTTGCAACAGTTATGACTACTTGTTCTGCAGGCGACCATATAGTGTGCTCTGCAAAGGTGTATGGTGGTACCTTTAACTTATTAGGGGTTACTCTTTCAAGATTTGGAATAGACATTACCTTTGTTGACCCCGATGCAGATGAGAAAACCATTTCTGATGCATTCCGTGATAACACAAAGCTTTTAATGGGTGAAACAATTGCAAACCCTGCACTTAATGTGCTGGATATTGAGAAATTCGCAAGAATTGCCCATGCACACAATGTTCCGTTGGTGGTTGACAACACCTTTGCCACACCTATACTATGCAGACCATTTGAACATGGTGCAGATATTGTTATTCACTCCACCTCAAAATATATGGATGGTCATGCAGTATCCTTGGGTGGCATTATTGTTGACAGCGGAAACTTTGATTGGGCAAAAAGTGGAAAGTTCCCTGATTTTGTGACGCCTGACGAGTCCTATCACGGAGTAATATACATAGAGAAATTCGGCAAGGCTGCATTTATAACAAAGGCTCGTGTACAGATTATGAGAGATATCGGCTCTGCCCCATCTCCCCAGAATGCATTTTTGCTGAACTTAGGTCTTGAAACCTTGCACTTGAGAATGCCTGCACACTCCAATAATGCATTGAAGGTTGCAGAATATCTGGAGTCGCATCCATTAGTTAGCTGGGTAAACTACCCCAATCTGAAAAGCAACAAGTATTATGAGCTATCTAAAAAATATCTGCCAATGGGCACAAGCGGAGTTATAAGCTTTGGCGTGAAGGGTGGCAGAGAAAATGCAATGAAGGTTATGAACAATATGAAAATGATTGCAATTGTAACCCATGTTGCTGACGCCCGTACCTGTGCTCTACATCCTGCAAGCACAACCCATCGCCAGATGAACGACCAACAATTAGCCGAGGGTGGAATTGGTGCTGATTTAATCAGGCTAAGCGTAGGAATTGAAAATGTTGAGGACATTATCAAGGATTTGGAGCAAGCATTAGCTACCATATAAATAGTATTGACTTTCAATATAACTATTGCTATAATAATCTTAAATTAAATATTCACATAAAGTGTTGACCATTCCCGAAGAACAGGGGTGGTCGGTGAAAAGGGAATTGGGTGAGAACCCCAGACGATACCAGTCGCTGTATGCACGAAGCTTTTATATTCGACGACGACGAGTCGGTCATTGGGAAACTGAGAAGGCAGAATATAGATAGCGCAAAGCCTTGGCTTTATATAGTGTGAGTCAGAAGACCTGCTTTAATGCCATATCTGAATACGAAGGATTCGGCAGTTTTGCTATGCAAAATGTGACTGTGCACAGAAAACTCTGCTGTGGTGATTTTATTTATCACCACAGCTTTTTTATATGGATTTTTAATATAAATTCATAAACATAAGGATAAATGAAAAGGAAAAGGATGAATGAATATGTGTGAATTTAAAGGCTATCACCCATTGGTGAATTTTATATATTTTTTTGCGATTATACTTTGCTCCTCGGTATTTATGCACCCCATATTCCTTATACTTTCCCTGACATCAGCTATCTGGTATATGATAATGCTTGAGGGCAGAAAGGCTTTAAGGCTTGCTTTGGTTTATATGCTACCTCTTATTCTTGCATCATTTATTATAAACCCGTTATTCAACCATCAGGGTGCAACCATACTTTTATATTTTCCTGACGGAAATCCCCTGACCTTTGAATCGATTATCTATGGAGTGTTTGCCGCAATTATGATAGTATCGGTAATATGTTGGTTTAAATCCTTCTCGGTTATTATAACAAGTGATAAAATTATGTACCTTTTCGGGAAGGCTCTTCCTTCCCTATCCCTTGTCTTTTCTATGGTACTGAGATTTGTGCCACAGTTTAAGGCTCGGTTTTCCATGGTTAATATGTCACAAAGACTTATGGCTAAAAAAGAAAAAAGCTTAATGGATAAAATGAAAATTCTATTCCGGGTTTTTATAATAACTGTCACCTGGAGTCTTGAAAGCTCGGTGGATATGGCAGATAGTATGAAAAGCAGAGGCTATAAAACTAAAAAAAGAACTGCCTATTCAAACTACACCCTTCGTTGTCGTGACTATGTGGTGCTTGGGTTGATAGTAGCTTTCCTTTTATTATTATTAACAGGCTACTTTCTAGGAAATATGGCATTCTCCTATTTCCCCACCTTAGCAGAATTTTCAATATCCTACAATAATGTATGGACAGTTATAGTCTATTTTCTACTTTGCTTTTTACCAATTATTATTGAGTACAGGGAGGCTTATATATGGAAAAAATTAAAATCGAAAATCTAAGCTTTTCATATCCAAACGATACAAAAAAAGCTCTTGATGATATAAGTCTGTCAATCAACGAGGGTGAATTTTTAGTTATATTCGGCAAATCGGGATGTGGAAAATCGACATTATTAAAACAACTAAAACCTATCCTCTCTCCCAATGGAGAAAGAAAAGGCGAAATTGTTTTTGAAGGACAGGATATCCTTTCTCTTTCACCCTTGGAACAGGCAGAAAAAATAGGCTATGTTTTTCAGGAGCCCGACAGTCAGCTCGTTACCGATATGGTATGGCACGAGCTGAGCTTCTCACTTGAAAGCCTTGGATATTCCAACTCGCAGATACGAGGAAGGATATCGGAAATCTCATCATATTTCGGGATAGAAACTTGGTTTTATGAAAAAACCTCATCCCTGTCAGGTGGGCAAAAACAGCTTTTGAATCTGGCATCAGTTATGGTTAGTGAGCCGTCCATTATATTATTGGACGAGCCAACAAGTCAGTTAGACCCCATATCTGCACAGAATTTATTGAATGCAATCTATAAAATCAATCGTGAGCTTGGCATAACCATAGTTATAACCGAGCACAGACTGGATAAGGTGCTCCCCTTGTGTGACCGTGCTATTGCCATGGAAGACGGAAAAATTCTTTCAACAGGCACTCCTCTGGAGATAGGAAAAAAGCTATACGAGAACAAAAATCAAATGCTACATTCTCTGCCCACACCTATGCAGATTTTCTATTCCAAAAAAAACGATAGTATATGTCCACTCACCATCCGTGAAGGCAGAGAGTGGCTTGGTGATATTCCAAAATTAGATAAAATCAAGGAAAAGGATGAAAATATTGTTGATAAGACCATAGCGTTTGAATTAAAGGATGTGTGGTTCCGTTACGACAAGAGCCTTCCTGATATTCTGAAGGGTACAACTCTTTCAATCCACAACAAAGAGATATACTCACTTGTGGGTGGAAATGGTAGTGGAAAAACTACTCTTCTTTCCGTTATTGCAGGCTTTAATGTCGCATATGCAGGCAAAATTAAAAATCCTTATAATAAAAAAATAGGATACCTTCCCCAGAACCCACAAGGCTTATTTATAAGAAGGAATGTGATGGAGGAGCTATATGACGGATTGGGTGTTAAATTTCCAACAAAGGAGCAAACGGACAGGCTCAACAGTCTTATTGAGCTTTTTAACTTATCACATCTTCTTAACAAGCACCCCTATGACCTTTCAGGTGGCGAGGCAGAACGCCTTGCTCTTTTAAAGGTGTTGCTTACTCAGCCCGAAATTCTGTTACTTGACGAGCCTACCAAGGGACTTGACACTCCGATGAAAATCAAGCTTGCCAATATACTAAAAAAGCTATCAGAGGATGGCACCACAATAGTTATCGTTTCTCACGATATTGAATTTTGTGCAAAGCACTCCACTCGGTGTGGCTTATTCTTCGACGGAAAAATTGTGAGTGAGGGTTTTCCAAGGGAGTTCTTCTCCCAAAAAAGCTATTACACCACCGAAGCTCACAAAATGTCTAAGGGAATAATTGAAAATGCTATCACAGACGAGGATATTATAACTGCAATAGATGGTGAAATTATAAAAACAGATACTCCATCCACACCTAACCCCATAAAGAAAAATGAAAAGAAACCTGAGATTAAAAGGAGTAAGTCAAAAAAAGATTCTTCAAAAGGGCAAATTCTATCTCTTGCAATTCTTTTGATTTTAGTACCCTTAACAATTCTTTTTGGCGCATATTATCTGAATGATCAAAAATACTATTTTATAAGTCTTTCAGTGATTCTCGAAGCTCTTATCACCTTTTTTCTTATGTTTGAAAGAAAAAAACCAAAGGCTCGTGAGCTTGTTGTGATAAGCGTTATATGCGCCATAGCAGTTGTGGGAAGAACAGCTTTTTCCTTTATTCCACAATTCAAGCCTGTGGTGGCAATTATTATAATCACAGGAATATGCTTTGGTGGAGAAACAGGCTTTTTAGTGGGTGCAGTAACAGGCTTTGTCTCAAATTTCTTTTTTGGACAAACCCCACTGACCCCATGGCAGATGTTCGCCTTTGGAATTACAGGGCTTGTAGCAGGGATATTTTATAGGCGAAAAGGCATCACCAAAAACAGACTTTTATTATCCCTCTTCGGATTTATTATAACAATAGTTTTATATGGTGGGATTATGAATTTTTCAATGCTTGTTGTTGCAAGAACAATAATAAGCCTTGAGTCTGTTCTTCTTTGCCTTGCGTCAGGGCTCCCCTATGATATCATTCACGGACTTTCCACAGGTGTGTTCCTCCTTTTTATGGCAGTGCCAATGATCAGGATATTGGAAAGAATAAAAATCAAGTATGGACTATGAAAATAGTATTTTTCCAAAATCAAAAAGGAAGATATGACGAACTCATATCTTCCTTTTATTTCATTCTCAGTCGAGGATTATAACTTCCTCGTCCTCATTTTCTTCCTTGTTGTCCTCCTCAGGCCTTTCAACCTCTTCAGGACCTGTTGAGTCTCTATTCTCAACAATTTCCTCCTCTTCCTCTGGAGCAACGGTTGGCTCAGGCTCTTCCTCCTCCACAGGTGATGATTTATCAAACTCAACTATTCCGTCACCTGTTATTTCTATTTTATGAGATAGTGTCGTCACATCATAGCCAAATTCATTCTTCACAAGCTCCCTTGTTTTCTCGGTGTCGCAAACGAAATACCATGCACCACTTAGCTTGTCCTCTCCTGGCAGAGAGAAGGTCTTTATATTTTCTGCCTTCAGCTTTAACAAGTGGGTTGCATATCGACCAACCTCACCTGATGAAAAGTTGGTTTTTATCTCTTTTTTAAGCTCGTTCAAAATGTATGGTGCTTTAATCACCAATGAAAGATTTACCTTTTGCTGAAGTACTGCCTTCACAAAATCCTGTTGGCGCTGTACTCGGCTTGTGTCACTTCCGTCACCCGAGTTGTTGTTGCTCTTTCTATATCTCAGGAACTGTTGCACCTGATTTCCCGAAAGCTTCTGAAGTCCCGGTTTTAAATGAATATGTAAATCCTGAACAGGATCATCATAGTTCATACCCCTGCCTCTGCCCTCAACATCAGGAACATCATATTCAACAGGACCTAAAATATCCATTATGTGATCAATAGCGTCAAAAGAGAACTCAACATAGTAGTTAATAGGAATTCCTGTTAATTGAGAAACTGCCTCAACCGATGCCAACGGACCGAAAATTTTTCCGTCACCATTGGTCATTGCGTGTACCTCATTTATTTTTCTCGTTATTCTCCTGTTGGTTACATATACCTTGGTATCACGGGGGATTGACATAAGCTTTAAGCTTTCCTCGTCAAAGTTATAGGATGCAAGCATAATGGCATCTGTTCTTAACCCATCATCATCCACACCGACCAGCAAAACATTTATTTTTCCTGTTGACTCGTCCACTGGAATCAGGGAATTATCCTCACTTGTTCCCATACCCATAGCAAGAAAGAATATTACAATTGCCAGAAGTATCAGGATGAGGAAAAATCTTATCCTTTTTTTTCTGTTCTCTTTTCTCTTTTTACTGCTCTTTTTTACTTTCTTTAATTTATCTTCCTGCTCGCTAACAAAAGGAATTTCTTCTTTTCTTTGAGCTCTTTTAACATTCCTAAATTTACTCTCTTCCCTTTTGCCTCTTGCTCTTGCTCTTTTCATCATATACTCCCTTAAATTTTACTTTTCTTTTCCCTTATTACCTACACTCTCGGTGTTGGTCTTGCAGGCTTTTGGATTTCCTCAGGCTCTTTAGTCGGCTTTGGAGTCGGCCTCTCGGTTTTTTCAGCCTCAGGCTCTTTAGTTGGCTTCACAGTTGGCTCATCTGTTGGAGTCCCTGATGGCTTTTTGGTTGGCTTTGGAGTTTGAGTTGCCTTTGGTGATGAAGTTGGCTTTTGAGTTTTTATATCATCCTCATCCTCGTCGTCCTCCTCAGCCTCTTGAGAGGGTGACGGAGCTGTTGTTTTTCGGTCATTATTTATTTTAGACACGCTTTTTGAGTCTGCCGAATGAATGGTTATATTCTCTGCATCATAACCAAACTCCAATTGAATAAGCTCCTTTGTTTTTTCCATATCGGGCAACCAATAGGATGCAGTATATGTTTCGTCACTGAACTCACCCGGAAGATGTACCATCTTCACATTTTCTGCCTGAAGCTCCTTTAGATTATTAACATATTTCAAAATATGGCTAAGGGTAAAGTTGGTTTTGATATCACTCTTCAAAATCTGGAAAAGCTCCTTGGCATTATTGAGAATATCAAGATTTAATTTCTGCTCCACAACTGCCTTTATAAAGTCCTGTTGCACCTTCACTCTTGCCAAATCTCCCTCAGGGTACATTCTAAATCTTACCAATTGCTCTGCCTTGTCACCATCAAGATGTTGAAAACCCTTTTTAAGATTGATTTTCAGCTTCTGAACAGGATCATTGTAGTACATATTCTGTGGCACATCAAAATCCACACCACCAAGGGCATCAATAGTTTTTGAAAAAGCATCAAAGGAAACCTCAACATAATAATTTATTGGAATTCCTGTGAGTCTTGTTACCGCCTCAATTGTTCCCTGAACACCATTGATTTTACCATTTTTCGATATTGCATGAGCGGCATTTATTTTTTGATATTTATTGCCGATATACATTCTTGTATCTCTGGGGATTGATAATACCTTTACATTGTTATCATCCATATCATAGCTTGCAACCATAATGGTGTCCGTTCTCAATCCGTCTGCATCCACACCGGTCACCAATATGTTTATCTTCCCTGTTGCCTTGTCCACAGGCGCAACAAATTCCTCCATTTGTCCCTCTTCATTTGTTGTGAATTGTCCACCAAGGCCCATAACAAGAAGGAATGCTACCATTATTGTTAAAAGCGCAATCATAAAAATTACAAGCTTATTTTTCCCTTTTTTCTTTTTTCTTGACTTTTTAACAGGCCCTTCTGTTACCTGTTCTTCCATAACCATTTGAGCAGGCTCTTCTACCTTCTCTTTTTCATCCTCCTCAGGTGGAACATAGGTGTCAGGATTATATCCAAGCTCAGTCATATCCGACTTATAGCCGCGATTTTCGTCATTCAGTTTTTTGTTTCTGGCTCTTCTCATTTTTAATCTTAATCCTCTTTTCTCGGGAGTTTTTATATTAACATTTATTATCTTTTTAAAATCAATAGCACATTATGCGCCTAATTACATTTATTATATCATTTTCTATTAAAGTGTGTCAAGGTTTATCCACCGATTTTGGTATATATAAATTGTAAACTTTTTGTGTATAAGATCTGATTTTATAGTTTTTTGACGAGATGTACAAAAAAAATACCCTCTACCTTAAAATTTTCTCATAAAAAGGTATTGAAAAATGTGTAAAATTTTGATATAATATTGGACAATAACAAATTTTAGAAGGAGGCTTAATTATATGGACGATAAATTTGCAAAAGAAGGTTTGACCTTTGATGATGTGCTTTTACTACCACAAGAATCCAATTTCACTCCCAATGAGGTGGAGCTTGGAACTCAGCTTACAAAAACAATTCGCTTAAATATTCCAATGATGAGTTCTGCAATGGACACTGTTACAGAGGCGCCTATGGCAATCTCAATGGCTCGTGAAGGCGGCATTGGTGTTATTCATAAGAATATGACCATTGAGCAACAGGCAGCAGAGGTAGATAAGGTAAAGAGGTCGGAAAATGGCGTTATAACAAATCCGTTTAGCTTGTCAAAGGACCACACCCTGAAGGATGCTGACGATCTTATGGGTAACTACAAAATTTCAGGTGTACCCATCTGCGATGAGGAAAACAAGCTGATTGGTATTATAACCAACAGAGATCTACGCTTTGAGGTAGATTTTTCAAAGAAAATCAGCGAGGCTATGACTCACGAAAATCTTATAACTGCTCCTGAAGGAACAACCTTAGAGCAGGCACAGGAAATTTTGAGAAAACACAAAATTGAGAAGCTTCCTATTGTGGACTCTGAAAATCACTTGAAGGGTTTAATCACCATCAAGGATATTGAAAAAGCAGTTCGTTATCCTAATTCTGCAAAGGATGCAAGTGGCAGATTATTATGTGCTGCTGCAATCGGTGTAACAGATGATGCTCTATTGAGAGTTCAGGCAGTTGTTGATGCAGGTGTTGATGCTGTTGTTCTTGACTCTGCTCACGGACACTCAAAAAATATTATAAACAAGGTAATTGAAATCAAGAATGCATTCCCTGATTTACCTGTAATTGTTGGAAATATTGCTACTGCTGAGGCTGCAAAGGCTTTGATTGCTGCAGGTGCAGATGCAATTAAGGTGGGTATCGGCCCTGGTTCAATCTG
Organism: Clostridia bacterium; assembly: GCA_045649415.1. Classification (GTDB taxonomy): domain Bacteria; phylum Bacillota; class Clostridia; order UBA1381; family UBA1381; genus CAKSQL01. The sequence continues at coordinate 3,812 of JAZRPY010000025.1, read as the reverse complement.
TACAACAAGAATTATTGCAGGTATCGGTGCTCCACAGATTACTGCAATCTATGATGTTAGTCAGGTAGCTAAAAAATATGGCATCCCTGTAATCGCAGACGGTGGTATCAAATATTCAGGAGATATCACAAAGGCAATTGCAGCAGGTGCAGATGTGGTTATGATGGGTAGTCTGTTGGCAGGCTGTGAGGAAAGTCCCGGTGAATTTGAAATATATCAGGGCAGACGCTTTAAGGTTTACAGAGGAATGGGTTCACTTGCCGCTATGGAAAAGGGCAGTAAGGACAGATATTTCCAAACAGGCTCTAAAAAGCTTGTTCCCGAAGGCGTTGAAGGACGAGTTCCATACAAGGGTTCCTTGTCCGACACTATATTCCAGCTTCTTGGCGGCTTGCGTTCAGGTATGGGCTATTGTGGAACAAAAACCATTCCTGAACTTAAGAAAAATGGTAAATTCATTCGTATTACAGGTGCAGGCTTAAAGGAGAGTCATCCTCACGATATTTATATCACAAAGGAAGCTCCTAACTATAGCTATAACACACAAGCATAAAATAAATGTGAACATAAAGGGGATGTGAAAAAATCCCCAAATTATCAAAACGGAGTTTTTAATAAACCAAGTTTTGTGTTTCGTTTTTACATCTCATATAAACTATTACAAAAAGGCTGATTTCTTAATGATTTCAGCTTTTTTTGTACAAAAAAATGAAGGTTCTTTTAAACCTTCATTTTTTTAAAAGGACTTTTTTCTTATCCCATTTTATTACCTTTAATTAAACTTAATGGATAGCTTCATATTTCCTTCAAAGTTTGGCTCTATCATCAAGTCACTCTTCATATTTTCGGTAAATACCATATTTTCAGGCACATGCAACATCGCAGGCTTATCACCGTTTTTATTTTCAATCACAGCTGTGGCACCATTTTCGTCCCATTCTACACTAACTAAAAGACCACATCTTGTTAAAATTTGTCCACAGCTTCCAGATTTGAATCTTTCAAAATCAAGTCCGTTAAACAAATATATTTCCTCTTGGGTTGAGAATGCGAGCATTTCATTCAGAGAAGAGGTTAATCCTATATTTGCATCTAATTGAATAGGTGCTTGTCTCATATCAAGGCAAATTGCAACGCCCATTCTTCTCCAGTCGTTGTGAACAGTGAGGAAATTAGGAAGTATATTAGCGCTTGCGATACAATCAATACATTCCATAACTTCTTTACCTTTGCCAAGTCTTACAAAGATATTCGACATATACACCAACGACCATCCCGTCTGGTCCTTTAAGCCGAAATTCTTTCTGCTCATAACAGTGTTTAAAAATGCATCACACATACTCTTGTTATTATATCTGGTTATCTCATAGCCTGGGAAAAGAGGATATAGTTGTGACATATGTCTATGCTCGTGTCTATCTTCATAAAATGGATGCATCCACTCTCTCACTGTATTGTCAGGATTTAACTGATAAGGTGGTACCTTTTCAAGCATATCCCTCCACACATTTATCTTTTCTGAATATGCTCCTGTTATTTCTGCACCCTTTATAAGATTGGTGAGAACTTCTTTAATTATCGCAAAGTCCATCGTTGCATTAACTGTAATCTCACAGTCCTTACGAACAATATCAAAAACATTCTTTGGAGTATTCTCAGGAGAATTAGATGGCGAAGATACGAAGTATCCATTTTCATCTATTGTTAAGAAATCCTCATAAAAATCCATTGTTTCCTTCATAAATGGCATTGCACGATTTTTTAAGAATTCTACATCCTTAGTGCATAAATAATAATCAAAGAAGAACTGACTAACCCAGCCTGCTCCTGCTGTCCAATGCAGAATATGTGGATCTATATCTTTACATAAGCCTGATTCAGGAGTGCTGACTGAAGGAATAAATATACCTCTGCATCCGTAGATTTTTTTTGCATTCTCTCTGAAGTCATCCATCTTTTCCTCAACATAATCAAACATAGTGAGGAGTATCTCAGGCATATTTCCATTCACTGCTTGCCAATGTATCATTTCAGCATTAACATTAAACATATTATATGCCCAAATTGGATTATAACCGTGCCAGAGTCCATATAAGTTACAAGGCTGTCCTCCCTTTCTTGTTGCGCATATCAATAGATATCTTCCAAACGACCACATTTTTTCAATGAGTTCCGTCTTTGCCACATCACCATAAGATTTAAACAGAAGCTCCTCATTAGATATATCATAGTCCTTTCCACCAAGTGAAAAATTCATTTTTGAAAACAGGCTTTTATGAATTTCTGATGAAGCTCTAAATTCTGCATCATAATCATTTACATTTTCCAGTTCTTCTTCTAAAAGCTTCCAATCTTTATTTCTTTCACCATATATAAATAGCTTTACAAATATAAGAATCTCTGTCGCATCTTCTACTGCGAGTTTATTTAGCATTGGGAATCTATGATAATTTATTCTTTCCTTTCCGTTGTGACATACCTTTAAAACTGCACCGAAATCCTTGCCCTCAATATTTCCTGAATAATAAAGCTTGCTATCCCTTATATTATACTCTATATTGTCTGCTCTATATTCATCAGTAATTGTGTCTTCATCGTGAAGCTTTAAACCTACCATTATATTTGCAAATCCATTTTCTGCAGTTATTTTTAAGCAAGCAACATCACTATTCCTTGAAACGAAGAATTTTCTGCTATATTTTGTTTCTCCATCCTGCCAATTCACCGAAGCCTCAGCAGTTTCCATATCCAATACCCTTGTGTATTTTTTAAAACGATCATGATTCTGCATGATAAGTTCAATATCGCACACGGGGTATGGTCTTGCATGCTTGGCACTATAGCCCTTTCTCTCCAACTCATCCTTAATCACTCGTTCAGCTTCAATAGGCTTGTTTTCCTTCAACAATTCCCTCATTTCACTTAATTTATAGCTTACATCAGGAATCTCCTCATTTCTACCATGCGTCCATAGCTTAGAATGAGTTAGTGCAATAACTTCCTTATATGCGCCACCATAAACCATGCCACCAATTTCTCCATTACCCACAGGAATTGCCTCTCTCCACATCTCACCATGCCAAGATGCAGGATATTTCATCAAAAGCTTATTTCTGTTTTCGTTCATTTCATAATCTCCCTTCAACATATTGCTCTTACATTTCTAATTTTTTTTGAAAATCTCTATTGGGATTTTCTTTATCTTTACTTTGAATGCCGACATATCGTCATTCCTTTTTAATATTTTTATCTTCTTCCCCTTCCGTATTTTTAACTTTCCTATGTATTATACTGTTCAATTTATATGCCCATTCGAATGGGCATACTACCACATTGTGCGCATATTATACCATATATTCTGGTAATAGTAAATGGACTTTCCTAATTGTTTTCATATTTTCGTTAAAACTATATAAAATCATTCTCCATTTTTGTGCATGTTGATTTTTGCCCTTTTTTACGCAATTTTTTATGTATATTTCAGGCTATAAAGCCTTGTGATATGTGGTGTTTAAAGCACTCTATTTTTTATTCCATTTTTATTGATTATGTAAACTATTTGATACCTTTGTTTTCGATCAATTGTGTAACAAAATTTTATTTTTTTAATCTTATGGGTACAAAAGTCCTCCTCTTATTTTTCCCTCAATATTTCCTTTTATCTTATAAAATAGTCTCTGTCCTATATGAGTGTTGATGAACAAAAAATATACAATTTTAAATATAATTATGCATAAATAGAATTGTTACTAACATAAAAAATTACGTTCCTTTACAAGTACATTTTGTGGAGGAACTATTTTATGACTGGT
>JAZRPY010000024.1:0-104219 GCA_045649415.1 Clostridia bacterium | reverse complement strand
GGAAATAAGAATTTTTTCCCGAGATGAAAAAAAGCAGGACGATATGCGTCACGAATATCAGGCAAAATTCGGGGAGTTAAGCAACAAGATAAAATTCTACATAGGAGATGTAAGGGATTTGCAGAGCGTTAAAAATGCGATGCATGGGGTGGACTATATTTTCCATGCAGCAGCATTAAAGCAGGTTCCGTCGTGCGAATTTTTCCCTGTTGAAGCAGTGAAAACAAATGTGTTGGGAACAGACAATGTTCTGACTGCTGCAATTGAGGCAGGGGTTGGTAAGGTCATTTGCTTATCAACAGATAAGGCTGCATACCCTGTAAATGCAATGGGCACATCCAAGGCTATGATGGAAAAGGTTGTGGTTGCAAAGTCAAGACAGAGTATTGAAACTATAATTTCCTGCACTCGTTATGGAAATGTTATGTGTTCTCGTGGTTCGGTTATTCCTTTGTGGATTGACCAGATAAGAAGTGGAAGCCCAATAACCTTAACAGAGCCAAATATGACAAGATTTATTATGTCCTTAGAGGAAGCAGTTGACCTTGTTTTATTTGCATTCCAGAATGCCGAGAGTGGTGACATTATGGTGCAAAAAGCACCTGCCTGCACAATTGAGGTGCTTGCAAAGGCAGTTAAGGAGTTGTTTGACAAGGAGGATAAATCTCCAATTAAGGTTATTGGTATCCGTCATGGTGAAAAGCTATATGAAACCCTTTTAACCAATGAGGAGTGCCTAAATGCCATTGATATGGGTGATTTCTACAGAGTTCCTGCAGACAAGAGAGATTTAAATTACGATAAATATTTCAAGGACGGAAATGTGGAAAGAACTAAATTGTCCGAGTTTAACTCAAGCAACACAGAGCTTCTAAGCGTTGAGCAGGTAAAGGACAAGCTGTTGTCGTTGGAGTATATAAGAGAAGAGCTAAAAAAGCAGGAGAATTAAGATAATGAATATTTTAGTTACCGGTGCAAAGGGCTTTGTGGGGAAAAATTTAGTGGAAGCCTTGAAAAATATCCGTGATGAAAAGGACAAAACCTTTTCAATATCAAAGGATATAGAAATTCTTGAATTTGATATTGATACCCCTATAGAGAAGTTGGATGAGTTCACAAAAAAAGCTGACTTTGTGTTCCATCTGGCAGGGGTGAACAGACCAAAGGACGAAAAGGAGTTTATGGAAGGTAATTTTGGATTTACCTCTACCCTGTTGGAGTCCTTGAAAAAGAATAACAACAAAGCACCTGTGTTAATCACATCTTCAATTCAGGCAACTCGCGATAACGAGTATGGTAAAAGCAAAAAAGCAGGTGAGGACTTAATCTTCAGCTATGGCGAGGAAAATGGTGTAAAGACATTAGTTTATCGTCTGCCCAATGTGTTTGGTAAATGGTCAAGACCGAACTACAATAGTGCTGTTGCAACCTTCTGTCACAATGTTGCAAGGGATTTGCCGATACAGGTAAATGACAGAGCAGTTGAGATGAATTTAGTATATATTGATGATGTAGTCAGTGAGTTTATAAATGCATTGGATAATAAGGAAACAAGGGAGAAGGAATATTGTTATGTTCCCATTGTTCATAAAATCACATTGGGAGAGATTGTTGATTTGATATATTCCTTCAAAAATAGCAGAGAGGACAGAAGCGTTGCTAATATGCAGGATGGTTTTGCTAAAAAGCTGTATAGCACATATCTTTCCTTTTTGCCTGAGGACAAATTTTCCTATCCATTGAAAATGAATGTTGACCAAAGAGGCTCCTTCACGGAGATTATAAGAACTGCAGAGAGAGGCCAGTTTTCAGTGAATATTTCAAAGCCGGGGATTGTTAAGGGTAATCACTGGCATAACACCAAAAACGAAAAGTTTCTGGTGGTAAGTGGTAAGGGTGTTATAAGATTCAGAAAAGTTGGCAGTGATGATATAATAGAATATTATGTGAGTAGTGATAAATTAGAGGTTGTGGATATCCCTGTGGGATATACTCACAACATAGAAAATTTAGGGGATAGTGATATGGTTACATTTATGTGGTGTAACGAATGCTTCGACCCTGATAAGCCCGACACATTTTATCTGGAGGTATAAAAATGGAAAAGTTAAAGCTAATGACAATAATAGGAACTCGTCCTGAAATAATAAGGCTTTCAGCCTGCATAAAGGCTTGTGACAAATATTTTGAGCAAATTCTTGTGCATACGGGCCAGAATTATGACTACACTTTAAATCAAGTATTTTTTGATGATTTAGGTCTAAGAGCACCTGATTATTATCTTGATAGTGTTGGTCAGGATTTGGGAGAAACAATTGGTAATATAATTGCAAAATCGTATAAGCTTATGCAGGAGGTAAAGCCTGATGCAGTTTTAGTTTTGGGGGATACTAACTCTTGCTTGTCAGTGATTGGTGCAAAAAGATTACATATCCCTATTTTCCATATGGAAGCAGGGAATAGGTGCTTTGATGAGTGCTTGCCCGAGGAAACTAACAGAAGAATTGTGGATGTGACTGCAGATGTGAACTTGTGCTACTCCGAGCATGCAAGAAGATATTTAAATGCAGCAGGCACACCAAAGGAAAGAACTTATGTGGTCGGCTCACCAATGGCAGAGGTATTGCATAACAATTTAGAAAAAATTGAGAAAAGTGATATCTTAACAAAGCTTGGTCTTGAAAAGAAAAAGTATATCTTGCTTTCTGCTCACAGAGAGGAAAATATTGATGATGAGAAAAACTTCTTCTCACTAATGAACGCAGTGAATGCTATGGCAAAAAAATATGATATGCCTGTTTTATACTCCTGCCATCCAAGGAGTAAGAAGTATATCGAGCAAAGAGGCTTTGAATTTGATAAGCGAGTAATTCGTCACGAGCCTTTGGGCTTCCACGATTACAACAATTTGCAAATGAATGCCTTTGCAGTTGTGTCCGACAGTGGCACACTGCCTGAGGAAAGCAGCTTCTTTTTATCGATTGGAAAGCCTTTCCCTGCAATCTGCATAAGAACAAGCACTGAAAGACCTGAGGCACTGGATAAGGGCAACTTTATCTTAGCAGGCATAACCGAAAAACAGGTTTTACAGGCAGTTGATACTGCAGTTTCAATGAATGAGGATATGGCATATGGAATACCTGTTCCCGATTATGTTGACGAGAATGTGTCGGTGAAGGTAGTAAAGCTTATTCAAAGCTACACAGGTGTAGTTGATAAAATGGTTTGGAGAAAAAATTAAACTCTATCTTTCGCCAAAATTCGACAAAGAGCAAAAATGTGAAAAAATATTTCATATTTTTGCTCTTTTTCTATTGACATGTGAAAAATAATATGATATAATACGAACAAATATTCGAATATATTATAAAAGTGCGCACTTTGGAAAAAACAAGGAGGAGATTAAAATAAAATTACAATTTTCAATCAAAAATGATGAAATCTTTTCCGTCGGACTCTCAAAGGTTAACACAGGGAGCTTGAATTGCTACTATTGTCAGTTTGAATTTAATGAGGTATGGGATGACCTGTCAGGCTTCGCAGTTTTCAAGGTGGGAGAAAACTACTTTGGACCTGTAGCTATTATAGAAGGAGCTTGCATTATGCCTAATGAGGCCATAACTGACGAGGGAAGCTTTGAGGTAGGAGTGTATGGCACAAAGGGAGAAGGCGAGAAAGGTAAGCGCATTTCAACCAACTGGGTAAAGGTTATGGTGGATGAGGGTGCTTACAACATCAACACAACTGCACCACAAGAGCCGGCAAGTGATGTATGGGAGCAGTATGTGGACTACCTATCAAATATGATACGAAATTCCGTTGCAAAAATTGGTGACAATGGTAATTGGTACATATGGGATTCATCAGAGGGAGTCTACAAGGACTCGGGACTTCCATCGAGAGGAGTTCAAGGTGTTCAGGGTATTCAGGGACTTCAGGGCGAAAAAGGTGACCGTGGTGAAACAGGACCAAAGGGAGAAAAAGGAGAAAAAGGGGACAAGGGTGACAAAGGAGATAAAGGTGACATCGGTCCTCAAGGAGTTCAGGGAATTAAAGGCAACAAGGGCGAAAAAGGTGAGAAGGGGAACCAAGGCGAAAAGGGTGACCCGGGATACACTCCTGTTCGTGGTGTTGATTACTGGACTGATGATGATAAAGCATCTATTCGCGCCGATATGGAAGAAATTGTTGGTGACAAGGAGGATAAAACTACAGTTGCCCTCTTAAAGTCAAAAGCATTGCCTTCAACAAAAGTAACAGGTACCGACTTAGTACTCACAGACCATATAAAAAATGAAAAATTTAAACGATTTCGAATATATGGTGCTGAAGGTGGCGTTGGTGATTTAGTAACTGATGGAGAACATCAAGGGAGATACAAGATAAGTATAAGAATAGTTGGCAAAAATATATTCAATGTTCAGGATGCTGCAGAAAAAAGCAATTATGTTAATGGAAGTAAGTTTTATAATACATCACTGGAGGGAAATAAAATAATAATTTCACATCTTGATTATATTGGAATATATCCTACATCATTCAGTAGGTTGATGAAGTTTGGTAAAAGATATCAGATAAGAGGAATCTGTAAGGTTGAAAGTGGAGAATCAAGTTCTGTTTCGGGAAGAATAGCAGTTATTGGAAGAAAAAGTCAAAATACTGTGTTCTTAAGCTATGGAAATGCATATGGAAGCGAAAAAACCCCTGCTGTTAAGGATGAATATATATTTATTTTGTATTCGTCAACAAAAGGTGTTATTTCATACGAGAATCTCCATATTGAAGAAGGAGACACATTCACAGGGTATGAGCCATTTGTGGAGCCATTTGAAAAAACTATTTACCTTGATGCACCCTTAATGTCAGGAGAGTATGTGGATGTTGAGGGAATAGAAACTATTGCAAGCAACAAAAACACAATTGATATTTTAACCTCGGTTGCACCCAAATTGGTAGAGGTTGAATATTATCAGGACATTAACAAAGTAATTGCCAACATTCAGGCGCAGATATTGGAGGGATAATTTAATGAAAAGAAATGAAAGAGTGATAAACGCATTTATTAACTGCGTGCTTACGGGTATGTATCAACAGGACTATGCTATCGTCTTAATGGAGGATGAGCAAAAGTATGGATACTTAACCGATGAGGACAAGGAAAGATTTTATCAGGCTATGGAAGATAATAAAGACCTGATGTAATTTAAAAAAAGAGCTTTGGATAATTCTCCAAAGCTCATTTTTTTGTGTGCATAATTATAAATTGAATGTATAAAAGACTGTATTTTATACAAAAAAATGATTATTTATGAAAAAGCCCTTGCAAAACCTTGGGAAATTTGGTATTATAACATATGTATCATTTATATGGAGGAATGGCAAATGGAATTTTTAAATACGCTTATGTTTGAATTTGAGCGTACTTTTATCACAGGAAACAGATGGAAGATGTTTTTGGACGGTATGGAGGTCACCCTTGTTCTTTCATTGTTCTCAGTTATATTAGGCTTGATTTTAGGAATTATGCTTGCGCTTGGTAAGCTTTCCAAGGTCAAAATTCTAAGATGGATTTGCAACACTTATATTGACATAATAAGAGGCACACCAACAATGGTGCAGATTTTGATAATTTACTTTGTTATCTTTGCATCAATAAATATTGACAGAAAAATTGTTGCAATAATTGCCTTTGGTATAAACTCAAGTGCATATGTGGCAGAAATCATAAGAGGTGGAATTTTATCCATAAATAAAGGGCAAACCGAGGCAGGTCGCTCCTTAGGACTTAATTCCGTTCAGACTATGACTCATATTGTGATGCCACAGGCAATAAAAAATATTTTGCCTGCATTGGGAAATGAATTTATAGTGCTTGTTAAGGAAACTGCAGTTATAGGTTATGTTGCAAAGATAGACTTGACTGCTGCTGCACTAAGCGTTCAGGCAAAAACCTATAGCTATGCAATGCCATTGATTGCAATAGCAGTTATGTACTATGTAGTCATCAAGATTTTGACGATACTTTTGAATGCGCTTGAAAAGAAACTCAGAGTTTCAGATGGCAGATAGGAGGAAAATGATATGATTAAGGTAAAAAATCTTCATAAGAGCTTTGGAAAGCTCACTGTTATCGACGGAGTTGACGAGCATATAAAAAAGGGTGAAAAGGTAGTTATTATCGGACCATCAGGCTCAGGAAAAAGTACATTCTTAAGATGCTTAAATCTGTTGGAAACCCCAACTGAAGGTGAAATCTATATTGATGATGAACTGATAAATGCTCCTAAGGTGGATGTTAATAAAATAAGAGAAAAGATGGGAATGGTGTTTCAGCAATTTAATCTTTTCCCACACCTTAGTATTATGGACAATATTATCTTAGCACCAATGAAGGTTAAGAAAATGTCGAGAGCAGAGGCAGAGGAAAAGGCAGTTGAGCTTTTAAACAGAGTTGGTTTGCTTGATAAAAAGGATGCTTATCCAGGACAATTGTCAGGTGGTCAGCAGCAGAGAATTGCTATTGCAAGAGCCTTGGCTATGGATCCTGAAATTATGCTGTTTGATGAGCCAACATCAGCATTGGACCCTGAAATGGTTGGTGAAGTTCTATCAGTTATGAAGGACCTGGCAGATGCAGGTATGACCATGGTGGTTGTAACGCACGAGATGGGTTTTGCAAGAGAGGTTGCATCAAGGGTGTTGTTTATGGACCAGGGTGTAATTGTGGAACAGGGAAAGCCTGATGAGGTATTCTCAAATCCACAAAATGAAAGAACAAAGTCGTTCTTGAGCAAGGTGCTTTAACAGACACAAAAAAATCAATTTTAGTATATAGCACCAAAAGGTGTTATAATATAATAGACGGAAAAACCGTCAAATTCAAGGAGGAAAATTCTATGAAAAAGACACTTAGTTTAGCTTTGGCGTCAATTATGGCAGTAGCTATGTTGGCAGGTTGTGGAGCAGACAAGGAAAATCAAATCGTTATGGGTACAAATGCAGAGTTCCCACCATTTGAGTTCGTTGCAGACGAGGGCGAAGGCGTTGTTGGTGAATTTGCGGGTATCGATATTGAAATTTCTGCTAAGGTAGCAGAAAAGCTTGGTAAAGAGCTTGTTGTTGAAAATATGCAGTTTGAAGGTCTTATTGCATCTGTTCAATCAGGCAAGGTAGATTTTGCAGCAGCAGGTATGACTGCAACAGACGAAAGAAGAGAGAGCGTTGATTTCTCAGATACATATTTCGTTGCTGAGCAGGTTATGGTAGTAGCTCCTGATAACACAACTATCACAAAGGCTGAGGACCTTAAGAATGTTTCTAAGGTAGGCGTTGTTTTAGGCTACACAGGTGATGCTATTGTTACTGATTTGTTAGCAAATGAGGAGCAGATTTTAAGAGTAAGCCGTGGTATCGATGGTGTTCAGGAAGTTAAGAATGGTAAGCTTGACGCTATGGTTATCGACTCTGCAACAGGTATTGCACTTGCAGAAGAAAATGGCTTGAAGATTGTTAAGGACGAAGAGGTATTTGCTGCTGAGGAATATGCAATCGCAGTTAAGAAGGGCAACGCAGAGTTGTTGACAGCTATTAACGAAGTATTGGCAGAGATGGAAGCTAATGGCGAAATCAATGCATTGGCTATCAAGTATAACGGCTGATATTTAAAGAACAATTAAAAAAGGGGAAAATTAAAATTCCCCTTTTTTTAATATTAAATTTTTAAGAATTTTCCTATTATTAAGTTACGATTTCAAAAGAGGTGTTCTTATGAAAAAAAAGAGCATAATAGTTTTATTTATATTTGCGATAGTTATTTTATTGGGCATACTTGGTATATTTTTAGTGAAATATTCTATGCCTTTTAAAACCTTATTTTTAAATCTCACCGAGGAATATCTTCCAAAAGAGGTTGAATATGTTTTATACTACCAGAATAATGAGCTTGTTGAGAATCCCGATTTTCAAGGCAATGATGTGATGGAGGTAAGGGTTGGAGATGGTCTAAAGCAGGTTATAAACCACGCAAGAGGCTTTTCTATCGGCTTCCCTATGGATGCAGAGTTTGATTTTTCTGTGGCGCAGGACTATATAAAAGCAGAAGGTGACAACCTTACAATGTATGTGTCCAAGGAATATACCACCTACTTAGAGGGTGACAAAACAAAGGGATATATAAAGGAATATGTGAACAAGTATCTGTTGGCAGATACATATCTTGAGAATAACAGAATAACTATTCATAAAGATGCAATTGAGTATATAAATAAAAACTGGGTGCAGATTATAGCTTTGTCGCGTCAGCCTGCGCCTGACAGCGAAATAGAGTATAACACATATGTGTATTGCTATATCTACACAGGCACACCAAAGTTTTACAGGGTAATGTTCAAAGCTCCCGAATATAATGATGAGATTATTGACAAGGTATATAGGACATTGTATAGCTTTGAGGACAACATTATTGTTTCAGGAACACCACGAAATACCACCAATTTCAAACCCGAAATCCCTGACAATTGGTCGGAGGAAACAAGGCGCTTTTATGACGAGCTTGTGAATAGCGATGGTAAAATTAAGTGGGGTATATATGAACCGTTAAATGTGAGATGTGACGATATGAGTGACATATTGACGTTGGAGGAAAAGCTCGACTATCAATTTGATGGAGTGCTTGAATATTTGTATCTCGGGGAGGACTTGCCAATTTCGGGAATGAACAAGGCATATAAGGATAACAAGGTTATTGAGCTTACCATCCAGACCTCAACAGTGATGAATGAAAATCTTGATGGCTATAACCCCGTTTTTGATGTAATTGATGGGAAAAAGGATGATGAGATATACACTCTTGCAAAACAGATTAAGGAGTATGGACATCCAATACTTTTCAGGCTGAACAATGAAATGAACTCGGACTGGACAAGCTATGGCATAAGTGCCACTATGAACGATCCTGAAATATATATTGAAATATGGAGAAGAATATATAATATATTTATGGAGGTAGGAGTTGATAACACAATCTGGGTGTTCAATCCAAACAACGAAAGCTTCCCTCCTCACGGATATAATCAGACAATGGCATTTTATCCCGGGGATGAATATGTTCAGGTGTTCGGAATAACAGGCTATAACACAGGAACCTATTACGCCGAGAGAAATAATGAGGTATGGAAGGAATTTGATTATATTTATTCCGACATACACAAAAGAAATTACGAAACCTATAAGAATTTTCCTTGGCTAATAACCGAGTTTGCATCAAGCTCAGTTGGTGGGGATAAGGCTGAATGGATTAAAAATATGTTCTCGGATATAAAGAAATATCCTAATATAAAAATGGCATTCTGGTTCAATAGCGCCGATTATGATGTCAAGGTATCGGGAGAAGAGGTGTTGGCTCGTCCTTATTGGTTAGATGAGAATGAGGAAACTCTAAAGGCATTTAAAGAAGGGCTTTCGGAGTATAAATAAAAGGCATAATAAAGCAGGCTTTTTGAGCTTGCTTTATTTTATGGTTAGATTTTAATATTTTTTGGTGATTTTTTAATATAAATGTTAAAAATTATGTGATAAAATATAATATATAATTCAGAAAAGAGGGATATTTTATGAAAGCAGTTGTTAAAACAAAAAAGGGCGAAGGCTTTTTAGAAATGCAGGATATTAAAATGCCTGTTATAGATGAAAATGAAGTATTGATTAAAATTGCTTATGTGGGAATATGTGGAACGGATATACATATTAAGCATGACCAATATCCCTATTGGCCACCCGTTGTAATAGGACACGAGTTCTCGGGAACTGTCGTTAAAACAGGCGACAAGGTCAGGGACTTTAAAGAGGGTGATTGGGTTGTTGGTGAACCACACAATCTTGCTTGTGGAAAATGTGAGCTTTGCAGAACAGGTAACATTCAGCTTTGTATGGATAAGCGTTCAATAGGTTGGGGAATTGATGGTGCGTATGCAGAATATATGAAAATGCCTGAGCATCTGCTACACAAGGTACCTGAGGGTGTGTCATTAAAGGCTGCTGCAGTTGCAGAGCCATGTGCAATTGTTGCACATCAGGTTTTGGAGAAGGCAAAAATTATACCAGGCGAAATTGTGGTTGTTATGGGAGTTGGCCCTATTGCTATAATCGCAGCACAGATGGCAAAAATTGCAGGAGCAGGAATGGTTATTATGTGTGGTTGCGATAGTGATGAGGGAATAAGATATGAAGCAGTCAAGAAAATTGGATGCTGTGATTTGTTTATAAATGTACAAAAAGAGGATGCAGAAAAAATTATAAGAGAAAAGTACGCTCCAAATGGCGTTGACATTGTGATTGAGGCATCGGGAGCAGAGTCGGCACTGAGAACATCAGTGAACATATTAAAGAAAAAGGGTGTTCTTTGTGGAATTGGTATGACAGGGCCGAAGGAGATAAGCTTCCCATGGAACAATGCTATGTCAAAGGCATTAGATATTCAATGTAATATGAGTTCAAGCTACACAGGCTGGAAAACTGCATTAAATCTTTTAAAAACAGGCAGACTTGATGTGGATAACATATCAGAGGTAAGAGAATTAGAGGACTTTGAAAAGGCATTTGATGATTTGGAAAAGGGTAAGGCAATTAAGATATTATTAAAGACAGAATAAGGGAGATGTTTAAAAATGGCAGCACTTTTCTTTGAGGTGCTTCAACAGGTTATAGTCCTGTTTGGGCTTATAATTATAGGGTATATGTTCAACAAAACAAAAATGCTCAACAAGGTAGCGTGCAAATGTATATCGGATATTGTTGTTATATTCGTAGCACCCTGTGTTATAATAAAATCCTTCATAAGAGATTACAACCCCAAAATGCTGAGCCTTTTGTTAATGGCGTTGGGACTTTCAGCTCTGTTGCATATTATGATGATTATAATTTCAAAGTTTGTGGTGAGAGTAAAGAATGTGGATAATAGGAGAATATTAACAGCGGCAGCAGTGTTATCCAATGCAGGCTTTATGGCACTACCATTACAACAGGCTATTTATGGAATGGATGGAGTGTTTTTCTCTGCCGCATATATTGCCATATTCAATATAACCCTGTGGAGCTATGGCATATATGAAATAAGTGGTGATAAATCAATGATAACGCCAAAAAAGCTTATGCTTTCCCCTGGAATAATTGGTGTGGTTATTGGCACAATCATATTTGTGTTTTCTATTAAGCCACCTGTTATAGTTGATACCTTGTTAACTCATATATCAAATCTTAATGTTCCATTACCACTATTTGTTGTGGGATATTATCTTGCAGAAACAGATATATTAAAGGCGTTAAAAGAGAAAAGTGTATATATATGCTGTGCCCTTAGACTCGTTATATATCCATTGCTTGCAATTTTAGTTCTCAGGCTTTTGAACATTGAAAGCGTATTGGCAAACACATTGGTTATATCTGTGGCAGCACCTGTGGGTGCAACGGTAAGTATGTTTGCAGAGAAGTTTGGTGGAAACACAAAGCTGTCTGTTGAGCTTGTGAGCTTATCGACTATATTATCAATTGTGACAATGCCTGTGATAATTTCTTTTAGCCAGATGATTTTAAGGTAGGGGAGCTAAATATGAAGATTGAAAGAGTTAAGTTTAAAGATGTTGAAGGTGTAAGAGTATCAACAAAAAGCCTTGAGGCAATTTACCTTCCCCAATATGGAGGAAAGCTTGTATCCTTAAAGGATACAGACTCAAAACAAGAATGGCTTGCACAGGATAAAAATGAAAAATATATACCTCAGACCATAGATGGTTCATATATCGAGAGTGAGGTATCAGCAGCAGATGAAATGTTCCCAACAATAGACCCGTGCGTTAAAAATGGTTTAGAATATCCTTGTCACGGAGAGGTGTGCAGAGTGGCACACAGGGAGAAAATAGAACCTGATGCTCTTGAAATGGAATATCAATCACAGGAGCTTGGATACATATATACTAAAAAAGTAACCTGTGATGAGGGTGATGGGCTGATTGTGAAGTACACCATTGAAAATAAAAATTCCTTTGATTTTCCTTGTCTTTGGGCATTACATCTTATGTTTGATGCACAGGAAGGCGGAAAAATTATAGGTGGATTTGAGGATAATGACAAGGTGGAAATCATATTTGACGATAGAAACCACTTTGGTAAAAAAGGAGATATCCTACCCATTTCAGATAGACTTTTAACCTCGGGAGAGTATAGGGAGAGTGGAGATGCGTATAAATACTACATTCTCAATAGCTTGAAGGAAGGGTATTGTGGTTATTATAGAGAGGATATAAAAAAAGGAATTAAGCTAAGTTATGACAAGAACATTCTGCCATATCTCGGTGTATGGATAAATGACGGAGGATTTAAGGATATGCATTCGGCAGCAGGTGAGCCGTGCAATCTCCCTTACGATTCCCCCGAGAATGCAGAAAAAAGAGGCTTTGGCTTTATATTGAAGCCAGAGGAAAAGCTTGAGTTTGTTATTAAATTTGAAATTATATCAAAGGAGAGATAAGTATGAATATTAATTTTGAGGGTAAAACAGTTGTGGTAACAGGTGCAGCAGGTGGACTTGGAAAGGATATGGTTAATGCCTTTTCCAACAACGGTGCCAATGTGGTAATTTGTGACATAAAAAATACTGCTGCAATTGCAGAGGAAATCAACAAAAATGGTGGAAATGCCATAGGTCTTGACTTTGACCTGACAGACAGAGAGGCTGTTGGAAAAGCAGTAGAGGAAATCAAAGCTAAATTTGGCAAGGTTGATGTTTTGGTGAATAATGCAGGAGTAAATGTTGGACCAGAGGAAAGAAAAACTGTTGAGGAATTTAGCGATAAGTGGTGGGACTTTATTCAGAATGTGGATTTAACAGGTGTATTCAACTGCAGTAAGGCAATTATTCCAATAATGAATAAGGATAGTGCTTCGATTATAAACATAAGCTCAGTTGTTGGTATAGCACCACTTCGTAAGCAATGCTCCTTTGCAGCAGCTAAGGCAGGGGTTATAAATCTATCGAAGGCAATGGCAATGGAGTTGGCAGATAAAAATATAAGAGTAAATGTTGTTGCTCCCGGCTCGGTTGCAATTGATATAACAAATAAGCTTTGGCAGAATGATTCTGCAATGAAGGGCTTGTTGGCACACATCCCTATGAACAGACAAGCTAAACCATCAGAAATTTCATCTGCAGTTATGTTCCTTGCATCAGAATATTCACAATATATAACAGGTGTAGTTCTCCCTGTTGACGGAGGCTGGACTGCAGGTGGATATATGAGGGATTTTTAAAAAGGGGGAAATTTAATGAAATTTGCAAATGATATTAGAAATATGCAGGTGGAAAAAGGCTCTGTCGGGGTGTTTTGGGCAGGTCAGGCAGGCTTTATTTTAAAAACTGCCGAGAACGAACTCATTGGCATAGACCTGTACTTATCGGATTGCTGCAACAGATATTTTGGATTCAAAAGAATATTGCCATATTTGTTAGAGCCACATGATTTGGAATTTGATTATATTATCTCAAGCCATGCACATTATGACCATTTTGATGTGGATGCAATGCCAATGCTTATGAGTGAAAAAACAAAACTTTTGGCAGCCTGTGATGTGGAACAGGAATGTGAAAGACTTGGAATAAAGGAAAATGCTGAATATATAAAGGTAGGAGACAAAAGGAAATGTGGAAGCGTTAAGGTTACAGCTATGCCATGCGACCACGGAGCAGATACCCCTGATGCAATAGGTCTTTTGATTGAGGCAGAGGGAGTGAAGATATATATAGCAGGTGACACTTGCTACAGGGAGGATTATTTTAAAAATTCTGAACTGAAAAAGGTGGACCTGTTAATTGGGCCTATAAACGGAGCATTCGGGAATATGGATTCAAAGGATTTGAAAAATGCAGCTAAGGAAATGTCTGCAAAGCTCACAGTGCCATGCCATTTTTGGAATTTCTGCGAGCATTATGGAAATCCTGGCGAATTTATTGAGCTTATGAAGGCTGACAATGTTCCATATTATGTGATGCGTCCCGGTGAGGGCTTTATATTAACCAAGAATGGAAAAAAAGAAAATATTATTAAATAAGGAGGATGATATATGAAGGCGTTAGTTATCAATGGGCCTCAAAATGCAGAGTTTATTGAGGTGGAAAAACCAAAAGCGACAGGGGATTTAGTTCTTGTCAAGGTTCAAAATGCAGGAATTTGTGCCACAGATTTTTCAATCTATAGTGGTGAAAGCAGTTTTGTTGAAAGTGGACTTATCAAGTACCCTGTCCGAATAGGACACGAATGGTCAGGAGTTGTTGAGGCTGTTGGCGAGGATGTCAAGAATATTAAGTCGGGTGACAGGGTAATATCCGAAAGTGGTGTGAGCTGTGGCAAGTGTGAGGCTTGCAAAAAGGGAGAATATGATAGTTGCAAGAGTATTAAATCTGTTGGTACAGTTAATACCTGGGACGGTTGCTTTGCAGAGTATATGCTTATGCCTGAAAGACATTTATATGTTGTGCCTGACAATGTAACAAGTGAGGAGGCAGCCTTGATTGAGCCCATGGCAATTGCTTATGGAGGATTTCAGGGTGTGGAAATCAACGAAAACACCACCGTTGCAGTTATTGGTGTAGGAGCAATCGGAATGGCATCTATATGGCTTGCAAGATATTATGGAGCAAAGAAGGTTATTTCAATTGCAAGAAAGGACAACAAGCTTCAGAAGGCATTAGATATTGGTGCAACTCATATTATCAATAACACAAAAGAGGATCAGGTAGCAAAAATTATGGAGCTCACCGATGGTAAGGGTGTAGATGTTATTATTGAAACATCAGGTAGCGATAAGGCGTTGTTCTCTACTCTTGATATTATAAGAGCAGGTGGAACTATTTCTTTGATAAGCTTTTATGAAAAGCTTATTGACAGGCTTCCTATTGACACACTTGTTCTTAACAGAATCACATTGAAGGGTGTTGCAGGAGTTTTTGGATATCCAAAACAGGTTTTGGATATAGTTGCTGACAATAAGGCAAGCTTAGACCCGATTATTTCCCACAGAATCAAATTTGGTGAAGTCATTGATTTCTTCGAGAATCAGGACAAATATAATCAGGAAAAAATCAAGGTTATGGTAGAGTTCTAAAAGGAGGAGTTATAAATGAAAGATTTAAAGCCAACCGTTGTAGATGTGGACAGAGTAAAGCCACTATCTTTTGGCGAAAGCTATGATTCAAGAATGATTTTAGACCATGTTATAACAGGTCGTGATAATGTTATTCAAATGAATCACGGAACTGTGAAGGCAGGATTTGCACTTGGTGGTGAGGCACATGATGAGGATGAAATTTATTATATGCTAACAGGTCATGGAAAGCTAAAGCTTGGTGACGAGGTTATAGATGTTCATCCAAATCAGGTTATTTTCATTCCGAAGGGTTGTTTCCATGCCCTTGATAATAGCCAATCAGATGAGGATATGACCTTGTTGACTTTCTGGAGAGATTATCACTTCAATGGAGCGTATGAAGAAAGAATAAGGCAATGGGGAAAATCATATAAAACTATAGACGAGGAATAAAGGAGAGAGTAAAAATGAAAGAATTAAACAAGTATATTGACCACACAATTTTGAAGCCAGCTGCAACAAAGGAGGCAGTAAGGAAGCTATGTATGGAGGCAAAGGAATATAACTTTGCATCTGTTTGCATCAATCCATGCCATATTGCTTTTGCAAAAGAGCTTTTAAAGGACACAGATGTGAATATTTGTACAGTTATAGGCTTCCCTTTAGGTGCAAACACAACAGCAACAAAGGCATTTGAAACAGAGAATGCTTACGAATTAGGCTGTGACGAATTTGATATGGTAATCAATATCGGAGCTATCAAGGACAAAAACTATGATTTGGTAAAGAGTGATATTGAAGCAGTAGTAAAAGCTGCAAAAGGTAAGTGTGTTAAGGTTATTATTGAAACAGGACTTTTAACAGACGAGGAAAAGATGATGGCAACAAAGCTTTCCTGCGAAGCTGGGGCATGCTATGTTAAAACCTGCACAGGCTTCGCAGACGGAATTGCAACAGTTGAGGATGTTAAGATTATGAAGGCAAATGTTACTGAGGGCGTAAAGATCAAGGCATCAGCAGGAATAAGAACAAGAGAAGATGCAGTGGCACTTGTTGAGGCTGGAGCAGAAAGATTAGGCACCTCTGCAGGTATTTCTATTATAAACAAATAATTAAAAAGGAGAAATTGACCATGAAAAAGGTTGTTGGTACAGGCAGTCTTATTGTAGATATAACAGGCTATGCAAAGAATCTTCCAAGAGAGGGCGAAACGGTTCTTGGCCAGACTGTGAGATTTGGTCCTGGTGGAAAGGGAAGCAATCAAATTACTGCAGTTAGCAGAGCAGGAGTTGATGCAGTTATTATTTCTGCATTAGGTGATGACTTTTTATCGGACATAATGCTTAAGCACTACAAAAACGAGGGTATGAACACTGACTACATAAAAACAGTTAAGGGTGGAGAAACCGGAAGTGCTCTTATTGAGGTAAATGGTGATGGTCAAAATCGTATTATCGTTATTAAGGGTGCAAATGAGGAAATAACAAAAGAGGATGTTTACAGAGCTGAAAAAGAGTTTGAAACTGCAGATGTGGTTTTAACTCAATTGGAAACAAGCATCGAATCTGTTATTGCTTGTAAGGAGCTTGCAAATAAATATAATAAGCCATTTGTTTTAAACACAGCACCATTTCAGGATATTCCATGTGAGCTTTTAGAGGGCGCAGATTATATAACTCCAAATGAAACTGAAGCAGAATTCTTTAGCGGTGTTGTGGTTGATTCAGTTGACAGTGCAAGAAAGGCTGCAGAGAAGCTATTAGGGCTTGGTGTTAAGAATGTAGTTATTACCTTAGGAAAAGCAGGTGCATTCTTTAAAAACAAAGATGAGGAAATTTATGTTAAAGGAATAGTTGTTGACGCAATTGACACAACAGGTGCAGGTGATGCCTTTAATGGTGGCTTTGCAGCAGCATTGGCTGCCGGTATGAAGCCTGAAAAAGCATTGAAATTTGCAAACTGTGTGGGTGCATTGTCAGTAACAAAATTAGGTACTTCTCCTGCAATGCCATACATAGATGATATAAAGAAATTTATGAAAGAGCATTACGGCGAAGAGGTAACAGAGCTATAAAAAACAACTGCCGATTTCTTTTATAAATTAGAAATCGGCAGTTTTATTATCTTCTGTGGAATTGCTCCTTCTAAGCTCCTTTATATATTTGTAAGGAGTTTTACCAAAGCTTTTTTTGAAAATCTGTATAAAGTTAGATGTATCGGAAAAGCCGCAGAGGGAAGCAACCTGCGACACTGTGATATCGTCCTTCAACATTGAAAGAGCAGAGGACAGGCGTTTCCTTTTAATATATTCGTTGGGTGAAATATGAAGATAATTTTTAAAATATCTTTCAAGGGTGTTTATGCTTATATATATCTCCTCTGCAAGCGAGGTAACTGTCATATGCTCGTTATACCTTGATGCAATGATATCAAGAGCAGATTTTAATTGAGGGGGAAGATTATCTATTGCATCAACCTGAGGCACAACTCTGTTGTCGCGAATAAGTTGAAGAATGCTGAAAAAATGGAAATAGTCATCGAAGGGATTATCCCCGCCTGCTTTTAAAAGTGTTTCAAAATGATTAACTATTGATTTTGTGGTATCTGCAGAGAGAATAATGTGGTTATTTGTACCCTTCTCTCTGTCAAGGAATGGCTTTAAGTACATATTATTTCCATTGTCCGAGAAATGCAGACAATAGTGCTCGTGCTTGAGATTATCGTGGAATATGCAATGGTGATATTCAAAGGGTCTTGTTATAATAAGATTTCCCCTTGATATTTCATAGGTGTGATTTTCCACCATAAATGAAACATTTCCGCTCAAATTAAGATATATTTCATAGGTATCATGGATATGAGAGTGTGACTCATCCTCGATGGAAAATGTATGAGGATTATGATAGGAAACCGATAAAGAAAATGGATTCAGCGCGTCAAAGGACAGGTTGGTTCTCATTATTCTTTTTCACTTCCTCTCTTAACAATTCGAAATTTACATTTAAAATATCATATTTTTGGGAGAAAGTCAACCATTTATAGAAAATTTTAAACTTTAGAATTAAGAAATTCTTATTTATAAAATATATAATTTAAGGAGGCAGAATTAAAATGTCAGAGATAAAGTATGGAGTAAGAAGAGATGGTTCGTATTACACAAGGATTGTCTGGTGTAATGTAACAGAAAATGACCCTACCTTCTGGGTTAACAACTTAATTGATGATGACACAGACAGGTGTGGTGGCACATGGGGAGCAAACACTACCACAACTGCAGATGCAGTTCTTGACTTTTTTGGTGAGGAGCAGGAAATAAAGAAATTAAGATTTTTCAAAAATGTTGGTTTAGATATTTCCATTCTGGAGGAGCTTGCAAAAACCATAAACATATATGTGAGCAACACAGATGAGCCGAACAAGTTAAGAAGAAAAGAAGACACAATTGACTCTGTAAATTGGACTTTGGTTACATCAATGGATGTAATTATGGAAGAGGGCTGGCAGGAAATTGAACTACCACAGCCTGTGAAGGCAAAATTTGTGAGAATTGAGTTGGACAGAAACTTTATGGACCCAACCAAGGATAATTTTATCCCATGGGTAGAGGTAAATGAGGTTAAAATCTATGGCTAATTAAGAATAAACACTTAAATAATCATAATTGGCTAATAAAATAATCTAATAAAAATAAGTCGTTCCTGATTTTTGAGCCGACCCCCAAAAGTTAGACCAAAAATCTAATGATTGGGAGGTCGGCTCACACATCATTTTTAGGAAAGACTTATTTTTTTGTTGTTTTTTATAGAAAAGAGTAAAAAGAAAAATATATAAATGTGGGCTATTTTCTTGACAACATTTTAGTTTTGTGATATCATTAAAAATAATAGTGTTTAATATGCTAGACTCATGTGTATTATGACTAAAATTTTCAAGGAGGGAAAATAAAAATGAAAAAATTAGTAAGTAGTTTCTTAGCTCTTGCTATACTTTCATCAATGATTGTGACAGTGCATGCAGATATAGCGTCAAGCACATCAGGAATTCCTAACCCGATGGCATTGCAGCTTGAGATGGAAGTTGAAGCAAGTGAAAAGGGAGCAGAAATTTTCACAAATCCATGTGCGATTCAAATTCCTGCAAATGCACCAAAGGGTGTAGATTATATGGTAACATTGAATATGGAGCCAGTAAGAGCTCTGTTTGATAAGAACTTCATTCAAAATCTTTTGGTTGGTACGAATCCTGACCCGGCGCTTGTTAACGAATTTAAAGCTGGTGTAGTTAACACAGCTATTGATGTTAGAATTGATTATCCTGCTACTGCAACAATATCCAATATTATGAGTGCAGGTGGTCTTGAGGTTGCAAGCATATATAGTGAAACAGGAAGAGTTCAAGGTACAAACTCGATTGTTATTTCCTTCAAGAATGTAGATAACCTGTCTGTTAACGAGCTTCAGGCATATTATACTACATATCTCGCCGATCTTAAATTTGCTCTTAGAGATTCGGTAACCTACGAAGCAAGTGGTGCCCACAGGGTAGATGTTTCTCTTTCGGGACAAACGGTGATAGCTTTCACATCAAAGACTCAGACTGTTACATATCAGGGTGCTGCATATAATATTGTGAATGCAGCTAAGGTGGGAGAGTCTGGTGGTGGTCTATCCGGTGCTGTCATCAACTTTAACTCTAATGGTGGAAGTGAAGTGCCTAAACAGTCAATTAGAGTAGGCGACATTTTGAAGGAGCCTGAGGTTACAAGAGAAGGCTATATTTTAGAAGGCTGGTACACAGACGCTTCATTCACAGAGAAATATGATTTCTCAAAGCCTGTTAAGAGTGGTCTGACTCTATACGCTAAATGGATAGAGGATACTCATGGTGATGACTGGTGGTTCCTTGATGTTCCCAAGAATATGTGGTACTATGAGCCAATCAGATATGCTTATTATAATGGCTTAATGGTTGGAACCTCTAAGGATTACTTTGAGCCACAAAGCCCAATAACAAGAGCTATGTTCGTAACAATTCTTCATAGAATTGAAGGTGAGCCTGAGGTTACACCAACAACCTTTGTTGATGTTGAAAAAGACAGCTGGTATGACAAGGGTGTTTCATGGGCACAAAGCACAGGCGTAACTGTGGGTGTTTCTGAAACAGAATTTGCACCAGATACTCCAATTACTCGTGAACAAATCTCTGCTATGATTTACAGATATGCTAAATATAAGGGCTATGATGTAAGTGCAGGCGAGAATGCAGATATCCAGTCCTATACAGATGCTGACGAGATAACTCCTTATGCAGTTCCTGCAGTTAAGTGGGCAGTTGGTGATGGTATTATGACAGGAAGAACTGAAACCACACTTGTTCCATTGAAGTATGCAACAAGAGCAGAAACAGCAGCACTTCTTTCAAGAGTGGTTGAGAAATACGCTAAATAATTTGGCATAACTACAAATGGCTGTTGCGTTTAGCACCAGCCATTTGTTTGTGTGATGAAGATTTCCATAACAGACTGTAGCTGTATAGTTATCCAAAACAAACAGAATTATATTATATTGAGTCTGAAAATGGAATTGGGAATATTTTAAAAAGAGGATATGACGAGCATCTGGGAGCTATAAAAAACAGAGCTTTCAAGTGATATTTAAGCACAAAACAAGGAAGGGAAATTAAAATGTCAATAAGAATTGGTATATTGGGATATGGAAATTTAGGAAGAGGAATTGAAGCAGCAATTCGGCAGAATGATGATATGAAGCTTGTTGGTGTATTCACCCGTCGTTCGCCTGAAAGTGTAAAAATCAAAACTGATGGCGTGGGCGTGTATTGTATAGATAAGCTTATTGATATGAAGAATGAAATAGATGTGCTTATCTTATGTGGGGGAAGTGCCACTGATTTACCTGTGCAGACACCTGAATATGTTAAATATTTCAATGTGGTGGATAGCTTTGATACTCATGCAAAAATTCCTGAGCATTTTGATAATGTTAATAAAAATGCCACAGAATCGGGAAAAATTGGAATTATTTCTGTAGGCTGGGATCCGGGAATGTTCTCACTGAACAGAATGCTGTCAACTGCAATTTTACCAAATGGAAAGGACTATACCTTCTGGGGTGAGGGTGTGAGTCAGGGACATTCCGATGCTATCAGGAGAATTGACGGAGTTTTAGATGCAAAGCAATACACTGTGCCTGTTAAGGAAGCTCTGGACTTGGTGAGAAGTGGTAAAAATCCTGACTTGACAGTAAGAGAAAAGCACACAAGAGTTTGCTATGTAGTTGCCCAGGATGGAGCCGACAAGGACCGAATTGAAAACGAAATCAAAACTATGCCCAATTATTTTGCAGACTACGACACAACAGTTCATTTTATATCAAAGGATGAGCTTATAAAAGAGCATAGTGGAATTCCTCATGGTGGATTTGTTATAAGAACGGGGAAAACGGGCTTTGATAATGAAAACAACCATTTGGTTGAATATAGCATCAAGCTTGATTCAAACCCTGAATTTACTGCATCGGTGATAGTTGCCTATGCAAGAGCAGCTTTCAAACTCAATAAGGAAGGACAAAAGGGATGTAGAACAATTTTTGATATTGCACCATCGTATATCATCAATAAATCCAATGAAGAAATAAGAAAGAATATGCTATAAAAAAAGTTGACCTTAAAAAAGGTCAACTTTTTTTATAATCGTCCATAAAGACTTGTTTTTTTCTTGATTGCTTGGGATAGCTCCTTTGTTAAGCTATTCTTTTTTATTCGCCATTGCCAATTATCTTTAGAGGTAGATGGAGTATTCATTCTGGCAGAATCATTTAACCCTAACCAGTCCTGCATAGGAATTATTGAAAGCTCGGCAGGAGATTGCATTGCAAGACTTATAAAGGATTTATATATGATTTCGGCAGGAGTGAAAAAATCTGCAATATACTCTCTTGCAAGGCGTTTGTCGTCATAAGGGAGAGTGGAAAACCAGGAGGTGGTGGTTGAATTATCATGAGTGCCTGTGTAAACAACACACTTTTCGGGATAGTTGTGAGGCATATAATCGTTTTTGAAGCCGGTATCCCTCGAATCAAAGGCAAACTGAACAATCTTCATACCTCGAAACTCTGTGTCCTTTAAAAGCTTTTTAAGTGAAGGAGTAACAAAGCCTAAATCTTCGGCAATAATTCTCTCCTTATCAAGTCCTAATGTGTTAAACAACTCTTTTCCGGGGGCATTTTTCCACTCACCGTGGATTGCATCAGCACTATTATATGGAATGGAATAGTATTGGTCAAAGCCTCTGAAATGGTCAATTCTTACCACATCATAAAGAGATAATGCAAACAAAAATCTTTTCTTCCACCATGTATAGTTTTCTCTTTTATGCTCCTCCCAATTATACAAGGGATTACCCCATAGCTGACCTTTTTTTGAAAATTCATCGGGTGGACATCCTGCAACTGATAATGGGAGCTTGTTTTTATCGAGCTGAAATAGGTGGGGATGATTCCACACATCTGCACTGTCCAAGGACACATAAATGGGAATATCCCCAATAACCTTAATATTTTTAGTAGCCATATAGTTTTTTAGCTTTTTCCATTGAGAAAAAAATAAGAATTGCAAAAAGTTATGAAAGTCGATTTCAAATGAAAGCTTATCACGATACTGCTCGATAATGTGTGGATTTTTATTTTTCAACCTCTCATCCCATAAAAGCCAGGATGAGTCGGAATTGTTATTTTTAATTGCCATAAAAAGTGAGTAGTCTAAAAGCCAATAGCTATTTTCCTCAACAAAGCTTTTATATTCGGGGGAGTTGGATAAGTCAAATCGTTTGTATGCCTTATATAAAAGAGGGTAACGATTTTGATACAGCTTGTGATAATCCACACGGGTTAAGTCTTTGCCAAAATCCAGCTCGTCACATTCCTCTTTTTTTAATAGTCCCCACTCTATAAGTTCTTCCAAGCTTATAAAGTAGGGATTTCCTGCATAGGTGGAAAAAGACTGGTAGGGAGAATCGCCATAACCCGTCACTCCAAGAGGGAGAATTTGCCAGTAGCTTTGCCCT
Source organism: Clostridia bacterium (assembly GCA_045649415.1). Classification (GTDB taxonomy): domain Bacteria; phylum Bacillota; class Clostridia; order UBA1381; family UBA1381; genus CAKSQL01. The sequence continues at coordinate 81,004 of JAZRPY010000024.1, read as the reverse complement.
GACTCTGCTAACCAATCACAAAAATCATAGGCACTTTTCGAAAATGCACCTATTCCATATTTAGAAGGAAGACTTGAAATATGCATTAAAATTCCTGAGCTTCTCAATTTTTAATTTCTCTCCTTTTTTAAGTGGTAACCATTATTCCATAATGGTCGGATATAACAGGAGTTTTCTTCCCGTCAAATATAGTTTCATAGCTTTTAATTTTAGATTGTTTATTGGTTAAAATATAATCTATTGTGAGTTTTTCTTTATTATTCTCCCATCCATCAATCTTGTTAACCACAGTTTCCCTGTTTGTTGTGGCAGAGGAAAGGGAAAAGGCGTCATACCAGCCGGACGACAACATTAAATCATAACCCTCTCCTTTAGCATTTGAAGGCGAGTTGAAATCTCCCATAAGCCATACATTACACTTTTCTAAGAAACTTGAGGATATTTTGTTCCATTCCTCAAAAAAGCCATTTTCCCAGTTATTTGTGTGAACAGAGGTGAAGATTTCGTCACAGTCTTTAACCGATGCCCACAAAAGCTTCCTTGTTTTCCAATTATTATAGTCCTGAATTTTACTAATATTGATACCACCACAATTTATAATGGGAGTTTTTGAAAGAATGGAAAGTCCCTCATCAAATTTCGAATATCCCATTTTAACAGGTAGCCAACACCAGTAGTAAGTGACTCCTATTTTCCTTAAAAGTTTAACAACGCTATATACAAAGTTATCACTTTTTATTGGTACCTCGCAAGAACAGGGATATAAAAACATTAAATCGTCCTTTTTAACAGGACTCGAGGTGTGAGTTTGATTAACCTCCTGAAGTGATATAATATCAGGTTGTTCTCTTTCTATAAATGATGAAAGATTTTTTATAGAAAACTCATTATTTACATCTGCCAAGCTATGCGTGTTTAAGGTTACAAGCCTGATTTTAACCACCTCTTTTTATAAAATGTCATTTATATCCGACTTTAAAACATCGGCTTTTGGCCCATATATTGCCTGAATACCTGTGTCCTTTTTCACCAATCCCAAAGCCCCTTCCTTTTTCCAGGAAGCCTCATCTTTTACCAGTGACGGATTTTTAACAGTGACTCTCAATCGTGTCATACAAGCATCCACAAAGTCGATATTCTCTCTGCCACCAAGTAAGGCTATTATTCTTTCTGCTTGAGAATTGGAGGTTGTTTTTGAACTATCACCTTCTTTAATGGGTGAGGTTTCTTCACCTGAGGTATAGTTTCCAAGTCTGCCGGGAGTTGCAAATTTGAATTTTTCAAGCATAAAGTATGCAACAAGATATCCAATTATAAAGAAAATCACAACAGCGATTAAAAAGTTTATAATATCCATTCCAAGTCCTGCCTTTAACGACATTGGAACTCTCGTTAAAAATTCAATATTTCCAAAGGAGTGAAGTCTTAAATTCACAATTCCTGCCGATGCAAAGCATAGTCCCTGAATTAGAGAATATACAATATATAGAGGAATTGCTGAGAACATAAACATAAATTCAATTGGCTCGGTAACACCTGTTAAGAATACTGCCAGGGCAGTTGAGATATACATAGAACGATATTCTTTTCGTTTATCAAGGTCCACCTTTTTATACATAGCAAGTGCCACGCCCAATAAAAGACCTGTTGCACCTATCATTTGTCCTACCTTGAAACGAGCAGGTACAACTGTTTTTAAAAGCTCGTTATATGATGCCACATCTCCTACATTTTTGAAGTTTATAAGGTCGGTAACCCAGGCAAGCCATAATGGGTCCTGACCAAAAACTGTTGTTCCTGCACTTGCTCCCGTTTGGATAATATATGTCCCTCCAAAAGAGGTATAGTTCATTGGGATTGTGAGCATATGGTGAAGCCCGAAGGGAAGGAGGAGTCTTTCCAATGTTCCATAAACGAAGGGTGCAAAAACAGGGGAGGATGAGCTTGAGTTGGCAATCCACACTCCAAAGGCGTTTATAGCTGATTGTACCAATGGCCACACAACAGACAAAACAAGGGACACTAAAACCGACCACAATATAACAACCAAGGGCACAAATCGCTTTCCGTTAAAGAAGGAAAGCGCATCAGGGAGCCCACGGAAATTATAATATTTGTTATACACAATTCCACCCAAAAAGCCTGAAATAATGCCCACAAAAACTCCCATATTTAATGCAGGAGCGCCTAAAACAGAGGTGAAATATCCACTAACGCTTATTTCCTGACCGAAAAGCGTGTGAACAACTGCATCGGGGCTTGTGAGCATATCGTTGGTAACTCCAAAAATTGCACCTGTTATACTATTTATCAGGATAAAAGCAATGGTTGCTGCAAAAGCACCACCTGCTCTGTCCTTTGCCCAGGAGCCACCAATAGCAACTGCAAATAAAATATGGAGATTACTGATAATTGCCCAACCAATGCTTTCCATAATAGCACCAATTGTAGCTAAAATTTCAACTCCACCTGCCATAGATATAAGCTTTCCAAGACTAATCATAAGACCTGCAGCTGGCATAACTGCAATTACTGCCATCAATACCTTTCCAAGCTTTTGCAAGCTATCAAAGTTTACAGGCGTTCTACTTTTCTTCTTGGGAGTTACATCCTCACTTTTCTTTTCATCAATTTGTATTAGAGGAGTTTTTTTAGAGGTTACATTGCCTTGGGCAATATTCAATTCACAATCTATAGGCTTGTTGGTTATAATCACAGGGGTGGTGATATCATATTTTTTCTTTTTTAATAAGTCTATATCAACCTGTGCAATTGGGTCACCCTTCCTCACTTTATCGCTGGGGGACACAAAAACCTTGAAGCCTTCACCTTTTTGCTTCACAGTGTCCAGACCAATATGCACCAAAACCTCTATGCCGTCCTGAGATAAAAAGCCAAAGGCGTGGAGAGTTTCTGCAACGGAAATGACTTTTCCGTCAACAGGACTTGTTATTTTTCCGTCATCAGGAATTATGGCACATCCGTCACCTAATATTTTCTCGGCAAAAACTGAATCCTTCACTGATTCAATAGGTATTACCTTTCCCGACAAGGGAGCGATTATTGTTTTATTTTTGCTATCCATATTTTATATCTCCTTTATTTATCAATCTTCCAGATATCCCTGTTATATTCTGCTATTGTTCTGTCTGAGGAAAAATAGCCTGACATACTGATATTAACAAGCATCTTTTCTGCCCATAAAAGCCTGTTTTCAAAATCCGAAAAAGCAAGGTCCTTAGTTTTTGAATAATCTTCAAAATCCAATAAGGTCATAAACCAATCCTTGTTTATAAGCTCATTTTTAAGCCTTGTTAAGCTTTCTTCAGCACCCACAGACAACATAGTGTCACTTGTTATAAAATCAACACATTTTTTTATTCTATCATTCTTTTTATAATAGCTTTTGGGGTTATAGGAATTAAGCTCATATTTTTTTACAACATCATCACTTGATGCACCAAAAATGTAGATATTATCGTCACCCACAAGCTGATGAATTTCCACATTTGCACCATCCTCTGTGCCTAAGGTAACAGCTCCGTTCATCATAAATTTCATATTACCTGTGCCACTTGCTTCCTTGGAGGCAAGAGAAATCTGCTCGGAAATATCACAGGCAGGGATAATTTTTTGGGCCATTGTGACATTGTAGTTTTCAAGCATAACTACCTTTAAAAAGCCTGATACCTCGGGGTCGGAATCAATTATTTTTGAAAGGCAAAGAATAAGGTGAATAATATCCTTTGCCAGTGTGTAGGCAGGAGCTGCCTTTGCCCCATAGATGAAGGTTATACCACGATTTATTGCCTCGCCTTCCTTAATTTTTAAATACTTATCAATTATATATAGGGCATTTAACTGCTGACGCTTATATTCGTGCAGACGCTTTGATTGAATATCAAAAATGGAGTTTTCATCCAGAAGAATTTTTTGCTCATTTAATAAGAATTCAGAAAGCTCCTTCTTTTTTTCTTGCTTTATTTTAAGAAGCTTTCTCAAAACATCCTCGTCCTTTATATATTTTTTAAAATCTGCAAGTTTTTGTGTATCCCTTTTAAAGTCATCACCAATTTTTAAAGACAGAAATTCGGTGAGCTGTGGATTTGCAAGATATAGCCAACGACGAGGTGTTATACCATTTGTTTTATTATTGAATTTTTCGGGGTATAACTCATAAAAGCTTTTAAGCTCATTTGTTTTTAGAATATCGGTGTGCAGGCTTGCCACTCCATTTGTGCTGAAGGAATAATGAATATCCATTCTTGCCATATTAACAAGACCTTGATTATCTATAATATAAACATTTTCATCATCATATTTTACTCTTACTCTCTGGTCTAATAATTTGATTATGGGTAGGAGCTTTTTGCATACCTTTTCTATATAGTCCGTTTGCCATTTTTCTGATGCCTCTGCTAAAATTGTGTGGTTTGTGTAGGCACACATTTTCGTAACAATGTCAATACTGTCACCTATATCAATACCCTCTTCGGTGAGTCTTAAAATAAGCTCCGGAATAATTAAAGAGGGGTGAGTGTCGTTTATCTGCACAACTATATAATCGGGAAGGTTAAGAAGGGTAGAACCTCTTTTCTTTGCATCCTCCAAAATTAAGCTGACTGCCGAGGAAACCATAAAATATTCTTGATATAGTCTTAATAGCTTTCCCTTCTCGTCACTGTCATCCGGATATAAAAACAGGGTGAGATTTTTCTCATACTTTGTTTTGTCAAAGTCTATTTTGTCCTTTAAAATGCTCTCGTCAACACTTTCCAAATCAAATAAGTGCAAATGATTGGTACACCCGTTGTAGCCGATTATGTCAATATCATACATCCTTGAGGTTAGAGAAAAGTCTGAAAAATTAACCTCATAGGTTTTGTTGGTGGGGTTTAAAAAGCTATAATCTTTGAGCCAGTAATCAGGAGCTTCGGTTTGCATATTATCAACAAATTTCTGACGGAATAAGCCGAAGTGATACAAAAGTCCCACTCCGTCACCATTTAGTCCTAAGGTTGCAATGGAATCTAAAAAGCAGGCAGCAAGTCTGCCAAGACCACCATTTCCAAGGCTTGGCTCGTTTTCGTACTTCTCAAGCTCCTTTATGCTTTTTCCAACCTCTTTTAGTTCTTTTTCGATTTTGTTGTAGAGGTCTAAGTTAATAAGATTATTGGATAATAGCTTGCCTGTTAAAAATTCTGCCGACACATAATATAGCTTTTTCTTGCCCATAGGTGATTTTCTTTTCAAACTTTCGTTTTTTATAAGTTCCACAAGGCATAAATATAACTCCTTGTCGTTGCATTCTTCTATGCTTTTATTAAATTTATCTTTTATAATTTTTCTTAGAATCATAAACATAAATCCCTTTCCGTAGCCTGTTATATATTGATAGTATGTGTAAAATTATCTGTATTATTAAAATTTATTATTTCTTACTTTTAATAGCCTTACCTATAAGCATTACAATGGTGAAAAATAAAAGATAGAAAAATATATCTTTTTTGTGGGCAACAAAACCTGAAACAACCATAAACAAAGAGCCTGCGATTGCAAGAACGGGGATAAGAGCTTTATTTAAAAATGAGCCTTGCATCAGTTTAATATGCTTTATAAAAATGGGGATATAAAAGGCATATATAGTTACCACAGGAAGCTCTGATGAATCAAAAAATATATTAAGATTAGGTCTTGAATTTTTAAAAAACCATAAAATAAGCCATAATAGGCTTATAAAAAATTCAATCGCAGAGGAAAATTTTAAAAGACTTGAGTAATTTTTTAATAAGCCTCGTGAGATAATTGTGCGAGGAGTCTGGACAGATGCCATTGTAAGCCCAAAAAGAGCACCCAAGCAGGATATAACCACAAATATATTTAATAGTCCACCCCCAACTCTCCCAAAAAGATTTTCAAATGCAATAGTTGTACCATATCGGGATATTTCCTCAACCGTTGCACCTCCCATCAGAGCTATAAAAAATAAAATATATACAAAAATTGTGATAAGAGAGCCGATGGTGAGTGCAAGAGGGAGAGTTCGTTTTGGATTTTTTAGTCGTGGTGCAATGCTTGTTACTGCAATCCAGCCCTCGTATGCAAAGCTTGTTGCAACTATCATAGAAAAATAAATAGAAGGGTGAAAATGCTCGGTGATATGAAATATGGCTCGTGGGTTAGGGTTTAAAAAAAGAAGGGAAAATACTCCTGCTATAATCATTAAAACCAATGGAACAAGCTTTATTATGGTGGCAGAGGATATAAATTTTTGGGAGAGTGTTGGTAAAAATGTATTTAAGGAAAAGCTTATAGCCAGATAGAAAATCGAAAGACCAAAGCAAATTATACTGAAGTTTTTATCAACAAAGCCCATCAAGGCTAATGAAAACCGAGCTGAGCTCCAGGCAATAATGGCAATCATAGAAGGATAATATATACTCATAAGGAACCAGGCTATATAATAGGAAAAGCCCTTTCCAAGCAAGGAATTATAAAAGCCTATGAGTCCTATTTCGTTTTTGCACAGAGAGGATATGTTTGAAAAGCTGATGGCACAAAAAAGCATAATCAATCCACCCAAAAGCCACGCCAAAGCACCAATGAGGATATTTTTATTGGAGGATATAATAATATCCTGCGCTTTATAAAAAACTCCACTTCCGATAACAGTTCCCACCACCATCGAGATTGCACCAAAAGTGCCTATAAAGCTATGAGGTTTTTTTTGTGTATCCAAATTGGTATCCTCCTTCTTTTTTTAAAATCTGTTATTAGGATTATCAATTTATTTTATAAAATACCAAAAAAATATCCGTCTTATATTTAATAAGACGGATATTTTAAAGTTTATGTCCGAGGGTAGTTCTAAGCTTTAAGGTCTTTTAAGCTATATAAATTAGTTACACATACATGTTACGATTATGATAATAATCAATACCCATAAAACCATATCCAAATCGAAACCGCAACCGTTTTGGCATCCACAATCACCCATGGTATATGCCTCCTTTCAAAATATTTTAAAAGTTAACCGATAATTCACAAGAAAAGTCTGAAGGAGCGTATAAAGGTTTTAAAGCTCCTGTTTTTTCTCTTGTAATATCATACTATGTGTAGGGATTTGATTTGGTAGCTTGTATTAAAAAATTTTTTATTCAGGATAGTTTAAAAGCCTCAATTTATATTGACATTCAGGGAAAAAGGTATATAATAAATATTATTAAATAAGAATGAGGAGAAAAAATGGAAAAGGAAAAGATTGAAAGAATAAACCAGCTTGCAAAAAAATCAAGAGAAGAGGGTTTAACACAAGATGAATTGGCAGAGCAAAAACTTTTGAGAGAGGAATACTTAATGTCTATCAGGGAAAATTTTAGAAAGACTCTTGATAGTATTGAGGTGGTTGACAAGCCGTTATCCTGAATATAGGTTGACAAAAGGCATAATTTGTGGTTTAATAATAGGTGATTTTGTTTTTTAACTATGTGGAAAGGGAGAATTGGAAACAATGTCGGTGATTATACCAAAGGAGTACAAAAATAGTTTAAATATAAAGGAAACTCAGCTTGCTATTAAAATAGTGAGGGATACTTTTCAGAATAAGCTCACCAAGGTGCTTAATCTTCAAAGAATTTCAGCACCCTTGTTTGTGCGACCTGAATCGGGACTAAATGATAACCTAAACGGAGTTGAAAGACCTGTTACCTTTGATGTACCTGCAATCGGTGGAGCAACCTGTGAGATTGTTCATTCTCTTGCAAAGTGGAAGAGAATGTCCTTAGGTAAGTTTGGATTTCAGGTTGGAGAAGGCTTATACACAGATATGAATGCAATCCGTCGTGACGAGGAGTTTGATAATCTTCATTCTATGTATGTTGACCAATGGGACTGGTGCAGAGTTATAAAAAAAGAGGACAGAACTATGGAAAACCTGATAGAAACTGTCCGAAATATCTATAGAGTGATTAAGGAAACTCAGGTTGAGATATGCAAAATCTACCCTCAGCTTGAGGATAATCTCCCTGAGGATATAACCTTTATCACAAGTCAGGAGCTTCTGGATTTATATCCTGACCTTTCTGCAAAGGAAAGGGAATATAGAATAACTAAGGAGAAAAAGGCAGTATTCCTGATGCAGATAGGTTGCAAGCTGTCTAATGGTGAAAAGCACGATGGCAGAGCACCCGATTATGACGACTGGAGCTTAAACGGAGATATTTTAGTATATTATCCTGTTATAGATGTGGCATTGGAGCTTTCAAGTATGGGAATAAGAGTGGACGAGGACACCCTTGTTTCACAATGTAAAATAGCAAATGCTGAGGACAGATTGGAACTTGATTTCCATAAAGCAATTTTAGAAAAAAAGCTTCCCTACACAATTGGTGGAGGAATAGGTCAGTCAAGACTATGTATGTGTATGCTTGGAAAAGCTCATATCGGTGAGGTACAATCATCGGTGTGGGATGATGAAACCTATAGAATCTGTAAGGAAAATTCAATTAACTTGATATAAAAGGGGTAATTTTTGTGCTTAGATTTAAGCTGATACAGGGTGACGATGGTTTTTCAAAAACCAATGCGTTCCAAAAAAACATATTTGAAAAGGAAATGAATATTCAAATAGAAAAGGACGAAGAGGATAGTGTTGCATGGCATATTATAGGCTATGATGGGGATATAGAAATTGCGGCGGCAAGAATATCGAAAAAAAGTGAAGGCATTTTTTCAATAGACAGAGTTTGCGTTAAAAAGGAATATAGACTCCAATATGTTGGTGACACGGTTTTAAGAGCCTTAGAGGATAAGGCAGTTCAATTGAAGGGATATTTAATTGAAATTGAAGCCTTTGGTGAGGCTTTGGAATTTTTTAAGAAGGAAGGTTATAATGAGGACGGCAGAAAGGATAATAGCGTCCTTATGTTCAAGGATTTATCAAAGCCCTTTAAAAGATGTAATTGTCATTAAAAAAAGATATGTGATTTAAAATCACATATCTTTTTTTATGACTTATTATTCCTCTAAATGTTAAACCACGCCTTGTGTATTTCCATTCACATCAGGAAGCTTATTCATAGCATGGAGATAGGCAAGAATACTTGCCTCAATAATGTCGGTGGATAAGCCTCGTCCGTTATAAATTTTACCATCCTCGGTTTTGATTTTAACCAGCACCTCACCAAGAGTGTCCTTACCCTCTGAAATTGAACGGATATTATAGGTGAGAAGTCTGTGAGCAGGTGGATTTATAATTCTGTCGATTGCATTATATGCTGCATCAATAGGACCGTCACCCAAACACACATCCTCAAACAAATCGCCATTTGAGTTCTTTAATTGGATGGTACAGGTGGCAGTTGTGTGATTTCCTGCATGAACATCAAATCTGTCAAGTGAATATTCCTGCTCGTCAGAGTTCAATTGAGATAATAACGCCTCAATATCAAAATCTGTGATTTCCTTTTTCTTATCTGCAAGCTTTTTAAAGGACTCAAAAACCAATTCAAGCTCGGTATCTGATAGCTCATAGCCCATATTCTGAACATGTTCAAGAAACGCATGCCTACCCGAATGTTTTCCTAATACAATGTCATTTTCCTTCACGCCCACCGATTCGGGAGTCATAATCTCATAGGTTTGTTTGTTGGCTAAAATTCCGTGCTGATGAATGCCTGATTCGTGAGCAAAGGCATTTCTGCCCACAATAGGCTTATTCAGGGGTGCACTCTGACCAATTATGTCGTACACCTTTTTACTTGTTCTAAATATTCTTGTGGTATCAATTTTTGGATGCTCGTGCCAGTGCTGCCACAGTACAATCCTTTATGGTTTCGGAAATTGCTCTGACTGCTTCAAAATCTCCTAAGGAGGAAGCGCTAAAGCCTGCTTCTATTACATCAACACCAAGCTTTTCAAGACTCCTGGCAACGGATATTTTTTCCCTCAAGTTCATACTGCAACCGGGAGATTGCTATCCGTCACGAAGGGTGGTGTCAAAAATCTTTATCCTTTTCATTGGTCTTTAATTCTCCCTTTTTGTTGCTCTTTCTAAAAAGGACCTACTGTGAAAAAAGTCACCGTAAGCCCAAAATAATAGTGCATAATAAATGTGACAAAAATAGGGTAAAATATCAACTGTTAAGCTTGTTATTCAAAAGTGCAACGCAGTCACTGCACACAGATTTATCCGATAGCTCAACAAGGTTGTTGCTCTTACCACAAAAAATGCACACAGGCTCATATTTTTTCAAAATTATCATATTGTCCTCAACAAAAATTTCCAGCTCGTCTTTTTCTTCAATATGGAAAACCTTGCGAAGTTCCTTGGGAAGCACAAGTCTTCCTAAATTATCAACTGGTCTGATTATTCCTGTTGCTTTCATAGACAAATCCTCCTTAAATACTTTGTGAGTTCTTGTATGATAGTATATCATTTTTAAAAGCAGTTGTCAAATTAATGAAATAAAAATATTGAGAGTGATTTGGTTGCATTTTCTATAAAAACAAAGTATAATAACTATATAGTATTATAAAAAGAATCAGGAGTGGCTTATATAATGAAAATATGTGTTTACGGAGCAGCAAGCAATGAAATAGATAATAGCTTTATAAAGGCAGGAGAAAAGTTAGGCGAGGAAATTGGCAGAAGAGGACATTCACTTATATTCGGTGGTGGTGCAGACGGAATGATGGGTGCATCAGCAAGAGGAGTCTATAGAACAAACGGAGATATAATTGGTATTGCGCCTGAATTCTTTGATGTGGATGGAATTTTATATGAAAATATAACAAAGCTAATTAAAACAAAGGATATGAAGGAAAGAAAGGATTTGTTGTGGGGAATGGCAGATGCCATTATAACCACCCCCGGTGGAATAGGAACCTATGATGAATTTTATGAGGTGCTGACCTTAAAGCAATTGGGGATACACAAAAAGCCTATTGTTGTACTTAATGTGGACGGATATTTTAACTATATGCTAAAGACGATTGACAATGCAATTGAAAAGAATTTTATGTATAAGGAAAGCAAAAGCTTATTCTTTGTGACTGACAATGAAAAGGATGCTCTTGATTATATCGAGAACTACGAGGCTTCGGATTTCAGTATTTTAGAAATGAGGAAGATAAGGAAAAAATAACAAAAAGATAAGGGGACAGGGCGTATGAAGGTTTTCAGGAGAATAGTTATTTTTCTGCTGATTATAGTATGCATTCTAAGTGTTTCGTTATATAGTCGTGAGGGTCTGGATTTTGAAATAACAAGGCTATATATAAATTCTGGCAAATTGTGTGCTATCGAGCTTGAGTATGACAGAAAGAAATTAAAAAAAGATGCCACATTGGTGCTGGAGCTTCTTTATAAGAAAGAGGTAGAGAAAACTCAATATTTCACTCTCGAAAAGGGAAAAATCAAGGGTGGCACAAATGAGATTTCGGGAAATGGACTTATAATCCCTGAAGATAGAGCCATAAAGGTCTATGTCTTGGACAGTGTAGAAAACGGAAAAGTATTTTCTGTAGAATCTCAACCTGAAATTGTTATGGAAGCTGAGCATATAGAGGGCGACATTTTACAGTGGAGAGTGTCCTCAGACGGAAAAACTCTTTACGAATACAAGGGTAATGAAAGGGTAGTTGTTATTCCGAACTACTTAAATTCAAAGCATATCACCTCTGTAGGACGAGGGGTGAGGAGTAAAAAGGACTATAAGGAATATAACATTTTTGGTGGAAATAGTATTGACAGAGTTGAAATTTCTGAGGGAATAGTGAACATAAACCATTGTGCCTTTATGGGTGGACTGGAAAGTCAGGGAGAATTAAAGCTTCCCAAAAGCCTTAAAAGTATAGGCACAGTTGCATTTGCAGAGTGCAGAGGCTTTAATGGGGATTTAATATTGCCTGATGGATTACAAAGGATTGGTTCAGGTGCATTTGCCTTCTGTGATTTTGATGGATTGGTAAAGATTAGTGGTAATGTGAAAAAAATTCCAAGTCTTGCATTTAAGGCCTGCGAAAAAATTTCAGCTCTCGAAATTGGTGAGGGGGTAGAAGAAATATGCGAGCAGGCATTTCATTCTTGTGTTAGCTTGAAGGGTGATTTAATTATCCCTGACACTGTCCAGAAAATAGAAAAATATGCCTTCTGGGGATGTGGCTTTGATGGACAATTAAAGCTTGGCAGTGGGATAAAAATCCTCGATGGATATAGCTTTTCAAAGAGTGGTAATTTTAGTGAGGTTGTATTTTCAGAGGGATTGGAGGAGATAGGAGAATGTGCCTTTGACCATTGCAAATTCAAGGGTGGAATAATCCTGCCCGAAGGACTGAAAAAGGTGGGTGCATATGCCTTTCAATACTGCGATGAGGCAGACGGAGAATTATATCTTCCTTCAACATTGGAGGTAATCAGTGACGGAGCTTTTAACCATTGTATGAAACTAAAGGGTGATACACTTGTTTTCCCTGACGGATTAAAGATGATTGGAGGAGATTATCGCATAGAGGAAAATTCAGGCTATGGAGGACACATATTTTATGCTTTTGGCAATTATTCCGAGTATGTGATTTCTAATAATGCCGAAAATTTTAAGACGGTGGACGGAGTACTATTTAATAAAGAGGGGACAAGGCTGATTGCATATCCCAACAACAAAATTGTTAAGGAATATGAAATTCCTGAGGGAGTTACGAGCTTGGATGAGATGTGCTTTAATCTTGCAGACATAAAAACCCTGATTTTGCCTGATAGCCTTATTGTCACCAATGTTATACCACCTAATATTTTAAATCAGGATGGGCATAATCTTGCGATTGCAATTTATTGTCACGCCCATATTGAGAATATCAAGGTGAAGGAAACCAACCCACATTATACAAGTGAAAATGGTCTTTTATACAGTAAGGACAAGAGTGCTGTATATTATATCCCCAATAACAATTCTATTGACGGGGAAATCATAATTCCTGAAGGCGTTAAGGAAATAAAGGACGGAGCAATTTTCTGTGACGAGGTCTATAGAATAGGATGGAACAGACTATATATCCCATCAACAGTCGAAGGTATTGGAGAAAAGACTCTTGGGTTTGTAAATCATGAAAGGGAAAATGAGGAAAAGTCTAAAATTGCAGATAAGATTGTAATTGATGAAAATAATAAGTATTACAAAAAATCCCAAACAGGTAAGATTGAAAAAAAGTGAGGAAAATTCCTCACTTTTTTATATTCCTTTATGGGATAGATTTGTTATAAATTTTGTAAGTATCCATAGAGTTACAGTGGTTATTATTATCTCAGGGACCATATAGGAGCCATTATATATCAGGGAATAGGAAAATACGCTCTGACCTTCTTCTGCGTAAACTCCCCATATCAAAACTCCTGATAGAATATGGCAAATAAATCTAAGAGTTGTAACAATAAAGCCACATAAAGAAATTGTTACAGGTTTATCCTTTTTATAGAAAAGGCAAGCAATTCCATACACGCCAAAGGCAATTATATAATCGAGCATTACCACCAAGAAAAAGGATAAAAGATTTTGTGTGGGTGGTGGATAGAAGCCTGAAATCAGTTGCAGGAATGCATATGAAACAGAGGTTGCAAGTCCCCACTTTAAGCCAAATAAAATGGATGCCATTATTATTGGCACAGCGCTTGCAAAAGTGACGCTTCCACCTTGCAAAAAGGGTGAGGGGATAAGTTTTGAAATAAGTGCAAGAATTATTGATGTGGCAATAAGCAAAGCACAGGTGGTTAATTTTTTTGTTCTTTTCATAATGAAAATCACAACCTTTCATAAAATTTTTTTTGATAAACAGACGGCTTCTAAAAAGTAAAAAGACTCTGTCGCCATTATAGTAAAAAAAGCGACAGAGCCTTTATTTTTGCTTTAAAAACAAAAAAGTTATGCGAAAATGCATAACCTGAAAGCTCCAAACATTTCTCCCTACGTTGGCATTACCCAAATCAGGTTATACGGGTTAAGGCATCAATATGCCTACTCTCAGCTTGTTTCAACAAGCACCCCTGTTTACAAGGAATATTTTAACACAAGCTTTAAATTTTGTCAATATAAATTTTAAAGGAAGGGGTAATTTTCTTGACAAGGGCTATTTAAAAATGCTAAAATAAGACTGATAAATAATAGATAGCAGGTGGGTAAAATGAACAACCTTGAAAAACTCAGAGCACAAATGGAGGACTTTGACACCTTCTATATAACAGGTAAGGCGAATATATTCTATTACAGTGGCTTCACATCAGAGGATGCAAGCCTTGTTGTCACTAAAGAAAGAGCCATTTTAATCACCGATTCAAGATACACAATTCAGGCTAAAAATCAGGCGTCAGATTTTGAAATATATGACATAAAGAATGGATTGTCCACAGTCTTCTCGGATGTGGGAGCGAGGACTATTGCCTATGAGGAGGAGTATCTTTCGGTAGCTCAATTTGAAAAGCTGAAGAATGGGGTAAAAAAGGCAGAATATATAATGGCACAGGAGCTTATTGACGAACCACGACAAGTAAAAGAGCAATGGGAAATAGAAAGAATAAAAAAAGCAGAGGCTCTTGGGGACAAAGCATTTTTAAATACCCTTGAATATATAAAAGCAGGGGTTTCGGAAAAGGAGATTGCACACAGGCTTGAGAACTTTATGAGAATAAATGGTGCAGAGGGAGTAAGCTTTGAAACCATTGTGGCATCGGGAGAAAGGTCGGCAATGCCTCACGGAGTGGCAAGTGATAAGATAATCGAAAAGGGTGATTTTGTTACTCTGGACTTTGGTTGCATTTTTGACGGATATTGCTCGGATATGACGAGAACTGTGGTTGTGGGAAAGGCAACTGATAAGCAAAAGGAAATATATAACATTGTGTTAAAGGCACAACAGGAGGCAATGAAAGAAGTCAGGGACGGAGTCAAATGCTCCTATATAGACAGAATTGCAAGGGATATAATAAAGTCGGCAGGCTATGAAGAGAACTTTGCTCACAGTCTTGGACACAGTCTTGGAATTCAAATTCATGAGTCACCTAATTTTTCGAGCAGGAGCGTGGCAATAGCAAGAACAGGAAATGTTATCACAGTTGAGCCGGGAATATACATAGAGGGCTTTGGTGGAGTGAGAATTGAGGATGTTGTGGCAATTAAAAAGGATGGCTATGAAAATCTAACAACCTCACCAAAGGATTTAATTGAGCTATAAAAAAATTCCTCACCGATTGGTGAGGAATTTTTATGCTCTTTTATTTTTATGCCTTTGATTTTGTTAAAGCCTTTATAACGAATAGAACTGCTACTGTGATAACAACGCCTGCTGCTAAAAGGATAACTGCATTCTGGATGAATGCTGCAAGCACATATAGTACGAAGGAAATTACAGCAACTGTGATTGCATAAGGCAACTGAGTTGAAACATGGTTCAAGTGATTACATTGTGCACCTGCAGATGACATAATTGTTGTATCTGAAATAGGTGAGCAATGGTCGCCACATACTGCACCTGCAAGACAAGCTGACATACCGATAATCAAAAGATTACTGTCTGCAGGGAAGATAGCTGCAACGATAGGAATCAAAATTCCGAATGTACCCCATGATGTTCCTGTTGAGAATGAAAGGATACAAGCAACCACAAATATAATTGCAGGTAGGAAGTTTGCAAGACCTTCTGCTGCAGAATTCATAAGATTACCAACGAATACATCTGCACCTAAAAGACCTGTCATATTCTTCAATGAGGTAGCCATTGTAAGAATTAAGATTGCAGGCACCATTGCGATAAAGCCTTTTGGAATACATTCCATAGCTTCCTTAAAGGTAACAACTCTTCTTGCTATTAAGTAAATGATTGTAAAAATCAATGCAACCAATGCACCCCAAGGTAAACCAACTGTTGCATCGGTATTGCCAAATGCAGTGATGAAGTCAGAACCCTGGAAGAAGCCACCAACATGTAGCAGGGCAACTACGCAGATAGCAACTAAAACAAGTACAGGGAAAATCAAGTCAATAACCTTACCCTTTGGATTTGCAGACTCATCTGAGGTCTGGTCAACTCTGTCACCACAGGTGAACAGGTCGTTGTTGTTGATTGCATTAAGCTCGTGTAGCTTCATTGGGCCATAATCGAATTTCATAAGAGTCAATGCAATTATAAATACGAAGGACAACAATGAATAGAAGTTGTATGGAATTGCACGGATGAACAATTCAATTCCTGAATAGCCTGTACCCTCAGCAAACTGAGAAACTGCAGCTGCCCATGAAGAAACAGGAGCTATCATACAAACAGGAGCAGCTGTTGCATCTATTAAATATGAAAGCTTTGCTCTTGATATTTTGTGACTGTCAGTAACAGGACGCATAACGCTTCCGACGGTCAGACAGTTGAAATAGTCGTCAATAAAAATCAAAACGCCCAATATAAAGGTTGCAATTATAGCACCTATTCTGGACTTAATGTGAGTTTCTGCCCATCTTCCGAAGGATGCAGAACCACCTGCTTTGTTAACCAATGCCACCAAAGCACCAAGGATAACCAAAAACATAAAGATACCTGCAGTTCCTGAAATAGCAGAAATGATACCATCATTTAAAAGTGCGTCTAACGCAGGTACAGGCTGCCAGTTAGCAACGAACAAGGCACCCAACAAAATTCCCACAAATAATGATGAATAAACTTCCTTTGTTATCAATGCCAAAGCTATTGCAACAAGAGGTGGCAATAATGCAACAAAGGTTGAAAAGTACATACTTGTTGCTTCTGGGTCAGTAGTTTTAATAGTAATGGCACAAAAAGCAACAACAATCGCAGCAATTATAAATGCGATTAGTTTTCCAATAGTGTTTTTCTTCACAAAAAAACCTCCCTATATAAAAATATCATGTTTATTGTACCATATAAAAGTCAATAGGGCAAGAAATTTATGCAAAAAAATATAAAATTTGCTATTTTTTTTATAAACAATAGTATATTTTGCTGAAAAATGAGAGAAAAAGAGTTTGAGGTTTTAAGGATATGGGTATGATTTTTATATGCAATATTAAACTGAAATGAAAAAATTTAAATATTTCTATTTATTTTTCAAAAAAAACTTGTAATTTCAGAGAAAATATATTACAATATATATGTGTGTATCTAAGCCTTTTAGTCTTAACGAATTTTTGATAAATTCCGTCATGTGAGGAAAGGATAATAATAAGGCTTGGATAAAAATTAAATTAACGGAGGATAAAAATATGATTACAGCAGGAGATTTCAGAAACGGTATCACATTTGAACTTGAGGGTAATGTTTATCAAGTTGTGGAATTCCAACATGTAAAGCCAGGTAAGGGTGCAGCATTCGTAAGAACAAAGATTAAGAATGTTATCACAGGTGGCGTTGTTGAAAGAACTTTCAGACCAACTGAGAAAATGCCTAAGGCTCACATTGAGAGAAAGGATATGGAGTATTCCTACACAGATGGTGATTTATACTACTTTATGGATCAGGAAACATTTGATATGGTGCCAATCGGTCCTGAACAGGTGGGAGATTCTTTAAAGTTTGTTAAGGAAAATATGATATGTAAGATTTTGTCTTATAAGGGTAGCGTATTTGGTATTGAGCCTCCAACCTTTGTTGAGTTAGCTATTGCAGAAACAGAGCCAGGCTTTAAGGGTGACACTGCAACAGGTGCAACCAAGCCTGCAACTCTTGAAACAGGTGCAGTAATTCAAGTACCTTTGTTTGTTGACGGAAGCGATATCATAAGAGTTGACACAAGAACAGGGGAGTATATGGAAAGAGTTTAAGCCTTCCATATAAAAATTTTTGAAAGGAAGTGCAGAATATGGAAAATATTTCTAATAAGGCAGCATACTTAAAGGGCTTTTTGGATGCAACTGATTTATCTAAGCTTGGTGATGAGGGAAAGCTTATCAAAAAGATTATTGAAGTAATTGGTGATATGGCAGATGCTCTTGATGATGTTATTGATGCACACGACGAGCTTGAAGCTAAGGTTGACGAAATAGACGAGGATTTGGCAGAGGTTGAGGATTATCTTTTAGACGAATGCGACTGCGATTGTGATTGTGATTGCGATTGCGATTGCGATTGCGATTGCGACTGTGATGATTATGACTATGACGAGGACGATGGTTTCTTTGAAATTGAGTGTCCTAACTGTCATGATGATGTTCTTGTGGATTTCGATATGCTTGACGAGGAGCACGGAATTGTATGTCCTAACTGCAATCAGGAAATTGAACTTGAATTTGATTGTGATTGCGAGGAATGTTGCTCAGAGGACGAGGAATAATCCTTATTTTAAAATTTAAATTTTAGAAAAACAGGCTATCTGTGGGAAAACTCCAACAGACAGTCTGTTTTCAATTAGAGAGGAATTTATTATGTACGGACTATATATTCACATACCCTTTTGCTTGAAAAAATGTAAATATTGCGATTTTGTGTCCTTTGATAATAATCATCAGCTTATGGGTGAATACATAGATGCTCTTGTCAGGGAAATGAAGGAATATGAAGGTATGCTTATAGACACGATTTTTATAGGTGGAGGAACTCCGACAATTCTTCCCTTGGAGCTTTTAGAAAAACTATTGGTGTCAATAAGGGATAGCTTTAAAATTTCAAATGAATATGAGTTCACAATTGAGGCAAATCCCAAAACTGTGACTAAGGAAAAATTAGACTTGTTAAAAAAATATGGTGTAAATCGCATAAGCCTTGGCGTTCAGACATTTAACGAGGATGAGCTTAAAATAATCGGCAGAGTACATACCTCAGATGATGCAAAAGAAACTATAAGACTTATTAAATCTGAAGGTTTTCCAAATGTAAACATTGATTTGATGTCGGCATTGCCAGAACAGACAATGCTAAGCTTTAAGGATACCTTGAATAATGCCATAAAGGAAAACCCTCAGCATATTTCATGCTATAGCTTAATCCTTGAGGAGAATACTCCCTTGATGAAGGAATATGAGGAAGGAAAATTAAAGCTTCCCGATGAGAATGAGGAAAGAGAAATGTATGAATATGCTTGCGAATTTTTAAAGGAAAATGGCTATGAGCAATATGAAATTTCGAATTTCTCAAAGGTGGGTATGGAGTCACGACATAATATAAAGTATTGGGAATGCAGAGAATATATAGGGATAGGAATTGCAACAGCCTCATATTATAATGGAGCAAGATATAAAAATACCGATTGCATTGGTGAATATATAAAGGGTGGCAGTAAAAAAGAGGAGTATCAAACACTCACCATCAAAAACAAAATTGAGGAATTTATGATGATGGGCTTGAGAATGACAAAGGGAGTGAGTAAAAAAGAATTCGAAAGCCGATTTAAAATGGAAATAGGCGATATATATAAGGAAGAGATAGAACGATTTAAAAAAAGTGACCTTCTCATTGAGGATGGGGATAGAATTTATCTTTCACGAAGGGGCATACATTTGAGTAACTCGGTTATGTGCGAATTTTTAGACCCTAAAATTAGTCAGAATGATGACTAACAAAGGTGAAATTTGAAGAAACAATGGTAAAATTATGAATAAATTGTAAAAAAGGAAATAAACCCTTGACAAAGGGTTATAATAGTGGTATCTTATTACTGTTAGCACTCGCAGTCTGTGAGTGCTAACGACATCATTGTTTTCAGATAAAGGCAATAGTCGTATATACTGAGGTGAATACAATGGAATTAAATGAAAGAAAACAAAGGATACTTCAGGCAGTTATTGATGAATACTTAGGCACAGCTGAGCCTGTGGGCTCAAGGGTGATTTCAAAGAAAAATGACTTGGGATTATCAAGTGCCACAATACGAAATGAGATGGCTGACCTTGAGAGTATGGGATTTTTATTGCAACCACACACATCGGCAGGGAGAATCCCTTCGGATAGTGGATACAGATTTTATGTTAACTCCCTTATGCAAAGGTATCAGGTGGGAGTTGAAGCAGTTGAAAACTTAAGGCTTGCCCTTGAAAATAAGGCAAATCAGCTGGAAGGCGTAATCAGGAGAGCAAGTGCAGTCACATCCCTGTTAACAAACTATATAACTGTGTTCACAACCCCTGAAATAGACAACTCGGCAATCAAAAAGATTGATTTGATATGTCTTGGTGGCGGGAATGTGATGCTGATAGTTGTAACTCAGGCAGGAATTGTGAAAAACCAGATGCTTCCACTTGGGTTGGACGAAAAGCAGGCACAGAAGTTATGTAAAATCCTGAATAAGAGGCTGTCGGGACTCACCTCCAATGAAATAAGCTTTGAGAAAATTCAAGGAATTCAGGAGGAGTCAAGAGAACAGCTTGGTGTGGACACAAGAGTGCTTATTAGGGTGATGAACTTTATATATGAAGCATTTGAAGATTTTGACGACACGAGAGTCTATGTGGAAAACACAAAATCTCTGTTAAAATATCCTGAGTATAGCTCACTTCCAAAGGCACAGAGTATGCTCGAATTTCTGGAGGATGAGAAAAAGCTTAAAAAGATTATCAGGGATGATACTAACTCAAAGGGTGTCAATATCAAAATTGGTGGAGAAACAGGTTTTGATGAGTTATCCGATTGTAGCTTGATAACTGTTAACTACTCCCTTGATAAAAAGGTGGGTGGAAAGTTAGGAGTAATTGGACCAAAAAGAATGGATTATGCAAAGGTAATTGCAAATCTTGATTGTATATCCGAGCATATCGACAAGATACTTCAGCAATTATATATAGGAGAGAGTGAGGGGTAAAATTGGCAGAAAAGAAAAAGGATGAGGAAATCCTTGAAGAAGTGAAGGAAGAAGAAATTCCAGAGGAGGAGGCAAAGTCTGAAGAGGAAGAGGATGAGCTTTCCAAGGCAGAGGCCAAGGTCAAGGAATGGGAGGATAAATATATGAGGCTATACGCCGAGTATGACAACTTCCAGAAAAGAAGCAAAAGAGAAAAGGATGCAAGGTATGCAGACGCAGTTGTGGATGTACTTGCAGAGGTTATAACCGTTGCCGACAATCTTGACAGAGCCATTGCAATCGAGGTTGAATCCGAGGATGCAAAGAAGGTTTTAGAGGGAGTGAAAATGGTTAAAAAGCAGATGCAAGATATCCTCTCAAAATTAGATGTTGAGGAAATTTTAGCAGTGGGTGAGGAATTTGACCCAAATCTGCACAATGCAGTAATGCATATTGAGGACGAAGCTATCACTGACAATACTGTGGTTGAGGAATTTATGAAGGGTTATATTTATAAGAAGGACCGAGTTATAAGACACAGTATGGTTAAGGTTGCAAATTAAATTATATAAATAAAATCGGAGGAGATTATTATGGGAAAAATTATCGGTATTGACTTAGGAACAACAAATAGCTGCGTAGCTGTTATGGAAGGTGGTAACGCAAATGTTATCACAAATTCAGAGGGTGCAAGAACAACTCCATCAGTTGTGGCATTCCAGAAGGACGGAGAGAGAATTGTTGGTCAGGTTGCAAAGCGTCAGGCAGTAACCAATGCAGACAGAACAATTATGTCTATTAAAAGACAAATGGGTACAAGTGAAAAGGTAACTATTGACGAAAAAGCATATACTCCACAAGAAATTTCTGCAATGATTTTAACAAAGCTAAAGCAGGACGCAGAAAGCTATCTGGGAGAAACTGTAACTCAGGCAGTTATCACAGTTCCTGCATATTTTAACGACTCTCAGCGTCAGGCAACAAAGGATGCCGGTAAGATTGCAGGCTTGGAGGTTTTGAGAATTATCAACGAGCCTACTGCTGCTGCATTGGCTTATGGAATGAGTGACACAGACCAAACCATTATGGTATATGACCTTGGTGGTGGTACATTTGATGTGTCAATCTTAGAGATTGGTGACGGAGTTTTTGAGGTGTTGTCAACAAATGGTGACACTCGCCTTGGTGGTGACGATTTCGACCAGAAAATTATTGATTATTTAGTGGCAGAGTTCAAGAAGAATGAGGGAATTGACCTGTCAGGAGATAAAATGGCTATGCAACGCTTGAAGGAGGCTGCTGAGAAGACAAAGATTGAATTGTCAACAACCACAACCTCAAACATAAATCTACCATTTATCACAGCAGATGCAACAGGTCCAAAGCATATGGACATCACTCTTTCAAAGGCTAAGTTTGATGAGTTGACCTCTGACTTAGTTGAGAGAACTCTTACCTGTATTAGAAATGCAATGAAGGATGCAAATCTTTCAGCATCTCAGATTGATGAAGTTTTATTAGTTGGTGGTTCATCAAGAATTCCTGCAGTTCAGGAAGCAGTTAAAAAGGAAATGGGCAAGGAGCCACATAAGGGCATTAACCCTGACGAGTGTGTTGCAGTTGGTGCAGCAAGACAGGCAGGAGTTTTAGGTGGCGAGGAAACAGGCGTTCTATTATTGGATGTTACTCCATTGTCACTTGGTATTGAAACAATGGGTGGAGTATTCACAAGACTAATTGAAAGAAACACAACCATCCCAACAAAGAAGTCACAAATCTTCTCAACTGCTGCAGATGGTCAAACAAGTGTTGAGGTGCATGTTCTTCAGGGTGAAAGAGATATGGCACAATACAATAAAACCTTAGGCAGATTCAGCTTAACAGGTATTGCTCCTGCACCAAGAGGTGTGCCACAAATCGAGGTAACCTTTGATATTGACGCTAATGGTATCGTTAATGTATCTGCAAAGGATATGGGAACAGGCAATGAGCAAAAGATTACCATAACTGCATCTTCAAACTTAAGTGACGAGGATATCGACAGAGCTGTCAAGGAAGCAGAAAAGTATGCTGAAGAGGATAAGAAACGCAAAGAAGAGGTTGAAACCAGAAACAATGCAGAAAGCTTAGTTTATCAATCTGAAAAGACCTTGAACGAAATTGGCGATAAGATGAGTGAGGATGACAAGGCTCCCGTTAAGGCTGAGATTGAAAAGGTTAAGGAAGCATTGAAGGGGACTGACACAGAGGCTATAAAGACAGCTACAGAAGCATTGCAACAAGCCTTCTATAAGGTTTCTGAAAAGCTTTATCAACAGGCAAATCCACAAGGTGCTCAGGCAGGAGCAGGCTTCAATCCTGATGATTTCAATCAGGGAGCACAACAAGGACCACAAGCAGGTGCTGACAATGTGTATGAAGCAGACTATAGAGAGGTTGACTCTGACGAGAACAAGTAATCCTTAAAGAATGATAAAAGATAGGCAAAATCTAAAGGGTTTTGCCTATCTTTGTTAATAAAAATTGTTTATATATTCACTTTACAATTTTTATCGTATATGATATAATGAAAAAGTGTTTTTTGAAGTTTACTTAGTAGGTGAAGAAATTGGCAGAAAAAAGAGATTATTATGAAGTCCTTGGTGTATCAAAAAATGCATCCGATGACGAGATAAAAAAAGCATATAGAAAAGAAGCGAAAAAGTATCACCCTGACCTGCACCCCGGGGACAAGGAGGCAGAGGCGAAATTCAAGGAGCTTAGTGAGGCTTATGGAATTTTATCCGATGCTGAGAAAAAGTCAAGGTATGACCAATATGGCCATGCAGGAGTTGATCCTAATTTTGGTGCCGGTGGTGGCTTCGGTGGTTTTGACGGCTTTGATTTTGGGGACATATTCGGAGATATTTTCGGTGGCTTCGGTGGAGGCAGACGAAGGAATGGCCCAGTGAGAGGTCAGGATGTGAGGCAGGTTGTTGACATCTCCTTTGAAGAGGCAGCTTTTGGTTGCAAGAAGAAAATCACCCTCACTCAACAGGAAAAGTGTACTGTTTGTGGTGGCAGTGGTGCAAAGGCAGGCACAAGCCCACAAACCTGTTCAAGATGTGGTGGCTCAGGACAAGTGAGAACTCAGACGAGAACCCCTTTAGGATATATGACCAATGTAACTACCTGTACACAATGTGGTGGAACAGGAAGTGTTATAACTGATCCATGTAACAATTGCAGAGGCACAGGAAAGGTTAGGCAGACTAAAACTGTTGAAATAGATATTCCTGCCGGAATTGACAACGGACAGACTATGCAATTGAGTGGTAAGGGTGAGCCGGGTGACAGAGGTGGTCCTAACGGAGATTTATTGATAGTTGTAAGAGTTAAGTCACATCCTTTGTTCCAGCGTGACGGATATAATGTGTATATTGATTTCCCAATCACCTTCACACAAGCAACCTTAGGAGCAAAGGTAAAGGTTCCAACATTAGACGGATTTGTGGAATATGATTTACCTGAGGGAACTCAACCGGGAGCTGTGTTCAGATTGAAGGGCAAAGGTATTTCGTATATCAGGAGTAAAAATCGTGGTGACCAGTTCGTTAAAATTGAGGTAGAAATTCCGAAGGGGTTGTCGCAGAAACAAAAGGAGCTTTTGAAGGAATTTGAAAGCGTTTCTGAGGGTAAGAACTATAAAAAGCAAAAAAGCTTTCTTGACAAAATGAAGGATATATTCAAGTAAATGGTATAGGGGGAAGGTAAAATGCAACCGAATATCTACAAGTTGTCTGAAATGACAAAGGAAAAGTATGATTTTATAATGCGTAGAGCAGAGCTTGATATCACCGAGCAGATGAAGGTGGCAACTGAGGTTTCAAATGACATCAAGGCTCGTGGTGATAAGGCAGTGTTGGAATATACTGAAAAGTTTGACCATGTCAAGCTCACAAGTGAGGAAATGAAGGTAACTAAGGAGGAAATTGAAGAGGGCTACAATAATTGTGATGCAGAAACTCGTGCCGCAATTGAGTATGCATATAAAAACATCTACGATTTCCATGAAAAGCAGTTGCCTGAGGAAATGTGGTTCACTATGGTGGATAAAGGACTTATGGTAGGCGAAAAAACTACTCCAATCGTGGATGTGTGCCTGTATGTTCCTCACGGAAAGGGAAGCTTCCCGTCAGTTTTGTGTATGCTTGGTATTCCTGCAGTTGTTGCAAAAGTGCCAAGAATTGTTGTTGTTACACCACCAAATGCTGAGGGCAAGGTTGACGATGCAATTTTGGCAGCAGCAAAGATAATTGGAATAGACGAAATATATAAGGTGGGTGGAATTCAGGCTGTGGCAGCAGTTGCCTATGGAACTGAAACCATCCCTAAGTGCCACAAGATTATAGGCCCTGGAAATAGCTATGCAACTGCAGCTAAAAGAGTTTTGGCAAGCCATATAGATGCAGGACTTCCTGCAGGACCCAGTGAGGTAATAATCCTTTGTGACGAAACTGCAGACCCACATAAAGCTGCTCTTGACTGGATGATAGAGGCAGAGCACGGACCTGACAGTGCAGCACTATTGGTAACACACTCAAAGGAGCTTGTGGACAAGGTGATTCCTATTATGAATGCACAGCTTGAGAAGATTTCTGAACAGAGAAGAAGCTTTATAACAACCAACTATCAAACCTATGGTGGTGTTATATTAACAGATTCGCTTGAGGAGTCAATTAGATTTGTGAATGACTATGCTCCTGAGCATATGGAGGTAATGACTAAAAATCCTTTTGAGGTCTTGCCGTTGATTAAAAATGCAGGTGAAATCCTGCTTGGTGACTACACACCTGTTACCTTGTGTAACTTTGTGTTGGGACCAAATGCAATTCTTCCAACAGGTGGATTTGCAAAAACCTATTCAAGTGTGTCAGTAATGGACTTTTTGAAGCGTTCTTCAGTTGGATATGCTTCAAAGGAAGGCTTCGAGCATGTTAGAAAACACGCTCAGAAGTTTGCAGAGTTTGAAGGCTTTGACACTCATGGTCTGGCAGTTAAAGATAGAAAATAATTAAAGAGGGGAGCTTTTCGGATGGAACAGATAAATGTTATCAGAAAAACTACTGAATCTCAGATGTCAGTTGTGTTGGATATGTCACCTGTTAAGGCTGATTATCGTGACAGAATAAACACACCAATTCCATTTTTAAATCATATGCTTGAGCATATAGCGTGGAGAGGAAATTTCAATATTGAGGTGGACTGCAAGCTTGCGCAATTCAATCTTTCTCATGTTATATGTGAGGACTTGGGTATGGCTTTGGGAAAGGCTTGTGCTGAATATATAAAGCGTACAGACGGAGCATATGGCTATGGCGATGCAATAGGAATAATTGATGAGGCAAGAGCAGAAACTGCAATCAGCTTTGAAAGCAGAGCCTACATAGACATAGACTATCACGGACTTGAAATTAAAAAGCAGGTGGAGGGAATGGATTCTGAGGATTTGGAAACCTTTCTGGACGGATTTGTACAGGGTGCTTGTTGTACCTTGCAGATTGATGTGGAAAGAGGAGTTAACGGACATCATATCTGGGAGGCGGTATTCAGAAGCATTGGTTCTGCATTGAACAGAGTTTTTATGATTGACGAGTCAAGAAAAGGTAAAACAAGTGGCGTTGCAGGGAAAATTGAATGGATAATTGAATAAAAAAGAAAGGATGCGAGAAAATCTTCGCATCCTTTTTGATATATTAAAGCATAATTTGTGACTCTTTTTAGTAGGATAGAATATACGAACTAATAAAAAGGAAGGGCACAAAGGTGAGAATTAAAAAGACAAGCTTTAGGGCTATTATAATATCGACAAGAAAAGTGAAACTTTCAATCTCTGTTGCTATATGGATTATGCTTATAGTGGTGGGATTTTTTTTGAATGGAAGCAAAAAAGACGAGCCTCAAAGACTTGTGATGTCGGACAGCTTTTATAAAACAATAATAGCAAGCCAACTTCATAATGAGGATACCAAAATTTCACTAAGGGATATAGCAGTGGCTATGGTTGGCTTTGATATAGAAAAAACCAACACCATAATTAAAAGCTATTCTCCTATGCTTTCGGAGGAATATATTAAGCCTGTGAAGGTTAGGGAGGAAGAAAAAGAGAAAGAACAGGTGCAGGAAACAAAGGTTGTTGAGGAGAGAAAAATTTCAGGGGATATGAAAATATCAAACCTTACCGACATTTCAATTGATGCTATGAGCCTTGTTTCAAAGCCTCTTGAGTACAGTATTAAAAAGGGGAGCGCGCCACAGATTTTGATATTCCACACCCACACCACCGAAAGCTTCACAGAAGGAGAGAATAATACATATATAATCGGAAGTCCTGACAGAAATCTGGATAATGAAAAAAATATTTCTGCAGTTGGCAAGGCGATGAAAAAAGTGTTGGAAAAGGAAGGTTATAAAACCATTCACGATACAACTGTTCACGATTATCCCTCCTATAACGGAGCATATGAAAGGTCAATGGCAACTGCTAAGAAAAATATATCGGAGGAAAAGGGGATTAAGCTTTTGTTGGATGTACACCGTGATGGAATAACCAAGGACGACGGAACTAAGGTGAAGGTGGTTTCTGACATAGAGGATGAAAAGGTGGCACAATGTATGTTCGTTATCGGCTCAAATGCATTGCTCTCCCACGATAAATGGCAGGAAAACTTAAAGCTTGCATTAAAGCTTCAAAGTCTTGCGAATGAAATGTATCCGGGATTGATGCGACCTATAATCATAAGAGAGGAACGGTTCAATCAGCAGTTAAGCACAGGAAGTATTATAATAGAGGTAGGCTCAAACGGGAACACTATTGAGGAGGCAATAAGGGGTGGAGAATGTATGGCAAGGGTTATTGCGAGGCTGTTCGAAAAAAATGAGTGACAATTAGAAAAATTTGTGGTATAATGAGTTTAATCGAGGATTAAACTCGGCGATATAAATTCCATTTGGAATTTGCGATATGTACTTTGTGCACGATATACCTTATGGTGCGATATGTTGCTTCGCAACGAGAACAAAGGAATTTATATCGTATCACAATAAGGAACAAGTTATATCGTATTTATGAGATACATATATCGCGCGAGCGTTAGCGAGTATATCGCTAATGCGATTAGCATCTAAATTACGAACTCTTTATATAATAAATGTAAATCATATCTAAATAACTAATCGGGAGAGAAATATGTCACAAGAGAAGATAAGAAATTTTTGTATAATTGCTCATATAGACCATGGTAAATCCACTCTGGCAGACCGACTTTTAGAGCTAACAGGTGAGGTTGCAGACAGGGATATGGAGGAGCAGCTATTAGATAATATGGATTTGGAGAGGGAGAGAGGTATAACCATCAAGGCGCACGCAGTACGATTGCGATATAAGGCCAAGGATGGTGAGGAATATATCCTCAACCTGATTGACACACCAGGACATGTGGACTTTAACTATGAAGTGTCAAGAAGTCTTGCTGCCTGTGAGGGTGCAATACTGATTGTTGATGCATCTCAGGGAATAGAGGCGCAGACTCTTGCAAACACATATCTTGCTATTGACCACAACTTAGAGGTAGTGCCTGTTGTTAATAAAATCGACCTTCCCTCAGCGCAACCTGAAAATGCTATTCGTGAAATTGAGGATATTATTGGAATTCCTGCAGAGGACGCACCAAGAATTTCTGCAAAGACAGGACAGAATGTGGAGGAGGTCCTTGAGCATATAGTAAATAAAATTCCGGCACCTGTGGGTGATGAAAAAGCACCGTTACAGGCATTGATATTTGACTCATACTATGATAGCTATCGTGGAGTTATAGTATATATAAGAGTCAAGGAGGGAACTGTTAAGGTAGGGGACACAATCCGAATGATGCAGACAAAGGCAGAATTTGATGTGGTAGAGGTAGGAGTTTTAAGCCCTAACGAGTTAATCCCAAAGGATACACTTTCTGCAGGCGAGGTAGGATATATTGCTGCAAGTATAAAAAATATTCAGGACACTCGTGTGGGTGATACAATAACAAATGCTAAGAACCCTGCAACAGAACCGTTACCGGGATATAAAAAGGTAAATCCAATGGTTTATTGTGGAATATATCCTGCAGACGGAGCACAATATAATGACTTAAGAGAGGCGTTATTAAAGCTACAGTTAAATGATGCATCTCTTATGTTCGAGGCAGAAACCTCAATCGCTCTTGGCTTTGGCTTCAGATGTGGATTTTTAGGACTTCTTCATATGGAAATCATTCAGGAGAGGTTGGAAAGAGAATATAATCTTGATTTGGTTACAACTGCACCAAGTGTTATATATAAGGTCTATAAAACCAATGGAGATGTGGTAATGGTGGACAACCCCACCAATCTGCCACCAATGACCGAAATAAATTATATGGAAGAGCCTATGGTTAAAGCAGACATAATGGTGCCTGTTGACTATGTGGGAAATGTTATGGAGCTTTGTCAGGAAAGACGAGGCATATTCAAGAATATGACCTATATGGAGGAAACAAGGGCACAGATTTTCTATGAGCTTCCATTAAATGAAATTATATATGATTTCTTTGATGCGTTAAAGTCAAGAACAAAGGGATATGCCTCCTTTGATTATGAGCTAACCGAATATCGTCGTTCTGATTTGGTGAAGCTTGATATGCTTCTAAATGGGGATGTTGTTGATGCTTTGTCCTTTATAGTGCATAAAGATAGTTCCTACACAAGAGGTAGAAAAATGGCAGAAAAATTAAAGGAATCAATTCCAAGACAACTATTTGAAATACCCATTCAGGCAGCAATTGGGAACAAAATAATTGCCCGTGAAACTGTTAAAGCACTAAGGAAGGATGTTCTTGCCAAGTGCTATGGTGGTGATATCACAAGAAAGAAGAAGCTGTTGGAAAAGCAAAAGGAAGGAAAGAAGCGTATGCGACAGGTGGGCAATATAGAAGTGCCACAGGAAGCATTTATGTCAGTTTTGAAATTAGACACATAAAAAAAGAAGTATTTTGCAGTACATTGCAAAATACTTCTTTTTTGATTATGAATTATTCTTCTGTGGTTTCTGGCTCAACATATTCGTCATATGCTTTTAAAATAGCTTTTTCTAAAAGCTCACGCATCTGACTGTTGATAGGATGTGCGATATCTTTAAATTCATTATCGGGTGTTTTCCTGCTAGGCATAGCAGTAAACAACTTGTCTTGTCCCTCTATGATTTTGATATCATGTACTACGAAAGCATTATCAAAGGTAACTGATACGACTGCCTTCATTTTTCCTTCTGAAGTAATTTTTTTGATTCTGATATCGGTAATCTCCAAGGAATTCACCACCTTCCATTTGGCAATGCCCGTGCAGTGTAATGTCTTGAAGTGAATGTATCCAAAGGTCTTGCCTTAACTTAGTATGATGCAAACATAAACAGAATATTCAAATTTACATCATTAAAAAACGCCAAATTTCTGCCTAACAAAAGATGACGCTTCATATATATCTACATTATATAATATAGGAAAAAATGCAATTTGTCAATAACTTTTAGTAAAATTCTTTTTTTATTATCAATAATTTTGTAAATTGTGCATAATAAAATTACAATTATATAACATTTTGGGAAAATATATTTTATTTGGGAATGAATAGTTATATAATACCATTGAGTAGTTGTACCTACTTTATGATTTTTATGGATAAAATCTATATATTAAAGATACATTTTGGCGTATATCCAATACAATAATAAAACCAGCAAAAAATGAAGGGATGTTTGAAGGATATGAGCAGATTTGACATGTCAGAGCTGGCGAAAAATGCGCATATACATTTCATCGGAATCGGTGGAATAAGTATGAGTGGTCTGGCTCAGGTGATGATTAAGAATAATTATGTTGTGACCGGTTCGGACAGAAGTGATTCACATATAACCTGTAAGCTTGAGGATATGGGAATAAAGGTATATATAGGACATGATGAGGAAAATGTGAAGGGTGCAGATTTGGTGGTATATACTGCTGCTGTGCATAACGACAATCCTGAGCTTTCCTATGCCAGAAAAGCAGGCATTAAAGCAATCGACAGAGCAGAGTGCTTAGGCGCATTGATGAAGCTATACAAAAATGCAGTGGGAGTTTCTGGAACTCATGGAAAAACCTCAACCACCTCTATGATCGCCCATGCTCTTGTGGGTGCAGATGTTGACCCAACAATAAGCATTGGTGGAGAGCTTGACCTGATTGGTGGAAATATGAAGGTGGGTGGCAAGGAAATTTTTGTTACCGAGGCTTGTGAATACACAAACAGTTTTTTGAAATTCTATCCCACAATTGCCCTTATAACCAATATAGAAGAGGACCATCTTGACTTTTTTAGTGGTATAGATGAGATAATTGAAAGCTTCAGAGCCTTTGCAAGACTCACAGGGGAAAACGGTGTGGTTATTGCCTGTGGTGATGACGACAATGTGAGAAAGACATTAAAGGACGAGGATTTGAAGGTATATTATTATGGAATGTCGAAGAAATTTGACTATTATCCTAAAAATATAGTTTATGATAATGGTATGGGTGAGTTTGACATTTATTTTAGAAATGATTTTTGTTGTCACATAAAATTAAAGGTACCAGGAGAGCATAATGTTAAGAATGCATTGGCAGCAATAGCAGTGTGCCGTGAGCTTGGAATAGATTGTGATACTGCGGCTCGTGGAATTGAAACCTACACAGGTGTTCACAGGCGTTTTGAGAAAAAGGGTATGGTGAATGGTGCATTGGTTATTGACGATTATGCCCATCATCCCACTGAAATCAAGGCTACCTTGTCAACTGCAGTAAAGCTTGAATATAACAAGCTATATTGCATTTTCCAACCTCACACATATTCAAGAACAAAAGCGTTGTGGGACAGATTTTTGGAAGCCTTTGACGATGCAGACGAGCTTATTGTGATAGATATATTTGCAGCCCGTGAGGTATATGACGGAGTAACCCGTTCATCAGAGTTAGCAAGGCAGATTGCCAACAGAGGCGTGAATGCAAAGTATATGGAAAGCTTTGATGTGGTTTATGATTATTTAAAAAAGGAGCTTTCCGAGGGTGACATTTTGTTTACCATGGGAGCAGGAGATGTATATAAAATAGGAGACAGATTGGTGGAAGATAAATAATCCTGGAGGGAATGTATAGAGTGGATTTTGTAACATTATTTTTGACCTCTTTGGGCTTGGCAATGGATGCATTTTCAGTGTCAATAACAAGTGGAATTTTTATTAAAAATATGAAATGGAAATATGCCTTAAAAATAGGCATATTCTTTGGTTTATTTCAGTTTATGATGCCCTGTATAGGCTGGCTTATGGGGTGTGGCTTTCATAATATAATATCAAGATATTCTCCATGGATAGCCTTTGGATTGTTGGGATTTGTGGGAGGAAAGATGCTTTTTGAAACAGTTCATCCTAAAGAGAAGGAGATTGCCAATCCTCTTGACAACAAGCTATTATTGGTTATGGCAATTGCAACAAGTATTGATGCATTGGCAGTTGGAATTACATATGCGGCAATGGATATGACATTTTTGGGAAATGGCATAATCAATGGTGCTTTTGGTTGCTCGGTTATAATAGGTTTTGTTGCTTTTTTTATGTCTGCAATGGGCGTTTATATCGGGAACAAAAGTGGAGATCTGTTTGGTAACAAGGCAGAAATTGCTGGTGGAATAGTTCTAATTGGAATAGGATTAAAAATTCTTTTGGAAGGCATTTTATAAATGAGGTGCTAAATGAAAAAAAAGGTATTGGTTGGAATGAGTGGAGGAGTGGACTCCTCTGTTGCAGCTGCACTTTTGATTGAGCAGGGTTATGAGGTGGCTGGTGCTACTATGGTTTTGTGGAACACAGAGCAAAACAAATCACCCACAAAGGATGCCGAGGCAGTTTGCGAAAAGCTTGGAATAGAGCTATATGTGATTGATTTTCAGGATTTATTCAAGGAGAAGGTTATCGATTATTTTATAGACGAATATAAAAAAGGAAGAACTCCAAATCCTTGTATTGCCTGCAATAAGTATTTAAAATTTGATGCGATGCTTGATAAGGCTATGGAGCTTGGCTTTGACTATATTGCCACAGGTCATTACGCGAAGGTGGAACAAGAGGATGGGGAGTATGTTCTAAGGGTTGCAGATACTGAGAATAAGGACCAGAGCTATGTTCTGTTTCAGCTCACTCAGGAAAAGCTTTCGCATATCTTAATGCCACTCGGAGAATATACAAAGGAAGAGATAAGGAAAAAAGCCGAAAACATAGGACTATCTGTTGCAGATAAGCCTGATAGTATGGAAATTTGCTTTGTTGAGGATGATGACTATGCAGGCTTTATAAAGGAAAATGGAAACTACACTCCAAAAAAGGGAAAGTTTCTTGATATTGATGGTAATGTAATAGGTGAGCATAGGGGAATGATATACTACACCATTGGTCAGAGAAAGGGCATTGGTGCATATGGCAGACCTATGTTTGTGATGAATATGGATGCTAAAGAAAACACAATCACCCTTGGTGAAAAGGGGATGGAGTTTTCAAAGGGACTGATTGCATCAGATACCAATTTTATATCAGCAAAAGATATAACTTTTCCTATAAATGCCGAGGTTAAAATAAGATATCAGGCAAAAAAGGCAAAAGCAACTATAACAAAGGAAAAGGATGGAATATTGGTTTTATTTGATGAGGCTCAGAGAGCAGTCACACCGGGACAGGCAGTGGTCTTCTATGATGGAGATATAGTGCTTGGTGGTGGGATTGTTGATAAGATAATAAACTAAAAGGATAGAGGTAATATGAATATTATAATTGTAGGAGCGGGAAAGGTTGGAAAAGAGCTTGTTAATGGACTTTCCAACGAAAATCATAATATATCTGTGATTGACAGTAACGCTGTGCTTTTAGACAGGCTCATTGAGGAATTTGATGTTTTGGGTATTTGTGGTAATGGCACAATTTGTGATACTCTGAAAGAGGCAGGAGTGAAAAATGCAGATATGCTTGTTGCAACAACCAATAGCGACGAGGTCAATATGATATGTTGTACTATTGCACGAAAGCTTGGAGCAAAAAGCTGTATTGCACGAGTGAGAAATGTGGAGTA
This sequence comes from Clostridia bacterium, assembly GCA_045649415.1. Taxonomy (GTDB): domain Bacteria; phylum Bacillota; class Clostridia; order UBA1381; family UBA1381; genus CAKSQL01. The sequence continues at coordinate 47,062 of JAZRPY010000024.1, read as the reverse complement.
TATGAAGCAGAACGCATTTATGAGAGAGGAAATGGGAATAAGTGCCATTGTAAACCCTGAGTATGATGCAGCTTGTGAAATATCGAGAATAATAAACTTCCCTGCCGCTACTAAAGTAGAGGTTTTTGAAAAGGGCAAGCTTGATTTGGCAGAATTTAAAATTGATGAGAATAGTAAGCTTGCACATATGCCTATGAGCGAAATCAAGAAGATATATAAGTGTAAGGTGCTGATTTGCGCAGTTGAAAGAGATGGCAAGGTATATATCCCTAACGGAAATTTTGTTCTACAGGGTGGGGACAAGATAAATATAACTGCAAAGCATACGGAATTGATTGGCTTTTTAAAGGAGCTTGGTTTCCAAAGCCAGAAAATCAAGAGGGTAATGATTGTTGGTGGAGGCACTATTGCATATCACCTTTCAAAAAGATTGATAGAGACTGGAGTTCATGTCACCATTATTGAAAAGGACGAAAAGGTTTGTGTAAAGCTAAACGGACTTTTACCAAAGGCAGATATTATATGTGGTGACGGAAGTGACCAGAAAATTTTAACCGAGCAGGGAATTGAGGGCGTTGATGCTTGCATATCCCTCACAGGTATTGACGAGGAAAATATTATTATCTCCTTGTTTGCAGGGGTAGTCGGGGTGGAAAAGGTTATAACCAAGGTCAACAAGGTGTCTTTGTTAAATATTTTAGACAGTATTGGTCTTGACACTATTATCTCACCCAAGAGAATAACTGCTGATACAATAATGCGATTTGCAAGAGCAAAACAGAATTCTCATGGTAGTCATATAAAAACTCTTTATAAAATAGTTGATGGTAAGGCAGAGGCTTTGGAGTTTATTGCAACAAGGGAATTTTTAAAGCTTGATATTCCGTTAAAGGAGTTAAAGCTCCGTGATAATATACTGATTGCAGGAATTTTAAGAAGAGAGGAATTTATTCTTCCTGACGGTGAGGATTATATCAAAGAGGGCGACAGAGTAATCGTAGTTTCTGCAGGCAGAATACTCACAGACTTAAATGAGATTATAGGATAAAAACATTTGGAGGAATTATGAACTATAATATAGTAAAGTGCTTTCTCGGTAAGCTGATGCTTATAATGTCGGCGCTGATGACAGTACCTATGGTGGTTTCTCTCATATACAGAGAAAATAACTCAATAGCATATCTTGTGCCAATCATTCTCCTTGCCATAATTGGTGGGCTGGGTATAATAAAAAAGCCAGAGGATAGCAGTATCCACACAAAAGAGGGATTTTTAATATGCACATTGTCCTGGGTGATAATATCACTTTTCGGGGCATTGCCATTCTGGCTCAGTGGGGAAATTCCATCTTATACAGATGCATTTTTTGAAACTGTTTCAGGCATCACCACAACGGGTTCAACAATCCTTGTGAATATTGAGGGAATGTCTAAAAGCTTGTTGTTCTGGCGTAGCTTCTCTCATTGGATTGGTGGAATGGGAATTTTAGTTTTTGCGCTTGCAATATTATCGTCCAAAAATTCTAACACCATTTTTATAATGCGTGCAGAGGCTCCCGGACCTAATGTGGGCAAGCTTGTGTCGAAAACAAAATTTACGGCAAGAATTTTGTATCTAATATACATTGGCTTGACAGCTCTGGAGGTTGTGGTACTTTTGTTGGGCAAAATGCCTTTATTCGATAGTATCGTAACTGCCTTTGCAACTGCAGGCACAGGTGGATTTTCACCTAAAAATTCAAGTATAGCCTTTTATGACAGTGCATATATTGAGTATGTGATTTCTATATTTATGCTATTGTTTGGCGTGAACTTTTCTATGTTCTATCTGCTTCTTATGAGAAATTTTAAGGAATTTTTCAAAAATGAAGAAATAAAATGGTATTTTGCTATAGTTGGAATTGCAACTTTGTTGATCTGGAAGAATATTTATCCATTGTATAATGGCTTGGAGCAGTCATTCAGGGCGGCATTTTTCCAGGTGAGCTCAATTATAACCACAACAGGCTTTATATCAGAAAATTTTGATGTATGGCCTGAATTTTCAAAGCTTATTTTAGTGCTTTTGATGTTCTGTGGCTCTTGTGCAGGCTCCACGGGTGGTGGCTTGAAGATTATAAGAGTTTCCATCTTAGTAAAAGCAGCTGTAAGAGAGATAAGAAGAGCTATAAATCCAAGGGCAGTAATATCCGTAAATATGGATTTTCGTCCCTTAGATGAAAAAATGGTTAGCAGAACAGCTACATATCTGGTTGTTTATCTTTTGGTTATGGTTGTGTCTATGCTTATTCTTGCTATAGACAGATTAGAGCTTATTGAGGCTATGAGCTCGGTTATAACCTGTATAAACAATATCGGACCGGGATTGGGAAGCGTTGGTGCAGTGGGTAACTATTCTCATCTTTCCAACTTGTCTAAATGGGTACTTGCCTTTGATATGCTTGTAGGCAGATTAGAGCTTTACCCTGTACTCATTATGCTTCATCCTTCCTTCTGGAGAAAATAAATTAAGGTGGTATTTTACCTTGAAAAAATCAGTAAAATGAATGAGGTCGCCTGGCTGTCGGGAATTTTGTTGTGTGCACTTGGTATCGGCTTTTGCACTAAGGCTGATTTCGGATTATCAATGATTGCGGCTCCTCCTTACATAATACATCTGAGAATGATACAAATTTTCCCCTTCTACACTCAGGGGACATCAGAATATATATGGCAGGCTATAGTTTTGGTGGTAATGTGCGTTATAATCTAAAAATTCAAGCTCCGTTATCTGTGGTCATTTATAGCAGCCTTTATATTTGGTCATGCAATTGACTTAGCATTTTTTATCTTGGGTGGCAATGGTGTATGAGAGCTTATGTGGATGAGGGTTTTAAGCTTTGTTGTGGGTGAAATTCTGATTGCAATTGCTTTTTGCTTTAGAACCACATTGCCATTGCAGATATATGAGCTTTTAGTTGTGGAGATTGCAAAAAAATATAAGCTTGACAACAGTGTAGTAAAGCGTTGGACAGACGCTACATTCTTTATTCTGTCAGTTGCACTTGCATATGGCTTGAACGGAAGTCTTAAGGGAATAGGAATAGGAACAATTATAATCACGATTGTGAATGCATCGTTGATTAAATTTTTCGGTAGTCTTATGGATAAAGTCTTTACCTTTGAAACACGATTTAAAGTATCTAATATTTTTATTGGCAAGGAATAATACTAAGTAATATCTTTTATTGATAAAAGTTCTGGTTTTTAAAATCAGGACTTTTAATTTTTACTTAAAATTTACAAAGTTTGTAACAATTTTTTAGCATATTTCAATATTGATATATAGAAATAATGCACAAACAAATAAGATGATAAAAGAATTATAGTGTATATATTGCATATAATTCTCTATAAAAGTGCTAATATCCTGAAAAGAATTGACTTTTCCTCTTGAATAGTGTATAATAATTTTGTAACAATTTAAGATGCAAAAAGCATTTTAAAAAGAATTTAGGAGGTAGGTAGCAAATGGTGAACTTAAAGCATACAATTTCGGCTATTGTCGCAATTGCAATGATAGGTTCTTTAGCAACAAGTCAGGCTACGGATGTTACACCTGTAAAAGCAGAGAAAAGTGATATAGAAATTCGGTTTAACCAACCTGAAATATTAGTAGGTGACGGAGAGGGCATTGTGTTCGGCGAGTTGCCAGAGCTTGATGGATTAAAAAAGGGTAAGGGCTATGTTTTAATCCAGGAGGATAAATTGAAGATAAGAAAAGAGGCTTCAGATACCTCAGAGGTTGTGGCAGAGCTTGAATGTGCTGAGGAGGTTGACATTCTTTTTCAGGAAGGAAATTGGTATTGCATAAAATATAAAGATACAAAGGCGTATGCTTTTGCAGACTACATAACTATGTTTTATGAGAATGCAAGAGATAATATGCTAAAGTATTTTAGCTTCCAGACAGGTTATATAAATGAGGACGGAGTGAATATCCGTGATGGAGCAGGGCTCAACACCAATGTTCTTGATCAGGTTGATGCAGGCACAGGGATTTATGTAACAGCCTATGAAAAGGACGGATGGCTCAAGGTATTATACGGAAGAAATTATGATGTGGGATATATTATGTCCACCTTTGTCACTATAGATGGCAAGGAGGATATTGAAAAGGTAAATAATGCCAAGAAGGAAAGAATTTCAAAGATAGTTAAAAAGGGAGTTGTGGCATCAGGAGGAACAATAGTGAATGTGAGAGAATTCCCTTATGACAACGCAGAGGTTATTGAAACAATTCCTGATAAGAGTAATATAAAAATTATAACTAAGGGCAGTAAATGGACAAAAATTGCCATGGGCGATATGATTAAGACAGGCTATGTGAAAACAAAGCTTATAATGGATGAGGAACAGATAAATGCAAAAAAGAGGGCTTCATCCAAGGCAAAAACTAAGTCATATTCAACACAGGTGAGTTCATCTAAGCCTGCTGTGAAGGGTTCAGGTCAGGCTATCGTTAACGAGGCGGAAAAGTATTTGGGAATCAGCTATGTGTATGGTGGCTCATCCCCATCAACAGGCTTTGACTGTTCAGGACTTGTTCAATATGTTTGTAAAAAGGTAGGAATTTCAGTTAACAGGTCGTCAGCTGCTCAGTATAGTAATGGTGTGGCAGTTGCAAGGAGTAACCTGCAACCTGGAGATTTGATATTCTTCTCGAAGGGAAATGGAATTTCTCATGTTGTTATATATGCAGGAAATGGAAATGTTATCCATGCTCCAAGTCCGGGCAAAAAGGTATGCTATGCAACTCTATCATATATATGTAGCTATTCCTCATATGTTGGTGCAAGACGAGTTGCCTGAAGATAAGAAATAAAAAAGGAAAAGGCTTGACCTTTTCCTTTTTTTTACGGCAAAAAATATCCACTATGCTATATAGCATAGTGGACAAATTATTTTATATTAGTTTTTTGGTCTTAAGAAAGGAGGAACATTAACATTATCAATGCCCGGAGTAACCTTTCTTGTGAACACACTGCTATCTGATGCAGCAGGAGGCTTGATTGATGAAAAATCAGGAGCGGCAGGAGCTACTGGTGGAAAAAAACTTTTCTGATCCTTCTTAGCTTCTTGAGTAAGACCTGTAGCAACCAATGTTACCTTAATTTCATCCTTGATTGATTCATCAACTGCAGTACCAACTATAATAGTTGCATCCTCTGAAACCATCTCACGAACCAAGCTCGAAATTTCACTCATATCTACCAATGAGAATTCCTCGCCACCAGTGATATTAAGTAAAACATTTGCAGCACCTGAAATGCTTGTTTCTAACAATGGACTTTCGATTGCAGCACGAACAGCGTCCTGAGCAGCATTCTCACCCTTGCCGATACCTATACCCATATGTGCAATGCCTGAATCACGCATAATTGTGCAAACATCAGCAAAGTCACAGTTCATAATACCATTTTGAGTGATAACCTCAATGATACCCTCAACACCCTGACGAAGAACCTCGTCTGCCATTTTAAAGGAATCATTCAATGCAAATTTCTTAGCAGCGATTTTAACAAGATTGTCGTTTGGAATTGTAACAAGTGAATCAACGCATTGTCTTAATTCCTCAATGCCTGCTTCTGCATTCTTCATTCTTTGTGGTCCTTCAAAGAAGAATGGCTTTGTTACAACTGCAACTGTTAAGATACCCATTTCCTTTGCAAGACGGGCAATAACAGGAGCAGCACCTGTTCCTGTTCCACCACCCATACCTGCAGTGATGAATACCATTTCAGTATCAGCTAAAATTTCCTTGATTTCGTTTTCTGTTTCCTCAGCAGCCTTTTTGCCAACCTCAGGCTTTGCACCTGCGCCTAAGCCTGCAGTAAGTCTTGCACCGATTTGAACAGTTTTATAAGCTTTAGATGTTTTCAATTGTTGAGCATCTGTGTTTATTGCAATGAATTCAGCTTTAGCAATGCCGGCTTCAACCATTCTGTCAACAGCGTTGTTACCGCCACCACCAACACCTATAACTTTAATTCTTGCACCATCAATTGGTTGTGCAAATTCCATTTCCAATTCAATGTTACTCATTGGTTTTTTCCTCCTTAAAGTTCATATAAAAAAGATAATGCACCATTATCAGTTTATTCTTATATAATTGTACTATGTTTTTTTGATTATTTCAATAGTATTTTCAAAAAAAATTTCAAATTTAATAAAAATTCACAATAAATTTATAAAAACTGCGATTTATTATAAAATTACGGAGTATAAACTGCTTTGCCTGCAGTTGTCAAGTCAATTGTACCACGGGAATTTTCTGTTAATTCACTTGAATTTATAGCGCTTTTGAAAAATCCTAATTTTTTGGTTAAGTCCACACTGCTTCCACAGATGGCATCAAGTCGGTCTTCATAGTTAAAGGTGATATTCCCCATATCTGCCACAGATAATGTGCGAACTCCCTTTAAAATATCGATTTTGTGCATCTCGTCAAGGCATTTGAGCATAATATTGAATTTATCCTTTTCCTCAATTCCAAGCTTTTCACCTGTTGAGATATTTGTTATACTCAATCCCGTCACCTCGGGGATATTCTGAGGCTTTTCAAAGACCTCAGCAAGCACCTTTGCTTCTGTGTCAATTATAATATATCCGTCACCTACTGCAATGCAGGCAGCGTCCTGACATTCTACCACACTAACAACCAATCTGGATTTAAATATCACTCTGTCGATTGAAACATCTTCTATGTAGGGGATTTTAGAAATACTTTTCTTCATTGCCGATACCTTGGCTTTAAAAAGATTTTTTCCCTGAACATCACCTATACATTGTTCAATTTCTCTTGTTTCAATTTTTTCATTGCCTTCAATAACAACGCTTCTTATGTTGAATATAGGAGTTGCAAACATAAGCACTAAAATCAAAATCAAAGCAAGCACCATAAAGAAAATGGTACGACGAATTTTCATCATTCGGATACGCTTTCTCTGGCGTTGGGAATGACGCTTTCTGATTGTGGCAGGCTTTTTCTTGATTTCAGTCATATTTTTCTACTCCTTTCTTTTAATATCTGCACCACAGCAGGATAAGTATTTTTCGATTGATTCGTAGCCTCTGTCAATATAGACAGTTCCTTCTATTTCGGTTGTGCCTTCTGCCGCGAGTCCTGCAATAACTAAGGCGGCACCACCTCTTAATTCCTTGGCAACAGTTTTTGCACCACTCAATTTCTCCACTCCGTGAACAACTGCAACTCTTCCGTCAACCTCAATATTAGCACCCATTCTCACAAGTTCCTCAACATGTTGAAACCTGTTTTCAAATATGTTTTCGATGAACATACTTGTTCCTTTGGCAAGAGTTGTCAAAGCCATAAATGGAGATTGGATGTCGGTTGGAAAACCGGGGTATGGCATAGTGCGAATTTTTGATAATGGCTTAAGCTCTTGAGCAGGAGCTAAAATCATTCGTTTTGGTTCTATATACACCTTACATCCCATATCACGCAACAGATTGGTGATAGACTCAATATGGGGTGGAATGGCATTTTTCAAGATAATATTTCCACCTGTTATTGCAGCAGCACATAAATATGTACCTGCAACAATTCTATCGGGAATAATAGTATGCTCGATACCATAAAATTTATCTGCACCATCAATTCTTATAACATCCGTGCCTGCACCCTGAATTTTAGCACCCATTCTGTTTAGAAATCGTGCTAAATCCACAATTTCAGGCTCTCGTGCTGCATTGGTTATTGTGGTAGTTCCTGTGGCACAACAGGCAGCCAGCATAGTATTTTCAGTTGCACCCACACTTGGAAAATCAAGGTGGATATTTGTGCCTGTTAGCTTATCAGCTTCACAATTTATGTACCCATGTTCCTCAGTGATTTTAATGCCTAAGCTTTTAAGTGCCTTTAAATGCAAGTCAATCGGTCGGTTACCTATTTCGCAACCACCGGGCATTGACACAATTGCTTTTTTGCATCTTGCAATTATTGCTCCCAAAAATATAATGGATGACCTCATTTGTCGCATCAGTGCTTCATCTATTACATTGGAATTTAATTGAGAGGAATCAACAATCAGGGTTTTTTCGTGCCATTGAGTGTGACAACCCAAGCCCTCCAACACCTTTATGGTTATGTCCACATCCTTTAATTTCGGACAGTTATATATAACATTCTTCCCTCCGTTAATGACGGTTGCTGCTAAGATGGGAAGGACTGCATTCTTTGAGCTTTGTATGTCAATTTCGCCCTCAAGACGATTTCCTCCGTTAATTATGAGCTTACTCATACAGAGTGACACCTCCTTTATGATTCTGATTAAATCAGTAGTACATAATATGGACTAATAAAGGTAAGTGTTACTTTGTTGTAAATTATATCAAAGAACAAATTTAAAATCAATAGAGTCAACTAAAAATTTTCTATAGATTTCATTCGGTCGAAAAGGTAGGGAAGAGCATCCTCGAAACGAACTCCGTACCAATGCTCCTTTTCATAGCCAAGAGTTTTTTCAATACATTTAAAAACATAATCAACTGCAAGGGAGGATGCATCCTTCAAGGGTATTTTTCTTGCTAATGCACCTGCACACACACTTGCGAAAATATCACCTGTGCCATGAAACATATGGTCAATACGAGGAGTGAAATAGGAATAAAATTCATCCTCTTTTGCCGAATATGTAACTGTGCCGATTGTGTCGGGAGTGTAGCTAACTCCTGTTAAAATCACATTCTCAACACCTAAATCACAAAGCCTCTTTATAAGTGACTTAATATATTCCTCGTCATAGCTTTTGGGATATTCCTCTCCAAGCATAAACACAGCCTCGGTTATGTTGGGAACAATAATGTCAGCCTTTTTGCAAAGACCACCCATTTTTTTTGCAAAGTCCTCAGAAAAACCTGCATATAATCGTCCGTTGTCACCAAGCACAGGATCTACTAAAACGATATTGTCGTCTTTTTTGAATTGGTCTATAAAATCTGCCACCAACTCCAATTGCTCAGCCGAGCCTAAATAACCTGTGTATATGGCATCAAAATGTAAATCCAGTGATTGCCAATGATTTTTAATTTCTGGAATATCAGTGGACAAATCCCTGAATGTGTAATTTTCAAAACCACCTGTGTGGGTGGACAATATTGCAGTTGGTACTATAGCAGCTTCAACTCCCATTGCAGAAATGATGGGGAGTGCAACTGTTAATGAACATTTACCAAAGCAGGAGATATCCTGAATGGAAACAATTCTTTTTTGATTCATTAGTCTCATCCTTTCAAATAGTATATCAGTCTATATTCACCGAGCGGGTATCCTCATTCCATACAATAGAGATTTTAAGTGCCTCAGCAACTGCTCTCAATGGCACCATTGTACGGTCTTTGTAGATTATAGGAGCAACATCTAATTCAACTGATGTGTTTTCCTCGCTCATAATATGCATTGTTGGATTATCAATTTGCATTGCAATAACAAAATTGTCCTTGGATGCAAAAATGCTTTTCATTTCTCCGTCCCAGACAACCTTAGCACCAAGCTCTTCAAATATTGCACGCATAGGAACTAAAACTCTGTCATTCTCAACAATAGCAGTAGGGTCACAAACAAGCTCCGTTGAATTTATATTGATTTTAATATCTGTTTCGGCAATGGCAGATGAGGATATCATACCCAAAGCTAAAATGATGTTAAATACTGATTTTCTAATCATTTTATTCATTCCTTCTTCGTTTGAATTTGAGGTCATAAAAGGGGCGTAAAAAATATTACTCCCACATTATACTAATGATACAATTATACACATGAAATGTTTTTTTGTCAATCACTATTTGGGGGACAAAACGGATTCACATAGACAGTGTTGTATGAATCGTAAATAACCATTCCCGGCTTTGCTCCGTTAGGCTTTTTAACATTTTTAACAAATGTGTAATCCACAGGCACATTTGAGGATTCCCGAGCCTTTGAATAGTATGCGGCAATAGAAGCTGCCTCCATAATTGTGGACTGTGGGATGTCCTTTTCAACGCCCAATTTAATAATGGTGTGTGAGCCGTGAATGTTTTTAGTGTGAAACCACAAGTCTTGACGATTGGCAAATTTCAAGGTGAGATAATCGTTCTGGGTATTATTTTTACCGACATATATGTCAAACCCGTCAGAGCTTACATAGTGCATAGGCTTTGATTGAAGAGTTTTTGCTCTACCCTTTGGAATATTGGTGCGTTTTATAAAGCCTTGTTCGGACAATTCACTACGAATAAGATTTAGGTCTGCCTCGCTTGTGGAATTTTCAACAAGCACAAGGGTGCTTGTGATATATTCCAAATCTGCCTTTGTGAGCTTTAATTGTTCTGCCACTTCAATTTCAGCAGTTTTTGCCTTGTTATATAGCTTATAATACCTTTGAGCGTTCTGGGATGGAGTAAGCTCAGGTCTTAGTGGTATTTTTATCTTTGGGCATTCGGGGAGGTAGTAGTTATCAACCTCAATTTCAAATGCACCAATTTCAATTCTATACAGGTTGGCAGTTAAAAGGTCACCCTTGATTTTATATTCCTCCTTCTTCTTTGAGTCGGCAAGGGTTTTTTCCTGAATAAGCTCCTTTTTAACAAGCCTTTCACGATGAGTTGTGAGGCATTTGATAAGGTCGGCGCTTTTTTGCTTCATTCTCTCTGCACTGTCACGCTTTTTGTAGAACTCATCTAGAAGAAGGCTTACAGAGGAATAGGGAACAACTGTATATTGGCTTTCGTATTGCTCTATATTTATAGCCGAAAAGTCCACAATTTTATTGGTTTTTGTGTCGATGAGCATACAAGGGTTAAAATCAGTCAAAAAGCCTGAGATAAGAGTTTCTTTGATTTTCTTTTTTTGAGCTTCATCAAGCTCACCACAGACCAGACTGCAGCTGCCGATTGCTCTTAAAACCACCTCTCTTGCAGAAAGCGGACTCAGTCCCGAAACTGCCTCAAGAATGGCTTTGTCGGGAGTTGTCCCATCTTTTGAAAAATCAATATGGGCAGACTCCAAAGCATCCGACAAAACAGGGATTTTATCCTGAGGTGGAGGTGCTATATATAATTGACCGGGAAGAATTTGTCTTACCGAGCTTTGAGTGAAATCCACATGCTTTGCCGAATCAATTATATTCATATCCTTGTCGGTGAGTATGATATTTGAGTTTCTTCCCATCAGCTCCACCACAAGATGCTTTGTGGTAAGGTCACCAAGCTCGTTGTAGGATTCAATATCAAAAAAAATAATTCTTTCATAATCCTTTTGATAAATACCAACTATTTTCCCTGATGATAGATGCTTTCTCAAAAGCATACAAAACATTGGTGGTGTTGTTGGATTTTCCTTTTGTGTGGATAAAAAATGTATTCTCGGATTTGAGGAGCTTGCAGAAACCACTAACTTGTAGTTCTCGGTGTAGGTACGGATGCCTATTATTATTTCGTCCCTTTCAGGCTGATGAATTTTATCTATACGACCACCTGTGAGCTTGTCACAAAGCTCATTGGTAAGTGCTTTTATAACGAGAGTGTCAAGTGCCATAGCAATAGCTCCTTTCTTTAATCTTCAAATACGATATTAGTATAACACAAAAATATAAAAATGTATAGATAAAATTTCAAACAAAAAAGCAAAGCTTGATGCTTTGCTTTTTAAAGCTTTTAAACATTGTTATGAATTTTAATTATATTTGACAGGGAATCGGTGTTTTCAATGGTAATTCCTGCACCCTTTATAGTACAAAGGTCAATATCCTCGGCAGGAAATAGTTTTATACCACTTTTCTGAGTCAATTGTTGAGCTATGTGTGACAGTCTTGCACCACCACCAACCAACAATATACCGTCCTCTAAAATATCGCCCAAAATTTCGGTTGGTACAGAGTCTAAGGTGTCACGAATAAGCTGAGAGATTTTATCAATATTATTATCGAAAAGCTCCTTCATTTCTCCTGCCTTGAATTTTGTTTTTCGTGGCAAGTGGCTTATTGAATCGGTGCCTGATGCTTCAATAATTTTTGTTGACCTCGATACCGAATGAATCTCCTTTATATACTCTGCAGTTTTAGTGCCAATAATCAGGGAATGTTTTTTCAACATAAACTCAATAATGTCGTTAGTGAAGGAATTTCCTGCAATTTTAATGGTTTTGCTAACCACTGCATTACCAACCGATATGGCAGTTACAGTTGATTTTCCTGCTCCAATATCAAGTACCATCAAGCCTCTTGCGATTGTTATGTCGCAATCTGCACCAAGGGCTGCCGAAACAGGAGCAGAAACGGTGAGAACCTGTCTTGCTCCTGCAAGGATTCCTGCATTCACAAAGGCATTTTTTTCAACATATGTAATGTCCTCAGATACACAAATTAGAATTTTTGGCTTAACAAGACTTTTTTTCTTTACCTTTGAAATCAATGAGGAAAACAATTCACCTGCAAGCTTTTCGTCGGTGATAACTCCATTTTCCACAGGATGAAAGATAGAAATGGCGGCAGGAGTGCGTTCCTCCATATTATATGCATCCTGACCAACACAAATCAATTCACCTGTTTTTGAATCAAGTGCAACAACGGAAGGCTCTCTTAAAACCAAGCCACGACCTTTTATATATATAGATGTAAAAGCTGTGCCCGGGTCGATACAGATGTCCTCACCCAGACCAAAGGAGTTTAACAGTTTCACCTTCAATTTTCCTTTCCCAATAGATTCTTTAATATATTTTATAATAATTTTTTTTAAAAATCAATAGAAAAGGAGTATATTTTGAAAAAGAAGGGTAAAAATATGATTGTGACAGGGAAAAGAACAAAAAAAGAAAGGAACTCAAAAAATGGAGAGAAAAAGAAGTGCTGAAGGTAATAAAGGCTTATACATAGCCATTAGCTGCTGTGTCCTTATAATTGCAATAATTGGCTATGTGAGTTGGTTTATGGGTACTGCCGAAAAGCCCAAAGAAAAGGAATTGGATTTCCCATATAATGAAGCTTTAGAGGTGCCTAATTTATCAGAAGTGTCATCCTTGCCTATTAACAATGAGAGTATCGGTCAACAAAATGTGATTTCAATTGAAGAAAAGGCTACACCTGTTGCCAAGAGTATAGTTGCAGAGGAGAATATTCCAAAGCTGAAACTACCGGTTGACGGCAAAATTGTGTGCGAGTTTTCGGGAGAAAATCTTATGTTTAATAAGGTTTTATCAGACTGGCGTACTCATAACGGAATGGACATCAGGGCAAAGGAAGGAACATCTGTGATGGTGAGTGCCGACGGAGTTGTTGAGTCGGCATATTCGGGAGGTTTGGGAAATTGCGTGGTAGTTGACCACGAAAACGGACTAAAGACCTTGTATGCTAATCTTTCAGAATGCGACAACAGTCTGGTAGGGAAGAATGTTAAAGCAGGAGATATAATCGGTACGGTAGGTAAGTCCTACCCTGCAGATTTCACTGAGGAAGAGCATCTGCATTTTGAGGTCATTATGGATGAAGAAAAAGTAGATCCGAGAGAGTATCTTGAATAAACCAACAAAAAAAGAGGACATTTTTAAAAATGTCCTCTTTTTGATGCTAAAAATAAATCTTGAGGCATATTGGTTTTTCTTAGCTTGCCTTTTCACGATATGAGAGTTTTGACCTCTGGCTATTTTATTGAAAAACACATCAAAAAAGAGCAAATAAAAGGGATTTTTAGATAATATTTATCTTGACACTCACCCTTGTTTTAGGTATAATTTCTGTATAGGCATTGCATCTGATTCAAAGGAGCAGTAGTGGGAGGTAATCTAATATGGAAAATCAAAGTAGTGGAAGGATGTCAACAAAGAAAATTGTGTTGGCAGCATTGTTGACTGCATTAGTGGTAATTTTGCAGTTTATGGGAGCGGTTATTCACTTTGGAACTTTCTCAATTTCAATGGTGTTGATTCCGATTGTTATTGGTGCAGCAACCTGTGGAGCATGGGTAGGTGGATGGCTCGGACTTGTGTTTGGATTTGCAGTTTTAATGAGTGGTGATGCAGGTCTGTTTCTGGCAGTAAATGCACCTGGCACTATTTTAGTTGTGCTTTTAAAGGGATTTTTGTGTGGATATATTGCAGGACTTTCATATAAGCTTATTGAAAAGTATAACAAATGGGCTGCAGTTATTGTGTCTGCAGTAGTATGTCCTGTGGTGAACACAGGGGTTTTTCTTGTGGGATGCTTTGTGTTCTTTATGGACACTTTAAGAGAGCTTGCCATGAATTTGGGCTATGGCGATAATGTGGGAGAGTATATTATATATGGCTTAGTAGGTGGAAACTTCCTTTTTGAGCTTATATTGAATCTTGTTGTCAGCCCTGTGATTGTGAGACTTCTTAAAATTGAGAAAAAGGACTAAATGAAAGGAGAACACAATGATTTTAGCACTGGATGTCGGTAACACCAATATAGTTATCGGTTGTATCGACGGAGAAAATATATATTTCGAAGGCAGACTTGCAACTGACAAGAACAAAACTGAAATGGAATATGCAGTTATGTTCAAAAACATTTTAGATATATATGATGTGGATATGTCACTGTTAGAGGGTGCGATTATATCATCAGTTGTTCCACCCCTTGACGACATTTTAAAAAGAGCAGTTCATGCAGTTACAGGCTTTCAACCAATTGAGGTGAATGTTCATAAGAACACAGGATTAAAAATTGATGTTGAAAATAAAGAGGAAATAGGAAATGACTTGATTGTGGCATCTGTTGCTGCAATGGACGAATATAAAGCACCCATAATTATCATTGATATGGGTACTGCAACAACCTTCTGGGTGATTGATAAGGACGGAGTACCCTGTGGTGGTGCGTTTATGCCTGGCGTGAGAATATCGCAGGAGGCATTATCGGGAAGAACATCAAAGCTCCCGAGTATCAGTTTGACAGAGGTAACAGAGGTTATTGGAAAAAATACTGTGGATTGTATGAAAAGTGGTATGATTCACGGAACAGCAGCTATGATTGACGGGATGATAGAAAGAATAAATGAGGAGCTGGGCGAGGAGTCAACCGTTATCGCAACAGGTGGTCTTGCAGAGGGGATTATCAAACATTGCAGAAAAAAGGTAATCTACAGGGACGACCTTTTAATAAAGGGCCTGTGGTTGTTGTATGAGAAGAATAGGCAATCCCGATAATAAAAGTGATTATGAATTGAGAGGATAGAGAATGTGGGTAGCAAATAATTGGACCGACTATCGTTTAATAGACAGTGCAGAGGGCGAAAAGCTTGAGTATTGGAAGGATGTACTCCTGAGGCGTCCTGACCCTCAGGCTATATGGACAGAAAAGTCAGAAAAGAGCCTGTGGAATAAGGCAGATGCGTGGTACCACAGAAGCAATTCAGGTGGTGGGCATTGGGAGTTTATAAATAAAAAAATGCCATCAAGCTGGACTGTTAATTATAAAGAACTAACCTTTAATATAAAGCCTATGGGATTTAAGCACACAGGCTTATTTCCTGAGCAGGCAGTAAACTGGGATTGGTTTTCAGAGCTTATCAGGAAAGCAAAAAAGCCTGTAAGAGTTCTCAATCTTTTTGCATACACAGGTGGTGCAACTGTTGCTGCTTTATCGGCAGGTGCAGAGGTGGTACATGTGGATGCATCAAAGGGAATGGTAACATGGGCAAAGGAAAATGTTATCTCCTCAGGATTTGGTGACAAGTTTGTGAGATTTATAGTTGACGATGTGGTTAAATTTGTGCAGAGAGAAAAAAGGCGTGGCAGGGAATATGATGCTATCATTATGGACCCACCCTCCTATGGTAGAGGACCCAACGGAGAGGTGTGGAAAATAGAGGACGAGCTATATCCCCTTATATTGAAGTGCGTGGAGATTTTGTCGCCCGAGCCTTTGTTTTTCCTCATAAATTCATACACAACAGGACTCAGTGTGGCAATACTTGAAAATGTGTTGACCTACACTATGAAAAAAAAGTATGGTGGAGAGGTTGCAGCCGATGAAATCGGTTTGATGATGCAGTCCTCAGGACTTGTTTTGCCTTGTGGCATTTCAGGTCGTTGGAGGAGGAGTTAAAATGCTTGAGGCTAAAAAGCTATGCTATTCATATAATCAGGACGAGAATAAGGAAAAGCTTGTTATTGACGGAGTTGACCTTGAAATAGAAAGGGGCAGCTTTGTTGCCATTTTAGGACAGAATGGCTCAGGAAAATCCACCCTTGCAAAGCATTTTAATGCAATACTTTTGCCAACAGGTGGGAAAATGTATGTTATGGGTATGGACACAACCGATGAGGACAGGTTGTTTGATATAAGAAGTATGGTTGGAATGGTGTTTCAGAACCCTGATAACCAGATAGTCACATCCATTGTTGAGGATGAGGTGGCATTTGCGACTGAAAATTTGGGCGTTGAGCCTGAACAGATAAGAAAATGTGTTGACGAGGCATTGGAGATAGTGGGAATGAGTGATTATAAGCTCGCTGCACCATCAAGCCTTTCGGGTGGACAAAAGCAGAGAATTGCAATTGCATCGGCTCTTGCTATGAAGCCTGAGTGTATAGTTTTAGATGAGCCCACAGCTATGCTTGACCCTAAGGGACGAAAGGAAATAATTGATACAATAAGGAATTTAAACTGTGAAAATAATATGACGGTGGTATTGATTACTCATTATATGGATGAGGCTGCCAAGGCCGACAGAGTAATTGTTATGGAAAAGGGAAGAATTGTTGCTGATGATACTCCGAGAAATGTTTTTTCAAAGGTGGAGGATATAAAGAAAACAGGTCTTGATGTGCCACAGGTCACCGAGCTTATGTTCAGACTAAAAAACGCAGGCGTGAAGCTTGAAAATGGCGTAATAGGCGTGGACGAGGCAGTTGATATCTTATGTGGCATACTTAAAGGAAAGGGAGAAATATGATTAGAATTGAAAATCTCAATTACACATATCAGAAGGATTTGCCCTTTTCTCAAGCAGCCTTAAAGAATATAAATCTTGAAATAAATCAAGGAGAGCTTGTTGCAATAATCGGACATACAGGCTCGGGAAAATCCACACTTATTCAACATCTTAATGGGCTTATAAAGGCAAGCTCAGGTAAGATTGTGGTGGATGGAATAGATATAACTGACCAGAAGGCAGACTTAAAAAAGCTGAGAAAAAATGTAGGGATAGTTTTTCAGTACCCTGAATATCAGCTATTTGAGGAAACTGTTTTTAAGGACATTGCATTCGGACCTAAAAATATGGGTTTTTCCAACGAGGAAATTGAAAAAAGCGTGTATGATGCCATAAGGGCAGTGAATATAGGTGAGGAGTTGTTGGAAAAATCTCCTTTTGAATTGTCAGGAGGACAAAAAAGAAGAGTGGCAATTGCAGGAGTTCTTGCGATGAACCCAAGAACACTTATTCTTGATGAGCCTACTGCAGGTCTGGATCCTCGTGGGAGAGATAAAATTCTCAAACTGATACAGGAGCTTCATAATGAGAACAAGGAAAGAACAATCATTTTCATATCTCATAGTATGGAGGATGTGGCTCGGATTGCAGAGAGAGTAATTGTTATGAATAAAGGCACTATTGCAATGACAGGGACAGTATCAGAAATTTTCAAGCACGATCACGAGCTTGTAAAAATGGGATTGAATGTGCCACAGGTCACAAGACTTGTTAAGGCATTAGAGAATAAGGGCATACGCTTAGGTGATGACATATTCACTATCGACAAGGCATACGAAGCTATCCTTGATAAGATAAAGGAGGTGAAGTATGGCAACTAATATAGCATTAGGTCAATATGTTGACACAGGCTCCTTCCTTCACAAATTAGACCCGAGAACAAAGATACTTTTACTTGTGGCATACTTGATTATCATATTTATGGCATCGGGATTTGAAAGCTATCTTGTTATAACCATATTCACAGGCTTGTTGGTGGCTGTTAGCAAAATTCCTTTAAAATTTATGCTTCGTGGAATTGTTCCAATGCTATTCATCCTGATATTCACAATGCTTATAAATCTGTTTGCAACCACAGGTGATATAGTGTGGACAAAAAAAATAACAAGCTTCTGGACAATAAATATAACAAGTCAGGGTATTAGTATGGCATTTTTAATGTTTTTTAGGCTTTTATATCTTATTGTAACATCATCACTGCTCACTTTGACTACATCGCCAATGTTGTTAACAGACGGAATTGAGAAGCTTTTGAAGCCTTTTGAAAAAATAAAGGTGCCTGCTCACGAAATTGCAATGATGATGACTATTGCAATAAGATTTATCCCTACTCTTGCCGAGGAAGCAGATAAGATTATGAAGGCACAGACTGCAAGAGGAGCAGATTTTGAAAGTGGAAACATTTTAACAAGGATTAAGGCAATGATACCACTTTTGGTGCCATTGTTTGTGAGTGCCTTCAGAAGAGCTGACGATTTAGCAGTAGCTATGGATGCAAGATGCTATCACGGAGGAAAGAACAGAACAAGAATGAATAAAATCTGTATGGGAAAAAGGGATTTTGTGTCAGCGTTGGTTATGATTTTTTTTGCAGTGGCAGTATTTGTATTGGATAAAATTTAAAGTTTTAAAATTCGGAGTGTGAAATATAAGTTGAGAAATATAAAGCTTACGCTGAAATTTGACGGTACCAATTATCACGGCTGGCAAATTCAGGAGAATGCAGTAACAATTCAATATCTCATACAAAGGGCAATAAAAAAGGTCACAGGCGAGGATGTTAATGTTGTAGGCTGTGGCAGAACTGATTCAGGTGTTCATGCTTTTGGATATATTTGTAATTTTAAAACGGAGAGTCTTATCCCTGTTGAGAAATTCCCTTTAGCAATCAACTCATATCTTCCTGAAGATGTGGTGTGCTACAAGGCAGAGGAGGTTTGTGATGACTTCCATTCTGCATATTCGTCAAAGAAAAAAAGATACACATATTTCATTTCAAATGGTGAGTTTCCTGATGTTTTTTCTCATTCCTGGCATTATAAGTACCCACTTGACATCGAGAAAATGAAAAAGGCAGGAGAATGCTTTTTAGGCACTCACGACTTTATCGGCTTTGCAGCTGCAGGGTTTACGGTTAAAACTACTGTGAGAACAATATATTCCCTTGACATAGAAAAGGACGGGGATATGATTAGAATTGATATAACAGGTAACGGATTTTTATATAATATGGTGAGAATCATTGCAGGAACTCTGTGTTTTGTAGGCTCAGGCAAAATTGATTATAAGGATATGGATGCCATAATTGAATCAAAAGACAGAACAAAAGCAGGGATAACTGCTCCTGCAGAGGGACTATTTTTATCGGAGGTTTACTATGAAGACTAAGCACAAGGTTTCAATATTGATATTATTGCTGCTTTTAATAGGTGGTTTTATTGTGTTTGCCTCAGGGATAGAAATTCCTTATCTTGAGAATTATGGGATGAATTTTAGAAAAAATATGAAGAGCCTGACAGAGAGAATGGGAATAAATCTTCCACAAAGGGTGGAGGAATTTTTGGATAAAACGCCAGAGCCATTAACTCTTGAGGAGAAGTTAGAAATCGTTGAGGAAATGGAAAAGGAGGAGGCTCTAAAAAATCAGACTCCCACACCATCTCTTCCAAGTGATGAGGTGAATGATAGGGCAAACTCTAAAATACTTGCACAAAAGAGTGCCTATGCCTCGGAATATAAAAAATATAATAACGACCTGCTGTGTGCCACAGATACTGCGCTTATCTGCTTTGATAATAAGGGTGATGAAAAATGGAGAAGCGATATTCAAGTGGCAACTCCCATAATGGAGATAGCAGGAAAGTATATTGTGGTGGCAGAGGAAAAGGCAAATAAGATATACTTATTCAATGGCAGTAAAAAGGTGTGGGATATATCCTGCGAAAATTCCATTATTTCGGCAGATGTTTCGGAAAATGGTGATGTGGTTATTATTGCCGACAAGCCCAACTATAGGGGTTCGGTAGTGGTATATAATAAAAAGGGCGAGAAGGTATATCAATGGAATTCGGGAAAATATGAAATAATAGATGCAGATATTTCAAAGGGCTCAAGACGATTAGCAGTTACACTACTAAACACAGAATCGGGTGCAGATACCAAAATTTCATTATTCAACATAAAGGAAAAGGATAGCTATGCCTCTGTTGAGATAAAGGATTCCATAGTTTTTGATCTGGAATTTATAGGTGAGAGGCTAAATGCTATTGCAGATAATAAAATACTCGGAATTTCAACCGACGGAAAAATTTCGTGGACATATGAATTTGACGGAAAGGCATTGCATAAATATCAAATAGAGGGTAATGGATACAAGCTATGTGTGTTTGATAACAATAATGCAGCAGAGATAACAACGATTTCGGGCAGAGGCTCAGAAAAAGCATCAATCACATTGAATTCCTTCCCTGATGTAGTAAATATTTCAGATGGTCGCCTGATATATAATGACGACAGAACTGTTTATTTTTCAACTTTGAAGGGTAAGAGTGAAAAGAGATATGAATGCACAAGGGATATTCACAAGCTGATTATATTGGATTCTGACAGTATAGCTGCAATATATAACACAAGTATCGAATTTATAAATTTCTGATATAGGAGAGTGACAGAACTTTGAGTATTTGGTTGCTTGCAGATTTGGTTGTGGTTTTAGTAATTGGTGGATTGGCGTTTTATTCAATGAAAAGGGGTTTATTAAAGTCCTCATTTAAGGGCGTGTCGAGTTTTGTGGCGTTGCTTATTGTGTTTAGCTTTCATACGCCATTTCAGGGCTACATAGAAAATTCCTTTGTGGGTGACACCATAAGGGATAAGGTGGAAAGAAGCGTTGAAACCTCAATGGCGGCAAATCCGGAATTAACAAATGATGAGGAGAATGTGGATAAGCTTATTGATGAAATGAATCTACCAGCATTTTTCTCGACTTGGTTTAAAGATATAGCTAAGAAGCAAACAGGCAATATTGAAAATATAAAAAAGGATTTATGTCAAAGTATAACAGAGTTGATATTCCCTGTGGTGATGCAGATTATATCTGTCATATTGCTCTATGTACTTGTGAGATTAAGCCTTTGGATAATTTTATCACTTTTAAGACTTGTGGTTGAAATCCCCGTGTTTGGAGCAGTGGATAAAAGCCTTGGCTTTTTAGTGGGAGCAGTAAATGGACTTTTAATTTTGTATATAGTATCGGCATTATTGATGCTATTTACACCAACTGAGCATATGAGAGCTCTTGAAAATGGAATAGAGTTTACATATATTTATAAATACTTTTATCAGAATAATATCCTGACAGGTCTGTTTTTCATATAGGCTCACAACAGGATTTATATAAATAAACTTTAGGAGGAAACAAAAATGTTAACTGACATTGAGATTGCACAGGGTGCGAAAATGCTACCAATAAAGGATGTGGCAAAAAAGCTTGGAATTGACGAGGACGAAATTGAATTATATGGAAAATATAAGGCAAAGATGTCTGCAGAGTTAATTAAGAGAATAAAAAAAAATAAGGATGGTAAGCTTGTTTTAGTTACTGCCATCAACCCTACTCCTGCAGGTGAGGGAAAAACTACCACCACAGTAGGTTTAGGTGATGCTATGTCAAGACTTGGGAAAAAATGTGTGCTTGCCCTTCGTGAGCCTTCTTTAGGCCCTGTTATGGGCGTTAAGGGTGGAGCAGCAGGTGGTGGCTATAGCCAGGTTGTGCCTATGGAGGATATCAACTTGCATTTCACAGGTGATATGCACGCAATAACTGCTGCGAATAATCTTTTGTCGGCAATGATAGACAATCACATTCATCAGGGGAACGAGCTTGATATTGATGTTACCAATATTGTGTGGAAGAGAGTTCTTGATATGAACGACAGAGCCTTGAGAAGCACAGTTGTGGCATTAGGTGGAAAGATAAATGGCATTCCCCGTGAGGATGGCTTTATGATTACTGTGGCATCTGAAATTATGGCAATTTTGTGCCTTGCAGACGGTCTTGAGGATTTAAAAAAGCGATTGGGTGATATTATAATCGGCTATAACAGAAGTGGTGAGCCTGTGTTTGCAAGGGACTTAAAGGCAGAGGGTGCTATGACTGCACTATTGAAGGATGCAATCAAGCCTAATCTTGTGCAGACACTTGAAAACACACCATGCTTCATTCACGGTGGACCTTTTGCAAATATTGCACATGGATGTAATAGCGTTACTGCAACAAAATTGGCTTTAAAAATGGGTGACTATGTAATAACCGAGGCAGGCTTTGGCGCAGACTTAGGTGCTGAAAAGTTTATGGATATCAAGTGCAGATTTGCTAAATTAAAGCCTGATGCAGTTGTTATTGTGGCAACTGTGAGAGCTTTGAAATATAATGGTGGTGTGCAAAAGGGTGATTTGGTAAATGAAAATGTTGAAGCACTTAAAAAGGGTATTGTAAACCTTGAAAAGCACATAGAAAATATGCAGAAATTTGGTGTTGGTGTTGTGG
This sequence comes from Clostridia bacterium, assembly GCA_045649415.1. Classification (GTDB taxonomy): domain Bacteria; phylum Bacillota; class Clostridia; order UBA1381; family UBA1381; genus CAKSQL01. Next base: position 24,520 of record JAZRPY010000024.1, on the reverse strand, counting down.
TTGCAATAAACAAGTTCGGCACAGACACAGATGCAGAAATTAACACCGTTCTTGAGTCCTGCAAAAAATATAATGTGGAATGCTCATTGTCTGAGGTGTTCGCAAAAGGTGGCGAAGGTGGTATAGACCTGGCAGAAAAGGTTATGAGGAAAATTGAAGAGCAACCATCAGAATATAAGCCACTATATGATGAAAAGCTTCCGATCAAGGAGAAAATTGAAACTGTTGTTAAGAAAATTTATGGTGGTAAGGGAGTGTGTTATGCCAAAAAGGCTGAAAAGGAAATTAAGCTTCTTGAAAGTTTAGGACTCGACAAGATGCCTGTATGTATGGCAAAAACTCAATACTCCTTCTCGGACAACCCTTCGCTTTTAGGTCGTCCTGAGGGCTTTGAGGTGACAGTTTCAAGAGTGAGAGTTTCAAACGGAGCAGGCTTCATTGTTGTTGAAACAGGGGACATTATGGTTATGCCGGGACTACCAAAGGCACCTGCTGCCACAAAAATCGACATTGATAGTGACGGCGTGATAAGTGGACTATTCTAAAATGGAGTGTGATAGAATGGAATACCATTCAAATAGCCCAAGAGAAACTGAAAATATAGCAAAAGCCTTTGCAAAGACCTTAAAATCAGGAGATGTTGTCACTCTTGACGGGGATTTAGGAGTGGGAAAAACTGCCTTTGTACAGGAACTTTTCAAGGCACTTGGTGTGGAGGAATATGTGAGTAGTCCAACCTTCACTATTGTGAATTGCTATGAGGGAAATATTCCTCTTTACCATTTCGATGTATATAGGATAGACGATTGCGATGAAATGTATGAAATCGGATATGATGAATATGTTGGTGGTGAGGGAATAGCAGTTATTGAATGGGCGAATAAAATAGCAGAAATTCTTCCTGTACCTCGTTATCAAATAACCATTACCAAGGATATGACTAAGCACGAGAATTTCAGGAAAATAGAAATAGAGAGTATTGGATAAGAGGAATGATGAAATGAAAATACTTGCAGTTGATACCTCGTCGAATGTTGCAACAGCAGCACTGGTGAGTGACAACAGGTTGATTGGTGAAAATATATTAAATCATAAAAAAACTCATTCGGAAAAAATAATGCCTATGATTGACGGACTCCTGAGGGACTCAGAAACGGATATCGGTGATGTGGATTTATTCGCAGTTGCGAAAGGCCCAGGTTCATTTACAGGGCTGAGGATAGGCATATCCACAGTAAAGGCGCTTGCCCATGCAACCAACAAGCCTGTTGTGGGAGTGAGCGCTCTTGAGGGAATGGCATATAATTTATATAATGTAGAGGGGATTATCTCACCCATTATGGATGCAAGGCGTTCCCAGGTGTATAACGGAGCATACAGGTGGGAGAATGGATATTTAAAGGAGGTTATTTCTCCAAGAGCATCGTCCATTGAGGAGTGTATCGAAAGCTTTAAAAATGAAGAAAAGGTATATTTCTTAGGTGATGGAGTGCCTGTGTATGAGTCTGTAATAAGAGAGAAAATGGGAAATAGGGCAATATTTGCCCCATTTACATGTCTTCTGCAAAGGGCATCATCATTGGCAGCTTTGGCGCAGATAAAATATGAGCAGGGTGAATTTGATACATATGCTTCACTTGTGCCGATATATCTTAGAAAATCTCAGGCAGAAAGAGAATTAGAGGAAAGAGAGGGAGTGAAATGATAGCAATAGGTAGTGACCACGGTGGTTTTGAACTTAAGGGACACATAAAAAAATATCTGGCAGAAAAGGGAATTGAGTATAAGGATTTTGGATGCTTTTCGGAGGAAAGTGTAGATTATCCCGACATTGCTAAGGTTGTTACAAAAAGTATTATTGATGGCGAGTCGGAAAGAGGAATTTTGATTTGTGGAACAGGAATTGGTATTTCAATGGCTGCAAACAAAGTAAAGGGAATCAGGGCAGCACTTTGCTCAAATGAGTTCAGTGCAAAAATGGCGAGAATGCACAATGATGCAAATGTTTTATGTCTTGGTGGCAGAGTTTTAGAAAGAGAGCTTGCAATTTGCATTGTTGAGGAATACCTTTCAAACACCTTTGAAGGTGGACGACATGAAATCAGAGTGAACAAAATTCACGACCTTGAAAACTAAAATTTATACAATATGCACAAAAAAGCATTGAAAGATTGTTACAATCTGACGATGCTTTTTTTGGTTGAAATCAAAAAAATGTGGTAAATATTATTAATCGATATATTTATATGTGATATAAATATAAAATTTAAAGTAAGGCAGGAGGAAAAATTTATGTTAAACTACGCTATGGACACGATCAGGAATGTTGCAGTTATGGGGCATGGCAAGTGCGGAAAAACCACTATGGTTGAGGCTATGCTTTATAATAGTGGCGCTATCGACAGAATCGGTAGTGTTGCAGATGGAACCACAACAACAGACTATGAGCCTGATGAGGTGAAAAGACAATGTTCAATTTCAATGTCAATTGCACCAATTGAGTGGAAGAATATGAAATATAACATATTGGATACACCGGGCTTCTTTGATTTTGCAGGTGAGGTTAAGGAAGGCCTGAGAGCTGCAGATTCAGCACTTATAGTTTTGTCTGGCAGAAGTGGTGTGTCAGTTGGTACCGAGCAGGTATTCAAGTATGCAAAGCAAAAGGATGTTCCGATAATGTTCTTTGTAAACAAAATTGATGACCAGAGAGCTAACTATCAGCAAACACTCGAACAGATGAAGCAGGTGTTCGGCAAGGCAGTTACACCATTCGTTTATCCTATCAGAGAAGGCGACGAATTCAAGGGCTTTGTTGATATAGTTGATATGACTGCAAGACGCTATGAGGGTACTGAAAGAGTAGATATTCCTGTTCCTGAGGGAATGGATGAGATAGTTGCACCATTGAGAGAAATGATAATGGAGGCTATTGCAGAAACCGACGAGGCGTTAATGAACAAGTATTTTAATGGCGAGGAGTTCACCTTTGACGAGATTAAAAAAGCGATAAGAAAGGGTGTTAAGGACGGAAGCATTTACCCTGTTTATTGTGGCTCAGGTGCAGAAAACATTGGTGTTCGAAGCCTTATGGACGGAATAGGCAAGTACCTTCCAAATCCAAATGAGATTGCAGAAATTGCATACGATTCAAAAACAGGTGAGCCTATTGAGGTTGTTCAGGATGCAGGTGACACAACTGCAGCAATCGTATTTAAAACTATCACAGACCCATATGTTGGTAAGATGTCAATGTTTAGAGTATATTCAGGTAAGATTACCTCTGATTCAACTCTTTATAACCCCAACAAGCAGAGCAATGAAAAAATCGGTAAGATATTTATGCTGAGAGGTAAAAAACAGATTGAGGCAAAAGAGGTATGTGCAGGGGATATTGGTGTTGTTGCAAAGCTTGACACTGTGAAAACAGGTGACACTCTATGTGATGAAAACAAGAATATTATATTAAGGGGTATAGAGTTCCCGAAACCTGTTCTTTCAATGGCAGTTATGCCGATTGCCAAGGGTGATGAGGAAAAAATTGTGTCGGGACTAAATAAGCTAACAGACGAAGACCCCACCTTCACAATCACTCAGAATGCTGAAACAAAGCAGACTTTGATAAATGGACAGGGTGAACAGCATATAGATGTTTTGAAGCAGAAGCTAAAGGCAAAATATGGCGTGGATATGAAGCTGGAGGAGCCTATTGTTCCATACAGAGAAACTATTCAGGCAAAGGTTAAGGCTGAAGGTAAGCATAAGAAACAATCAGGTGGACACGGACAATATGGCCATGTATGGATTGAATTTGAGCCGGGTAGCTCTGAGGATATGATTTTTGAAGAGAAGATATTTGGTGGAAGCGTTCCAAAGAACTATTTCCCTGCAGTTGAAAAGGGCTTGAGAGAGGCTTGCGAGCATGGAGTATTAGCAGGTTATCCTGTGGTTAACTTAAAAGCTACCCTGTTGGATGGCTCTTATCACCCTGTTGACTCATCAGAAATGGCATTCAAGATGGCAGCTGCTATTGCATATAAGGAAGGCTTAAAGCAAGCTAAACCTGTATTGTTAGAGCCAATCGGTAATTTGAAGGCTTACATACCTGAGGCTATTATGGGTGATGTCATTGGAGATATAAATAAGCGTAGAGGTCAGATAATGGGTATGGGTGAGAGTGAGAGAGAAGGCTTGAACCTTGTTGAAGCAGAGGTACCTGTATCAGAAATGTTCAAGTATGCAACCGACCTTCGTTCAATGAGTCAGGGAAGAGGCGTATTTGAATTTGAATTTGTAAGATACGAGCCTGCACCTGCACCTGTTGCACAAAAGGTAATCGAGGCATCTAAAAAGGAATAATAAAAGCATAATAAAATAAGCAGAGGCGTTGTGCCTCTGCTTATTTTTATGTCATAAATATGTAAAGCAAAAGTAATCTATAATCCGTTGACACAAATGCTCTAAAAATGATATCATATTTAATGGAGAATTGTACAATGGGGGTAAGTATCAATGTATCATTATATAAAGGGAAAATATATAACAAGAGGAGATAGCTTTGCAGTTATCGACAACAATGGGATAGGTTATAAAATATATACCTCTGAAACTGCTCTGGAGCAGCTTTCAAAAACCATATCGGATACAATTTTATATACTTATCTCAATGTGCGAGAGGATGCTATGGATTTATATGGCTTCCCAACAAATGAAGAAATTGGTATGTTTTTAAACCTATTATCCGTTTCAGGAGTAGGACCAAAGGCGGCCCTTGCAATTATGTCGGTAGCAACACCTGAGGCTTTTGCAAGAGCAGTAATATTAGGTGATATAAAGGCAATCACAAAGGCATCAGGAGTAGGACCAAAGCTTGCCCAGAGAATAATATTGGAATTGAAAGACAAGCTCAAAACCACAGATGCAATTGATTTGGCATCGAAGGAGGATGAGGTATCCTCTGATGCTCAGGACGAGGCAGTGAGCGCTTTGGTGGTACTTGGATATTCAGCCTTTGAGGCAAGGCGTGCAGTTAAAATGGCAACAGGGACTACCTCAGAGGAGCTTATTAAGGATGCATTGAAGCATTTGATATGACAGGGGTGAGATGATTGATTTTTGATGATAACGAAAGAATAATAACAAGTGACTTTATAGAAGAGGATGCAGAAATTGAAACAGGACTTCGTCCTCACAGATTAGACGAATATGTTGGTCAGGAAAAGGTGAAGGGTAACTTAGAGGTATATATTGAGGCAGCTAAGGAAAGAAAGGAAGCCTTAGACCATGTTTTACTATATGGACCTCCGGGACTTGGAAAAACCACTCTTGCAGGAGTTATTGCCAATGAGATGGGAGTAAATATAAGAATAACAAGTGGACCTGCAATTGAGAAGGCAGGGGATTTGGCTGCAATTTTAACCAATCTTTCTCAGCACGATATTTTGTTTATTGACGAAATTCATCGTCTTAGCAGAAGCGTTGAGGAAATTTTGTATCCTGCAATGGAGGACTACGCTCTTGATATCATAATCGGAAAAGGACCGTCTGCAAAATCAATCAGGCTTGACCTTCCAAAGTTCACGCTGATTGGCGCAACAACGAGGGCAGGATTATTAACTGCTCCATTGCGTGACAGATTCGGGGTTTTGTCAAGGCTGGAGCTATACACAACTGAGGAGCTTGTTAAAATAATAATGCGCTCGGGTAAATTATTGAATGTGAATATTGATCGGGAGGGCGCAGCTCAGATTGCTGCCCGTTCAAGAGGAACACCCAGAATTGCCAACAGACTCTTAAAGCGTGTTCGTGATTTTGCACAGGTAAAGTACAATTCTGATATAACAAAGGAAATTGCAGTTGCGGCACTTGATATGATGGAAATTGACAGTATGGGACTTGATGAGATTGACAGAAAGATAATTTTTTCTATGGTCAAAAATTTTGGTGGTGGTCCTGTTGGAGTGGAAACCATTGCCGCAACTATAGGTGAAGAGGCTAACACAATTGAGGATGTGTATGAGCCATATTTGTTGCAGTTAGGCTATATTTTGAGAACACCGAGGGGCAGAGTGGTATCCCCTGAGGCGTACAAGCATTTTGGTATTCCTGTAGAGGAATAATGGTGGGAAAGGAAAAGGTCAAAGATGAAAAAAAGGAATATATTTGTGTTGCTTTTGACACTATGCCTTTTTATGTCGGAAAACATATATGGGAGTATGATTTTAGAGTATAATGGAAAAGAGCATCAGTACACAGGCAATTTATATAAGCTTGTGGTAAATGATGAGGAAATAAAAACTCCCTTGGAGCCGATAATTTTTAACGACAGAGCATTAGTGCCTGCAAGAGAGGTATTTGAAGCGACAGGAGCAATCGTTGACTACGAAAGTAAAACCCGAAGAATAACAATTACGGGGAATAAAATAAATATTGCAATGAGAATTGGAGTTGACACTGTGTATGTGAGTGGAGGACTTAAAATTTTTCCTGACGGATTAACCCCTATGCTTATTGCGAAAAAGGGTGAGTCGGCAAAGACTATGGTACCTGTGAGATTTATATCCGAAACCCTTGGCTACAAGGTGGATTTTAAGGACGGAGTAATTTCCATAACAACCAATAAGACAGAGCCTACTCAAAAGCCTGAGGTGGATGAAGTTCCCGAAAAACCCACAGACGAGAATGGAGAAATAAAAGAGGATGAGGATATAGAAAAAGAGGTTATTTCCAAATTGGAGTATGTTTATTGCAAACGAAATGGCGATGATATAATGATAACAATAGAAGCAGATGAGCCAATTGAGGAGATTTCAAAGCCGATTTTAACAGCCTCCGATGTTTTATATCTTGATTTATTTAAAACTAAGAGTGAGTTGCCGACAAAAATCAATGTAAACCGAGGTGCAGTAACCACTGTGAGAACAGGTATTCATGAGGAATACACAAGAATTGCATTGGATACAAAGGATTTAAAGTCATATTCTGTGAAGCAATCCAAGGATAAAAAGCTTGTTATGATAACACTAATCAAAATTCCTGAGATAAAAGAGGATGAGGAAAAGGAAAAGATTGTGGTTATTGATGCAGGTCATGGTGGTATGGATGGTGGTGCAGGTGTTGATTTAGATGACGGAGAAAGGATAAACGAAAAGGATATCAACTTTGCAGTTGCTAAAAAAACCGAGGAAATTTTAAAGAATAATAAAATCAAGGTTGAAATGACTCGTTCCGAGGATGAATTTTTAGAGCTGTATGAAAGGTCTGCAATTGCAAATGCTCTTGATGCAGTGATGTTTGTGAGCATACATACAAATTCAGCAACCAATGATACTGCAAATGGTATAGAGGTCTATTACTCAAAGCAGAATAATGGCTTTGACTACGGACTATCCAGTAAGGAAGTAGCAGACGAGATTTTAGAGTCAATGCTTGATAAAACCGAAGCAAACAACCGAAGGGTAAAAGCCGAGGAGCATGCAGTAACGAGAACAAGTTATATGCCTGCAGTATTGATAGAGGTAGGCTTTATAACACACACCGAGGAGAGAGGAAAGCTTGTTGATGAGGTATATCAGGACAAGCTCGCAGAGGGCATAAGCGAGGGAATTTTAAAGTGCTTGCCAAAGCTTGCAATTCCTGAGGGTACAAGTGCTAAATTCTCTGAGGATGATTTAGGTAATAGAATATCATAAAAATCAAGTTGAGTCGGTATGAGAAAAGGTACTGACTCAGCCTGAATTTTTAAAAAGGCTGGTAAATTGAATGGACAGAAAAGATTTTTTCTATGAGCTTCCGCAGGAGCTTATTGCTCAGGAGCCTCTGAAAGACAGAAGCTCGTCAAGACTAATGTGTCTTGACAAGGAAACAGGTGAAATTGAACATAAGTATTTTTACGATATAGTGGATATGCTATCCGAGGGTGATTGCCTTATTTTAAACGACACCAAGGTGCTTCCTGCAAGACTTATGGGACATAAAGAGGGAAGTGGGGGCGCAATTGAGTTCTTGCTTTTGAATAAACGAAGCTTAAATGAGTGGGAGGTTATTTTAAAGCCGGGACGAAAGGCAAAGCCGGGTGCAAGATTTGTGTTTGGAAACGGGGAATTGAAAGCCGAGGTCATTGATATCATAAACGAGGGAAATCGTGTGGTAAGATTTGAATATGAGGGCGTGTTTGAAGAGGTGCTTGATAAGTTAGGAGAGATGCCTCTGCCACATTATATTACCAAGAAATTGGAGGATAAGTCACGATATCAAACAGTTTATGCAAAAAATCCGGGCTCTGCTGCAGCACCAACTGCAGGCTTGCATTTCACTGATTCACTGCTTGATAAAATCAGGGAAAAAGGTGTTAACATAGGCTATGTTACCTTGAATGTTGGGTTGGGTACCTTCAGACCTGTGAAGGCAGATGACATATTGGAACATAAAATGCATTCGGAGTTTTATGTTCTTCCTAAGGAAACTGCAGAGCTTGTTAATCGTACCAAGATAGCAGGAAAAAGGGTTATATCGGTAGGCACAACTGCAACGAGAGTTCTGGAAACTGCAGGTCTTGATGGAGAAATATTAGATGCAAAAACAGGCTGGACTGATATATTCATATATCCGGGGAAAAAGTTCAATGTAATTGATGCATTGATAACCAACTTTCACCTTCCTGAATCAACCCTTATTATGCTTGTGAGTGCACTGGCAGGACGGGAAAATGTTCTTAATGCATATAAAGTAGCAGTTCAGGAGAAATATAGATTTTTTAGCTTCGGAGATGCGATGTTCATCTGCTGATGCAGATGAACAAGGGAAGAAGTAATAAGGAATAGTGAAGAAGTGAGGATGTTTTTCGCGTTTTGCGAAAAACACAAATTTCATTGCTGATAAACCATAAGCTTTGATTGCTTGATGTTTATTCAGTAAGATGAATAAATATAAATTAGGGGTGATTCGAGAATTGCCCATGGACATATTGTCCATATAAAAATTTCTAAGAGGAAAATAAGATGTTTAAAATTTTACACACAAATGGTCTTGCAAGACGAGGAGAATTTCATACAGTTCACGGAACAATCCAGACACCTGTGTTTCAAAATGTGGGCACGGTGGCAGCAATTAAGGGAGCATTGTCCACCAAGGACTTAAAGGATGTGGGGTGTCAGGTTGAATTATCCAACACATACCACCTTCATGTGAGAACAGGGGATAAGCTGATAAAGGAATTGGGTGGATTGCATAAGTTTATGAATTGGGATAGACCTATTCTCACCGACAGTGGAGGATTTCAGGTCTTTTCTCTGGCGAGTTTGAGAAAAATTACTGAGGAGGGCGTAAGCTTTCAATCCCATATAGATGGCAGAAAAATCTTTATGGGACCTGAGGAGAGTATGCAAATTCAATCCAATCTTGCATCCACAATTGCAATGGCGTTTGATGAGTGCGTTGAAAACCCTGCACCCTATGATTATGTTAAAAATTCTTGCGAAAGAACATATCGTTGGCTTGTTCGTTGCAAAGAGGAACTGAATAGATTAAATTCCCTTGAGGACACAATAAATAAAAAGCAGATGCTTTTTGGTATCAATCAGGGTGGAATTGTGGACGAACTGAGAATAAAGCATATGCAGGATATTGCAAAGCTTGATTTGCCCGGATACGCCATTGGTGGACTTGCAGTGGGAGAAAGCCACGAGGAGATGTATCATATATTGGATGTGACTCTTCCTCACGCACCTGTTGATAAGCCAAGATACTTAATGGGTGTTGGAACACCTTCAAATATCATAGAGAGTGTGGCAAGGGGTATTGACTTTTTCGATTGTGTTATGCCGTCAAGAAATGCCCGTCACGGATTTTTGTTCACAAGAAATGGAACTATGAATATTATCAACCAAAAATATGAAAGGGATTTAGCACCTATTGACAGTGAGTGTGGTTGTGAGGCGTGCAGAAACTATTCAAGAGCATATATACGCCATTTATTTAAGGCAAAGGAAATGCTTGGTATGAGATTGGCAGTAATTCACAATTTATATTTTTATAACGAGCTTATGGAGAGAATTCGTCATGCAATTGAAGAGGACAGATTCGAGGAGTTCAGAAAAGAGAATGTGGAAAAGCTGGCAAGACGAATAAATTAAAATCATTGTAGTTTTGTAATATTTAAAAATCAAAGTGAATAGATATTTTATTGACTACTTTATAAAAAGGAGTGTTTTAAAATATGAAAAAGCTTATGATTTTATTTGCAGCGTTGGTGTTGAGTTTGTCATTTGCAGGCTGCGCTATGGTGGAGGAAGAGCCTCAAAACCCGACAGAAAATACTCAGTCTGTTGCCACAGATACTGAAGAAACGCCTGAAGAAGTGCTCACAGAAACTCAGGAATAATTTCAAAAGAAGTGAACCGAATTTAATATCAACTCAATTAAGGGGATGAGTCCTGTGCAGGAGTCATCCTCTTTAGTTTTACATGTAGATTATCGTTGTATTTTTATAGCAGTAATACTATAACTTTGGGTTAAATAGCATCAGGAAGGACAGGGTTGCTTTGATTTGACGATTTCATCAATATCGTTGACAAGCAACATATTTGATGATAGAATATAATATGGATGGTATAAGGATTTAGGAATAACACTATACCTATTTTATAAAAAGGGGATGGCGTTTAGGATGTACATAAAAATAAAAAGATTTATGGATATTATAATGGCATTGGCTGGGATAGTTTTGTTATCCTGGTTGATGGTTATTGTGGCTTTATTGATAAAGCTTGAATCAAAAGGACCTGTTATATTCAAACAGGAAAGAATCGGAAAAAATCAAAGGGTATTTAAGATATTAAAGTTCAGGAGTATGGTGGTTGGTGCTGAGAAAAGTGGAACAGGAGTCTATTCAGGAAAGGGCGACCAGAGAGTTACAAGGATAGGAAGAATTATAAGGGCAACAAGTATAGACGAGCTTCCTCAATTGTTCAATATTCTGTTTGGAGATATGAGCTTTATCGGGCCAAGACCACCTTTAACATATCATCCATGGCCGATAGATGAATATAAGGACGAGCAAAAGCGAATGTTTGAGGCAAGACCCGGAATAACAGGCTGGGCACAGGTAAATGGAAGAAAGGGTGTTGAGTGGAACGAAAGAATAAAGCTCAATGTCTGGTATGTTGATAATGTGTCGTTTAGTCTGGATATGAAAATTTTCTTTATGACAATATTTAAAGTTATAACTAATGCAGATAATGAAAATCAGGGGGCAACAGTAGTCAGGGAAGAGGAGAAAACATATATAAATAAATAAGGGTGAGATATATGCTGAAATTGATGTATATAACAAACGATCCAAAAATAGCTAAAATAGTAGAAAATGCAGGGGTGGACAGAATTTTTGTTGATTTGGAGTTTATTGGTAAATCTCAAAGACAAGCCAATATGGACACAGTTCAATCAAAACACACACTTGAGGATGTCAGAAAGCTTTCAGGGAGTATTAAAACTGCTGAATTGCTTGTGAGGATAAATCCTATGCATAATGAAACTGAGGAATATATGTCCTCTGAAGAGGAGATTGATAAGGCAATTGAAAATGGAGCAAACATCCTGATGTTGCCTTATTTTAAAACGACGGAGGAGGTAGAGACATTTGTCAGGCTTGTGAATGGCAGAGTCAGAACTATGCTTTTAGTAGAAACTCCCGAGGCAGTCAGAATTATTGACGACATACTAAAAATTGATGGTATAGATGAAATACATATAGGACTTAATGATTTGAGTCTTGGGTATGGAATGAAGTTTATGTTTGAGCTTTTGGCAAATGGTCTTGTGGACGAGTTGTGTGAAAAATTAAGGAACAAGGGTATTCCTTATGGCTTTGGTGGTATTGCATCATTAGAGGGTGGAGCAGTACCGGGAAAGGGCATCATAACCGAGCACTACAGATTAGGCTCAGGTTGTGCTATCCTTTCAAGGAGCTTTTGCGACACAGCTAAGATTACAGATAAAGAAGAAATTGAAAAAATCTTCAATGAGGGTATAAAGAAAATAAGAGAGTATGAAGGTTATGTTTCGGTCAATAAGGAGTACTATCCGGAAAACCGAAGGCTTGTTAGGGAGCAGATTGAAGCAGTATGTCGTGAAAGACAATAATGGTGTAGGTGATAGATATGAATATTCTCATTAGTGGCGCGTTGCAGGATGCAGAAAAAAACATTGTTCAGTTTGAGGCTATGGGGCATAGCGTGGTATTTGTTAAAAATGAGTGGGACAAATTGCCTTGTGATTATAGCTGGGTTGAAGGGGTGATCTGTAATGGATTGTTTCTTCACCACGAAATCGAAAGCTTCTGCAATTTAAAATATATTCAGCTCACAAGTGCAGGCTATGACAGAGTACCTATGGAATATATCAAAAATAACAACATTACCATATTTAATGCAAAAGATGTATATAGCATACCAATGGCTGAGTATGCCTTATGTGGCGTGCTTCAGCTATATAAGAAAAGCGAGTTTTTTTATAAAAACCAAAAAAACAGAGAATGGATTAAAAACAGAGATATTATGGAGCTTTTCAAAAAGACTGTGTGCATTGTTGGTTGTGGCAGTGTTGGAAAGGAATGTGCAAAAAGATTCAAGGCCTTTGGTATGTGGACGAAAGGCGTGGATATAGTGAAGCCTGATAGTGATTATATTGACGAATATATAGAAATTACAAATATAAAGGATGCATTGGAGAGGGCCGATATTGTGGTACTGACCTTGCCCTGTTCAAAGGAAACCCTTCATATGTTCAACAAGGATTTATTCAGTTATTTTAAAAAGGGTGCCATAATTGTTAATATCTCAAGAGGACAGATAATAAGGCAAGCAGATTTGATTGAGGCGTTAGAGGAAAACAAGCTCTCGGGAGCTGTAATAGATGTGTTTGAAGAAGAACCTCTTGGGAAGGAAAGCAGATTGTGGGATATGGAAAATGTTATTGTTACTCCACACAATTCTTTTGTGGGAGATGGGGTAGTAGAAAGGCTATATAATTGCATATATAATAATTTAAAAAATTATAAGAAGGAAGCTTTAGTATGAAGTTTATTTTAATTTCTCCAAAAAATAGGACATCATATAATTTCAGAGGTGATTTAATAAAAAAGATAATTGCCTCAGGATATGAGGTTATAGTAACAGGTCCAAACAGGGATAATGTTGAGAAAATTTTAGAGCTTGGTGCAGAATTTTATGAAATACCAATGAACAAGAACGGAGTGAATCCAATAAAGGATTTGGCATACACAAAGGCACTGATGGCCTTGTTTAAAAAGGAAAAGCCGGATGTTATTCTGGGATACACCTCAAAGCCTGTTATATATGCATCAATTGCTGCAAAGCTCTCAGGAGTGCTACACCGGGTTGCAATGGTTACAGGGGCAGGCTATGCATTTACTGCAAAAACCTTAAAAGCAAGAGTTATCAAGGCTATTATGTCCATTCTGTATAAGATAGGATGCGCTTGTGCGAATGTGGTTATTTTTCAGAATGATGACGATAAATCAGAATTTGTGGGTGGCAGGCTTGTGAGTGAGAAAAAATGTCGGGTAGTTAATGGCTCGGGAGTAAATATGGAAAAGTTTAGCTTTGAGCCATATCCTGAAAATATGACCTTCCTGATGGTGTCAAGAGTTATGTACTCAAAAGGTATAAGAGAGTATCTTGGGGCTTGCGATAAGGTTAAAGGATTATATCCTCAAACAAGATTTATGCTTTTGGGTGCTTGCGAGAACATTCAGGATTCAATGTCAAAAGAAGATTTGGATGATTATATAAAAAGAGGGGTTATTGAGCATTTTGGTGAAACTGATACCGTGAGTGATTATTATAAACAATGCTCGGTATATGTGTTGCCCTCATATAGAGAAGGGACTCCAAGAACGGTGCTTGAAGCAATGTCGATGTCAAGACCGGTTATCACAACAGACGCTCCTGGTTGCAGAGGAACTGTTATTGATAAAGAGAGTGGATATCTTGTGCCTGTCGGAGATGCCGACGGGGTGGCAGAGGCTATGATAAAGTTCATAAAAAACCCTGAGCTTGTTGAGAAAATGGGCAAAAAAGGATATGAGCATTGTAAGGATAAATATGATGTAAATAAGGTAAACGACCAAATGTGCAGAATTTTAAAGATATGAAAACTAAAAAGCAATGTAATTTGTGGCGTCGTTTAACAGGAGAGATAAATATTAGCAGATTGTATAGTTAAATATTCAAAAGCCAACAATTCCAATAATCTTGTTAGGTTGATACAAAAAAAGTCCGATTTTATAATCGGACTTTTTTGTCTTATAATATAATATCAAGCATTTCCATAAGGTTATCAATTTTATAGTCGCATAAATCCGACACGCCTGCTTGCTCAATATTTCCTCCGGAAATTCCTGCACAAGAGAAGCCTGCAAGCTTAATGGAAACAACTCCTGCAGAGGAATCCTCTATACCAATCACCTTATGTCGATTTTCAAAAGGAATACCCAAGCCCACTCTTGCAGTTTCTGCATAAAGCCAGGGATGTGGCTTTGGTGCAAGCTCGCCTAAGGTACCTGTCTGGCCTTTTCGTAGTGCCTGACCTGCAGTTATGATTGCATCATAAAACTCCGTAGGGTCACCCATATCTAACTGACGAAAAGCAGAAATTATTTCAGGCATTGCCTTTTCGTATAAACCACTTGTTACAAGTCCGATTTTAATGCCCTCACTTTTAACCGTCTGCAAGAACTTTTTCAGGTTTGGTGCAGGAGTAAATGCGTCCTTTTTACCTCTGCCCTTCATAATTTCGTCCATTTCGTGATTTACGATTTCAAAGTAGTACTGTCGTGCAAGCTCTAAGTTGCCTTGAGGATAATATTTTTCAATCATATATTGCAGATGCTCGGAAACAGAGTGACCTGAAATAAATGGTTCATCTTCTTTTTCTCTTTTAAAATCTGACTTAGACATCAATCTTTTTGTGGTTTCCTCAATCACCCACATCCAGAATTCCTCGGAATGAACGCTTGTTCCGTCCAAATCCATCAAAATTGCTTCTGCCTTTGGCTCAAAGTGTGTTTCATACATGGGATAAATTGCAGGATATCCCATACCACTTTTTACATAGCACAGAGATTTGTCGTCAAATTTTATTATATCAATTTTTTTGTCGTCAGGAGTGAGTATTTCCCTGACACCGTCTTTACCTACTTGAAAAAAATCACTTTTATCTATCTTAATCATTCTACTATCCTCAATGTCACAATTTTTTTGGCTTTAGCATCGTAGGTTGCTTCAACCTGTTCGATAATTTCCTCATTCATATTACATAGGTAGAATTTACCATTTGCATTTATTGTCACCTTTTGTGTCTTTTGGGTTGGATTGAAGTATCTTACTATGATACCATTTCCGTCTTCTGCTTTTTTGATGGCAGTAACATGAACATTGTTGTTATCAATAGATAAGAGGCTTTTTTCCATAGGAAGCTCACCCTTGCCACGACCACAAACAGCGCATTTAACAGGTGCAAAAATTTCAGCTGCCTTATTTGGAAGACTGTTATAGTCACCGTTGTTAAAATGTATTGCATATTGGAAGGTACGCTTTCCTGGGCATTGAACACCATCATCCTCTAACTCTGTAACTTTTTCTTCTGAAACTGCAAGCTTAATTCTGCAGGCACGGATAAGAGTAAGTGCCATAGTTGAGTCGTCAAACACTTCATATTCAAATAAGCCCTTAGGCATAATTGCAAGTCCGTTTTTGCCATCTGTAACCTCTGCAAAGGTTCTGAGAGGTTGTGTTCCATAGGCTTGCTCAACCCAGCCTGTTGAATCAGGAATTTCAATATCGTGCTTAACAATATCATAGTGACTATCGCAAATTGAATAGTCGGTTTTGATGCTTGTGGGGAAGTTAACTCTTAACCAATGGTCTTTTGCGTTATTTACAAGCTCGACCTCAACCTTGATATAGTCTGCATTCCTGTCAAGCGTATAGGTGGTTTTAATTGGAATGCTTGTGTAGATATCACTTGGATTTACTGCACAGCTTTCAGGAACTTCAAAGTTAGTTTCACACACAATTGTTCCTGACAATTCACCACTCTCAGTAACATAAATTTTTGCATTGGAGCCTTGAGAGGTATATTTCCTATCAAACTCAGGGCTTTCGTGCTTCCATGCATTTCCCACTTCACCTTGAGAAGTGTAGAAATTAAGTCCTTTATATTCCTTGCCTGTAGCCTTATATAGAACATCGATTGTACCATTAGAGTTAACAGTTGCTTTAATTTTTTCATTTTCAAGAACATTTCCAAGAGCAATACCAGGACGCTTCTGGATTTTATCAGGATTTTTGTTGATTTTCAAGACCTTGTAGCCTAAAGCAGGAATATCCTTGATTTCTGCATAAGCTCTGTGGTGCATTGTGTCTAAAATAGTGGGAACCTCCCAGATACTATCCACAAATATGCTGGACTTTTCGCTCTGGATAATCTGCACATTAACTCCATCTATGGAGAAACCTTTGCCAAGCTTTTGGGGAAGCTCCATATCAAGAGGAATAATCACATCACGCTTAAATGGAAGGGGATTGTAAACAACAAGCTGAACAATATCCTTGTCCTGCCCATCAGGAGATAGATTTTTAGCAATTTCAATCATTGCATCATCTACAATAATATCTGCAATATCCTTTGCTTTGCGGAATCGATATTCCATATCCTTGCACACTTCATCGGGAGCACAGCCACCATTTGCGTCGTGACTATGATTGGAAATTAAATATTTCCAGCCACGCTTTAAATAGTTTTTACTATCGTTGCCTGCTAATGCATTCAAGGGCTCTGCTGTATAGCAAAGTGTAGTATATGCATCAAAATCTGCTTGTTTTAAATATGTTCTTGCACTGATTGTGCCGGGGAATAAATATGTCCATTTACCTTCCTTTAAGTAGGAACGGCGCTCTCCCTCAAGCACGGTCATTTTTGACTTGTCAAGATACTTTTCTGCATCTTCCCAGAATTTTTCTAAGTTGGTATGTTCAATTTCAATCTCGCCTTTGAAAAGCTCTTTTGCGTCTTTAATAACCTGGGATTCCTTTGGGAAACCGACTGAAATATCGTGTCCGTTCATTCCAAGGAATACCGGGGTAGTGAAATGACCTTTTTCCTCTTCAAGCATATCAATTATAGCCTTTTTCAGACCTTCCTTGTTGTAGTTAGCAACAGGTGATTTCAGGTCATAGTTAATAGATGGGCCGATAAATCCGTCTGCACGCCTGAAGGGTGCTTCGTCAAATTCTCCCCATTCATAGTCTTTTGACCAAACTCTGTTTCGAGATACTGCTCTATGTACCTGGTAGTACCAGTTGTATCGGCAGTATAGGGCAAATCTGCTGGCTAAAACCTCTGTTCCGTCAGGAGATTTCCATATGTATTCAGCAGGAGCTTCATGGTGGGATATACCACGATAGAACATCATATAGTTCACACCAAAATTCTTTAATATTTGAGGATATTGTCCTGTCTGTCCCCAGGAGGACGGAGTGTAGCCCACGGAGGGGTACTTACCACCATACTTTTCAACTGTTTCTTTGCCGAACATAAGATTTCTCACAAGTGCTTCGTGGGAAATGGTGAACTGTTCGGGGAGAGTATAGTAAGGGCCGATTATAAGCCTGCCCTCAGAAATAAATTTCTTTACCTGCTCACGCCTTTCGGGACGCATCTGCAGATAGTCGTCAATCATAATGGAGTGTCCGTCCATTGTGAAGGAGTGATATTCAGGGTCGCTTTCCAGAATATCAAGAGTTGTATCAAGCATAATAAGAAGATTACGCCTTGTTTTTTCAAAAGAGTGACGAAATTCCCTGTCCCAGTGGGTGTTGGAAACTACATCAATTTTTTTAACTTGTTTATCCATGAAACCTCTGCCTTTCTATGTGGTTTATAATAATTTTTATTATACTAATAAATTACAAAAATGTCAAGATAAATGTAGGAAATAGAACAATGAATAATACATATTTATGCACTATTTTGAATGCTTAATTATTTTTTTTGCTAAATTGTGAAAAAATCAAGGCGAGGCCTTCTTTTGTGCATACTCCGTCCAGAAATTAAACAAAAAGGCAATGTAATTTGTGGACTTCGTAATCTCACCCCTTTGGTTCGAATACTCTTGATTACCCATACAAAATAAAAAAAAGCATACAAAAGTATGCTTCTCAAAAGGATGTTTACAGAAAAAGCCGATAGAGAGAAATAAGTACAGTTATTGAAAAATAGATGTACTTTTTCTTTTGCTCAGAAAGGCTATATGAAGTTAACACAAGGTATAAGTTGTATCGAAATGATATAGCTTTTTTATTTACCAGAAGGAGGAGCAACATGAAATATTATTTAAATAACCAAAATAAATTCGGGAATTGTTTTATACTTCCCAATTCCATTATGCAGTTGGATTTAAGTCCGATGGCTCGACTGATATATTTTTATCTCGTCTATATTGAGGACAGGAAAACTTATCAGTGCTATCCGAGTTACAGAACTATTGGTAAGGCTCTTAAAATAGAAAGCAAAACTACAGTTGCTAAATATGTAAGAGAGCTTGATGCCAAATTTGCAGAAAAATGCGGAGTTGGAGATTATGAATTTCTCGGTGATGAACTCAAGGTTGATATTGCTGTTGATGAAGGAGATATTATCAAAGCAGGAGATATGGAATTTGAAGTTGTTAATTTGCCCGGACATACAAGGTGCTCAGTAGGCTTTTATTGCAGGAGAAAAGGTCTTTTTCTTTCTAACGAAACACTTGATTGCTTGAAAAACGGGAAATCAGATGAAGAGATTTTAAGGATGATAAAAGATAAGTTCTGGCATGAATATATTAAAGCAATTTATCCTGAAGACGCCGTGAATTTGAATACATCTATAATGATACAACTTATAAAAAATTTTTTTCTTAAAAATGCTTGACAAATTAAGTTCAATGTGATAAAATGTAGCTTGATTTCAAACGCTGAGATGCGGAATAGTAGGCAAAAGATTTTCGCCTTTGAGAGAGATGTCGGTTGGTGTGAGACATTGGGAGAACTTTGCTGAACTCACCGTGGAGCGGCTGCTGTGAACTAATAGTAGGGGCAGACGGGAACTCCCGTAACAGAGTTAAGATGTGTTGGCATCTAAAGGGCATCCTTCTTGGGTGAAAAAGAGTGGTACCGCGGAAACGATGAATTTAGCGTTTTCGTCTCTTTGAACTAACAAAGAGATGGGAACGTGTTTTTGTTGGTAAAAATCCTATTTACTATTTATATTTTGAAAGGAGTTTTCAATATGAGAACAATCAATGTTACAGACATTACACTTAAAAAGCTTTCAGAGGAACGCACAATCTCGCTACTCTTCCGCGAAAAGTCAGCAATTGCAAATTGTGCAGACTTACTCGGTACAGATGCCATCGAATTACCTGCTATTAAAAATCTTCGTGAAGATACCATTATCTATAAAACTATTGCACAGAATGTTCAAGATGCAACTCTTGCAGTTTCTGTTGGATTTAGCAAAGAAGATGTTGCATCTGTGTGGGAATGCATTAAGGATGCAAAGAAACCTCGCCTTCAGATAGAGCTTCCCGTTTCAACAATTCAGATGGAATACACATATCATGTAAAGCAGGCGGTTATGCTTGAGAAGATTGCAGAGCTTGTGAAAGAAGCAAAGACACATTGTGCTGATGTGGAATTTTCCGCACTCGATGCAACAAGAGCAGATATCGACTTCCTTATCTCTGCTGCAAAAGAAGCTGAGTCAAATGGTGCAAGTGTTGTGACTGTTTGTGATGACGCAGGCGTATCAACACCGGAGCAGATTGCAGACTTGGTTGCAAAGGTTAAAGAAGCGGTAAGTATCCCTGTATATGTTCAGGTTTCTGACAGAATAAATATGGGAGTTGCATCCGCATTTGCGGCTATTTCAAAAGGTGTTGACGGCATCAAATGTGCTATGGCTGGCAAAGATATTCTTTTAACTGCAGAATTTTCTGATGCTATGAGCGCCTGTGGTTCACAGATTAATGCAGAAATTAAACTTGATACAACTAAAATTCACGCAAGCATTGATGATATGGTTTCAAACATCAACCACAATATCTTTGAAAACGAAGAAACGGTAAGCGACAAGAAAAAGATATTGCTTGACTCCGATTCCTCTGTTGTTCGGGTTGCTCAGGCGGCAGCTGTTCTTGGATACGAGCTTTCCGATTCAGATGTTGGAAATGTATATAAGGCACTTATGCAGGTATGCGTGAAAAAAGGTGCAGTCGGCTCAAAAGAATTTGAGGCTTTAATTGCAAGTTCTGCTATGCAGGCTCCTTCAACATACCATTTTGAAACATACACAACAACAAGCTCCAATGTGGCAAACTCAATGTCACAGGTAACACTTAAATGCAATGATGAAATTATTTGTGGTGTTGCTAACGGTGACGGTCCTATTGACTCAGCATTCCGTGCTATTGAACAATGCATCGGTCATCACTATGAACTTGATGATTTTCAGGTTCAGTCTGTAACTGAAGGAAAGGAAGCATTAGGCTCTGCGCTGGTCAGACTTCGCAACAATGGTAAGCTTTATTCCGGCAACGGCACATCAACAGATATTGTTGCAGCAAGTATAAGAGCGTACATAAATGCACTTAACAAAATCGTATTTGAGGAGGCATAATATGAAGATAGTATTTTCAACCAAAAATGTAAGTCGTGCAACTTTTCTTGATACTTGCCGTTATCAATGTGGTTTTCTGCAAGTAATTTTTCATAATCAAGACCATAATCTGCAACGTAATAAATATTTGCAAATGGAACTTTTTTAAATATATGCTCGTTAAGGTAGTTACCAAAGCTTTGTGGGTCTTCCTTTTTAAGACCAACATACTCGTCCATATGGAATGCATTTACTTTGTTCCAGTCAAGCGGCTTTTTAAGCAGACTTTCAAGCACATCATTTTGTGAAGGAGCCGCTGCAAACACCATATTTATGGTGCTTTTTTCGGAAAGTAATTTTTCCATACAAGCGGCAATATCATCTGCTGCTGCCTTACCCATAAGAGTACGGTTTTCATAAATATTTACCGCCAATTTATCTTTCTTTAAACTTTTAACCATAAAGATTACACCTCTTTATATCATTTTACATTTCAAATTATACAACTTTTCTATTTGCAATTAAATTGCAAATATGACCAAATATATTGCAAAAAAGAACAAAGTATGTTAAAATAACTGTGGTGATACTATGAAAAAGAAAAAATTGTTTGTTTATCGTGATGACAGTGTACATATGCATCACACTTTAACACTTGACCCTGCCACTGACGATCTATCTTTTAAAAGCCATTCGCACAATATGATAGAGGTTTATTACTTTTTACGCGGTAATGCGCGCTTTGTGGTAGAGGGTAACGTTTTTACGCTTGAACGCGGCAACATCTTGGTTATGGCAAGCGGTCAAACACATCACTTACTACTCGAGCCATCGGTAGCGTACGAGCGTATGGCACTACTTATAGAGACTGCGACGGTACCGCCCGAATATGAAAATTTAAGCGAACAAATTTATGAGGGAGCAAACCTTTTCACCCTTGAAAAGAAGGAACAAATATGGTTTGAAGAAAGTTTTTTGATAATTACAAAATCTCCTGAAGATATGCAAAAAAACTTGATTTCCTCTTTCGCATCTATGATTTTCGGTCTGCTTTCCACCAAACTCACTCGCACAGCAGAACCAAAAATCGAAGATGATATAATCAAAAAAACCATCAACTATATCAACAAGAATTTATCGAGTGAATTAAGCCTTGAAATAATCGCAAACGCGCTTTATATAAGTCGAGTATCACTAAATCGAAAGTTTCGCGGGATGATGGGCTGTACCGTTTGGGAATATGTAATACGCCGACGAATATACTCTGCACGTCAACGACTGTTTTTGGGCGGCAATATTACTGACGTATATCAAAAAAGCGGATTTAACGATTATTCATCCTTTTTTAGAGCATATAAAAAAGTAATCGGCATAAGTCCGAGCGAGGATATAAAAAAATCCCAGAGTTAATCTCTGGGATTTTTGTTTATTTTTCAACAAATAATACGGCATATACGCCCGGTCCAACGTGAGCACCAATGGTAGAACCAATTTGCAAACGCTCGGCAATATCGTAGCCGTTATCTATTAGTTTTTGCTCTAGCGCTTCACAGTTTTCCGTGCCGCTTGTATACATAGGATATATTGGAAAATCGGTATCTATGGTATGGGATTTTATTTTTTCGAGCAATGTGTTCATAGCGCGAATTTTACCAATAGATTTTGCCACAACCTCAACCTTACCATCCTGTACTGCAACTATCGGTTTGATACCTGCAACACTACCTACTGCAGCGCTGGCTCTGCTAAGGCGACCCCCTTTGTAGAGATATTCAAGCGTATCGACGCCTGCGTAAACCTTTATTTTACCCTTTAGTTCTTCGCACTTGTCGACAATCTCTCCTGCGGATACACCCTCGTTTATTAACTTGCGAGCATAATTAGCAAGAAGCATTATCATGTGGGTTACACCAATGGAATCAATTATATAAATATCGTCGCAATCCACCATATCTTTAGCAATCAAAGCGCCCTGATAGGTGCCGCTAAAGCAGGATGAAAGGCATAGATAGATTAGCTGGTCGCCATCTTCTTTTACCTTTTCAAAAATTTCAACAAAGTTTTGAGGAGAAGGCTGTGATGTGCGAGGAAATTCTTTTGCTGTTTCCAAAAGCTCGTAGAATTTATCGCTGGTAAGGTCTACTCCCGATTTGTATTCTACGCCGTCAATGTTTACCGATATCGGCACGATTAAATCCACAATACCATCTTGTAAATTACAATCCGCCGATGAATCAACCAATATTTTTATCATAAAAATCTCCTTTAGTTTTTAGGTTGCGCCTTGTATTTCGCACTTTCTAATTTTTGGACTATATTTATAAACGTAGCAGCATCCTGCTCGCCGATTATATCAATTATATTTTGCGAAACGCCGAGTGATGAATTGTGCACCGATAAAAAAATATCTATTTTTTCTTTTACCAGTTTTACAAACTTTGTTCTTCGGTCAACAGTTCCCTGCTCAAAGACTATAAGCCCTTGATTTTCAAGCTCTCCTAACGTGCGGTTTACAAGGGATTTTAACATCTTTGTTTCTTTTATTATGTCCTGAACCGAGGTTAAACCCACACCGTCTTTTAAATATCGACTGTAAACGGTAAGCATAACAATTGCCTCGTTGTATTTCAGCGAGGTCGTTATGCGATTGTTTTTAATAATCCCCGAAAGTTTAACCCAAGCAAGAATAAGATCGTTTTGTAGTTGCTCGTCTTTTTTCATATATTTCACCCTATTTTAGTTCACAAAGTAAACTATATTTAATTTATTATATCATTGTTTTATCAAAAAAGCAATAAAAAAATAATCGCCCGCTACTTTTACTGCGGGCGATTATTTGATTTGGGGTTTAGAAATCTATTTGTTTTACTTGCTCAAAGGTATCCATATCAAAAACTTGTAGGCAATCATCAGATACTATATAAAAACTATCGTTTACAAACAATCCTCTGATATCGGTCATAGCAAAATAGTTGTAATAATTTTTTATGGTAATAACAGCCTTACATTCAAAACCTTCACCGGTATATTCATAAATCATATACTTTTCATCTTGCCAATCATCAGTTGCGGCAAAAGCTATAAGATTTTTACTCGGGTTTACAAGCATTGCCTTGTGATTTTCAAGCGCCGGTGAATACTGGCAACCTTCAACTATGGTTTTATCATCTTCGGTAACGTTAGCAGGGTCAGATATATTAAACATAGAGAGTTTTAAGTCCCCTGTTCTGCCTGTGTTTTCATCAGCGTCCATACCAAAACCTAAAAGTAGTCCTTCACCATAAGGGTACATATATTCCGAAAATCCCGGTATTTTAAGTTCGCCTAAAATCTTAGGATTTGCAGGGTCGCTAAGGTCAGCGCTAAAGAGCGGGTCGGTTTGACGGAAGGTTACGAAATATGCTATATCACCCATAAATCGTACCGAGTAAACGCTCTCGCCCTTGGCTAAATCACCTATTTCGCCAACCTTTTTAAGCTCGCTGTCAAGCACTGTGAGAGCGGCGGATGTTTCTTGTGAATAAGATATAACCTCATTCTCACTATTTTCAAACTTGTATCTTTTTTCTATGCCTTTTGTCACTGTAGTAACAAAGCGGAAATAGCCGTTGTGTTCATCTATAAAGAACTGATTTTGGAGCGTACCATCAACCTCGCCAGATGTCTTATATTCTATTTCACCGCCAGAGATGGCAAGCTTTGATACAACGGTTGTTTCTCTAATGTATGTGCTCTCATTTTCGTCATTATCTTTATCGCGGTTATTATATCTTCTATCGGCAAGAATTATATTACCCCCGCTACA
>JAZRPY010000023.1:0-44188 GCA_045649415.1 Clostridia bacterium | reverse complement strand
AATAAAAAAGAAATTTTTAATTTGTATAGCTATGATGATATTTTATTGGATGCTATTTTAACTTTAGCACCAAATAAGATTATTATAATCAATAAAGAAGAATTTAAAAATAAAGAGCTAATTAAAACAATAGAGGATATATTTGATAATAGAGTAATATTGGAAGATACCTCTTCTTTTATAGAAAAACATACCTCTAAGGCAGATAAAGAGTAATTTATCGACTCTAGATTAGAAATTATATATACCATCTCCCTTTAAAACAAAAAATAGAAATAGAATAAAAAAAGGATAGTTTATGAAAAAATAAACTATCCTTTGCTATTTTTATTATTATTTTAATTTTTTTGCAGATAATGCAGCACCGATTATTCCTGCATCATTAAATAATTTCGCAATTCCAATTTCGGGTTTTGGTAAATTCTTATTATACTGAGCTTTATTAACATACTCTATAATAGGATTTAACAAATAATCCCCTTCCCTACTTATTCCACCACCGATTAAAAGCTTTTCTGGTTGGAATATATTTATCATACCTGTTATTCCGTCTGCAATATATGAAATATACTGATCAACTACCTCTTTACCTGCTTTATCGCCTTTTTTTGCAGCTTCAAAAGAAGTTCTTCCACTTATTTTTCCTTCTCTTTTAGCAATTTCATGCATTAAGCTATCAGGGTTTTTATCCATTGCTTCCTTGGTTTGTCTGATAAGTGCAGTTACAGATGCATATGCCTCCCAGCAACCCTTATTTCCACAAGAACATTCAACTCCATCATGAACTAAGGTTACATGTCCAAGCTCAGCTGCGATACCATTAAAACCTCTGTATATTTTCTTGTCGATTATAAGTCCACCACCAACGCCTGTGCCAAGGGTTATAAAAACGAAATCAGATGTACTCTTTCCGTTTATACAATACTCTCCATATGCAGCTGCATTTGCGTCGTTCTCAAGATTTACAGGTAAATCAATATATTTCCTGAACTCTTCAGCTAATGGAGTGTTATTCATTTTTATATTATTTGAATATACAACCACACCATTTTCATTATCAATCGAACCGGGGCTTCCTATTCCAACAGCTTTTATGTCCTCTATCTTAAGACCTGCTTCATTAACAACTTTTAAAGCTAAATCTGCCATATCCTTTACAATTTCACTGTAGTGACGCTTTGCATTTGTTGGTACCGAGCCTTGCTTAATGATTTTTCCTTCTTCATTAACAACACCCACCGCAATATTTGTTCCGCCTAAATCAATTCCAATATACATTTTCAAAGCTCATCCTTTCAATCTTTCTTTTTAACTGCCTGAATATAATCAAAATCAGCAATATTATATTTTTTTAAACATGTATTTTCAAATGTTACATATTTCGAATTTATGTATGCAGGCTCATTAAAATATATGTTATCATTATCGTAGCCTACTGCAAAGAGCGTGTGTGGATATATAGAATATCTAACCATTATCCCTTGAGGGTTTTTGTCCAAAGCAGCTTTTAGCGCATTTATTGCCTCGTCGTATGTACTATTTTTTAAATATGTAGCACCACGCCATGCATCATATTTTTCAAAATAAGGAGAACTACTGTCAACTCCTAAAGTGAATGTTACTCCAAAGGTGTTTATTATATCGCCATGCTGAACATATGCTCCTCCACCCTTTTTTTTATTCACTTTAACAATCATATCAGGAGTCACAGGCTTGTTTATTGCACTTGTAATTGCCATTGCATAGCAACAAACCCAACAATAACCATTTCCATTTCCCTCAAATCCCCATTGTGATTCTCTTTGAGAATAGAAAATGTTTTTAATGTCTATATTATTATTTGTATCTTCTGTTATTTCCTTTGATTCTGTTGTTTTTTCTTGTTCAATATCTTTCTTTATATATACATCCGTTTCCCTGGTTTCATTATTCCAGATAACCTCAGTGTTTAATGCTTCAGCTACGCTTCTTAACGGAAGATATGTTAAACTATCCACTAAAACAGGAGCTTTTGTCAATTTAAATTCTTCAGAGTTTATATAAGCGTTCTCCTTATCAATTATTGCTTTAAATTCAATATTATCATCAAATAAAACAATAGTTTTTGAAGGTGCAAGCCATACAATCTCCATATCAAGAATTTCTGCCATTGCTCGAATTGGTACCATAGTTGTACCGTCAATCAAAATTGCATTTTCTATTTTAGAAGACTCGTCCTTGTGAATATTTATAACAATCTCATCAGCATTTACCGATATATTAAAGAAAACAAAAGACAAAAGAAAAAACACTATAAATTTTATCTTTTTTATCATTTGTAATATCCTATCTTATTATTTTACCATTCAATATAATACAACATTTTAACTGAAAAGTCAATTATATACTGATAAGTGTAATAAATTTTTAATAATCCTCGTACCTTCTAAGTTTTCTTAATTCATTTCTTTTTTTGCCATCTTCCCATGCCTTTTTCTCTTCTTCAGTTTCTAAAATCAAGCCCGGAACCTCTATTGGTCTTTCCTTTTTATCAAGAGCAACAAGAACAATAAATGCTTTATTTATCAGCGTTTTATCCTGATTAAGAGCCTCAACATAGGTTTCTACCATAACCTCCATTGAGGTTCTTCCAACATAAGTGAGCTTACCCTTTAAAACAAGGCATTCATTAGAATATGCCGGGGCTTTGAAATGAAGTGTATCAACAAAAACAGTGGTTACATTGTGCCCTGAGTGTCGTCTTGCAACAATTGCGGCAACAATATCAATCCATTCCATTAAAACGCCACCAAAAAGTCGATTATAGCCATTCATATTTGCTTGTGTTAATAACTGAACCTGTTCGGTGTATGAATCCATAACTCTTTTTTTCATAAAAGTTCCTCTCCATAAAAAAGGACTGTCATATAAAATAAACGACAGTCCCTTTTATCAATTAAACTAATTTATTTTAGTCCTCTGAAAGCTCTGCGCCACACTTGGAGCAAAATTCATTTGAATTAGCATTGTATGCACCACAATCAGGACAAATAACAGACTTTTTTAAAAGTGCAATTTTCACTTTTAATTCATCTATCTCCTCTGCAAGCATATCAACAGTTTTTAATTTTTCAGTGATTTCTGCATTATATATATCGCCATTTTTATATTCATCATATACGATTTTTCCGACTTCGGCGAAAATATCCTCTATTTTGCCTTCATTAGAATTGATTGCATAGTTTAATTTAGCCTGATCAACAAGCTCTCCAGTTTTGCCAACTGCTGCTGATGCAAATTTTTCAGCTTCTCCAAACACCTTAGTTGCACCCTTTTTTAATTTATCCATAAAGTTATCCATGATACGACCCCCCTATATATTATATCCTTATAATAGTATTATATCACATAACACTCTTATTTGACAATATTTTCTAACAAAATTTTTTTAATTCATTGTATCCATATGTCCTTGAAAGGTTTGAGTAAATATATGACTTCCGTCCTTTTTCTCCTCATTTGTGTGATAGAAAAGATAATTGTGTGTTTCGGGATTTAATGCAGCTTCGATAGATTTTAGTCCAGGATTTGATATAGGTCCCGGTGGCAATCCATCAGATTGATAGGTGTTATATGGTGAACTTACCTCTAAATCCTTGTAAGTTACTTTATCAATTGAATATTCTCCATTTGTGATTACATATAAAACCGTTGCACACAATTGAAGTCGCATATTGCTTTTCAATCTGTTTTCTACTACTCCTGCAATTGTATTTCTTTCATTGTCAAGCTTGGCTTCCCGTTCAATTATTGAAGCTTTTGTGATAATGTCATAAAGATTATCATAATTATCTCTAACTTTATTATATTCCTTTTCAAAGGTTGAGAGCATTGTTTTAATTATATGCTCAGGTGTTGCATCAGAATAAAATTCATAGGTTGATGGAAATAAAAAGCCTTCTAAATAATAGTATTGTTCATTTCTTTTTGGAATTTCTTTTAAAAATTCAAAATCATAATCAAGCTTTAGTGCCTCTCTTATCTCATCCCTTGTTCCTACTCCCTCTTTTTCGAGCTTTGAAATTACATTCTCAACAGAATATCCTTCAGGAATTGTGAGAGTAAAGGTTGTTCTTTTCGCACCTTCATTAACAAGAGTATCAATGATTTCACCATATTTCATGCCCTTTTTAAATTCAAAGGTCCCGAATTTTAAATTGCTTTTGTTTCCTGATATTATTACCCGGGAAATAAATTTAATTTTTTTAGAAATTACCTTTTCATCCTCTAATGCTTCAGCGATATCAATGATTGACTCGCCACTGTTGATTGTAACAGTAGCGTCCTTTTTAGCTTTATCCATGCCAAAAAAGATATTCCAAAGACATATAAAGAGAATTAAAAGTATAATCAAAAATTTTTTTGCCTTTATTTTATTATCTTTATTATGCTCATTTGTTTTAATTTCTTCCATTTCACACCTCTACTTTATCATATTTTCAAACTCGTCCTCAGATATTATTTTAACGCCAAGCTGAGTTGCTTTATCAAGCTTACTCCCTGCCTTTTCTCCTGCTAATACAAAATCTGTGTTTTTGGATACTGAAGAAGATGTTTTTCCACCAAGTGATTCAATTATATCCGAAGCCTCAGGTCGAGTGTATTTTTCTAAAGTTCCGGTCAAAACAAAGATTTTCCCTTCTAATATCTGTTCTTTTTTGTTATCATCATCTTTATCAGTAGTGAAAACTCCTGCTCTTTCAAGCTTGTCTATAAAAAGAATATTTTGTTCCTGATTGAAAAATTCAACAATGCTTTTTGCGATTATTCCTCCAATTTCGGGAATGCTTTCAAGCTCCTCTTTAGATGCTTTTTTGATATTCTCTATCGATTTATACTTATTCGCTAAAAGCTTTGCACCCTTTTCACCTATATGTCTTATTCCAAGGGCATTTATGAGCTTAAATAAGGGATTATTCTTTGATTTTTCAAGTGCATTTATTAAATTATCTGCAGACTTCTCACCCATTTTTTCCATATCTGCAATATCATTCTTTGAAACATAGTATAAATCTGCTGCAGTTTCAATCAGGTTTCTATCAAGCATCTGTTCGATGATTGATGGGCCTAAGCCGTCTATGTCCATAGCAGGTCGTGAAACAAAGTGAATAATATGCCTTAATCTTTGTGCAGGGCAGTTCATACCTGTGCAACGATGTGCTGCCTCGCCTTCCTCTCTCACGATTTCAGCACCACATTCTGAGCAAAATTCAGGCATTTTGAATTCTATCTCATCGCCTGTTCTTTTTTCTTTTGATACTTTAACAACCTCAGGAATGATATCTCCTGCCTTCTGGATTACTACAGTATCATTTATTTTTATATCTTTTTCGACAATATAATCCATATTATGAAGAGTTGCACGTGAAACTGTTGAGCCTGCAATTCTTACAGGGGACAATATAGCAAGTGGAGTTAAAACTCCTGTTCTTCCCACCTGCACAACAATATCCAATATCTTTGTTTCTGCTTGTTCAGCAGGGAATTTATATGCAATTGCCCATCTTGGAAACTTTGATGTGGATGAAAGCGTCTCTCTTTTATCAAAATCATTTACTTTGATAACTGCACCATCTATATCAAAATATAAGTCTCCTCTTTCCTCACCTATTTCCAAAACTCTTTTATAAGCTTGTTTTATATCAGGATACAAAGTATCATTTAAAATCACTTTAAAACCTTGATTTTTCAAAAATCTTAATCCTTCAAGGTGATTTTTAATTTCAACACCCTCAATTTTCTGGATATTGAAAATGAAAATATCCATTTTTCTCTCTGCTGCTATTTTAGAATTTAATTGTCTTAATGAGCCTGCAGCTGCATTTCTTGCATTGGCAAACAAAGGCTCTTCTTTTGCTTCTCTTAAATCATTTATCTTTTTAAAATTTTCCTTTGAGATAAAAACCTCACCTCTTACTTCAAGATAAGGAATTGGTGTTTTTAACTTCATAGGAACAGATTTGATAGTTTTAATATTTTCAGTAACATTTTCTCCAATCAAGCCATTTCCTCTTGTTGATGCTCTTTTAAACTCACCATTTTCATATTCAATTGAAACGGACAGACCATCAATTTTGTGTTCAACTACATATTGTGCATCTAAAACAACACCTTTTACTCTTTTGTCAAAATCATATACCTCTCCTTCAGAAAAAGCATCCTGAAGGCTTTCCATAGGTACCTGATGCACAACCTCCTCAAACTCGGATAAAACTGCACCACCCACTCTTTTTGTTGGTGATAAATCTGAGACAAGCTCAGGATATTCATTTTCCAAGTTCTCTAATTCTCTGAGCATTTTATCATACTCAAAGTCTGAAATTTCAGGGCTATCCTCAACATAGTATTTTTGGTTATGATAGTTTAATAAGTCGCTAAGCTCTTTGATTCTTGTCTTCGCATCCATAAAAATATCTACCTTTCATTTTTTTCTTTTACACCAAGTACCTGAACACCCCATACACCTGCAATAATCAAAACAATTGCAATAAGTGTTTTAATTGTGAATGGCTCTTTTAAAAATACTACCCCTGCAAAAACTGAAACTACAGTTGTGAGATTTGAAAAGACAGTCGTTTTTGCCACCGAAATATGTGTGTTCGCGTAGTTTAATAATAAAAATGCTATTATAGTCGAAAAAACACCCAGATATAGAACTGATATCAAATATATAGGATTGTGAAATGCCGAAAAAAGCATTGATGGGGTTTTAATATTTTCTATCACTGATATTAAAAAGAAACTCACCAATCCAACAATCGACATTGCATATGTGCGTTCAAAGGCAGTAAATTCATTTGATATTTTTCTGCTTGTTATATTATATAAAACTGAAGAAAAAACTGCTCCCAACAGAAGGATAATCCCTCCTGTTGTAACCACTCCCTCTTCTTTTTCAATCATTGCTATAAAAATCACACCAAAAACTGATATCAATGCAAAAATATATTGAATAAATCGTGGTTTTTCCTTTAATATAATTGCACCCAAAATCATTGCTGCAACAGGAATTAAGGATATCATTATGGAAGAAAATGAGCTTGTTGTCATTTTAATTCCGTAGGTTTCACATATAAAATATAATAAAGGCTGAAACAGTGACATTAGAATAAGATTTCCAATATTCTTTTTTATTCTAAATTGCTTTTTCAAAATCAGCATTACTATGCTAAGACCTATAAATGCAACTAAATATCTGTTAAAAATCATAACCATTGGTGATGCATATTGAAGCCCTGTTTTTGAGAACATAAAGCTGAATCCAAATATAATTTGCGCAAAAAGTGCCGCAATTGTGGCATAAATCACTTTGTTTTTTGTTGACATATTATTTAATCCTTATCACTTATTTTCGAAAATTCTGATTGTGTCTATAGTTGTAGAGTTTTCGACTTTTTTCATTTGTAACCAAAACTATATTCTTGTCAATATACATTTCCAAGTAAAACAACTGCTTCTGCACGAGTCACCTTGTTGTTTGGTCTTATTGTGTTATCAGGATATCCTGATATAAATTTAGAATTAGTCATAACCCTGAAATTTTCCTCTGCCCATTTTGGAATTTCTTTGTCATCATCAAATCCTAATTCACCAATTCTTAAATTCTCTGAAAGTGTTCTTGCGATTATGGTTACTGCTTCTGCTCTTGTTATTTCATCAGATGGTGCAAAATATACCTTATCTCCATCCATTTTACCACTTATTATACCAATTTCAGACGCAGCCTTCACATATCCTAAAGCCCAATTTGGAATTATATCCAAATCATCAAATTCCAACTCTACATCCTTATATTCTTCAATATTAAGCTTTAAGTAATTGCAAATCATAACAGAGAATTCTACTCTTGTCATATTATTATCGGGATAAAACATAGTTAATTCATCCACAATATTTCCGTTCACAATTTTATTTTGTCCCATAAAAGCAACTAAATTTTTAGACCAATGCTCACCCATATCATCAAAAATCAAATCTTCTATATCATTTTTTATAAATAAATAGTTTATACTTTCATTTTTGTTTTCTAATACGGATTTTACAGAAATTTTGTGGAATTCATTAAAGAATTTTTCATCCATTGGAATCACAATTTCTTGCAAAGTATCTTCCTGAGTAGTTATATATTTCCCATATGGAAATATTTCCCCGTCAATAGATATTTTGCAATTTTGAAAATCTAATTTATCATTATAACTTTTTATTTTAACATTTAAACAATTATTGGAAATTTCAATTTCGCTATATGGATATAACTCCAAAGGCTTAATCTGTGTAGGAATTGAAATAGGGATTATTGTTTCACTATTCCCTGCCCTGATTTTTAATTCTCCTTCCACATCCTCAACATCATTAAGCTTTAATACACCATTTTCAACAGTTCCCAATTCATCTGTGATTTCCCATACAAATTGTTCATCATTATAAATCAGCTCAATATCATTAAAATATGCCTCAGCCTTCAGGGAAAACTCCTCGTTTGGCTTTCCCTCAATGGTTTTAATATATTTACCTGTGCTTTTATTTTTAACCTTGATATCGGGTGTATCATAAGAATAAAAATCAACTTTTTTCTCTATTTTTCCTGTTCTTGCAGTGATTGTTGCTTTGCCATTACCATTTAAAGTCAGTACCCCATCATTTGAAATATCTGCCCATTTTACATCGCTTGAAAATTCAACCTCAGGAGCAGGCATAATATGGTATTCTGTGTCTGTGGCAGAAACTGATAAATCAACCTCGCTACCCACCAGATAATGTTCTGAATATGGATATATATATAATTTATCAAGCTCATTTGTAGGTTCGTTTAAATTCTCCAGGAAAATAAAGTTGGATACCTTTCTTAAAGTTCCTCCTGACGGAGAATTTATAACGGACACTATATCCTGTCCCGGATAAATTCCTGAAATCGAGGTTGAGCCACCTCCATCAAGATTCAATGCATCAACACAACCCATTTCCAACAGTCTGTTGGCTAAAGTTATTTCCCTTGCACCATAGCTATATCCTGTTTGCCTTCCGTCTAAAACATAGAAAATGACTGTGCCATCCTCCATTATTCCAACGGCAGTTCTTGGGTTTGCAGAATCGGTGAGTCCGTCTGCTACATTACCATTAACCAATAGCCTTTTACCTTCACTTCCAATGGCATTGTATGCATCCTTCCATTTATCAGGCTCTTCAATTGCTTCGTTTTTGATTACTAATTCCATTCCGATTTCTATGAGTGGAAACAATGTTTTTGCCCACTCATTTCCCGAAACCATACTAAGAGTTAAAACCATCTTTCCTTCAGGAATTTCAATAGGTTCATTAGTTGTTATTATATCCTCAACAACGCCCTTAACACTTTCTCCAATTGAAAGCTTACCCTCAATTTCACCTAAAACTATATTCATAGTTTCACCTAATGCGTTGGTTTTTGAGTCAAAATTATCGTCAAACAAGGTCACAGCTGAGCTTGTTTCCTGAACAAATTTGTTAATGTGAGGAATATCAAATTCGTATTCATCAAAATAAGCAGTTGTTTTTATTCCAAGCTTAGAAATAAATGCAGTTCCATCCTTTTTAAAAGCAACTGAATCAAGCACAGATGAGTCCTTAGAGGTTATTTCTCCATTTGTTATAACATGTCCCATAGGCAATCCTGTCTGGAATGAGAAAAAAGATGCATTTATTCCAATCATAGGATATAAATTCTTACCCCTCATATACTCAATCGCTTCATTTATTGTTCTTTTACCCCATATAGTTTCGCCTGTTATCACAACAGGTCGAACATTTTTGTTTGGAGTATATTTTGCATAGTACTCTCTCTGATATCCAACACCTTCTTGTTCGGAAAGATATGTGTTGTTTATAAGCTCTGTACCATGTCCTATTTCAAGGGATGCTGACTCCCCTGTTTTATTTCCTAAAACATCTGCTTTAACAATTGTTGAAGAAACAGAAAAAATCAAAGCAAATGCAATTATTTTCTTAATCATATTATTTATTTTCAACACCTTTCATCCATTATTTATTTTACCATAAAAAAAGATAAATGTCTATTAAAATGATAAATTTCCAAAAAATAAAAATAAAAGACCACCAAAAAAGTAAAATACTTTTTTGATAGTCTATAAAACTTTATTTTCCTAAATATGTAAAATGCATATAGTCAGTTACAGAGCCTGTCCAATTACCACCCCAACTCCAACCATATTTTTCAAATGTGGAAACAACAATCCCGTCGGGAGTTATTGAATAAATATCCTCGCCCGGCTTCCAATATTCACCCACAATGGCCTCTTTAGTGTCATAATAGCAATAATAGTTTTCATCAGGATTTATATCAATGCAAGTACCAAAGCTATGCTGAGATGGTTTTCCAAAGGCAGTTGTTCTCCAACAATAGCCACTTATTGCCTTTATAGGAAAACATCCCTCCTCATTATAGATTTCGTCGAATATTTTAACTACATCCTCTGAAAGATGCTTGTTTACCTCCAGAGTTCTTTCTGCAGAATACTTTTCACCATTTCCATCCACATTCCAGACCTTAATTGTCACTTCCACCATATTCTTTTTAGCCTCTTCTTCCGACTGATAATAATATCCTTCAGGAAAAACTCGTTTTTCGTTATCAGTAACTGCTAAAATCTTGTCTGGAACATCCTGAGTGATATTATTCTCTATGTCAGTATCAACATCAGTTTCATTATTATTTTCATCCACCTGAGGCTTATCAATTTGGTCCTCTTTCTCCACCTCGACGGGCTTTAAAAGGATTTTGCTATAAGTAACATATATTGGCTCTGAATATGTCTGTGCACCCTTCACATACTCAACTCCACATATAATAGCATATTGTTTATCATGCTCTAATCTGTGAAAATCTAACTCTGCACTTGTTTTTGCAGTTTGCTTAACAAGAACTGTGTTACCATTTTCATCCTTAACAAGCACAACATATTTTTTTATACCCACAAGCTTATTAAAGGTTATAACTGTGTTGTTATCAATAAATGAATTATCAGTAGGATTAGTGATTGTTGGGGCTTTATATCTGACTTTTCCTTTGACAAAGCTCTCACACACTCTGTTCACAAGGGAAATCGCCTGTTCTCTTGTAGCACTTCCCTTTGGCAAAAGTGTAGTTTCACTTGTTCCACTTATTATCTTATATTTGACTGCAGCCATCATATCGATATATGCCCAATCAGAAATATCATTTATATCTTCAAAGCATTTCAAAAGCTTTTCATCCTCATGGGAAAAAATAACAATTTCAATATTAGCAGACTTCAGGGTATTTATAATTATTTTTGTGATCTGTTCTCTTGTTATTGTGCCCTCAGGGTCAAATAATGTTTCGCTCTTGCCGTTTACTATTCCTAAGGAGTATGCCTGCAAAACTAACGGATTATCCGTATCCTCAAAAGGATTTTCTCTTGGAACCGTCACAATTTTATTAGAAAGCTGTTTAAATAGTGCAACTGATAACTCTGCAAATTCTTCCCTTGTTATTTCACCCTTTAAATTGTTTTTAATAACATTGTAGGATAAAAGTCCCGATTCCGAAGCCTGACTGTAGTCCTTGGTTGCCCATTGACTTATCACCTCAGCATATGCAACACTCTGGAGTGTGAATATTATTGATAAAATTACAATAAATTTTTTCATATATAATAACCTCTGCAACGTTTAATAAATTTTCCAATAAAGCTCATTGTAATCCTTGCACATAAATGCTCGTGCCACAACGAATCAATTTTTTTACTACAATAGCAGTCCGAAAATAATCGGCAATGTTATAACTGACATCAAATGCGAAATTAACGCAAGACTCGCTCCCGATGTAGCATCTCCGCCATAGGCTTCAGGAAAGACAATAGTATTTAGTCCAAAGGGCAATGCAGTTGCACAAAGAGCTGCTCTCACAATCCCCGGATTTGTTTTAAGTGCTTTTAGTCCTAACACAAATATAACAGGCATTAAGACAAGACGAATAATTGATGCAATATATATTTTAGGATTACTTGCAAGTTTTATCAATGAATAATTTCCTATAACGCATCCTGCGATAATCATTGCAAGAGGTGACATACACGCAGATGCTCCTGCAATGGCACTATTTAAAAATGAAGGTAATTTAACCTCAAAAATTCCGAAAAGTGCACCAGCTACAATTGCTATAATAGTTGGGTTTATAAGCTTTTTAAAAGTGAATTTACTTCCATTTTCCTTTGGAATTAAAGAATGCACTCCATATGTAAAAATAAAGATTTGAAAAGGAAGATAAAACATCATATATTTAAATAATACCTCTTCCCCAAAAACACCCAATACCAAAGCATTTCCCACAAAGCCAAGGTTTGGAATTGTGAATGAATAGGCATATATATTTTTATTATATCCATCCTTTGAGAAAAATCCTGATATTAAGATTGCTATTAAAAAAGAAACAAGCAAAATAACTGTACCATAAATTAAATATTTGCTTGTCATAACAAAATTATCTAAAGAGCAATTTTTATAAAATGTCTGGAATGACAGGCACGGAATTAAAAGATATGTTTCAAGCTTAGATAAAACCTTTGATGCTTCCTTCGGCACAAGATTTTTTTTGCTGAAGAAAAAACCAACTGCCATAAATGTGAAAAGAACCAACATTTGATTTAATGTAATATTAAAAGCTTTCATAATTTTCCCCTCATTTCAAATTGTTCCTTAATTATAGAATCAGTGAACGATTTAGATGGCATTTATTTAATAGTTTCAAACTTAAATTCTTCGTTCAAATATTCTTCTAATGTTCCATCTACTCTATTAAATCTATGCGTTCCTACTGATAATTTTAAATTATTCGCTTGCATATATAATGAAATAGTTTTTCTTGTAGGTTCATCAATTTGCTTTAATGCTCCATACTTTTCCGGAATTTCTATAAAAATAGTATAATCCGCTACTTCATTCTCTTCTACTATTATTTCATTATAATCTTTAGACATTTCAAGTTCTGTCGTTGTTGCCCAATGATATACCATTCCAATATAAAATGACAGTATGATTGTTACAAGCCAAACAATTACTATAATTACACGTATAATGTTTTTCTTCATTAAATTTCACCTCATTTTTGAGATTTCTCTTTAACTGTATTAATTGATGAAATCAACATCCTACGAATTTGTCCGCAATTGTTTATTATTGATTTATATTGATTGTCATCAATATATCCGGTCCTGTTAAGAAGTTCCAACCAATATTCTGACTCATAACATTCTTTTAAAGCGATTTGCATTTTAGAAATAAAATCAGCTGTGCCATGTGCATATTTTGATTCGTGAATATTGGCACCGATTGATGTTCCTGAACGCATAAGCTGATTTGTTAAAACACTTTCTCTTTTGGTTTCTTTGATGCTCTTACACATATTTATAATTTCAACTGCAAAATCTTTTGCTTTATCAAGCATTATGCTTTCTGCCATGTTCTCACATCCAATCAATTTCTTTAAGCTAAATTTTGCAACAAGTTGCAAAGCTAAATTATTCCACTTTGTTCCATAGCTAAATAACTCCTTTGGAGTAGCTAAATTAAATTCGCCCTTTAGCTGACCGAAGGTCAATTTAGCTACGAAGTAATTTAGCGTGCTTCAGCACATTTAGCTCGCCGTCAGGCGAATTTAGCTGAATAGATTTAACGCTATTAAATCTATTCTATCATTTTTCGCTATAATTTTCAATATAGTTTATTAAATGTAATATTTTTGTCAACAAAAAAAGATGTGACATAAAATCACATCTTTTAAATATTTATCTATTCAAAATCAATTTAGTAAGCTCAACAGGTTCAACAATTTTTCCGTCCTTATAAACTCGCATATTTCCTGATGCAATTTCGTCGATAAGAATAACCTCGTCATTGTTATAACCAAATTCAAACTTGATATCCCACAAATCAAGACCGATTGTTTTTAAGTCATCAGCAACAATTTTAGTGATTTTCAATGTTTGTTCCTTCATACTCTTAAACATTTCCTCACTCATAACTCCAAGAGCTGCAAGACCCTCACTTGTTACCAACGGATCACCCTTTTCGTCATTTTTGAAGGTACATTCAACATATCCACCCTCTAAAACAGTTCCGTCCTCAATATATTCGCCATATCTTCTGATAAAGCTACCTGTTGCAACCAATCTGCAGATTACCTCAAGTCCGTGACCGAAAACCTTTCCTGGAAGAACCTCCATTGTTGCATTTTCAACATCCGCAGAAACAAAATGAGTTTTAATTCCTGCTTCTTTTAAAAGATTGAAATAATAAACTGATGTTCTTAAATTAGCCTTGCCGATGCCTTCAATTTTTAAACCGACTGTGTTCTCACCTGGGTCAAACACTCCGTCTTTGCCTGTGCAATCATCTTTGAACTTAAGCATTACATTGCCGTTATCAAGCTCAAATACATCCTTTGTTTTACCTTCATATAGTTTTTTCATTATTATTGCCCCCTATTGATTTGCCTTTTAAATTTACTATTTGATTATAGCACAGAGAAATTCAAAAATCAAGTAAAATTAAAAGTCTTTCACATATTTTATCACTCAAGGTATTATTTTTTAACATTATTTGTAAAAAATATCTATATATTTAAATATAACTGGATTTTCAATATTGATTTATAAACAAAAATGAAAAATATGAGAATAAGTTTCTTGACATAATTTTTTAATACTGATATAATAACTACAGTTAGCAATCGCTAACTACACTCTTAGAGGAAGGATTGATATAAATGACATTAAAAAATGCAATTAAAGGAAAAGAATATATTATATCCAGAATTGAAACAGATGACGAGGAGTTAAATTCCTTCCTATTTTCTTTGGGATGCTATTCAGGTGAGCCAATAACTGTGATTTCTCATTTGAAAGGCGGATGCATAGTTTCAATCAAGGATAGCAGATATAGTATTGACAATCATTTAGCAGAAGCAATTATTCTGTAGGATAGAAATTGAATTCTGCTTTTTTTGCCAAAACAAGTTAGCAATCGCTAACTCGATTATATAAATATGTTAAAAGGAGTAAAACTATGAAAATAGCATTAGCAGGCAATCCAAATTCAGGAAAAACAACAATGTATAATGCCCTAACAGGTCAAAATGAAAAGGTTGGAAACTGGGCAGGCGTTACAGTTGAAAAAAAGGAGCATCTACTCAAAAAAATATATCATAATACAGATGAAGAAATTTTAATTGTGGACCTACCAGGTGCGTACTCTATCTCCCCCTTCACATCTGAGGAGAGTATAACTATGGACTACATAAAAAATGAAGCTCCCGATATAATTATAAATATTGTGGATGCAACAAACTTAAGCAGGAGCTTATTCTTCACAACCCAAATTTTAGAGCTTGGCATTCCTGTTGTCGTTGCACTTAATAAAAGCGATATAAATGAGAAAAAAGAAACTATAATTGATGTCGAAAAGTTGTCGAACAAGCTTGGTTCTACAGTTGTAGAAACTGTTTCTACCTCCTCAGAAGGCTTAAAATCAGTTATCTCTTATGCTATTGATAATTTACATAAAGAACAAAAAGCTCCATTTAAGCACAATTCTTATGACCCAACAAATAAAGTATCAGTTCAAGAGGCTGACAGAAAAAGATTTGAATTTGTTAATAAGATAGTAAAAGATGTTGAAAAAAGAAAAGTTTTCTCAAGCGACAAAAGCTTTGATGATAAAATTGATGCCCTTCTCACTAATAAATGGCTTGGAATCCCCATATTCGCAGTAATTATGTTCATTGTTTTTGACATTTCGCAAAGCTCCTTCGGACCTTGGGTTGCCGACATCCTTGTTGGTTGGATAGATGCTCTTAGGGAATGGGTTGGTTTGTATTTTCAAAACACACATCCCGTGCTTCAGTCAATATTACTTGACGGAATAATTGGTGGTGTTGGAGCAGTCGTGGGATTTTTACCACTTGTTATGGTAATGTACTTTCTAATTGCAATATTGGAAGATTGTGGGTATATGGCAAGGGTGTCTGTTGTTCTCGACCCAATATTTAAAAAGGTAGGTT
This sequence comes from Clostridia bacterium, assembly GCA_045649415.1. GTDB lineage: Bacteria > Bacillota > Clostridia > UBA1381 > UBA1381 > CAKSQL01. Next base: position 28,074 of record JAZRPY010000023.1, on the reverse strand, counting down.
TATCAGGAAAGTCAGTCATTCCCTTTGTTATTGGCACAGGTTGTTCAATCCCGGGAATTATGGCATCAAGAACTATAAAGGACGAAAGAGAAAGAAAAGCAACAGCTATGCTTACTCCCTTTATGCCATGTGGTGCAAAGTTGCCTGTGATTGCATTGTTTTCAGGAGTATTTTTCGAGGACGCATCCTGGGTTGGAACGCTTATGTATTTTATTGGTATTGCACTAATTCTTGTGGGTGCACTGATTGTGAATAAAATTACAGGCTATAACAGAAAAAGATCATTCTTCATTATAGAGCTTCCCGAATACAAGTTTCCCTCTCTAAAAAGAGCATTTCTTTCTATGTGTTCTCGTGGATGGTCATTTATTATAAAAGCTGCAACTATAATTCTTGTTTGCAACACCGTCGTTCATATAATGCAAAACTTTAACTGGAACTTTACTCTTTTAGATGAAGGAATGGAGCACACATCCATTTTAGCATCAATTGCAACACCAATTTCCTATCTCTTAATTCCATTAGGCTTTGGTGTGTGGCAAATGGCAGCAGCATCTGTTTCGGGCTTTATTGCAAAAGAAAATGTTGTTGGAACATTGGCAGTATGCTATGGAATAACTAATTTTATCAATACTGACGAATTAACACTCGTTGGTGGCAACACTGAAGTTCAGGCAATATTGGGACTAACTAAAGCAGCTGCATTGGCGTGCCTTATGTTTAATTTATTTACACCTCCCTGTTTTGCAGCAATCGGTGCAATGAATGCAGAACTAAAAAGCAAAAAATGGTTGTTTGGTGGCATAATGCTTCAATTCGGCATAGGCTATACATTAGCATTTTTAGTTTATCAGATTGTAACTCTGTTTACAGAAAAAACAATTGGTGACGGATTTTTCCAAGGGTCAATTATTGTTTTAATTTTCTTAGTTATCCTATTTAAAATGATGTTTAAAAATAATACAAAAAGAAGTGAAAAATTATGAAAAATTTAATTTTAATCTTAATAATTCTTATTTTAATCGGTAGCGCTCTTTTTTATATAATAAAAGCTAAAAAAAGAGGCAAAAAATGTATTGGTTGTCCATATTCAAAGGAATGTAATAACTGTTTACTTAAAACAAAGAAAAACTGACTAAAAGTCAGTTTTTCTTTTTATTTATTAGTCCAATCTGAAAATCCCTCAAATGCTTCATTTTCACCTGATAAAAACAGAATATCGTTCTTTTTAAAAATATAATCAAAAGAAACAACATCAATAATCATATCAGTACTTTCGACTGCAACGATATTTAAGTTAAATCCTGCTCTTAAATCAATCTCCTTCACGATTTTTCCGACGCATTTGTCGGGAATGAAAGGCTCTGGAAATTCCCTAAAATATCAAAGCCTGTATTGTTGAATGCTTCAATTTATGACTTTAGCTATCAACATATCTCATAACTCCTCTTACCGATATCTCGCAAGAGTTTAAAATTATATTTTCATCATCCTTTTTAACAACAAGCTCTCCTTTATCTGTAACATCAATTGCAATAGCATCAAAATCCCCTGAAGGATGAATAATTCTCACATTTTTGTTGATTGTTATACACTTTTTCTTATATTCTTCTATAAATGGTGAAATTCCGTCATTTAAAAATCTCTCATATTCTCTTTCGAATTTATTTAAAATTTCTGCAATGATATTTTCGATTTTAAATTCATTCTTCGTTTCTATAAATAAAGATGTGGCTTTAAACGCTAAATCATCCACAAAAGCCTTATTATTAACATTTACGCCTATTCCAATTATGACATTTGCTTTATCATTATCAAAAACTACCTCTGATAAAATTCCTGATATTTTTCTGTTATTTATAATTATGTCGTTAGGCCATTTTATTTTTGTGTCATTAAGATATTTTTCTAAAACAGAACAAATTGAAAGTGATGCTAATAAGGTGATTGCTGAAAGCTTATCGGGAGATATATCAGGCTTTAATAAAATGCTCATAAATATTCCCTCGTTTTTTTTCGATTCCCAATATCTTCCCTGTCTTCCTCGTCCTTTAGTTTGCATAGAAGATATAAAAACACTTCCAGTTTCACAACAAACATTCTCTTTAGCATCAATGTTTGTTGACTCTGTTTCTTCCTTATAATAAATGTTTCTTCCAATATATTTTGTGTTAAGCTTTTCAGATATTTTTCTAACCATAAATTATCTTCCCACACTTCTTATTCTTCAATTTTTACCACCATTTTATTTGCCAGACAACAAATTGTTTTACTCGCGTCCGATATAACTCCCTGTTTTATACATAGCTTATCAGGACAGTCTGCATAGCTTACATATACCTTTCTATCCTTGATAACAACAGTGTTCTTTCCGTTTACCGATATTTCCATATCCTTGTCAAGTTCTAATCTTTTATATTCCTCTCCACCTGAAGAAATAATCAGATATTTCCCTTCATCAGATGAGGAAAAAAGGGTTACTCCAACAAATATTGCAACAATTAAAATCAATATTAAAAGGCAAAAATCCATTTTTTTCATTCATATCACCACAATTTTCAATTTATTCACAATTTCAACATAAAATATACACATTACTATGTTATATTATACTTGTAAATATTTAATATTTACATAATATACCTTCCCCTTAATATTTTACAAAAAAAGTCGCATCTGCACAATGCGGCTTTTTTTATTTATTCTTCAAATTCTGATACATCCATAGGATATTCACCTGTGAAACAACCTGTACAGAAGCCACAATGCGCATTTGGAGCAATCTTCATTAAAGAGTCTATGCTCAAAAAGCCCAAACTGTCTGCACCAATCATATCTCTCATTTCTTCCATAGTATAATTACAAGCAAGTAATTCTTCCTTGGATGGCACATCTGTTCCAAAATAACAAGGATATAAGAACTCAGGTGCAGCAGAACGCACATGTACCTCAACAGCTCCTGCTTTTCTTAGAAGATTAACAATTCTTTTTGAGGTTGTACCTCTTACAATCGAATCGTCAACCATAACAACTCTTTTTCCTTCTACAGTGCTTTTTAACACATTCAGTTTAATCCTTACAGAATTTTCTCTCATTGCCTGAGTAGGTTGAATAAAAGTTCTTCCAATGTATCTGTTTTTAACAAAGCCGATACCATAGGGAATTCCTGAGCCTTCACTATATCCCATAGCAGCACTTATTCCCGAATCAGGAACGCCAATAACAACATCTGCATCAACAGGATTTTCTTTTGCCAAATATGCACCTGCCAACTTTCTTGAATCGTGAGCCATCTGACCTTCTATCATACTATCAGGTCTTGCAAAATACAAATATTCAAATATACACATATTTGAGGTAGCATCCTTAACAAATGTGTCGATTGTTCTGATTTCTCCATCCTCTACAACAACAATTTCTCCGGGCTTTAGGTCACGGATATATTCTGCACCGATGCTATCAAATGCACAGGTTTCAGAAGAAAACATTATAGATTTTCCAAGTCTGGCCATAGATAACGGCTTCAAACCCCAGGGATCTCTTGCAGCAATCAGCTTTTTTGCACTCATAACAATAAGTGAGTATGCACCCCTTAAGCTTTTCATGGAATACTCAACTGCTTTTTCAATGCTTCCTGCTGCTACTCTTTCTCTTGCAATCATATATGCAACTGCTTCCAAATCAGTTGTTGTTTGGAATATTGCTCCATCATAACTTAGCTTTTTCCATAGTTCCTTTCCGTTTATAAGGCTTCCGTTATATGCCAATGCAATATTACCTTTTACATATCTTATGACCATAGGTTGAGAGTTCTCTCTTTTGGATTCTTCTTTTGTGGCATATCTAACATGGCCGATTGCCATAGTTCCTTCCATTTTAGAAAGTATTTCTTCATTAAATACTTCATTTACCAATCCCATATCTTTGTATTGGGAAATTTCTTTATCGTTATTTATCGCAATTCCGCAGCTTTCCTGACCTCTGTGTTGCAATGCATACAAAGCATAATATGTTGTTCTTGCTACATCTCCATCAGGGTCATATATCCCGAAAACACCACATTCTTCTCCTAATTTTTCATAGTTTTCCATTTTTTAAAGCTCCTCTCCAAGCCTAAATAAAATCCGATGATGACACCTATACTATTATAACTTTTTTTTGATTATTTTGCAATATTTTATGAATAAAAAAATCAATTTTTATTCTATTTACATATTTTATTTTTTCATATCTTGTTTTATTGTTTAATATGCCGATACTCGTTTTGTAAATTAAAAATGCAACAAACAAAGTTGCCTGTTGCATTTTTATAACAATGAATTATTATGGCATATAAATAATTTTTATGTATTAACCCTTTAAGCCTGACATATTCAATCCACCCATAATATGCTTCTGGAATATGCAGAATACTATAATCATAGGTACGATTGAAATGAACAACAATAGCATATACTCATTCTCAAGCAATGCAACACCACCTGATTGAATTCTGTAAAGCATAACTGCGATTGGCTCTTTGTTTGTGTTACCTAAAATCAAATATGGCCACATAAAGTTTGCCCATGTACCTGTAACTGTGAAGATAGTTACAACCATAATAATAGGCTTACTCAATGGTATAATAATCTTTGTGAATATTCCCATATCGGAGCATCCGTCAATTCTTGCAGCTTCAAGATATGACATTGGAATACTATTGAAGAAGTTTCTGAACAATAGAACATGGTACGGACTCGCCGCAGTCATAATCCAGATTGGAATATATGAACCGATCAGGTTAACATGGAATAAAGGCATATCAACAAATGTCATATACAATGGAACCATACTGATACCTGGTAGTAGCATACAAATGAAAATCATATTCTCAATAAGTACTGAGCCGATTGGTCTTAATCTTGAAAGAACATAGCCTGCAAGACCATTTACCATAACATCACAGAACCAACATCCGATAATCAATATTATTGAGTTAGTGAAATATTTTAAAACATTAACCTTTTCCCAAACATCTCCCACTCTACCAAAATCAATTTTCTTTGGCAATAGTTGAGGTGGAACTGCATACATATCTGCAACTTCTTTAAATCCTGACAACGCAACCCAGACAATAGGTAAGAAACATGCCAAGCTGACAATAATTAACATTGCAAACATAAGCCAATACAAAGCTTTATATTGTGGTTTTTTCAAATCAGCGAAATTAAGTAATCCTGTTGTTTTTGCTGAAAATTTACTAACTTTCTTTTCTTTAACTGCCATTTTCATATCCTCCTTACTGATCAACTTTCTTTTCTAAACCAAAATATACAAAGGTCAAGAACAATAGCAAGAAGAATGTTACAACACCCAATGCAAGCGATTTATCATACTGACCATATTTAAATGCATAGTAGTAGTTGGTTAGACCTAATGTTAAAGTAGCACCGTTTGGTCCACCACCTGTCATAGTTAGTGGTTGCTCTGTAATAGAGAATACACCGATAAACTGTCTGATAGCACACAAAAGCATAATGCCTCTCATATGAGGGAACAAGACATGGCGAATTCTTCCAAAGAAGCCTGCGCCATCAAGACGAGCAGCCTCATAAAGTTCATTATTGATACCTTGCATTGTAGCCAGATACATAATTGTTGTACCACCAAAGCCACACCATGTCATCATTATAATAATGAGAGGAATTGCTAAGTTACCATTTGATAACCAACCGATAGGCTGACCACCAAAGTAATAAAGAAGCATATTCAAAAGTCCGCTAGGGCCATCAGCATATACAAGCTTCCAAATCATACATGAAGCAATTGTTGGTACGATAACAGGTAAATATGTAGTAAATTTAAAGTAACCTTGTAATCTTACCATTTCATTCAACATAACTGCAATGATAAATGGTAATGGAAAACCGATTATTAATGACCAAAGAACATATTTTAATGTGTTCCATAAGGTCTGGATGAAGTTTGTATCAGAAAGAACCTGTTGGAAGTTCTTAAAACCAACAAACTCTACAGGTACGAAACCCTTTAGGTCAAAGAAGGAATATGTCATTCCTATCGCCAATGGTCTCCATACTAATAAAAAGAATAATAAAATTGATGGAAGGACTAAAATCCACCCTGAGATGTTTCTTGCAACTATACCCTTCAAACTTCTTTTTCTTGTAATTTCAGGTTCTTGCACTCTAACTTGTTTAGCCATAATTCATTTCCTTTCATTATGTGATATATTTGGTTGCAGTCTGTTCCGATTGAGTCGAATGTGCAATCTGTTGATTATATGTTAACATATTATGAATTTTTTGTATAGATACACTTTTTGCTGAATATTTCATTTTTCCACCCAATTTATGTTTCATTTTTCGTTATGTGTCAAATTTCTATATTTTTTGTCGTTTTTTGTGCAATTTGTATATCACTTTTAAAACTTTTAAGACACATTTTACAGTTGAAATATGTGACTTTTGGTTATTTTACCCTTGACCTAATAGTTTTTTTATGCTATACTATCACTATAATTATAGATTTTTCTATATAATTTCATTATATTTTTTACGAAATTACACGAAAGGTGTGACATTTTTGAGAGATTATTTTAAAAGAATAATAAAACTTTTTAAAAAAAATGTTTTTATAAAAACATATACTCTTATCCTGCTTCCTGTTCTGATTTTTTTGTTCTTTTTTATATTCAGTACAGATTCATATAACAAAAATTATATAAATCTGTTAAAGAACAGTTATATAGAAATGTTGGAATCCATTTCAAACGATAATGAAATATCCTTAGGCAATATTTCAATAATGATTGAATTACTCGCAGAAAATGAAAGCTTTATGAATATAGTTGCAAACGAAAAAGTTACAGACACAGCTTCAATCACGAGTGTAACCAACTTATTAACCAATGTTATTGGTAATAATACTCTGATTGATAGCATTATGATTTATAACAGAAATAATAGCACTATTTACACCAATAACGGAATATTTGACGGAAGAACCTTCTTTTATAATAACTATGCATATTCCGAATATCCCAGAGGATATTGGGAGAATTATAGCTCAGAGACAAATTCAAAGCAAATCCTCTACCCCTCCCTCGTTTCAACTCCATCAGGCACAAAAAAAATCATACCCATAGTCTTTACTGAAATAAATAATGTATCTACTAATAATATAGTGGTTGTTAATGTAGATTTATCTAAAATTATAATTCAGGCAAATGATTCTAAATTAACCCAGAATAGTACATTTCTTATTATCAGTAACAGAAACAGATACATATTCAGCGAAAATGAAAACTTAAAGCCGTATCTCAATAGTGATTTCTTCACTAACCTTGCAGATGATACTCAATCGGGATTTTACTGTGATATAAATAACGAAAAAACTCTTGTTCTTTCCTATTCTGATGACAGTTCAATATTAGGTTATTCCTATATAATTTTAGTACCATATTCAGATATAAGAAACAGTATGTCACATATCACATATTTAATTTTTGGATTATTGGCAGTTGTTCTGCTTATTATATTTGTAATGATATATTTCAGCACAAAAAAGATATATTCCCCATTCGAAAGTCTTGCTTCACTTTTTGATAATAAGAGCTCAAATAAAAACGACACTACAGACACAATCCAGATGTTACACACTTCAATTCAGGAAACATTGGAATATAACAATTCATTATCCAAGGAGATGTCGAAGGCTTTGCCTCTTGTTCAGGAAAGAATTTTAATTAGTCTTTTAAATTCCAACGAGCATTACACTCCTCAGGAATATACTGATAATTTACCAATTGACTTTAAGTATGAATATTTCTGCTCTGTAGTAATAAAATTGAAGCCTACAGAACAATTCTACAGTTTATATAATAACATAGAATATAATGCAATAAAATCAGGCATTCATAGTATAATTCAATCTGCATTTTCTGACAAATTTGATGTATATATCATTCCCAGTGAAACCGACACTTTGTATGTTCTTTTGAACCTTGAAAGCGACAAGGAAATATCATCTATCGTAGATATATTAGAGGAATTCCAGAAAGTGATGGATTATGACAAAGAATATATGCCTTTAAAAATTGGTTTAGGTGGAATTTATGAAGGTGTTGAAGGCTTAAAAAAATCTCACCACGAAGCAATAAATTCAGTGTCATCTGTTATAGGATTAACACATGTCAGGGTAAATTCCGAAGAAAATCCACCAAAGCTGAATTCATATATATTTACTATCAACGATGAAAATCAATTGTTAAATTATTTAATTTTAGGACACGCAAATGATGCCATCAAGCTGATTGACGAAATCCTCAATGAGAATATTGAAAAAAATATTTCTGATACTGCTATAATGCAATTATATATTCAGTTGCTCAATGTTATATTCAAGGTTATGAGAATGAAAAAAATATCCTACGACAAGGAAAATAGTGGTGATTTTAATATCATTACCGAAATAATAAATCAACCTGTGCCTGTTGTCCACGATACTGTTATGAAATATTTAGAAATCATCCGTTCTCACACGGGAACATCAAGCACAAAAATAGATATCCAATCGATCATAACCTATCTTGAGGATAACTATAATAAAGAAATCAGCCTTGAAATCATAGCCGACAATTTCAGAACCACACCAAAATATTTATCAAAGCTCATAAAGGATAAGCTTGGTGTTAATTTTGTTGATTACCTTGCAAGTATGAGAATTGATAAGTCTAAGGAGCTTATTTTAAAAACCAATAAAAGTATTTCCGACATATATATCGAGGTTGGCTTCAATAATCGAAATACATTTATTCGTACATTTAAAAAAAGCACAGGCTTAACCCCGTCAGAGTTTAGGAAATTAAGAAAATAAACATTTAAAAAAGTCTTGCTAAATGCAAGACTTTTTATTTTTTTACCACGGACAATTTATATTTTCAATTCCGTCCATAATGTGATAGCACATTTCCTCATGAAAATCTACATCAGATATATTCTCAGGCAATAGCTTGATATATTTCATTTCTGCACTCGAAAGAACATTTCCATCCATATCATAAATATATGCATTACTCAATAAAAATCTCGGCGTTGAGGATACCACCTCTCCCTTGGCAATCAGAGGAACATTATATGGCACAGGTTTTCTGAACTTTGTTTTTAGTGACATTGTAACTCCCCATTCTCCTTTGTCATCATCCCACAAAGCTCTCAAGCCTATTTCATCAAGCATTGCAGTTATCATTCCACCATGAACTCGTCCAGGATAACTTTGATGATGTTCTTTAAATTCAAATGGTGTAACAACAGAATTATCCTCCATGGCATAAAACTGAGCCTTAACACTATATTCATTATCAAGACCACATATAACACACATTCTGCTATTCCATTGTTTTGATTTTACTAACATAATTTCAACTCGCTTCCTTCTCATTCCCCACAATATACCATTATTTTAAAGCTTTTTTAATTCTTTGTCAAACATTTTAAATATTTATGCTTAAATTATCATCATTTACAGTATGGAATTTATAATATTTTGTGGCTTTTTAACCATTTTTTAAATAAATATGGACTAATACAGAAAAATGTAGTATAATAATAGCATGTAAAAATTATAAAAGTGAGGAATTTAAAATGAAAGCAGTACTGACAGTTGTCGGAAAAGACAAAACAGGAATTATAGCAAAGGTAAGTAATGTCCTATATGAAAATAACATAAATATATTGGATATTTCTCAAACAATTATGCAGGACCTCTTCACAATGATTATGCTTGTGGATATTCCTTCAGCATCAGTTAAGGATATATCTCAAAAACTTGATTTGGTTGCCGAGGAAATCGGTGTTTCCATACATATTCAATCAGAAAAGCTCTTTTCGTCAATGCATAGAATATAAGGAGGATAATTATGATAAATCCTTTTGAAATACTTGAAACTATAAATATGATTGATAAGGAAAATCTTGATATAAGAACAATCACTATGGGAATTTCCTTAAAAAATTGTGCAGACCCTGATGTTGATAAAGCTTGCGAGAAAATATATAACAAAATAACAACCTATGCAAAAGACCTTGTTAAAACAGGTGAGGATATTGAAAGTCAATTAGGAATACCAATTATAAACAAAAGAATTTCAGTAACCCCAATTTCAACTATTATTGATGTCCTTCACGAGCCTACAATCGAGGACTGTGTTAAAATTGCAAAAGCACTTGATAAGGCTGCAAAAAAGGTTAATGTTAACTTTATAGGTGGATATAGTGCCCTTGTGCACAAAGGTATGACAATGGGTGAAGAGCTTTTAATTAAGTCAATACCACAGGTTTTATCTTCAACAGACATTGTTTGCTCAAGCGTTAATGTTGGCTCAACTAAAGCGGGAATAAATATGGATGCAGTAAAAGTGATGGGTGAAGTTATTAAAGAAGCTGCCGAATTATCAAAAGACGAGGACGGATTTGCTTGCGCAAAGCTTGTTGTGTTTTGTAATGCAGTTGAGGATAATCCCTTCATGGCAGGTGCATTCCATGGCGAAGGTGAAGGCGATTGTGTTATAAATGTGGGCGTAAGTGGTCCTGGGGTTGTTAAGTGTGCATTGGAAAAGGTAAAAGGTGAACCATTTGGAATTGTTGCAGAAACAATCAAAAAAACTGCCTTTAAGATCACCAGAATGGGACAATTAGTGGCTCAGGAAGCATCAAAAAGACTCAATGTTCCCTTTGGTATTGTGGATTTATCCTTAGCACCCACACCTGCAGTTGGTGACAGTGTTGCATATATTTTAGAAGAAATGGGTTTAGAAAGATGTGGCACTCATGGAACTACTGCCGCTTTGGCGCTTTTAAATGATGCAGTAAAGAAGGGTGGCGTTATGGCATCCTCCTATGTTGGTGGCTTATCAGGAGCGTTTATCCCTGTTAGCGAAGATGCAGGAATGATTGCTGCTGCAAAAGCAGGAACTCTTACATTAGAAAAATTAGAAGCTATGACTTGTGTATGCTCGGTTGGTCTTGATATGATTGTTGTGCCAGGTGATACTACTGCCTCTACCTTATCTGCAATAATCGCAGACGAGGCAGCAATTGGTATGGTAAACTCAAAAACAACTGCAGTGAGAATTATTCCATCACCTAACAAAAAGGTCGGAGATGTGGTTGAATTTGGTGGTCTTTTAGGCACAGGCCCTGTTATGCCTGTCAAGAAAGAAAGCAGTGAAAAGTTTATAAATCGTGGTGGCAGAATCCCTGCCCCTATACAAAGCTTGAAAAACTAAACAGATAAAAAAATAAGAGCCATTGGCTCTTATTTTTTTATTCAAAGTCAGTTGGTATTTCCAGGGAAATATTTCCTATTTTACAAGCACGCATTTCGTCTATAACAAGATTTGCAGCTCTCTCCATATCAATTTCTCCACCTGATATTACACATCCTCTTTTTCTGCCTATCATTTCAAGAATTTCATAACCCTCAAGCTCTTTAAAATCAGCAATTTTATAACGATTGGAAAGCTCATTTGCATAGTTTATTTTTAAGTAATCAAGAAGCGAATATGCTAACAGCTCAATATTCATAATCTCATCCTTGATAGCACCTGTGTATGCAAGATTTTTTGCAACCCTTTGGTCTTCAAACTTAGGAGGGAGAATTCCGGGAGTATCTAATAGCTCGATTTCATTTTTTAGTCTTAACCATTGTTTTCCTCTTGTAACTCCAGGTCTATCCCCTGTTTTTGCACTTTGCTTACCAACAAGTCTGTTAATTAAAGTAGATTTTCCGACATTTGGAATTCCTACCATCATAACCTTCACTGTCCTTGTTAATCCCTTTTCTTTTTCCCTTTCGATTTTGTCCTTTAACAGTTCTCTTGCCTGAAGTGTTATGTCATTTACTCCCGCACCTGTTAAGCAACTTATAGGAATAACCTTGATCCCCTTTTTTTGATAATAATCAAGCCATAATTTAGTCACCTTGCTATCTGCTAAATCACTTTTATTAAGAACAATAAGGCGTGGCTTATTCTTTAAAATATCATCAAAGGAAGGATTTCTTGAAGAAAAAGGAATTCTCGCATCGGTTATTTCCACAACTATATCAATAAGCTTTAAGTTCTCTTCAATGAGTCGTCTGGTTTTTGCCATATGCCCTGGATACCATTGTAGATGCATATTTATCTCCCCTTTTTATCTTTCGTTATAGAATGCAAGATATGATTTATATGCCATATATATATCGGCCTTTGCAGTTACTTCAAAGGGTGCATGCATACTGAGAACAGGAACTCCACAATCAATAACATCCATATTCAGATTTGCTACATACATAGCAATTGTTCCTCCACCACCCTGGTCAACTTTTCCGAGCTCACTTGATTGCCAGATAATATTTTCTTTTTCGAATATATCAACAAGCTCTCTTATAAACTCAGCAGATGCATCACTTGCTTCTGATTTTCCTCTTGCACCTGTGTATTTCATGATAACTATACCTTTTCCTGCATATGCAGAATTTAGCTTTTCAGAAACCTGTTCATAGTTAGGGTCAACGGCGTTACACACATCTGAAGATAAGCAAGCAGAATTCCTGATTAGCTTATTTAGGTCAGTAACAGAACAATTTCCTACCTGTTTTTCAAGCATTTCTGCCAATGTCATTTCAAAGAAAGACGATAGCATCCCTGTGTTTCCAACAGAGCCGATTTCCTCTTTATCAACAAGTAGGCATATTGCAGTCTTTTTCGGATTTTTTATATTTATAATACTCTCAACTGCAGTGAAAGCACACACTCTGTCGTCCTGACCGTATGCACCCACAAAGCTTTCGTCAAGTCCCACATTTCTTGCCTTAAATGCAGGAACTGCCTCTATTTCTGCCGACAAAAAGTCCTTTTCAGTTATTCCATACATAGTATTTAAAATACTAAGCACCTTTAATTTCACTCTGTTTGACATATCGGTTTCGGGAATTGGAGTTCCACCCACTAAAATATTTAATGCTTCACCCTCTATTCCCTCGGTCATTTTCTTAGACATCTGGTCAGCTGCTAAGTGTGGCAGAAGGTCTGTTACACAAAAAACTGGCTCGTTGTCTTTTTCACCAATTGTAATATCAATTTTTTCTCCATCCTTCAGGCACACAACACCATGAAGTGACAAAGGAATTGCAGTCCATTGATATTTTTTTATACCACCATAATAGTGAGTCTTGAATAATGCCAAATCATTACTCTCATACAGGGGATTTTGCTTTAAGTCAAGTCTTGGAGAATCAATATGTGCACCAACTAAATTGACACCATTTGTAAGACTTTGATCACCAATTACTGCCAAAAGAACATTCTTATCTCTATTGATTGTGTAAACTCTGTCACCGGCATTAAGCTTGGTTTTTTCCTCCAATTTTGAAAATCCGTTTTCTATTGCAATTTTTTCGACCTCTTTAACACATTCCCTTTCAGTTTTTCCTATATCAAGAAAGAGTTTATATCGGTCACATAAATCTATCATTTCCTTTGATTTATCTGTTTCAAGCTCATCATAAACACACTTTTGTTTATAGCTTAATTTTTCATAAAACTCTTTAATTTCCATAACCAAAACCTCTTTTCAAATTATAATAACAACGATTAGATAGTTATCTTATATTATAGTATAACACAAAAAGTCGTATTAAGTCCACGAATTTTACAAATTTTTTTAATTTTGTTGATATAGCTATATTATTATGATATAATATGTATATTATGAATGCAATATATGAAAATAACAACTTAATACTTACATCTGTTAAGGATTTTAAGCTTTCTGATATATTCGATTGTGGTCAATGCTTTCGTTGGAACAAGGATGAGGACGGAAGCTATATTGGTGTTGCATATAATAAAGCACTAAAATTATCTCAGGATAAGAATAAGGTTATTTTGTATAATACCACCCTTGATGATTTTAGTTGCATATGGCACAAATATTTTGATTTTGACAGAGATTATGCTAAAATAAGAGAGTTATTATCCTCTGATTCAAACTTATTTGGTGCATTTGAATTTGGTTCAGGGATAAGACTGTTGCAACAGGACTTGTGGGAATGTACCGTTTCCTTTATTATTTCTGCATCCAATAACATACCAAGAATTAAGAAAATTGTTGAGCTTTTATGTCAAAATTTTGGTGACAGGATAGAATATATGGGCAAGGAATATTACACCTTCCCCACTTATGAAAAAATTTTATCTTTGTCATTGGACGATTTATCGGTTATAAAGGCAGGCTTCAGGGACAAATATATTATGGATGCTGCAAATAAATTTTTAAACGACAAAAGATTCAGCATCGAATACTTAAAGAATGTGTCATCAATAGATGCGAAAAAAGTTTTAATGGAGATAGATGGTGTTGGGAACAAGGTTTCTGATTGTATATTGCTATTTGGATTAGGAAAGTATGATTGCTTCCCTGTGGATGTGTGGATGAAAAGAATAATGGAATATTGCTATTTCAATAACTCACCGCAAACTATTGACACAATATCCCAATTTGCCAAAGAACACTTTGGTGCTAATTCAGGTTTTGCACAACAATATCTTTTCTATTATGCAAGAGAAAATAAAATTGGCGTATAGTATAAATATCCTTTAAAGGAGATATTTGATTATGATTAAGAAATTTGAGCAGAATATCACATACATATGTCCTACCTGCTCCACAACCACAGATAAAGTCTTAAATGTGTTTGATTTTTCAGGAAAAAGCACAATCGACTTTTATTGCAGTAAAAAAGATTGCAATAAGAAGGTTATGTCGATCACTCAAACTCAGAATAAATGCCATATTGTTCTTGAATGTCCTTTTTGTAGTGGCGAACATAACTACACATTAAAAAAGTCGCTTTTCTGGACGAAAGACCTGTTTTGCTTTAATTGTCCCATATCCGACATGCAGATGCTATTTATAGGCAATCCCGATAAAATCAAGAATGAGCTTAACAATCAGGAAACGCTTATAGGTGAAATGTTCACTCAATTTGAAAGAGAAAATGGTGCATCTATGATATTGTCAATAATATCTGAAATTGACCAGATGTTAGTTGAAGGATCCATTAAATGTGAATGTGGAGCTGACAATATCGATGCTGATATTCAAAATAAGGGTATTGTTTTAAAATGTGAAGGCTGTGGTGCTTCAAAATTGATTGAATTCACAGAAGAAGCATATGAGGAGCTTATGAATAATGATGCCATTGTTATCAAAAAATAGTCTATAATAACGACTTAATGTCGTCATAGATATAAAAAATTTTTTACAAGGAGGAAATTAACAATGTTAGTTTCAGCAACTGAAATGTTAAAAAAAGCTGTTGCAGGCAAATATGCAGTAGGTCAATTTAACATTAACAACTTAGAATGGACAAAGTCTATTCTTCAAACAGCTCAGGAGAATAATTCCCCCGTTATTCTTGGTGTATCTGAGGGTGCAGGTAAGTATATGACAGGTTTCAAAACAGTAGCTCAAATGGTTAAGGCTATGATTGAAGATATGAATATTACAGTTCCTGTTGCACTTCACTTAGACCACGGTTCATATGAAGGTTGTTTGAAGTGTATTGATGCAGGTTTTTCATCAGTTATGTTTGACGGTTCTCACTACCCAATTGAAGAAAACATAGCAAAAACCAAAGAATTGGTTGAAATCTGCCATAATAAAGGAATTTCAATTGAAGCTGAGGTAGGCTCAATTGGTGGCGAAGAGGATGGAGTTGTTGGTGCAGGTGAGGTTGCAGACCCTAACGAGTGTAAGGCTATCGGCGACTTAGGTGTTGACTTCTTAGCAGCAGGTATCGGCAATATTCACGGAAAATATCCTGAAAATTGGAAGGGACTTGACTTTGATGCTCTTGGTAAAACAAAGGCTTTGATTGGTGATTTACCATTAGTTCTTCACGGTGGTACAGGTATCCCTGCAGATATGATTAAGACTGCAATTTCATTGGGAGTTGCAAAAATCAATGTAAATACCGAGTGTCAGCTTTATTTCCAGGCTGCAACAAGAAAATATATCGAAGAAGGCAAAGACCTTCAAGGCAAGGGCTTTGACCCAAGAAAACTATTAGCTCCCGGTTGCGAAGCAATCAAGGAAATTGTTAAGGAAAAAATGGAGTTGTTCGGCTCAATCAATAAGGCGTAATCATAAAAAAATAGTGGCTTTTAAAAGCCACTATTTTTTTATATTCTCAAGATAATTCTTTACTGCGTCTATGGTTTTTTCACTTATAACATGCTCAATTCTACACGCATCCTCGGAGGCTGTTTTTTCATCAACTCCTAAGAATACAATCATTTTTGTGAGAAGATTATGCCTTTCAAAAATCTTTGTTGCAGTTTCTTCCCCTTTGTTTGTTAAAGTTATATATCCATCTTTGTCAACCAGTATATATCCTGCATTCTTCAACAACCCAATAGCTCTGCTAACGCTCGGTTTTGAATAATTCATATGCTCTGCAACATCAATAGACCTCACCATGCTCTTTTTCTTGCACAGGACATAAATAGATTCAAGATACATTTCTCCTGATTCTTTCATTTGTTACAGCTCCTTTTCATCATTTTTAAGACCTTCAAGCCACACAACAAGAACGGACACATCTGCAGGAGATACACCTGAAATTCTTGATGCCTGTCCCAAGGATGCAGGCTTGATTTTGTTTAGCTTTTGTCTTGCTTCAAGTCGTAGTCCATGAATACTAGAATAGTCAACATCCTGTGGTAAAAGCTTTGATTCCATCTTTTTAAACTGCTCCACCTGTTGTATCTGTCTTGCAATATACCCTTCATACTTAAGCCTTATTTCCACCTGTTCGGTCACATCAGAAGGAAGCTTTGGTCTATTTTTATCTACTTCCTGTAATCTTTCATAATTAAGCTCAGGTCTTTTTATCATATCCGAAAGTCTGATTCCTGTAGCTACAGGTGTTGTTTTACACTTTTCAAGCACAGGGTTTGCAATATTCGGTGAAAGAACAATTCCTCTCATTCTTTCTACCTCATTATTTACAAGCTCCATTTTATGAAGGAATTTTTTATATCTTTCCTCGCTTATGAGTCCAACTTTGTAGCCTATCGGAGTCAATCTTTCATCTGCATTATCCTGTCTTAATAAAAGCCTGTACTCTGACCTTGAGGTCATCATTCTATATGGCTCATTTGTACCCTTTGTAACCAAATCATCAATAAGAGTACCGATATATCCTTGAGAGCGGTCAAGAGTCATTTCCTCTTCACCTTTTAACTTTAAAGCAGCATTTATTCCTGCAACGAGTCCCTGTGCTGCAGCTTCTTCATATCCACTTGTGCCATTAAACTGTCCTGCTCCGTAAAGTCCACTTATTTTTTTAAATTCCAATGTAGGATATAACTGAGTAGGATCACAACAATCATATTCGATTGCATATGCAGGACGCATTATATCAACATTCTCAAGTCCTTTTATAGTCCTTAACATCTTAAGCTGAACATCCTCTGGAAGCCCTGTACTGATGCCTTGCGCATACATCTCCTTTGTGTCAAGTCCCATTGGCTCCATAAAAAGCTGATGTCTTTCCTTGTCCTTAAATCGTACAACCTTGTCCTCAATTGACGGACAATATCTTGCACCTACCCCTTCAACTCTGCCACTATACATTGGTGCTAAATGAATATTATCTCTTATTATTTTATGAGTTTCCTCGTTTGTGTAGGTAAGCCAGCAAGCCGCAACATTTTTTCCTGCATCCTCAGCTTCAAAGGAAAATGGTGTGATCACCTCGTCCCCTTCCTCTTTCTCCATTAAACTGAAATCAAGGGAATCACCATGAATTCTTGCAGGAGTACCCGTTTTAAATCTAACAATATCTATTCCTGACGCTTTTAGGTTTTTGGATAATTCATTCGCAGGGAATGTCCCGTCTGGTCCACTTTCTCTTTCGTATTCACCAATTAAGATTTTTCCCTTCAAATATGTTCCTGTGCATAATATAACTGCTTTTGCACCAAATTCAGTACCAAGATGACTTTTTACTCCCTTAACAACGCCATTGTCTATAATTACATCGGTTATCTCTGCCTGTTTAATATGAAGATTTTTCTGTTCCTCAACTGCCTTTTTCATACGGATATGATATCTTTTTCTATCAATCTGACACCTCAGGGAATGGACTGCAGGCCCTTTACCCACATTCAACATTTTTGATTGAATAAAGGTATCATCTGCTGCCTTACCCATTTCACCACCAAGTGCATCTATTTCACGAACCAGATGTCCCTTGGCAGTTCCACCTATACTTGGATTACAAGGCAGGTTTCCAATAGCGTCAAGGCTTATAGAAAACATTACTGTGTTTAATCCCAAGCGTGCCGAGGCAAGTGCTGCTTCTATTCCTGCGTGGCCTGCGCCAACAACTGCAACATCATAGCTTTCCAAAAAACCCATTACTCATCTGTTCCTTTCTCATTTTCCTCGCGCTTTTCTTTTTTAACTAATTCATTTATCGTTCTTGCAGCATAAAAATCCATAGGATACCTTGTTATACTAATCCATAAGAACAAGGATAAAATAACAAGTCCCATAGGAGCAAGATATGAGAATAGCCAATATGTAACCAAAACAGGCACAAGAATCATTAAAATATTCTTTGGAAATTTTGCAATAGCCAGAATCAGCGCATTTTTATATAGTACTGAGAGTTTATTGTCAAATGTAATAATCATTTGATACAGATACCCGTGAACAAAACTCAATAATATAAAGACAAAGAATATTATTCCCATAAGTATGAGATAAATTATGCTCTCAGATTTTGAATATAATGCCGAATATATTAGCTGGGCATTTAAAAATACAACTAATGCAACAATATCAAAAATAACCACTGCTATACTCTGTTTAAAATTGTCTTTTGAAACCTTAACAAAGTCCTTAAAAGTCCATGTATGCTTTTCAATTGCAGCATTTTTTGTTATATATGTATATCCTGCACTTGCAGGGCCTGAGCCGAACAAAAGCAAAAACAAAAAGCTAAATATAAATGTCAATTGAAATATATATGCACCCTCAAGACTATCAAAAATCTGATTGGTGTTAACTCGGCTTGCTAAAAATTGCAAGGTATCACTCAATTGAGGATATATCATATAAATAAATATTGCACCAACTATAACCATAACGGGTAGTGATGCTATAAAGTATATAATATTTGCAAACATAAGCTTTTTGAAATTGCGAAAAAATGACTCAAAATATGTATATACATATTTATTGTTTTCATTCTTCGAAACTCCCTTGCCTGCTTTGTCGAAATTAGGATGTAGTAATGACATTTTTGTTTTCCTTTCACAATGAAACAATTTATTTTATTGCAATACATAAGGTTTAGATGGAAACCATTTTCTGCATTGCGACACATAAGGTTTAGATGCAAACTTTTTTGATGCCAAGTTCGTGTCAGGTTGAGATCAAAAACAGCATTTTAAATCACAATATCCCATGTTCACGAATTTCTTTAAACAGAGCATCAGCCCATATTTTGCATCCTTCTTCATTAGGATGTCCACCATATACGGCATCTGATGGATTTTCCTTTTTGCTAAGGAGCTTGGTGTTGTCAAAAACAAAATCGACCTTTTCACTTAACTGGTTTAAAATATATAAATTTAACCTCTTCCACTTTTCAATATTATCGCCTTTATAGTCAAAGGGAGGTATCGTCTGCACAATAACCTTTTTCCCTGCTCTTTTCAAAACATCCGCAATGTATGTCAAATCTGATTTTATTTGGTCTTCGGTTTGGCCCTGCAAAATATCGTTTACACCATAGCATACAAAAATTATATCATTCTGTTTTGCCTTATATAGCCATGCTCCATCAGATGCAGCATCATTTGCCCTGCCAAATCCAATACCTAAATTCCAATAGGAATAATCGCTTCCTAACCTTTCAGAAAAAATTGCATTCCAATGCAAATATGAATTTGGCTTTGTTCCAATCCCCTGTGTAATTGAATCTCCCAAATACGCAATCCTTCCTTTTGTCTGTCTGTCACATCCAATCATACCTGCAAAAGGCATAAACTTAGAATATTTCCACTCTTCTCCTTCTTTAATAAAAACAGGAAGTAAAGTTTCTTCGTGATACGGAATCATTTTCCCTGAAAAAGTTATTTCAAGGCAAAGATACTCGTCCTTTTTATATTCAAGCTTAGCAGGATCAGAGGCAAAAAACTCACCGGGCATTACCACTTTTGATTTTTGTCCACAAAAACTAATATCCCTAAAATCAGAAACTACAATGTCAGCATTTTTATCATTATCATCCATAACCAAGTCAGAAATATTTTCAGAAATATCAAATATTCTGCATCTGCCAATTCTTACACTGTGAATTACCCATTCGTCACAAATTAGATTTTTATGACTTATCGTACCATCTCCATAAGTGCTGTCCATAGTATTTGAAAACAAAATTGAATAATTGTATTCACCGCCAGCCGATATTTTATAAAGCAATCGGCCTGTTTGTATTTCATTATCATTCATTTCAAAATACAACTGATTTGCACTGCCCGCATATGTATTTGATTTGAACTCTTCAAAATATTTCATAAAAAAACTCCCTTTTTAATTAAACAAATTTTTTCGATTGATTTTGTCAAGTTATGGACAAAAAATTTTGTCGATATGCAAACTTCGTTTGCTCGATATTTTTACTATCGTAAAATCGATATGTTTTCCCTCCGGTCAAACTCAATATGGCATACTATTTTTGCACAACAACTGATACTCCGTCAAGGATAGCTGTTATTATGATTTCTTCTTTTTGCAGAAGTTGTTTTGCTTTTTTTGAAATGAAAAATATAAAATCCCAATCATAAAACCGTGTGTAGCTAATTCAAACGACATCCACACATTGATAAAATAAAAATACTCATTAACCAAATTTAATTTAACAAATCAATTTTATCACAGATTCCTTTTTTATACAATAGATATTTACAAAAAAAGCAGAAAAAACTATTAAAAGTCTTTATCTGCTAATTTAAATATACTTTAATCAATTGCAATATTAAAATATAAGTTTTTATATTTCTTTGGATAAATCATAAACAAGGATGCATCTCCCTCTCCTTTCATTGTTATTCTCACTTGAGAGGCTTTAAATATTCCATTTAGTGACGATACACAGTCCGAAATATTCATATTATCAATAAACAACTCCTTTATATCAAGTAGTCCATTATAATATGAGCAAATCGCAACACAAGAGCCGTTTTTAGATGTTATATGATAGAAATTTCCGTCATATACTTTGTAGATATACTCAAGCTCTCTTTCTCCCCATTCGATATACTCGCATTCCTCCAAAAATTCCTTTCTTAAATTATAGTATTCATACGGTAGAATTTTCTTTATGTTAGTTTCAGGCTTTGGAAAAACTATTTTTGAATATTCTTTTCTAATAACAGGCCGAAGCTCTGTATAGCCACGCTTTTTATAGAACTCAAAAAGACCTTTGTTAGCAGGCTTAAGCACCAAAAATGACTCTTTCTCCTTCTTGATATGCTCTTTTGCATATTCCAACAGCTTTGTACTTATCCCTAAATTTCTCCATTGTTTTCCTGTTGCCACTGCATACACATATCTGCCCTTTTTATCCTTACAATTGACAGGTATCATAGAAAGCATACCCTTAACAATTCTATTTTCTACAAATACAAGAACATCCTCCAAATAATAATCTAAAAATAATTCAATGTCCTCATTTGTATCACCAAAAGCCTCTCTCCATAGCTTTTTAATCTGCTCCTTGTCCTCTTTTTTTGCAAACTTAATCATTTTTTAATTCTCCTTAAATAAAAATATCATATGTGTAGTAATAAAAATCTCCTTTTTGCACCGAAGAAAGCCTCGGCAGTTCACTCAATATATATCTTTCAAATTTCGAAAACTTTCCTTTTTCCATAGACGAATGTATGAGGATATGTCCCTGTTCTAAACATAACTTAACACCATCGTGATTATAGCACATAATAGGTGCAGAATCAATTTTTCCGCTATAGACTATATCGTTGTTCATATACACATTTTTATGGTCTGTGTATATAATATTTTCCTTTCCTTCAAGGTTGAAGGCATATGGAAAAAAGGCATCTTTTTTTAGCTTCACAAATCTGTCTGGCTTGCCATCTGAAATACATTGAAAACCCATTATCCCACTTGAATTTGTGTAGTAAATTTTATTATTAAAAAAATAAAAGTACTCATTTACCATTCTGTCGATTATATAGGGCTTACTATTATTTCCCAACACACAATGAACAAGATATACTTCATCATTTATTTTTGCCGACATAATAAAATCAAGTCTTGACCTTGTATTGCATATTTTAATGGCTTTGATATCAATTTCTTTATTGAATCCGGAAAGCCTGATTTTTTTCTTATCTTCCCCATTTTTAATCACATAGAATAGCTCATTTTCATCATTTACACAAATAATATTAAAGCTACCATTATATTTTATCACTGAAAACAAACTTGTTTTGTCTTTTATAAGTATTTTTGTCCCACTTTTTGTTTCATTCAAAAGAAGGTTTTTCTCCAGAAAAAATCTATCTAGTCTGTTATCATTTTCAATATAATAATCCAATGTTATTTTAACCTCCATTCCAAAACAACCTGTTAATAACTATGATTTTTTCAGTTGATTTTAGAACAGAATTTAGTTTACTCTATATATTATAACAACCCTTTTTCTAATTTTCAACAGGTTATTTTTCTATTGATAACCTATAACTTTATTTTCTGTGGAATAATTTTTTTGTTGTTTATAATATACGAAACTTTGCCACACTACCAATTATGCATACAAAATGACACCTACAGTTCGATTTCTCTGCGAGATTTCAGCGAAAAGTCAATTTCACAGAAGGTCGAGTTATAGGATTGATAAATAATAATTGACTAATCAGGAAATTTATGATAGAATAATAAAGCTATACTAATTTCGATTTCAATCAATATTTTATTTATTATAAAGGAATAAAAGTTATGAAAAAAATAACAAAAAAACAACCCATGACACCTGGGATTATACTTGGTATTTTAATATTATTTTCATCAGGCATATGCTCCCTCTATTTTAAGGATAGCTATATCATTCCAATCGTTGATATAGCCTTGGCACTTGCGCTTTTTGTATATTTTATCATATCAAAGAAAAAGCATTCCAAGGACTTAGAGGAATATATAAAATTAGTCAGTACCCAGAATGGCACAATGGCAAATGACGCTATAAGCAGATTTCCTTTAGCAACTGCTATTTTAGGAGTTGACGGAAGAATTCTTTGGTATAACAATTTGTTGTCTAAAATGTTTGATGACAAGGATTTATATGAAATGTCAATCAGCACTATAATGCCTGATTTGAAGTGGTCGGAAATACTAAAATCCTCCGACGAGATAAAAATGACTGCAACTCACAACCAAAGGCATTATGATGTTATGGGAAATATCATAATGAGTAAAACCGAGGTTGACGAAAAAGGTCAACCTATTTACTCGGTTCTTTTATATTTCCTTGATACAACAGAAACTATAAAACTAAAATCTAAGTACGAAAAGGAACGAACTGATGTCGCAATTATAAATATTGACAATTTTGATGATATATTTCAAAAGATGGATGATGAAATCTATCAAAACACCATCTCATCTGTTTCAAAAGCTATAAATATGTGGGTATCCCAGAGTAATGGTGTTATTAAAAAGACCGAACGCGACAGATTTATTATGTTCTTTGAACACAGATATTTGAAAAATTATATCAAAACAAAGTTTGAACTTCTCGACAAAGTCCGTCAGATTGGCGAAGAAATTAAAATCCCATTAAGTGTGAGCGTAGGTATAGGCATAGACGGACATTTGATTGATAACGAAAGCTATGCAAGAGCAGCACTAGATATGGCTTTAGGTAGAGGTGGCGACCAGGTTGCTATTAAGGATAGTAATCAATACACCTTCTATGGTGGTAACACTAAGGACTATGAAAAGAGCACCCGTGTTAAAACAAGAGCCTTTGCAGTTGCTCTGAAAGACTATATTTCAAAAGCCGACAAGGTTATCTTTATGGGACACGAAAATTCTGATTACGATTCATTCGGAGCAGCTATCGGCTTATCCCATGCCGCAAAATTACAAAATAAAAAGGCATATATAGTATTCGATAATTCTCGGGCAATCAAGCTCTTGGCAGAGGATATGGCATCAAATCCCTTATATGAAGGCGTTTTAATAAGCAATTCTCACGCTTTGGAGACAATCACTCCCGAAACACTTTTGGTTGTTTTAGATACACACAGACCTTCTATGGTAGCTTGTCCTGAGCTATTGGATAAGGCTAACAAGGTGGTTTTAATTGACCACCACAGACGAAGCACAGAATTTATTGAAAACATTTCTCTTACCTATCACGAGGCATACGCGTCATCCACCTGCGAAATGGCAACTGAAATTCTTCAATATATCGATAACTCTCGTTCAATGTCAACCTTTGAAGCAATGGCATTATATGTTGGTATTCTTATGGATACTAAGAATTTCACAACAAAAACAGGAGTGAGAACCTTTGAAGCTGCATCCTATCTGAAACGCTATGGACTTGACACTGCAAAGGTTAAGCGTCTGTTTAATGTAAACAAAGATGAATATATGCTAAGACTTGAAATTTTAAAAACAACTCAGCTTTATAATGATTGTTATGCAATAGCATACGCTGATTTTAACCACCCAAATTCAAGGGTGATATCATCTCAGGCTGCAGATGAAATGCTTAACATCTCAGGAATAAAGGCGGCATTTGTTATATATCCAACAGACAACGAAATTTCAATAAGCGCCCGTTCATTAGGAGATGTCAATGTTCAGGTTATTATGGAGGAGCTTGGTGGTGGCGGACATATGACAGTTGCAGGCGTTCAAATTAAAGATTTTAACCGTGATGAGATATTGGAAAGCTTAAAAAAAGCAATTGATAAATATAACGATAAAAAATAAATGTAAAGGACGAAATAATAATGAAAGTAATTTTAAATCAGGATGTTAAAGGTCAAGGAAAAAAAGGACAATTAGTTGAGGTATCCGACGGCTATGCAAGAAACTTTCTGCTCCCTAAAAAGCTTGCAAAGGAAGCAACTAAGGAAAATTTAAATATAATGCATGGTCAACAGGAGTCCGATGAATATAGAAGGCAAAAGGCATTAGAAGAAGCCAATGAAATAAAAGCTCGTTTGGATAAAATCACAGTTACATTAAAAGCCAAAGCAGGTGAAAATGGGAAATTGTTTGGCTCTGTCACATCCAAAGATGTTGCAGAAGCACTAACATCTCAGCACCACATCAAATTAGATAAGAAAAAATTTAACCTTCCTGACGGAATTAAGGTTTTAGGTGTTACTGAGGTGGAGATTAAAATTCACCCAGGAGTTACAGGAAAGCTAAAAGTAATGGTAGAAGCTATTTAAATCAAAAAGGTGGAAATGATATTATGGCTCAAGCAGATATAAATTTTATAGACAGAGAACTGCCCCATAATAAAGAGGCAGAACAATCGGTTATAGGAAGTGCGCTTACTGATTCAGCAAGCGTTGCTTTGTCTGCCGAAATAATAACTGCCGACGATTTTTATTTCCCTCAAAACAAGGAAATATACTCGGTGATTATAGAACTATTTAATTTAAATATTCCAATCGATATCGTTACAGTTTCAGATAAATTAAATCAAGGCGACCGATTAGATGCAGTGGGCGGAATAACCTATCTTGCAACAATTGCAGCATCTGTTCCAACAACAGGAAATGTTATATATTATTCAAAGATTATTAAATCAAAGGCTATTCTTAGAAAGCTTATAACCTCCTCCCGTGCAATTACCGAGCTTGCATACACCGAGGGAGATTCGTTAGAAAGAATTTTAGAGCAATCGGAGCAGTTGATTTTTGATGTATCCTCCTCAAAGGAACAAAATGATATTGTGCCTGTTCAGGATGTCCTGATGACTGCATATCAGACTATGGTGCAAAATGCAATGAATAAGGATAAACTCTCAGGCGTACCAACAGGTTTCAACGAATTAAATCGCAGAACAGGTGGTTTTCACGGTGGTGAGCTTATAATAATTGCAGGTCGTCCCGGTATGGGAAAATCATCATTTGCAGTAAATATTGCAGAAGCTGCTGCAATCAATCACAGTATTCCTGTTGCAATATTCAACCTTGAAATGTCGAAAAGTATGATTGTTAACAGAATTTTGTGTAGTCAGGCTTTGGTTGATTCAGGAAAATTACGACTTGGCAATTTCACAGGTGAGGATTGGCAACAAATTGGCTCTGTTATGGACAAGGTTGCACTATCCCCTATTTACATAGACGATACTGCTTCAATCACAGTTTCGGAAATAAGAGCAAAGTGCAGACGATTAAAACAAGCTAAAAACTTAGGCTTGATAGTTATTGACTATCTTCAGCTTATGCAAAGCTCATCAAAATCCGACAACAGACAACAGGAAATTTCAGAAATATCCCGTTCCTTAAAAATTCTTGCAAAGGAGCTTGATGTACCGGTTATTGCCCTTTCTCAGTTAGCTCGTACCTGCGAAACAAGAAGTGACAAAAGACCTATGCTTTCAGACTTAAGAGAATCAGGGGCTATTGAACAGGACGCAGATATAGTTATGTTTTTATACAGGGATGAATACTATAATAAAGACTCAGAGGCTAAAAACGAAGCAGAATGTATTATTGCTAAGCAAAGAAATGGCGAAACAGGAATGTTTAAATTAGGTTGGCAAGGAAAATACACCAAATTTGTTAATATTGACAATACTGCTCCGGAGGAGTAATGAATGAATAAAAGCTATAAAAAAACAATAGCAAAAGTAAATAAATTTATTAAGGAAAACAGTTTGTTATGCCATAATGATAATGTTCTTGTTGCATTATCAGGTGGCAGCGACTCTGTTTTTCTTTTGTATGCATTGATTGAGTTTAAAAAGGAATATGGACTATCAATTTCTGCTGCACACTTAAATCATTCTTTGAGAAATGAAGCAGATGCCGAGGAAATGTTTGTGAAAGAACTTTGCAAATCAAATGGTATTGAATGCTACACAAAAAAGGTTGATATTTTGAAAATTGCTAACGAAAATAACATATCAACCGAAACTGCAGGAAGAAATGAAAGGTATGATTTCTTCAACGAGCTTGTAAAGGAATATAGCTTTACAAAATTAGCAACTGCACATCATTTATGTGACAATGCAGAAACAATACTAATGCACTTTTTACGAGGCAGTGGAGCCAACGGGCTTAGAGGTATCTCTCCTATAAGAGATAACTTTATAATAAGACCTCTTTTATCAATTTCTAAAGATGAAATACTAAATTGTTGTAAAGAAATGAACTTTACATTTGTAACAGACAACTCAAATTTTGAGCCTGTTTACACAAGAAACAAGGTAAGGTTAGAGCTTATGCCGAAAATCGAAGAATTTAATCCTAACTTCCCTGTTGTTGCAAGCGAAAATGCTATTCTTTTCAAAGAAGACGAAGAATTTATTATTTCCTGTGCAAAAAAAGAATTTGATAGATTATATGATGGCAATGGAATTTTAAAAAAAGAGCTTGACACACTTCCTATGGCAATTAAAAGGAGAATTATTCAATTATTGTACAAGAGTGCCATAAATACAAATGAAAATATTTCATCATTTTATACAACATCAACTCTCTCACTAACAAAAACAGGGCAATCAATCAGCCTTCCTAATAATATGAAGGCAATATTAGAATACAATATTTTAAAAATTATGACTGATGAACTACCTTTAAAATATGACCTTGAGCTTTTAGTTGAAAATGAGGTTTATATTCAGCAGATAGGCAAAACAATTACTTTAAAAAGAGCCAAAAATGGTAATAAAAAGGTCTTTTATATATCCGATAACGGAAAGCTCAGGATAAGATCAAGACAAGATGGTGATTATTTT
>JAZRPY010000022.1:0-144723 GCA_045649415.1 Clostridia bacterium | reverse complement strand
TCACAGAACGACATGGCTACGATCCGACTTGAATGTGCTGTAAATGACAAAATATGGGGAATTGGTATATCAATGAAGGATAAGAGAAGATTCAATATATCTGAATGGCAAGGGAAAAACCTACTTGGATTCACTCTGATGGCAGTAAGGGATAAGTTGAAATAAAGAAGCATTCAGGTTAAAAATCAGGGGGCGTGCTCATGAGAGTACGCCCTCACTCTTTAAAATCGATTTTGGGGCCGAGTTACAAAGGCTGTTAAAGGGGTTGTAAGGCAAAAGTCTCTTGGGCAGGGTTGTTATACCACTCAAGACATTAACTCACAAATAAGACGGCTTTCAAAGGGCGTGTGAGCAAAAAGCTGGATTAAACAATGTAAAAAGTATAATAACAGTAAAATGATCACGCTTTTGTTAATAATGATAAAATATTGCTTTTACTATTGTAAAGTTTGGCTTTTAGTGATATAGTATATGTATAAATATGGAAAGGGGTTTTAAGAATGACAAGAAAAATAAGTGTACTTTTGGTAGTATTAATTATTAGTATGTTATGCGGATGCAGTAGCAATAAGATATATGAAATAGAAGTTTTTTCTGATTATAACTTAAATAAAGTATTAGAGTTGAGCGACGGAGAAAGATTTACAGTTTCTAACGATAACATTAATATAACAGAGTTGGGCACATATGAAGTGAGCGGAAAAATAGAGTATCCTAACCAAAAAACAAAAGAGGTATCTTATACAATTGCAGTTGTGGATACTCAAAGCCCTCAATTAATTGTAGATGATGTAATTGTTATTTCAACAGGGGATTTGTTTAATCCAATAGATCATATTGATGTTTCTGACAATTATGATACTAATATGAATAATATGATAAAAGTGGTTGAGAATACTGTCGATTCGAAAACAGAAGGAACTTATTCTGTTAGATATGCTGCAATAGATTCATCAGGTAACAATACGAACAAAGTTGTAAAGGTTGTTGTTGCAGACGAAAAATATACTTTGGTAAAAAATGCAATAAAAGTTTTATTTAATTCATTAAAATTCCCAGAATCATTATTGGTTCAAAAGGTAATGTATAATGATTATGCTGACTCAATAGCTGATTATGATGTTGTTGTAATTGAATATTCTGCAAAAAATTCTTTTGGAGAGAGCATCTCAGATAGAGCATATCTAGATGTATATCAAGACGGTAAAGTTGAAACAAACCCAATTGGGGATTTGGTGGGAATAAATGGCGAAGAACTCGATCAGAACATAATTTTATCCATAGTAGAACAAATCAAATAAAGATCTGTAACGATTATTATGATGTGTCAAAAGCGAATTCTTTTGGCACATTTATTTTATCTATTAAAACAATAACCCTAACTTTGATAAAAGTTAGGGTTATAATATGGCGGAGAAGGTGGGATTCGAACCCACGTGCCCTTGCGGACAAAACGATTTCGAGTCGTTCTCGTTATGACCTCTTCGATACTTCTCCAAGTATATTAATTCGCTCCGAATTGACAGAGCAAAACAAGCAATATAGAATTTTGTTAGAATTGGTTAGAAAAACCGCTAGATAAAGGTGTTTTGGGTGATTCGCGAAATCGCTTAAACCCGCGTGGTTAAGCCATTTGTGAGGGTACAGTTACAGTGTAACCGAGGGGATTTCGAGTCGTTCTCGTTATGACCACTTCGATACCGCTCCGAATTGAACAAGTGATATTATAACATACCAAGGAAGAGTTGTCAATTACATTTGTACAAATCAGGCATAAAAAAGTCACATGGGAATATACAATTTTTCAAATATTTTGGATGACATAAATTTCAAATTATTATAGACTCGAGGAGGAAAAGGCGAAAAAAGAGATTTGCGACAAAAAAGGTTTTATATATGATATGGATGGTGTTATCTACTATAGGAATGGGCTATTATCTGGTGTTTTAGAGTTTCACAGGTGATATATTTTCTCAACTAATTCAAGTGAGCGTTTCTATTTGATTGTGAAACAAAGAATGTTTTCATTGTTGGTGACAGAAGAGTTACGGATATTATTTCAGGAATCGACATTGAGTTGGCTTTGTCTGGAGTGACAAGTTTTAAAAAAATCGAATAAGCCTATATATGTGTTAGAGGGCGTTGGAAAGATAGCAGAATAACAAAATCATTGCACATTCTCAATTAAAATAGAATGTACATTTTTAAAAATAAAAGGGAATATGTAAACAATTTTTAAACGATTAGCAAAAATATATTGATTTTTTCTCTTAAAAGTGATATAGTTATAAGGTCATAATTCTACATAAATTATGTATGGAATAAATATCTTAGGAGAAAGGAGAATTGTTATGGGAGAAAGACAAGCAAAGAAAAACAGAAAGAATGTTGAAAAGGTTGAAGGTGTTAAAAAGACAGTGGACAAGTCAACCGTAATAATGAATATTATATTAACTGCTGTGATTATAGCAGTGCTTGCACTGGGAGCATATACCTTAGCACCTAAATTTTTTAATACCAATTTAGGTGAAAAAGCTCAGGTAGAACAACCTACTGTTGCAGATTTTATCGAGGAAAAAGGGATTACTCTTGATGAGTTTAAGGCAGAGTATGGTCTTGGAGAAAGAGAAGACATCACTGAGGAAAGCTTTATTGATGAATTAAGCTATGAATTTTCGTTGGATAACTATGCAAAGTACCAGGAAAAAACAGTTGAGGAACTAAAGGAAGAATATGGTCTTTCAGCAGATGTTGATAATTCAACAAAATGGTCAGATGCTATAGGAATGATGACAACTAAGATTGTTGCAGAAAAGTTCTTTG
Source organism: Clostridia bacterium (assembly GCA_045649415.1). Taxonomy (GTDB): domain Bacteria; phylum Bacillota; class Clostridia; order UBA1381; family UBA1381; genus CAKSQL01. The sequence continues at coordinate 141,900 of JAZRPY010000022.1, read as the reverse complement.
GCTCAGATTTTGAATCTTTTAGAACTCAAATGGGATTGCCAGAGGATGTAAAGGGAGATATGCTTTGGTCAGAAACAGAGGCAATCGCTGAAAAAATGTATGCAGAACAACAGGCAACAAAAGGATCAGAAGGTGAATAATATTGAGTAATAAAAATGAATACAAGGGTGTGTTTTACACCGTCGGTGAGGAAATATTCAATTCAGTAACTCACGGAGTTGGCGTTGTTCTAAGTGTTGTTGCATTAACCTTGTTGATTGTATTTGCAGTCCTGTATAGTGACGGATATGGTATGGCAGGGGCAATTGTTTATGGCGTATCCCTGATAATGCTATATTCGATGTCTACGGTATATCACATAGTCAGGAATGAAAAAGCAAAGCGTGTACTTAGAATTTTCGACCATTGTTCGATTTTTATTCTTATTGCAGGAACATACACGCCATATTTGTTGGTTTGCCTTGAAAATCCGGGAAGATGGATTTATTTCGGGGTTATTTGGGGAGTTGCTCTTATTGGTGTGATTTTAAATGCAATTAACTTAGAAAAATTTCAAAAGATTTCAATGGTGTGCTATGTTTGTATGGGTTGGGCAATTATATTTTCTATCAAAACAATTATAGCAGCTGTTGGGATGGCAGGCTTCATTCTTTTACTTACAGGAGGAATTGTGTATAGCTTAGGCATAATATTCTTTGCATTAAGACAAAGGTATATGCATTCTGTGTGGCATTTATTCGTATTAGGTGGAAGTGTGTGTCATTATTTATCGATTTTACTTTATGTTTTAAAGTGATAAAATAATAAAAAGGAGAAATTTTAAAATGAGTGAAAACAATTTACCAAATGAAGAATTGAAAAATTCAGTTGAGGAAATCAAGGAAAATGTTGAAGAGGTTGTAGAAGAGGTTATTGAGGAAGCAACCGAGAAAGTTGAGGAAGTAATTGAGTCTGCTGAAGAGAGCTTCGAGGATGTCGAGGAATTTGTTGAAGAGGCACTTGACGATGTTCAGGAGAAGGTTGCTGAAATTCTTGAAAATATCGAAAAGAAAAAGCCAAACAAATCTGCAATTGTTGCATGGGTGTTGGTTGCAGCTTTAGTTGTTTTTGATGTTTTGTATTTCTTCACAAATATCTACAACAAGTATAATCATATGGGATATTATGATGTAACAGGCTTCACAATTGGTGAGACTGTTGCTGGTATGGGTATGGAATTTGAGGAATTCAAGGAACTTTACGGTCTCCCTGATGATATGAGAAAGGACACCAATGTAAATGCAGCTCAGAGCATGGTTCCTATTTCTAAAATGGCAGAATTAAATGGTATGGATATTGAAACCTTAAAGATCACCTATAACTTTGGCGAGGAAATTGATGAGACATCAACCTGGGGTGAAGCAATTGATTCAATGAAGCTTATAGATTATGTTGGTGAGGAGCAGTTTGCAGAGTTCAAACAGATGTATGGCTTTGGTGATGAAATCACTCTTGACACCAAGTGGGGAGACATCAGAAAAAAAGTTGAAAAGATGCAGATAGCTGAAAGACTTGCAGCAAAGGATGCTGACGATACAGTTGAAGATGATGTGGTTGAAGATGTAACTCCTACTGAGGAGGAAGCAATTTCAGACCCTCCTGCTGAGGAAGTTCCTGCTGAATAATTGAATAATTTATGAGTGGCAGTTTAAAAGCTGCCACTTTTTTTAAAATTTTTTTAAAAATTTTTAAAAATCTCTATTTTTTTTTATAAAAGTATGATATAATAGATAGGATAAAATAGGGTGTGGAATGTACTTTTTTAAAAAATGTGCATTTTCATAAGAAAAATAAAGTGGGTGAGCTTAGTGCTGAAAAGTATGACAGGCTATGGAAGGCTTGAAACAATTAAAGACGGAATGAGGATTTTAGCCGAGATAAAATCTGTAAATCACAGGTATGCAGACTACTCGGTTAAGGTGCCGAGATACTATGGCTTTTTGGAGGAAAAGGTAAGAAACAAAGTAGCAGAGGTGGTATCACGAGGAAAAATTGACATATTCATTGCAGTTGAAAACTATGAAGATAGTGATATGGAAATCTCTCTTAAAGAAGATTTTGCAAAAAGCTACATAGATGTTCTATATCAATTAAGAGATAAGTTTTCTTTAAAAGATGACATTTCAGTTTCTATGGTTGCAAGAAATCAGGAGATTTTCAATGTTGCCAGAAAGGAAACTGTTGAGGATGAAATATGGCAGGCTGTTGAGCCTGTTTTAAAAGAGGCTTTGGTTGCATTTATATCAATGCGTCAGCGAGAGGGAGAAAGAATTCAGGCTGATTTAACAGAGAGAATTGAGTATATGAAAACTCTTGTGGAACAAATCGATAAGCGTTCTCCAGAAACTGTTGAGGAATATAAGGAAAAGCTATATACAAAAATCAAAGAGGTTCTTGGGGAAAGAGATGTTGACGAGGCAAGGGTTTTAACTGAGGTTGCCATTTTTGCAGATAAAATTGCAGTCAACGAGGAAATGGTAAGACTGTCAAGCCATTTTGATGAATTCAATAATATTATAAATTCTCCTGAGCCTGCAGGAAGAAAGCTTGACTTTTTAATCCAGGAGATAAACCGAGAGGTGAACACAACAGGCTCAAAGGCAAATGATATTGAAATAGCAAAGCTTGTTGTTACCTTAAAGGGTGAAATAGAAAAGCTAAGAGAACAAATTCAGAATATTGAATAGGAGGATAAAAAATGAAACTGATAAACATAGGATTTGGAAATATGGTTTCGGCAAACAGACTTATTGCTATTGTTAGTCCTGAATCTGCACCAATCAAGAGAATTGTGAGAGAGGCAGAGGACAAGGGAATGCTTGTTAATGCAACCTACGGACGAAGAACAAGAGCTGTGTTAGTTACCGACAGTGGCCATATTATATTATCCTCAATTCAACCTGAAACTGTTGCCAACCGACTTCAATCAGGAACTGATGACGGGGAGGAGATTATATATGAATAAGGGCACTTTGTTTGTTATTTCAGGGCCTTCGGGAACAGGAAAGGGAACTGTGTGTGAGGAGCTATTAAAAAAAGAGCTGATTTTTCTGTCTATTTCTTCAACCACCAGGGACAAAAGAAACAATGAAAAAGACGGAGTCACATATAATTTCATATCGGTTGAGGAATTTGAAAAGCTGATTGAAAATAACGAAATGCTTGAGTGGGCAACATACAACGGAAACTATTACGGAACTCCTAAGAGGACAGTTGAGAATATACTCAATGAGGGCAAAAATGTGCTATTGGAGATTGAGCCACAGGGAGCATTGAAGGTTAAGGGTATGATACCTGAGGCAGTTTTGATTTTCATTATTCCACCGTCAATGAAGGAATTGAAGGACAGGCTCATAAAAAGGGAAAGAGAAACTGAAGAGCAGATTGATGAAAGAATCAAGGCTGCTGAGTGGGAGATAAATCAGGCTCCCAAGTATAATGAAATAGTTGTAAATGACGAACTCGATTTATGCGTAGAGAAGGTCATTGACATAATTCAATCAAGAACAAAAAAAATAAATGAATTGGAGAGATTATTAAATGAGAAAATCTAACTTAAAAAAAGACGAGAATGCAACAATTATGATTAAACCGGGTATCACAACACTTTCAAAGTGTGTGGATTCAAGATATACCTTGGTTACAATGGTATCAAAAAGAGCAAGAATGATTGGCTCAGCAGGTGAAGGCTTAGTTCCATGTAACTCCAAAAAGGCAGTTTCAATTGCAGTTGAAGAGGTTGCATCAGGAAAGGTTGGATATCTTCGTCGTGAAAGATGCTATAATGAGGATACATTCTATACTGAGAATATCAAGGATGATGCAATCAATCTTGATGAGGTGGATTCTCAGAAATAATAGGCTATTGCTTATAAAACTTTGAAAGGACAGGTTAAAGGTCGTGATTGCACAGGTCATTGTAAACCACAACTCAAGAGAAACCGATAAACCCTTTGATTATCTCATACCTGAGGAATTAGAGGGTCAGATTGGTGTGGGTAACCGTGTGATCGTTCCTTTTGGCAGAGGAAATAAGCAAAAGGAAGCATATATAATTAAAATAAATCAAACCTCAAAAGCACAGAAATTAAAGTCAATCATATCAGTTGCTGAGGGTGGAAAAGTTTTTGATGAAAAAATGCTGAAGCTTGTTTTCTGGATGAGAGAGAGATATCTTTGTAAATTTATAGATGTCATTCACTCAATTGTGCCTGCAGGAATATCGGCTGAGCCTGAGGAATGGCTCACTTTAAAATGTAATGCCATTGATATTAGGTCGGAGCAACAGAAGAAAATTGTTTCCATACTGAAGGACAACGAAGGGAGTATGGAAATCAACTATTTTCTGCAATTTTTTGAAAATAACATACACCAGACCTTATCAAAGCTCATTTCATCAGGGGTTATTGAAAAAGAATACAAGGACCCACAAAATGTGAAGGATAAAAAGCTTCGTGTTGCCGAGCTTGCAATTGAAGAGGACGATGCCTATGAGGTTATTGAAGACCTTTTCAAAAGACGAGCACATTCGCAGGCAAAAATGCTTGAAATTCTCCTTTCCAACGAATTTGTGTCGGTGTCCGACCTGGTGAGATTTTCTCAAGGTAGCTATAACGCTGTGTCGGCGTTAGTTAAAAAGGGATATATCAACCTTAAAAACATTGTTATTTTAAGAGAGCCTGTTAGTACCTTGGAGAGTGTATCAAAAAGTGAATTTGAATATACCGATGAACAAAAAAAAGTTATCAACAGAATTGATGAGCATATAGAAAATGAAAAGTATGCACCTCTGCTCCTTTGGGGAGTTACGGGAAGTGGTAAAACTGAGGTGTATATGAATGCCATTGAAAAGGTGTTAAAAAAAGGAAAAAAGGCAATTGTTTTAGTGCCTGAAATTTCCTTGACACCACAATTGGTTAATCGCTTTCGAAATCGTTTTTCCAATAGAATAGCATTGTTTCATAGTGGCTTATCCTTAGGGGAAAAGTATGACCAATGGAAGAAAATGCGTGATGGTAAGGCAGACATTGTAATTGGTGCAAGGTCGGCAGTTTTTGCGCCATTTGATAATATTGGAATTATCATAATGGACGAGGAACACGAAACTACCTATAAATCGGAAATGCCACCAAGATATAGCACCAAGGAAGTGGCAAGATTTCGCGCTATGACCGACAATGCAATTTTGTTGCTCGCATCTGCCACTCCTGACATAAAAAGCTTTTATCAGGCAAATAATGGTGAGCTTGAGCTTTTGACTATGAAAAAGCGTACCAACGAAAAGAAGCTTCCCGAGGTTATGGTAGTGGATATGAGAGAGGAGCTTGAGGATGGAAACAAGTCTATTTTCAGCAGACTTTTAGCAGGTGAAATAAACAAAAACTTAGAAAATAAGGAACAGACTATTTTATTCCTGAACAGGCGTGGATTTTCAACATTCGTATCCTGCAGAAGCTGTGGATATGTTGCAAAATGCCCGTCCTGCAATATTTCCCTCACCTATCACAAGTATGACGACTCGCTAAGATGTCACTACTGTGGCTACACTCATAAAAACTATAGCGTGTGTCCAGAATGTGGCAGTAAATACATTCGATATTTTGGTGGAGGCACACAAAAGGTTGAGGAGGAAATTAAAAAGCTTTTCCCTGAGGCATCAACAATAAGAATGGATGTGGACACAACAGGGAGAAAATTTGCACACGAGAAAATACTAAATGAATTTGAAAAAAAGAAAATTGACATACTAATCGGCACACAGATGGTTGCAAAGGGATTGGACTTTGAAAATGTAACTCTTGTTGGAGTTGTTTCGGCAGATGTTACCTTAAACATTGACGATTATTCCTCATCTGAGAGAAGCTTTTCTCTGCTTGAACAGGTGAGTGGCAGAGCAGGAAGAGGTGAGAAATCAGGCAGAGCAATTATCCAGACATATGCACCTGAGCATCTTGCAATCCAGTGTGTTAAAAAGCACAATTATGAGGAGTTTTACAACTCGGAAATACTTATGCGAAAGGCAATGTGGTATCCACCATTTTGTGACATTATTCTTGTTGGATTTTCCTCTGTTAGCGAAACCTTGGTACAACAGTCTGCAAAATTTTTCAAAAAGCAATTGGAAGGGATAAAAAAGCTATCCCAGAAGGTGCAGATTTTAGGACCTGTTCCGTCAGGGATTTCCAAAATCAAGAATAAGTACAGGTGGCAGCTTGTTATAAAGTGCGAAAATCAGGAGGAGCTCAATGTGATTTTAGAGGATGCTAAAAATTCCTGCCTTGACAATAAGCTATATAACAAGGTGATTATAACCATAGACAAAAATCCAAATATGATAATATAAATCCTATTAAAAAGGAACAGGTGATATAAAATGGCTTTAAGAGAAATAAGAAAAAAAGATGATGAAATTCTATCAAAGATATCAAAAGAGGTGACTGTCTTTGATAAGAAATTGGAAATTCTTCTTGATGATATGTTTGAAACTATGGAGAAAAATAACGGAGTCGGCCTTGCAGGACCACAGGTTGGAATATTAAAAAGGGTGGCAGTGATAGATATTGGTGATGGTAAGGTTGAAATTGTTAACCCTGTTATCGTCAAGCAATCAGGCTCACAAGTCGGTGAGGAAGGATGCTTGAGTGTTCCAGGAGTTTTTGGTGAGGTTGAACGCCCCAATTATGTTGAGGTCAAGGCTCAAGACAGAACAGGGAAGGAAATTATCGTTAAGGGTGAAGGCTTGATGGCAAGAGCATTATGCCACGAAATAGAGCATCTTGACGGAAAGCTGTTTTTAGAGAGAGTCACAAAATTTATTGATTGATTACTGAGGAGAGATTCAAATTGAAAATTCTTTTTATGGGAACTCCCGACATTGCTGCAGTTTCCTTAAAGGCATTGATAAATACCGACAATGAGATAGTGGGAGTGGTAACTCAGCCCGACAAGCCAAGAGGAAGAAAGCAAGTGTTAACACCACCTGATGCAAAGGTGGTTGCATTGGAAAATAACATTCCTGTGTTTCAACCTGAAACCTTGAAAAATGGTGAGTTAAAACCGGTTTTAGAGGAATTGAAGCCTGATATAATTGCAGTGGTTGCATATGGTAAAATTCTTCCCGAATATGTGCTTGGTTTCCCAAGGTTTGGATGTGTGAATATGCACGGTTCACTATTGCCTAAATACAGAGGTGCAGCACCAATTCAATGGTCAGTAATAAATGGTGATGAAAAAACAGGTGTAACCACAATGCTGATGAATGAGGGCTTAGACACAGGGGATATGCTTATCTCAAAAGAGGTCAAAATAGGTAAATATGAAACCTCAGGAGAATTGTTCGACAGGCTCGCAGTACTTGGGGCAGAGGTACTTATAGAAACAATAGAAAGCATTGAAAATATAAAGCCTGTTCCTCAGGATGACGAAAAAGCCACCTATGCACCAATGCTTAAAAAGGAAATGGCATTGATTGATTGGAATAAAGGTGCAAAGGAAATCATAAAGCATATATGTGGAATGAATCCGTGGCCTGTGGCTTATACTATGTATAACGGTGAGGCTATGAAAATTTTTGCCTGTGAAATGGCAGACACTAAAACAAGTGGTAAGCCCGGAGAGGTTTTAGGCTACGAAAAAAATAAAGGGTTATTGGTAAAATGTGGTGAAGGTGCTATCTATATAAATGAAATTCAGGCACCTACCTGTAAAAGAATGAGTATTGATGACTATTTAAAAGGTAATATAATTGAGAACAAAACTATTTTTGGTTGATTTTGAAAGGAAGTAAAAGTTATGTTTTTTCCAATGTATTGGGACCCTACCTATGTGCTTGTTATAATTGCATTTTTGTTGTCTATGTTTGCATCATTTGGTGTTAATTCCACATTTTCAAGATATAGCAATGTTCTTAATATGCGTGGACTCACAGGTATGGATGCAGCAAGACAAATTCTTGACAGAAATGGACTATATAATGTGAGCATTGAGCATGTAGCAGGAAATCTGACCGACCATTATGATCCCAAGGCAAATGTTATAAGATTATCGGACTCGACATATAATTCATCCTCTGTAGCAGCAGTAGGAGTTGCAGCTCACGAGGCAGGTCATGCAGTTCAGCACGCAGTTGGATATACACCTATAAAGCTCAGAAACAAATTTGTGCCTATTGCAAATATTGGTGCATCACTATCTATGCCATTGTTTATTATTGGCTTGATTATGGGTTTGGAGAAGCTATCCTTTGCAGGAGTTATTTTATTTTCTGCAGTGCTTATTTTCCAATTAATAACCTTGCCTGTTGAGTTCAATGCAAGCCACAGGGCAATGGAGGTTCTTGATTCAACAGGAATGCTTAGTGAAACGGAAGTGAAGCAAGCAGGAAAGGTACTGAAGGCTGCCGCAATGACCTATGTGGCTGCAGTTGCAGCAACTGCTCTGCAATTGTTAAGATTATTGTTAATATTAAATAACAGAAGGCGTGATTAGTTTTGAAAAATGCACGAGAGGTTGCCTTAAAGACCTTATATGATATTGAATATGAAAATGCATATTCCAACCTTGCTATTAAAAAAAGGCTTTCAGAAGCCCAATTGTCCACAGTTGACAAGGCTCTTGCAACTGCTTTGGTATATGGAGTTATTCAAAGACGAAATACACTCGAATATATAATTTCAAGACACTCCAAAATTAAATTAAATAAAATTTCAAAGTATGTGATGCTCATATTAAAGCTTGGTATATATCAGCTGTTATTTATGGATAGAATTCCCGAATCGGCAGCAGTGAATGAAAGTGTTAAGCTTGCGAGGAAATACTCACATCAATCTGGAACAGGGTTTGTGAATGGAGTTTTGAGAAATGTAGCAAGAGAAGGGAAGGATTATCCTCTTCCTAAGAGTGAAAAAGAGTCATTATCCATTAAATATTCCTATCCCGAATGGCTTGTTGACGAATGGGTAAGAGATTATGGCAAGGAATTTGCCTGTGAGCTTATGGACGCTATGAATGGCAATCCAAAGGTTTCAATAAGGGTTAATTCAATAAAAGCCACAACCGATGAATTGATTAAAAAGCTTGGAGGAAGCCGAGGCAGATATATGAATGAAGCGTTATATGTGTCGGGACTTGATATCGGAGAAAGTAAGGAATATATGGAAGGCTTATTTTCAGTTCAGGATGAGGCAGCAATGATGTCCTCCTTCTTGCTTGGTGCAAAGCAAGGAGATGTGGTTCTTGATATGTGTGCAGCTCCCGGTGGAAAAACAACTCATATTGCAGAGCTTATGTCAAATAAGGGTAGAGTGATTGCCTTTGATATCCATGAGCATAAAATAAAGCTTATTGAGGAAAACAAAAAAAGACTCGGACTTGATATCATCGAGGCAAAACTTATGGATGCAACTTTATTCAATGAAGATCTTATTGAAAAAGCAGACAAGATATTGGTGGATGCACCATGCTCGGGACTTGGAATAATCAGGAGAAAGCCTGATATAAAATGGAATAAAAATAAAGATGACGAGTTATCTAAAATTCAATATTCGATTTTAGAAAATGCATCAAAATACTTAAAAAAGGGTGGAGAGCTTGTTTATAGCACCTGCACCTTAAGAAAATCAGAAAATGAGGAAATAATAAAAAGATTTATTAGTGAGAACAATGATTTTGAAATGGTGGATTTGGGAGGCAGTATCGATGGTCTTTTAAAAGACACAATGAAGGATGGATATTTCACTCTCTATCCTAACATAGATGGTACAGACGGATTTTTTATAGCTAAAATGAAAAAGGTGTAAAAAAAGTGGTTGATTTAAAGGATTTGGAATATTTCCAGCTTGAAAATTTAATAAAAGAAATTGGTGAGCCGAAATTCAGGGCAAAGCAAATTTTCCAGTGGCTTCACAGAGGTGTGGAATCCTTTGATGAAATGACTAATCTTTCAAAGGATACAAAAAGGAAGCTTTCAGAGGTTTCATATATTTCAAAGCTCAGAATAAGAGAGAAGTATGTTTCAAAGATTGACGGAACTGTTAAATATCTATTTGAGCTTGATGACGGAAATTGCATCGAAAGTGTAGTTATGAGATATAAGCATGGAATAACTATCTGCATATCCTCACAGGTGGGATGCAGAATGGGATGTGGTTTTTGTGCATCCACAATCGGTGGACTTTTAAGAAGCCTGACGGCAGGAGAAATTTTAAATCAGGTGCTTTTTGCCACTAAGGATTTAGGCGCGAGGATAAGTAATATTGTGATGATGGGAATAGGTGAGCCATTAGACAATTATGATAGTGTTGTAAAATTTTTACACAATGTCAATCATCCTGATGGAATTTGTATAGGATACAGACATATTTCATTATCTACCTGTGGTGTGGTTGACAAGATAAAGCAGCTTTCAGATGAAAATTTACCTATCACATTGTCGATTTCTCTTCACGCTCCAAACAACGAAATTAGAAATAAGATTATGCCTGTTAATAAAAAATATCCTGTTGAGGTACTGATTGATGCCTGCAAGGAATATATTAAAAAAACGGGAAGAAGAATCAGCTTTGAGTATTCCCTGATTTCAGGGGTTAATGATAGTGAAAAGGAAGCAAGAGAGCTTGCAAAGCTATTGAAGGGGATGCTATGCCATATAAACCTCATACCTGTAAATAAGGTAGAGGAAAGAGACTATCACAAAGGCACAAAGGAAAATATAAGACGCTTTCAGGAGTGCTTAACAGAGCTTGGGATGAATGCAACAGTGAGGCGTGAGCTTGGAAGTGACATCAGTGCATCCTGTGGTCAGTTAAGAAAAAGAGCTATGGACAAGGAAAATAATTAAATTTATATATTATGATAATGGAAAGGGGTGATTGCAGTGAGATTGGGCGTTTTATCCGATATTGGAAAACAGAGAAAAATAAACGAGGACAGTTATTTTGTTTATAGGAATGAAAAACTCTTTGGTGGAATGGTTGCTGACGGAATGGGTGGCGAAAATGCAGGCGAGGTAGCAAGTCGTATGGCAACTCAGATAGTCAAGGAGTACATAATTAACAAATTCAACCCACAAATGGATTATATGGAAGTGGGGGAAATGGTTAGAATGGCATTTGTTGAAGCCAATAAGGGAATATATAATTATGCTAAAAGAAATAAGCAGTTAGAAGGTATGGGAACAACAGGAACACTTGCTTTTATATACCAAAACAAGATAATAACTGCTCATGTTGGAGATAGCAGAGTCTATGCCATTGATAAAAAGGGTATAAGACAGATAACAAAGGACCATTCTTATGTGCAGGAGCTACTCCAAAGGGGAGAAATATCCAGGGAGGCAGCAGACAATCATCCTGCTAAAAATTATATAACAAGGGCAATAGGAACTGATGATATCTTAAAGGTTGATATAGGAATTTTAGCTTATCAGGGAGAAACGATTTTGATATGCAGTGACGGACTCACCAATATGACTATGGATGACCAACTGTTAGAAATAGTATATGAAAATGATGAGCTTCAGGAGGCTTGTAATAAGCTTGTTGAGTTTGCAAATAAAAAGGGTGGACTTGACAATATCACTGTAATTGCATTTGATAAAAAAGAAAATTAAGGATATTTGAAAGAAAGGTAAGCAGATATGGATAATAATTTTATCGGGAGAATACTTGGGGGAAGGTATGAAATATTAGAGGTTATAGGCAGTGGTGGTATGGCAACTGTCTATAAGGCTCAATGTAAGCTTTTAAACAGATATGTTGCAGTAAAGGTGTTAAATGACTCTCTTATGGATGATGAGGAGGTAGTGAAAAGATTTACTACTGAGTCAAGAGCAGCTGCGAGTATGTCCCATTATAATATTGTGTCTATATATGATGTAGGTGAAACCGAGGAGGGTATTAACTACATTGTTATGGAGCTTGTTGAGGGAGAAACTTTAAAAGAATACATAGAGAAAAAGGGTGCACTTGACTGGCGTGAGGCGTGTAGCTTTGCAGTACAGATTGCAAGGGCATTGGAATGTGCTCACAAGCATGAGATTATCCATAGGGATATTAAACCACACAATATCCTCATAACAAAGGATGGTACCTTGAAGGTAGCAGATTTTGGTATAGCAAGAACAACCAATTCAGATACACTTGTTGCATCAAAAAATGCAGGTGTGTTCGGGTCGGTACATTATATTTCACCTGAACAGGCTCGTGGTGGATATGTCGATGCCCGTTCGGATGTTTATTCTCTTGGCGTTGTTTTATATGAAATGGTGTCGGGAAAGCTTCCCTTCAATGCAGAAAATCCTGTTTCTGTTGCCTTGATGAAGCTGGAAAATGCACCACAGAATATCAGGGAGTTAGTTCCTGACTTGCCTGATGAGGTGTCGGATATTATAATGAAAGCAATTGCTAAGGAGCAATATATAAGATATCAGAGTGCCAAGGATATGGCATATGATTTAAGAGAGTTTTTAGATGGTCACCCAATAAATGTTGTTATTCCAAAAACTCTGGATGAAAAGAAAAAGGAAAAAAAGAAGAAAAACTATGGAGGAATTATTTTATTAGTGGCAATTCTTGCAGTTGTGCTTGGAGTTGGGAGCTATTTCATATTCTCAGGTGGCAGCAAGGAATATCAGGTGCCTGATTTGATGGACAAGACTATTGAAGAGGCAATTTCTCTTGCAAAGGAAGCCGGCTTTGAGATTGATGAGGAAAATATCTCCTTTGTTGTTTCGGATGAATTTGAAGAAGGTAAAATAATGAAGCAGGATCCTGGCGCAAATTCATATGTGAAGAAGAACAGGGACATAAAACTTGTTATCAGCTCAGGACTCGGCGAGGGTGATATTGAAGTGCCTGATGTTGTTGGTCTTGAATATGCAGAGGCGGCGGCAAAATTAAGAGCAGTTAAATTAAAGTATGAAAAATTTGATGAGAATAGCTCGGAATTTGCACAAAATCAAGTTATAAAGCAATCTCCCAAAAGTGGTACAAAGGTTACAGAGGATTATGAAATAATTCTTTATGTTTCAACAGGAGAGCCTGAGGAAACTGAGGAAGCAGAGTTAGTTCCTGTTCCAAATCTTGTTGGAAAAAAATATAATGATGTAGCAAAAATTCTTTCAGATGCAGGATTAAAAATCGGCAATGTAAGCCGTGAGGAATCGGATAGACCTGAGGGTGAGATTATATCACAAAGTCCTAAATCAAATAGTGAGTCACCAAAGGGAAGCTATGTGAATGTGGTTGTGAGTGAAGGAATTAAGCCTACACCAACAGCTGAATTAAAGAGAAAAACCTTCACAATCCAGTTGCCTGAAACCGAGTCAGGAACAGTTCATTTGAAGGTTGTTGCAAATAGTGCAACTATATACGACAAGCTCCATCAATGCTCAGACGAAGAGGTGGATATACCTGTTGCTGCAAAGAGCGATGCAACAGTTCAGGTTTATTTTGACGGAGAGTTAAAGCTCACAAAGGTAGTGGAATTTTAAAAAAACGAAAGGGAGAAATTGCTTGACAGGAGTAATTATTAAAGGAATAGGTGGTTTTTATTATGTTAAAACCACAAAGGGTGAGATAATTGAAACAAGGGCAAGAGGCTTATTCAGGAAGGACAACATAAAGCCTATGATAGGTGATAGAGTAAGAATTGAAAATGGCAGTCTTATAGAAATTGAAGAGAGAAAGAATTTTTTAATAAGACCTGCAGTTGCCAATATTGACAATCTTGTTATCGTGTCTGCAGCGACATCTCCTTCACCTGATTTTTTCCTTATTGATAAAATGATAGTAAATGCAGAAATTGCAGGGATTAACCCCATTATCTGCATAAATAAAACCGACCTTGCATCAAGTGAGCAAATAAAGAATGTATATGAAAAAACTCCATATCCTGTTGTAGATATGTGTGCAAGGGACAATAATGCAGGAGAATTGGTTAAGTATTTAATTGGAAAAACAACTGCATTTTGTGGAATGTCGGGAGTGGGAAAATCAAGCATATTAAACATTCTCACCGATAATTCCTTTGAAACAGGGAATATTAGCGACAAAATTCAAAGAGGAAAGCATACCACAAGACATGTGGAGCTTACTCAATTGAAGCAGGGTGGATATGTGTTGGACACTCCAGGATTTAGTAGTCTTGAGGTTGAGGGAATTAAAGCAGAAAATCTAATTGATACATTCCCTGAATTTCAAAAAACAGGTTGCAGATTTAAGGGTTGCTCTCATATAAATGAGCCTGATTGTGTTGTTAAGGAGCAACTCGAGAAAAATGAAATAGCACAATCGAGATATGATAGCTATTGTCAGTTGTATAACAAGCTATCAAAAATTAAGGAATGGGAAAAGTAAAGTATAAGGAGGGGATATATTGATTTTAGCACCATCAATTTTATCAGCAGATTTTTCAAAGCTTGGTGAGGATGTTTTAATATGTGAAAAAGCAGGAGCTCAGTGGCTTCATATTGATGTCATGGACGGAATGTTTGTGCCTAATCTCAGCTTTGGTGCAGTTGTTTATAAGTCTATCAGAGAAATGTCAAATATGTTTTTTGATGTTCACTTGATGATAGTTGAGCCTGAAAGATATCTTGAGGATTTTATAAAGGGAGGCGCCGACTCAATAACTATTCACATAGAGGCAACCAAAAATGTGAAGGAATGTATTGACTACATTCATTCAAAAGGCTTAAAGGCAGGAATATCTCTAAATCCTGAAACTGAGCTTGATGAAATATTGCCTTATCTTGATATGGTGGATATGGTGCTTGTTATGAGTGTTCATCCCGGACACGGAGGACAAAGCTATATTGATGATGTCAACTATAAAATAACTGCCCTCAGGGAGAAGATGGGTAAGGATTTTCATATTCAGGTAGATGGTGGAATAAACGAAAGCAATATAAAGAAGGTCTGCGACTTAGGAGCAGATGTTATAGTTGCAGGCTCAGCAGTATATAAAGATGATATCGAAAAATCGATATTGGCACTTAAAAAGGCTTGTGGTGAATAAAATGAAGGCAGTACTTATTGCAAATGGTGAGATTAAGGACTACGAATATATAAAAGAGTATATTAAAAATGATTGCTATATAATCTCAGTTGACGGAGGCTTTGACCATCTTTTGAAACTTGGGAAAAAGCCTGACATTTTAATAGGTGATTTGGACTCTGTAAAGGGTGACAACGGGGACATAAAAAAGGTCGTTTTTCCAGTGAAAAAGGACTTTACTGATAGTGAGCTTGCAATTGAGTATGCAATCGATAAGGGATTTTCAGAGCTTGTTCTCATTGGCTTTTTAGGAGACAGAATGGATCACACGCTAACCAATATATTCCTTCTTTCAAGATACGATTATATTGATATAATAATTATTGATGAGCATAACGAAATAAGGCTTGGAAAAGAAGAAAATGTAATATCAGGAAAAAAAGGTGATATTGTTTCTTTAATACCCATTTGCGAGGATCTGGAGGGTGTAACAACTAAAGGCCTTGAATATCCTTTGATGGAGGAAAAGCTTTTATTTGGTATGGGAAGAGGCGTAAGCAATAAAATGACAGGGGATATTGCTTTTGTAAATGTTAAAAAGGGAAAATTTTTATTGATTAAAAGTATAGATTAAAAGGAAATAATAAAATGATATATCTTGATAATGCATCAACAACCAAGCCTTCCGAAAATGCTAAAAAAGCGTTTCTGGAGGCTTGTGAAAATTTTGGAAATCCATCCAGCTTGCACAGGCTTGGATTGACTGCTGAAAAAATCATTGACAGGTCGGCGTCAGATATTGCATCATTGCTTGGTGTTGAAAAGAAAAATATTATATTTACATCAGGTGGAACAGAAGCGAACAATATGGCAATTTTAGGGAGCTCGTATGCCAATAAGAAAAAGGGAAATCACATAATAACCTCTAAGGTTGAGCACCCTTCAGTTTTAGCACCCTTTGAGGAGCTTTCAAAGGAAGGCTTTATAGTGAGCTATGTTGATGTGGACGAAAATGGTGTGATTGATTTGGAAATGCTGAAGGAATTAGTCACCCCAAACACTATACTTGTTAGTATAATGGCTGTAAATAATGAGGTTGGAGCAGTAATGCCTATTAAGGATATTAAAGGGATTATTAAGGAAAAAGGCTCAAATGCACTTTTCCATGTTGATGCAGTTCAGGGCTTTGGAAAAATCCCCCTGAAGCCTGACATTTTGGGAATTGATATGATGTCTTTGAGTGCACATAAAATCCATGGAATGAAGGGTACAGGTGCACTTTATATAAAGGACGAGCATATAAAACCACTGATAGTAGGTGGAGGACAGCAAAGAAGCCTTCGTTCAGGAACACAGAATGTTCCGGGGATTGCCGCATTTGGTGCAGCAGTAAGGGAGATTAGTCTTGACAATAGTGAGATTTTAAAAACAAGAGAGAATTTTATAAAATGTCTTTTAAATAAAATTGATAATATAAAAGTAAATGGTGAGGGCGATAATCAGTCGGGATATATTTTAAGTGTATCCTTTAAAAAAATCAAGGCAGAGATTTTGTTGCATATGCTTGAGGCAAAGGATATTTATGTATCCACAGGCTCGGCTTGTTCCTCAAATAAGCCTATGCCAAGCCATGTTTTGTCTGCAATGGGTTGTGACAAGGAGAATATATCGGGTGCAATAAGATTTAGCTTTTCTCATCCTATTGATATTGATGAAATTGAAAGGGTTACTGATATAGTCAGGGACTCGGTTTTGGAAATAAGAAAATATATCAGATAAAGGAATAGACAAATGAAAGAAATAATATTAGTTAAATACGGAGAAATAATCCTAAAGGGTGGCAATAGGGCAAGATTTGAAAAGGTGCTTATAAATAATATTAAAAATTCCTGTAAGAATATTGCCGAAATCAAGGTGTGGATAATGCAGGCAACAATTTATGTTGAGGTTGAGGATTCGACTTTGATTGACAGTGTTATCTCTCAACTTGAGAGGATATTTGGAATTGTATCAATCACCCGTGCTTGTGTTGTTGAGAAGGATATTAAAAAAATAGAGGAGTCTGCAAAGGAATATTTAAAGGATGAGCTTTTACCGGGTAAGAAATTCAAGGTTGAGGCAAAGCGTTCCGATAAGAGATTTCCTTTAAATTCCGTTGAGCTTGCAATTGAGGTGGGAGGATATCTCCACGAGGAATGTGAGGGATTGATAGTTGATGTCCATAACCCTGAGGTGACTGTTAAAATTGAGGTAAGGGATGTGGCGGCATATATTTATTGTGCAGAAAAAAAGGTACAAGGTCAGGGTGGTATGCCAATTGGGACTGCTGCAAAGGCAACACTTTTGCTGTCGGGAGGAATTGATAGTCCCGTTGCAGGACATATGATTGCAAAGCGTGGAGTGGAAATTGATGCTGTTAACTTCTTCAGCTTCCCCTACACAAGTGACAGAGCAAAGGAAAAGGTTATTGAGCTTGCTCAGATTGTTTCCAGATACACTTCGAAAATAAATCTATATATAATTCCATTTACGGAAATTCAACTTGCAATCAGGGATAATTGTCCTGAGGAGCATATGACATTGATTATGCGTAGATTTATGATGAAGATAGCAGAAAGAATTGCCAAGAAAAATCATTCACTTGCATTGATTACAGGTGAGAGTGTGGGACAGGTAGCAAGTCAGACAGTAGCAGCACTTGATGTTACAAACTCAGTTGTTGATATTCCTGTTTTAAGACCATTGATTGGTATGGATAAGGATGAAATAATAACAAGGTCAAGAGAAATTGGCACTTTTGAAACTTCGATTTTACCATATGAGGATTGTTGCACGGTGTTCACACCAAAGCACCCCACAACAAACCCAAAGCGTGCAAGCATTGAAAGAACAGAATCGGTGCTTGACATTGAAGGCTTAATTGAAAAGGCAATTCAGGGAGTGGAGCTTGTGGTTTGTTATCCCAAGGCAAACTGATTTTAACTTTAAAAAAGGCAGGGTGAATTTATGAATGCAGAATTGATTTCGGTGGGAACTGAGCTTTTGTTGGGCGAAATTTTAAATACTGATGCTAAGTTTTTATCGGAGGAGTTATCGGTATTGGGGATAAATGTCTATTATCAGAGTGTTGTCGGTGATAACCCTGATAGACTTGAAAGCACATTAAAATTGGCCTTGTCAAGAGCAGATTTAGTTATAACTTCAGGTGGACTTGGTCCCACTAAGGATGACTTAACAAAAGAGATAATAGCAAAAGTAATGGACGAAAAGCTTGTGCTTCATAAGGAGAGCCTTGACTCAATTGTTGAATATTTTAAAAGAACAGGAAGAGAGATGCCTGAAAGTAATATAAAACAGGCTATGCTTCCCAAAAATTCAATCATTCTAAAAAACAATAACGGAACTGCACCAGGGTGCATAATTGAAAAGAATGGAAAAACTGTTATTATGCTTCCTGGACCACCAAATGAGATTGTACCAATGTTTACAGAATCGGTAAGACCATACCTTTTAAAAAGGTCGGAAGGCTCAATCTACACAAAAACCTATAACCTGTTCGGGATAGGCGAGTCAAAAGTGGGAGAGCTTTTAGAGGATATGATGGAAAATGGCAAAAATCCTACTCTGGCACCATATGCAAAAACAGGCGAGGTGAGATTAAGACTTGCTGCATTTGCGAAGAATGAAAAAGAGGCAGAAGAGCTTTTATCGGGGGCAGATAAAAAGATAATAGATAAGGTTGGAGAATATATATATTCAACCGAGGATAAAACCCTGCCACACACAGTTGTTGAAAAGCTTATAGAAAAGAGTATGACAATTGCATCTGCAGAAAGCTGCACAGGTGGTATGTTTTCAAAAATGGTGGTAGATATTCCTGGTAGCTCATCAGTTTTAAATGAAAGCATTGTAACCTATTCAAATGAGGCGAAAATGAGGTATCTTGGTGTTAAAGAGGAATCCCTGAGGATGTATGGTGCAGTAAGCCCTGAGGTTGCATATGAGATGGCAAAGGGAATAAAGGAAAAATCGGGTGCAGACTTTGGTGTTGCGTTCACAGGAATTGCTGGTCCTGACGGAGGAACAAAGGATAAGCCTGTGGGACTTGTTTATCTTGCAGTTGCAAATAATGATGATGTAATGGTTAAAAAATTAACTTTGAAAGGGAGCAGAGAAAAGATAAGATATTCTGCCTGTTTAAACGGATTTGATATGGTTTTAAAAGAAATTTCAAAAATGTAGAAAAAACTATTGCTTTTTTAAAAGTTATAGTATATAATAGAGGTATAAATAGAACAAATGTTCTATATTTTACTTAGAAAGAGGAATATGATATGGCTAAAGATAATGAAAGTTTAACACAGGCAGTTGAGCCAAGTGAAAAGAAAAAAGCTCTTGATGCAGTTTTTAGCGTAATTGAAAAGCAATATGGTAAGGGAAGCATAATGAAGCTTGGAGATGCGGCATCTGTTAGCGTTGATGTTATCCCAACAGGCTCATTGACTCTTGATATTGCATTGGGTGTTGGAGGAATGCCGAAGGGAAGAGTTATAGAAATATATGGACCTGAATCATCAGGAAAAACCACCGTTGCCCTTCATGTTGTTGCAGAGGCACAGAAAATGGGTGGTGAAGCTGCATTCATTGATGCAGAGCACGCGCTTGACCCTGAATATGCTCAAAAGCTTGGTGTTGATATAGATAACTTAATTGTTGCTCAGCCTGACACAGGTGAACAAGCATTGGAAATTGCTGAGGCATTGGTAAGAAGTGGCGCTTTGGATGTTATAGTAATTGACTCTGTTGCAGCTTTAGTTCCAAAGGCAGAAATTGAGGGTGAGATGGGTGATTCCCATGTTGGCTTGCTTGCAAGACTGATGTCACAGGCATTAAGAAAGCTGACAGGTATAACAAGTAAATCAGGAACTGCAGTTATATTTATAAACCAATTGAGAGAAAAGGTTGGAGTGGTTTATGGAAATCCTGAAACAACTCCGGGTGGAAGAGCTTTGAAATTCTTCTCCTCTGTAAGACTTGATGTAAGACGTCAGGAGGCAATCAAGGACGGAACTGAAATCATTGGTAATAAAACTAAGGTCAAGGTTGTTAAAAACAAGGTTGCACCACCCTTTAAAGAGGCAGAGTTTGACATTTTATATGGTCGTGGTATCTCTAAAGAAGGTAATATTTTAGATGCTGCAGTAAGTCTTGACATTATCCAGAAATCAGGAGCATGGTTCTCTTATAACTCAGAAAGATTAGGACAGGGCAGAGATAATATAAGAAAATACTTAGAAGAAAATAAGGATTTTTGCGAAATGATAAACAAACAGGTTCGTGAACGCCTAAATCTTGATAAAAAAACAGTGGTTGAAATTAACGAAAATGAGTGAGAATTTTAAAGTTTATAGTGTATCTTGACTAAAAATTTGCCCTTTTTTAAAAATTTGTTGACGATTTATGATTTTTTTAGTATTCTAATAGTAACAATTATCTTAGGATTTATAGGCAAACTATATGTTTTTTTCAGAGGAGGATTTCTGTATGTTTTCTAAAGAAGTAGTTGTTCAAAATCAAGTGGGACTTCATGCAAGACCGGCTACATTTTTCATACAAAAAGCAAACGAATTTAAATCAAGCATCTGGGTTGAAAAGGATGAACGCAAGGTTAACGCAAAGAGCCTCTTGGGTGTATTGTCACTTGGAATTACAAAAGGGACTACTATCAATATTATTGCAGATGGTTCTGATGAGAAGGACGCAGTAGAGGTTTTGGTACGCTTAATCGCTTCAAACTTTACAGAGTAATAATGATAACTTTTTAAAATAACTCTACATCAGAAGAATGTAGAGTTATTTTTGTATTTATATGAAATAATAAATAAAAAAAGGTCGGAAGCTATGTTTGATTTAAAGGAAGAGTTGAAAAATCTGCCTGACCAACCTGGTGTATATCTTATGCATGATAAAAATGACACTGTCATTTATGTGGGTAAGGCAAAGATTTTAAAAAACAGAGTTAAGCAATATTTCCAGAATAGTCGCAACCATTCCCCTAAAGTGAGGGCAATGGTTTCTCATATTGCCTATTTTGAGTATATAGTGACCGATTCTGAGGTTGAGGCTTTAGTTTTAGAGTGTAATCTGATAAAGAAATACAGACCAAAATATAATATCTTATTAAAGGATGATAAGCAATATCCATACTTAAAGGTGACTATAAACGAGGAGTACCCTAAAATATTAAAAACAAGAACATTGAAAAATGATGGTGCAAAATATTTTGGTCCTTATATGGGTGTTAACACCATCAAAAATATGATGGATATTATTCAAAAGATTTTCAAACCACCAACCTGTAACAGACAGTTCCCGAGGGATATTCAAAAAGGCAGATCTTGCCTTAACTACCAGATTAAAAATTGCTTTGCACCATGTACAGGGAATGTCACAGTTGATGAATACAGAGAGGTTTTCTATAGTATTTGTGAATTTTTAGAGGGTGACCACAAAAAGCTTATAGAAAGGCTTGAGGATGAAATGAATGAAGCATCCTCAGGACTTAACTTTGAAAAGGCGGCAGATTTGAGGGATAAAATAAGGGCAATAAAATCCATATCGCAAAAGCAAAAAATTATAAATTCCGATACCCAGAATGATATGGATGTGATTGCATATTCAATTGACGGGAGTAAAACCTTTGTTGAGGTGTTTTTTGTTCGTAAAGGTAAGGTTTTAGGAAGAGAAAACTATATCCTTGATAACGAAGGTGAAACGGCTGATGAAATTATCCTTGGAGATTTTACCAAGCAGTTTTATATGGATAAAACAATGATTCCACCTATTATTTTAACTCAATGTGAATTATATGACAAGAGTGCAATAATGAAGTGGTTGAGAGCAAAAAAAGGACGAAAGGTAGAAATTTTCTCACCCAAAAAGGGAGAAAAGAAAAAGCTTATGGAAATGGTTTTGAAAAACGCCGAAATTGCTCGCGATAATTATAAAATTGCACAACTAAAGGCAAAGGAAAATAACAAAACTCTAAAGGATTTTAAGGATACCTTAGCTCTTGATAAAATTCCTGAAAGAATTGAGGCATATGATATTTCAAATATATCAGGAGATGACAATGTTTCTGCGATGGTTGTGTTTGAAAACGGACGACCTGCAAATTCAAAGTATAGGAAATTCAAGATAAAAACCGTTTTGGGAAGTGACGACTATAGCTCAATGAAGGAAACTCTCTACAGACGCTTTAGGCACGCACTTGATGAAGAGGAGCTTATTAAAAAGGGTGAGCTAAAAAGTGAGGACTCAAAATTCCTTCCATACCCTGATGTGATTTTAATTGATGGTGGACAGGGGCATTTAAACGCTGCACTTGAAATTCAGGAGGCGATGGATATAGAAATTCCAACCTTTGGAATGGTTAAGGATGATAAGCATAGAACACGAGGGTTGGTGTCAAAGGACGGAGAAATAGAGTTATCGGCAATCAAGAATGTATTTCATTTTGTAACGAGAATTCAGGATGAGGTGCATAGAGTTGCTATTTCATATCACAGAAAGCTTCACAAAAAAGAGCTTTCAAGGTCTTTGCTTGATGAGATTGAGGGTATTGGTGAGAAAAGGAAAAAGGCACTCCTTACTCATTTTAAGTCGGTGGAAAATATTAAAAATGCGAGTATTGACGAGCTTATGAAGGTAGAGGGGATAACAAAAAGCTCTGCCCAGGCAGTATATAAATTTTTCAATTAAGGAGAACAATTGCAGTGTTTTGTCTAAACAAAAAAGGTGATGTTGAATATTACACAATAGAAGCATTTGAAGAAACAGGCCTTGTTAATCATTGCTTCACCACAAAAAAAGGCGGAGTGAGCAAGGGTTGTTATGAGAGTATGAACCTGAGGCTATCCTCAGAGGATTTGAAAGAAAATGTGATTAAAAATTTCCATATTATCTGCGATACTTTGGGTTTTGATTATAACCACCTCGTATTCTCAAATCAGGTGCATGAGGACAATATTTTATATGTGGGGAAAAATGATTGGGGAAATGGTTTGAAATTTGATAATAAATTCAAATCTGCCGATGGCTTGATAACTGATGAAAGGGATGTTGTTCTGGTCACCTTCTATGCAGATTGTGTGCCATTATTTTTTCTCGATAAAAGAAAAAAGGTTATTGCACTTTCCCATTCAGGCTGGAAGGGTACATTTTTGAATATTGCAGGAAAAACTGTTGAGAAATTCAAAACCGATTTCGGTAGTGACCCACAGGATATTCTTGTTGGAATAGGACCATCAATAAGAGAATGTCACTTTGAAGTAGGAGAAGATGTAAGGGATAAGTTTCTGGATAAATTCGGAGCTGATTATATAGGCTATTATGATAAAAAGCCACATATAAATCTCCAGAAAATTATAATTGATGAGCTTAAAAATGAAGGGATTTTACTTGATAATATAACTGATGCAAATATTTGCACTTTTTGTAATTCCGAGAATTTATATTCACATAGAAAAACTCAGTGGAAGCGCGGCAATTTAGCTGCTTTTATGAGCCTGAGATAATGAGAGGAATGATTGATATAAAAAGATATTTGTCTTTTATTCTTGCAATTTTAATGCTCCTTTCCGGATGCAGTAAAAAAGAGGAAGAGGGAAAGGATTTAGAGGGTGGAGGAAAACTCATAATCAATAAGGGAAACACCACGATAAGATTTGTTGCTGAGCAATCTCCAAGTCTTTATTTCACAGATAATATATCGGCGTCACTTATGGAGTTTGAAAGGATAATTTATGAGCCTTTGTTTAATTTTGACGAGGCTTTGAATCCAATCCCTGTTTTAGCCACAGGCTATGAAAGAATAGGAACATTGCAATATAGTGTGGAGCTTAAAAAGGGTATCAAGTGGCATAGTGGAGATGATTTTTCTGCAAGGGATGTTATTTATACTATAAATAAGCTGAAGGAGTCAAAATCTATATATTATCAGGATGTTGATAAAATCAGTTATATAGATGGTGTATCCAATAATAAGCTTATATTCACTATGAAGGAGCCTGTTGTTAATTTTGTCGGATTATTATCTTTCCCGATTATAAGAAATAACGCCATTGAGGAGCAGAACATATTTAATGGAACAGGTCCATATAAGCTCAAAGAGAGCAAAAACAGCACCTACACATTTATTAAAAACGAAAATTGGCATAAGGGTGAGGCAAGTGACAAAACTGTTGTTTTAACAATTTTAAAGGACAAAAACGCTTCGGTTTATGCCTTTGAAGCAAACGAGGCTGATATAATCACCACAAGCTCTATGGATATTTCAAACAATACTCCGAGATGGGAAACCTTTGTTCAAAACTATATTTCAAACAACCTTACCTTCTTAGGATTTAATCATACTGAGGACAGTGTTCTTTCAAATGCAGAGGTAAGATGTGGAATATCCTATCTGCTTGATAAGGAAGGCATTATAAAAGAGGATATGTATGGACAAGGGACTGTAGTTGATGTGCCTGTTTATCCAAAGGCGTGGTTTTATAATAAGAGTAATAATATTCTTGAAGTAAAATCTGACGGGAACTATCTTGAGGGCATTTTAAAGGAGCTTGGATGGGTAAAGAAAAATGGTGTGTACACCAAAAATTTTGATAGCTATGAATCCGAGCTTACCTTATCTATTTTAGTCAATAAAGATAATCCCGAAAAGGTGGCAATAGCTGAGAGTATAAAAAAGACACTTGAGAAAAACGGAATTATAACAAAAGTTAAGCCTGTTTCCTATAACGACTACATCCAAAAAATATCCTACAAGGATTTTTCTATGTTTATCGGTGAGATTTCTATGCCTAAGACTATGGATCCCACAAAGCTGGTGGGAAGTGGAGGAAATTATTTTTCTTATGCAAATGAGGAAATGGACAAGACTTTGGATTTAATGAGAATAGCAAAAACCAATGAAGAAGTGATGAAAGCTTTTGATGAATTCACAGGTCTTTTTAAAAGGGAAATGCCATTTGTGCCTTTGTTTTTTAGGACAGAGTCCATTGTTATGACATCTAATTTGTCAGGCTTTGGTATGCCAAATTATTATGGTGCATATCAGAATGCAGAAAATTGGTATTTTTCAAAGAAATAGGAGATGAGCATAAAATGAAGGAAAGAGAACACGATATTTTAACTATTATTAAAAATGAAGTGAACTCGTTCAGTAAGCGACAAAAAATGCTTGCCGAGTATATTCTTAATAATTATGATAAAGCATCCTATATGACAGCAACTCAGCTTGGAAAAATAACAGGTGTGAGTGAATCAACAGTTGTGAGATTTGCAACTGTGCTTGGCTTTGAAGGGTATCAACAGCTCCAGAAAAGCCTGAAGGAAGCAACTATTGCAAGATTGAATTCTCTACAACGAATGGAGATTGCAAGTAAGCGAATGGGAGAAAATATTTTAGATTCGGTTTTAAAAACTGATGTTAAAAATATTTTATCTACTTTATCGGAAATAGACAAGCAACAATTTGATTTAGCAATTAAAAGTATTCTTGATGCAAAAAACATATATATCACAGGGGTGAGAAGTGCCTCTGCAATTGCAAGCTTTGCAGGATTTTATTTTAATCTTTTATTTGATAATGTGAAGCTTATAAACACAACAGGCGCAGACGATATTTTTGAACAATTGTTAAGGGTAGGCGCGGGTGATGTTGTTGTTGGGATAAGCTTTCCGAGATATTCAAAAAGCACGGTTGAGGCTATGGAATACGCAGAAAAATGTGGTGCTTGTGTCATTGGTATCACAGATAATAAAAAATCACCCATTGTTAAATTTTCAAGGTACTGCTTGTTCGCAAAGAGTAATATGGATTCCTTTGCAGACTCTCTTGTTGCACCTTTGAGTGTGGTCAATGCTTTAATTGCCGCAATCAGTATAAAGAAAAAGGATGAGGTAGTGAGAACCTTTGAAAAGCTTGAAAATATATGGGCAGAATACGAGGTATATGATAAAGAATGATTGATAAGACAGTTGTTGTAATTGGTGGTGGAGCAGCAGGCCTGATGGCTTGTGGTGTGGCTGCCCAGAGAGTGAGGAATGTTATTCTTGTTGAGAAGAATAAATTTCTTGGAAAAAAACTAAGAATTACGGGTAAGGGAAGAGCAAATATAACCAACTCTGCAGATGTTGAGGATATTATTAAAAATGTTCCCACCAATGCAAAGTTTTTGTATAGTGCATTATATAGCTTTTCCAATGAGGATGTTATAGCCTTTTTTAATGAGCTTGGCGTTGAAACCAAGGAGGAAAGAGGGGGAAGAATTTTCCCTCAATCCGACTCTGCAAAGGAGGTGGCAGATGCACTATCCGGGTTTGCTTTAAAGAATAATGTTAAAAAAGTAAACGCAGAAGCATTGGAGATTAAGAAAAAGGATGGCAGAGTCTGTTCAGTTGTTACAGATAAGGGAGAAATAAAGGCAGACAGCGTTATATTGGCAACAGGTGGAAAATCCTATCCCTTAACAGGCTCGGATGGAAAGGGCTATGAAATAGCAAGAAAATTAGGACATACAATTATCCCA
Organism: Clostridia bacterium; assembly: GCA_045649415.1. GTDB lineage: Bacteria > Bacillota > Clostridia > UBA1381 > UBA1381 > CAKSQL01. The sequence goes on along the minus strand of JAZRPY010000022.1, from coordinate 115,276 downwards.
CCATATCCATCTTTAGTTCCTGTGGCAACTAAAGAAAAGTGGGTTAGTAAGCTTATGGGCTTATCATTGAGGAATGTGAGTTTAAAGTTATATCAGAATAAGCTTATTTTTGAGGATTTTGGTGAGATGCTTTTCACACATTTCGGGGTTAGTGGACCGATAGTTTTGTCGGCATCTGCACACATAAAGAATGTGGATAAGTTAGATTATAAAATAGTTATTGATTTAAAACCTGGACTCTCAGAGGAACAGCTTGATAAACGAATTTTAAAGGACTTTGAAAAGTATTCAAAAAAACATTTTTCAAATGCTTTGGATGACTTATTGCCAAAAACCCTGATACCTGTTATAATAGAGTTGTCGGAGATAAATCCCTATAAGGAAACATCAAGTGTGACCAGGGAGGAAAGAAAAAGACTCATAGCTCTTATTAAGGGTTTGACCTTAAATGTTAAACGCCTTTGTAAAATTGAAGAGGCAATTATAACCTCGGGTGGAATAAAGGTGAGTGAAATTGATTCATCAACTATGGAATCAAAGCTTGTTGGTGGGTTATATTTTGCAGGAGAGATTATTGATGTGGATGCATACACGGGTGGCTTCAATTTACAGATAGCCTTTTCAACAGGTCATCTTGCAGGAGAAAATGCATAGTAAAATAAAAGGAGAATATATGATATGAACGGAAGCAAAGAGGTTGCAGTAGCAGCTGCAAAAATGGCAATGTCTGCATCAAGAGAGGAAGAAAAAGCACTTTCAAAGGAATGCTCTGAAAACAATATAAAAACTGTTGCAATTGATTTTGGTGGTGAATTTGCATCGGCAGTTCCCAAAATTATTGAACGAGCAGTTGTTGCTGCAAAAAGAGAGGGCTTAATAGGTGACTCTCACGCCGAGGAGGGTGCAGTTGCAGGAGCAACTCACGATGCGATATCCCAGATATATAACAAGGTAATCGGCTTGAATATGGGTGGTAAAATCGGCATTGCAAGAACGGATGGACATTTATCGGTTTGCATATTCTTTGCAGTTGGACTTTTGAATTTGAATGATATTGCAATGGGACTAAGTCACAGGGCATTATAAAAAAGGTGGTAGTATATGAAGAATTTCAAAATCGCAATTGATGGACCTGCAGGAGCAGGAAAAAGCTCTATTTCAAAGACAATTGCAAAGGAAATGGGCTATGTTTATGTGGATACGGGTGCTATGTACAGAGCAGCAGCCTTGTATGCAATTAAGAATAATATTGAAATAACAAAGGAAAGCTTAGTTCCTGTTCTTGATGATATTAAAATTGACATAAAGTATGAGAATAATGAACAACATATATTTTTAAATGGTGAGGATGTTTCAGATAAAATCAGAGAGCCTGAGATATCCCTTGGTGCATCAAGTATTGCAGTTATTCCTGAGGTAAGATTAAAGCTTGTGGAGCTGCAAAGAGAGATTGCAAAAAATAACACCGTTATTATGGATGGCAGAGATATAGGCACCTATGTGTTGCCTGATGCAGAGGTAAAAATCTACTTGACTGCATCTGTTGAGGAAAGAGCAAAAAGACGATATAAAGAGGAAATCGAAAAAGGTATGGAGTCTGATTTGGAGGCAGTATGTGAGGACATTAAAAAGCGTGACCATAATGACTCCACAAGAAAATTTGCGCCGTTAAGACAAGCAGAGGATGCTATTTTAGTTGATAGCTCCGACCTCACATTTTCAGAGGTTGTTGAAAAAATAAAGAGTATAATTTTAAATAGAATAAAATAAGGATAGTGAGTTTGAGTATGGGTTATAAAATAGCAAGAGTAATTTTAAGAGGATTTTTATTTTTTGTGTTCAGGATTAAAACAAGAGGGACAGAAAATGTCATAAAATCAGGTGGTGCAATTTTAGCGGCGAATCATAGAAGTAATTGGGACCCTGTTTTGTTGGCTGTTTCTTGTCCAAGACAATTGAAATTTATGGCAAAGGCAGAGCTTTTTAAATTCAAACCCTTTGCGGCGTTGATAAAATCATTTGGTGCATTTCCAATCCAAAGGGGAAAAGGTGATATAGGAGCAGTAAAGGCAGCTTTAACAATTTTGAAAAATCAGGATTGTATGCTTATTTTCCCTGAGGGAAAAAGGGTGATAGACGAGAGTATCATTGAGGCAAAGCCTGGAGCAGTTATGATTGCAACGAGGTCAGAGGTGCCCATAATCCCTGCCTACATATCGGGAAAAATCAAGTGGATGTCAAAAATAACCATTACCTTTGGTGAGCCTGTTAGTTATGAAGAATATCAGGGAGAAAAGCCTGATATTGATACCCTTCAAAAGCTCACCAACAACCTGATGGATACAATAAGGGCATTATAATTGGGAAGGACAGGATATTTTAATATGTCGATAGAAATTGCTAAAACTGCAGGCTTCTGCTATGGAGTTAAAAGAGCAGTAAACGAGGTTTATAACCGATGTGAAAAGGGAGAAAAAATAGCAACCTTAGGTGCATTGATTCACAACGAACAGGTTGTTAATGACTTAAAGGAAAAAGGCGTTTTTGTGTATAACAGTGTGTGTGAGGTGCCAACAGACACAACTCTTGTTATAAGAACTCACGGAGTTGGGAAAAATGTGTATGATGAAATAGAGAAAAAGGGACTTAATATGGTTGACCTTACCTGTCCTTTTGTTGAAAAAATACACAAAATTGTGAAGGAACATTACGACAAGGGTTATCAAATTGTTATTGTAGGCGACAAAAACCACCCTGAAGTGAAGGGGATAAATGGGTGGTGTAATGACGAAGCTATTATTCTATATAATACAGAGGATATAGAATCAGAAAAAATAGCTAAAAACCCTGTGTGTGTTGTAGCACAAACAACAATAAATAAAAATATTTTTGTGCAAACAGTACAAATTCTTAAAAACACTTGCCAAACCCCTGTAATTTTTGATACAATATGTAGTGCGACAAAAGATAGACAGACTGAAACCGAGAGCATAGCTCAAAGGTCAGATGTTATGGTAGTAATCGGTGGTAGGGAAAGCTCAAACACTAAAAAGCTTTTTGAGATTTCCTCTCAATATTGCCCTTGCACCTATTTTGTTGAAACACTTGAGGATATTCCTCAGGATGTACTTTTAAAAAATAAAAAGATAGGTATTACTGCAGGTGCGTCAACGCCCGGTGGTATTATCGAGGAGGTTTTTACAACGATGGACGAAAAAATGAAGAACGAGGAAACATTTGCAGAACTGTTTGAGCAGTATGAAAGCAAATCATTAAACAATGGGGACATAATCGAAGGTACTGTTGTTGAGGTACGCAATACTGAAGTTATTGTTGACCTTGGTGGATTCAAGTACAATGGTCAGTTGGCTATGGATCAGCTGACAGATGACCCATATGTTAAGGCTGCAGACCTCGTAGCACCTGGTGACAAGATTAAGGTTTATGTTGTTGGTGTTAATGATGCAGAAGGAAAGGTTGTTCTTTCAAGAAAGAAGCTCGTTATGATGGAGAGCTGGAATAAGATGAAGGAGGCTTTCGAGAAAGAGGAAATCCTTGAGGGAAAAATTATCAAAACTGTTCGTGGAGGAGTCATTGCACTTTCAGATTCATGTCAGGTATTTATCCCTGCTAAGAAAGTATCATTAAGATATGTTCAAGACTTGGGAAGCCTTCTAAATACAGAAGTTAAGTTCAAGATAATCGAAATTGACGACAGAAGAAAGCGTGTTGTTGGCTCAGTTAGAGATATCCTTGAGGCAGAAAAGAAGGAAATCGAGGATAAGTTCTGGCAAGGAGCAGAGGTGGGCAAGGAGTACACAGGTACAGTTAAGTCATTAACATCCTTTGGTGCTTTTGTTGACTTAGGTGGAATTGATGGACTTGTTCATATTTCCGAATTAAGCTGGAAGAAGATTAAGCATCCTTCAGAGGTAGTTAAAGAAGGCGATGTTTTAACAGTTTATATCAAAAATCTTGATGCAGAAGCAAAGAAGATTTCCTTAGGTTTTAAAAAGGCTGAGGACAATCCTTGGGTTATCGCAGAAGCTAAGCTTAACGAAGGTGATGTAGTTAAGTGTAAGATTGTTAGAATTATGCAATATGGTGCATTTGCAGAAATTATGCCTGAAATTGATGGCTTAATCCATATTTCACAAATCTCAGACAAGAGAATTGAAAAGACAGAGGATGCTTTGTCAATCGGTGATGAGGTTGAAGCAAAGATTACTTCAATCAATTGGGAAACCAAGAAAATCAGCTTAAGCATCAAGGCTTTGATTGCTCCTGCAGTTGAGGAGGAAAAGGAAGCTGAAGTTGTTGAAGAAGTTGCTGAATCACTTGATGAGGTTGTTCCTGTTGATGTTGAGCAATTCATTGCAGAGGAAAAAGCAGCTGAGGAAGAGAATAAGGAAGCTGACGCTGAATAATTAAGAAAATAAGACCTGAAATTTTAAATAAATTTCAGGTCTTTCTTTATTTGTTAAACAATTGCTATTATGTCGATTTTTAGCACACATATTTCAAATTTTACTCTTGTAAAATTTAACATTTTATGGTATTATACAAGAGGAGAAATTTTTGTATTTTAAGGAGAATTATATAATATGAGCAGTGCTTTTGATAAATTTAAAGAATATGTGAAAAATAAGAAGGTTGCAGTTATCGGTATAGGTATAAGCAATCGTCCTTTAATAGATTTTTTAGTTAAAAATGGGGCAAGTGTTACTGCTTTTGATAAAACAGACGAGGAAAAGTTAGGAGAGGTAGTTGATGAATTAAAGGCTATGGGAGTAGGTTTATCTCTTGGTGAAAATTATCTTGATAATTTGTGTCAGGAGCTGATATTTAAAACTCCCGGTATGAGATATGATGTGCCTGCACTTGAAAAGGCAAGAGAAAATGATGCTGTGGTAACATCTGAAATGGAAGTTTTTTTGAAAGTCTGTCCGGGAAAAATAATTGCAGTGACAGGCAGTGATGGAAAAACAACCACCACAACCCTGATTCATAAAATGCTTACCCATCAGGGATATAAAACATGGCTCGGAGGGAATATAGGAAACCCACTCCTTACAAAAACTGATGAGATAGGGGAGGATGACTTCGTTGTACTTGAGCTTTCAAGCTTTCAATTGCACACAATTAAAAACTCTCCACATATAGCAGTAATCACCAATATTTCGCCTAATCATCTTGATGTGCACAAGGATTATGATGAGTATATTGATGCAAAGAAGAATATTATGCTCTACCAGAGCGTTGAAGATATTTTAGTTTATAATGAATCAAATGATGTCACTGCAGAAATAGGAAAATCAAAAGACGGAAGAAAAATTGGCTTTTCATCAAAAATTGATGCAGATATTTGTGTAAAAAATAATTGCATATTTAAAAATGGTGAGGAGATTTTAAAAATAGAGGATATAAAGTTGCCGGGCACTCACAATGTTGAAAATTATATGGCAGCAATCGGTGCAGTTTCGGAGCTTGTGGATAAAGAAACAATTTCCTATATTGCAAAAACCTTTGGAGGAGTTGAGCACAGACTTGAATTTGTTCGTGAGCTTGACGGAGTTAAATTCTATAATAGCTCCATTGATTCAAGCCCGAATAGAACTATCAATGCTCTGTCGGTATTTGAGAAAAAAATTATTCTGATTGCAGGTGGTAAGGATAAAGGTATTCCATATGATGACATAGGTGAGCCTATTGAGAATAAGGTTAAGCTTCTTATTCTAACAGGTGCGACTGCCGACAAAATCAATGAAGCAGTTATAAACAATGCCAGAAAAAAGGGAATTGAAACAAGTGTTAAGATTGTTTTTTGTGAAAACTATAAGGAAGCAGTTAGTATAGCAAAGGATAATGCAAAAGAAGGGGATGTTGTTCTTTTATCTCCTGCAAGCACAAGCTTTGATAAGTTTAAAAACTTTGAGGAAAGAGGAAGAACCTTTAAGGATATAGTAAACAGTTTTTAAAATATTCTTAGATAAGGAAAGGAATTAGTTTATGGAAAAGCTTATAAAAGCCTTAAGTGACCTGAGGGGAATTTCAGGCTTTGAATATGGAATATCCGATAAAATCAAGGAATATTTCGTACCCTATGCAGATGAAATTAAAACGGATAATCTTGATAATATCATTGCTGTGAAAAAAAGCAATAACCTTGATGCCTTCAAAATTATGATAGAGGCACATATGGACGAAATCGGACTTATGGTTAAGGATATAGATGAAAGAGGATTTATCACCTTCACACCTGTCGGAGGGGTGGATAGACGAATTTTGCCTTCCTTAGAGGTGGTTGTTCATGGAAAAGAGAATATTATCGGAGTGATTGGCTCAAAGCCTCCTCATCTTATGGATGGGGACGATAAGAAGATGACTGCAATAAAGGATATGTATATTGACACAGGCTATAGTGCTGATAAGTTAAGAGAGCTTGTATCGGTTGGAGATACAATAACCTTTGCCCAATCTGTTGGTAAGCTTTCAAAAAATCAATTAAGCCTAAAAACTCTTGACGACAGAGCAGGGATTGCCGCACTTATAACTTGCTTTAAAAAGCTATCAAAGCTTGATTTGGATGTGGATGTATATGCTGTGTGTGCAACTCAGGAGGAGGTAGGCTTAAGAGGTGCGAAGGTGGCAGCTTATGGAATATGCCCTGATGTTGCAATTGCAATTGATGTGTGTCACGGAGTCACTCCGGACAACTTGGAAAACGCTTTTTCCACAGGCTCGGGAACAGTTATATCAATTGGCCCTAACATACACCCATTAGTTTTAAAAAGACTGAAGTCAGTGGCAAAGAAAAATAAAATCAAGGTATCTCTTGATGTAGATGGAGGGGACACCGGAACGGATGCATGGGCAATTCAGGTTGCAAAATGGGGAGTTCCCACAGGACTTTTATCCATTCCACTAAAGTATATGCACACCTCTGTTGAAACGGTTGATGTAAGGGATTGTAAACTAACTGCAGAGCTTATAACTAAGTTTATACTTGATTTAAATGATAACAGGGAGGAATTCCTATGCTATTAGAAGAATTATGCAACCTTGACGGAGTCAGTTCAGGTGAGGAAGATGTCAGGGAATTTATAAAGGATAAAATAAAAAAATATGCAGATGAAATAACCATTGACTCAATGGGGAATATGATTGCCTTAAAAAAGGGAAAAAAGAGTGATAAAAGGATAATGCTTTCTGCCCATATGGATGAGGTTGGCTTTATTGTGAGTGAAATCACCGATAAGGGTTTTTTGAAATTCAAAACTGTGGGTGGAATTGATGAAAAAGTGGTTATCTCAAAAAGAGTGAGAGTGGGAAAAAATAAAATCCCCGGAATTATTGGTATGAAGGCAATTCATCTCCAGACTAAAGAAGAAAGAGATGCTGTGCCGAAAATGAAAGCCTTGTATATTGACATTGGTGCAGAATCCAAAAAGGAAGCAGAAAAGCTTGTTGAATTAGGCGACTTGGTTGCCTTTGATACTAAAACCACAGAGTTTGGTGAGGATAAAATCAAAGGAAAAGCCATTGACGACAGGGTTGGTTGTGCAGTTCTTATGGACCTTATCAAAAAAAATGTTATATATGACACATATTTTTGCTTTTTGGTTCAGGAGGAGGTAGGTTTGAGAGGTGCAAGAATTGTGGCTGCAAAAATTGAGCCTGACTTAGCACTTGTATTTGAAGCAACAACTTGCCTTGATGTGTATGGCACAAAGGAATCTGAGTATGTTACAGAGCTTGGTAAGGGTGTGAGTGTAACTATGATGGATGCATCAACTATTGTTCTTCAGGATTTCAGAAACAAACTAATAAAGCTTGCAGAGGATAATAAAATTCCTTGTCAATACAAAAGAACAACCCGTGGCGGTAATGATGCAGGAGCAATTCATTTGTCGGGAAAGGGCGTGAAAACTGCCGCCTTATCAGTTCCTGCAAGATATATTCATTCACCTGTATCGGTTGTGTCAAAAAAAGATATTGAGGCTATGAATAAGCTTGGAGAAAAATTTCTTGAAAACATTGAAGCTTTTATACAAGAGAGGATATAAAAAATGGAATTATTAAAAAAATTAACGCAGACAGGAGCAGCATCAGGTAGTGAGAGTGCTATATCTGATGTGATTAAAAATGAGATAAAGGACTATGCAGACGAGATTTATGAAGATACTTTAGGAAATCTTATTGCCCGAAAAAAAGGAACGAAAAAGAAAATAATGCTTGCTGCTCATATGGATGAAATAGGTGTGATTATAACCTATATTGAGGAGAATGGATTTATTCGTTTTTCGAATGTCGGAGGATTATACCAAAAGGAGTTGTTGGGCAGACGAGTTGTATTTAAGAATAATATTGTTGGTGTTATCTATACCGAGAATGAGAACAAGGATTTAAAAGCTCAAAAAATGTATATTGACATTGGAGTATGCTCAAAAGAAGAGGTTATGGAGCTTTTGGATATTGGTGACACAGGCGTTTTTGAAGGAAGCTTTCAAACAAGGAACGACAGAGTCATTTCAAAGGCGTTGGATAATCGTGCAGGATGCTATGCATTGATTGAGGCAATGAAAAAAACAAAAAGTGATAACGATATATACTTTGTGTTCACAAGTCAGGAGGAGGTAGGCTTAAGAGGTGCAAGAACTGCTGCATACTCAATTAGTCCTGATGCTGCCATTGCAGTTGATGTGACAGACACAGGTGATACTCCCAATTGTGATAAAATGGCAGTTAGCTTGGGCAAGGGTGCTGCAATCAAGGTAATGGACAGAAGTGTTATTTGCCATAGAGAAGTAAGAAATGCCTTGATTGAGCTTGCGAAAAATAATAAAATTCCATATCAGCTTGAAAATCTCACAGATGGTGGAACTGATGCAGGTGCAATTCATATCACAAAGGACGGAATAAAAACAGGTGGAATTTCAATTCCCACAAGATATATTCATTCACCATCAGAGATGGCAGATATAAATGATATCCAGGCAGTTATTGACCTTGTTGTTGCATTTTTAGAAAACTATCCCATATAAATAAGGGGACGGGAGAAAAGGTTATGGTATATGAGATAAAAAGTAATCAAAACCAAAAATATAAGCTTGTAAAATCCTTGCTTTTAAAAAAGAACAGACAGAAGAATAAATTGTTTACAGTTGAGGGTATAAAGTCGGTGAAGGATGCGATGTCCTCAAATACAGATATTCAAATGATATTTATGAGTGAAAGCCTGTATGCTGAAAATTCTTTCAAAACTGAGGATATAAGCACATATGTTGTTCCTGACTATATGTTTGATGCTTTATGTGACACCGACGCGCCACAGGGAGTTTTAGCAGTTATTTCAATGAAGGATGTAAGGGATATTGAACTTAACAAGGATAAGCTTTATATATACTGCGATTCTGTGAGTGATCCGGGAAATCTTGGCACAATTTTAAGAACTGCCGATGCGGTGGGCTTTGATGGAGTGTTGTTGTCGGAGAATTGTGCTGATTTATATAGCCCCAAAGTAATCCGTTCCAGTATGGGTTCATTTTTTCACATAAAGGTTTATGAAAAGGTAACGCTTGACGATTTGAATAAATTGAAGAAGGATGGCTTTTTAATTTATTGTGGTGCTTTGGGAGAAAACACAATTTCCTACACCAAGGCAGATTATAAAAAGCCGAATATAATTGTTGTGGGAAATGAAGCTAATGGAATTAGTGACAGCGTTTTAAATATTGCCGACCAATGTATAAAAATACCCATCTTAGGGGAGGCAGAATCTCTGAATGTTGGTGTTGCCGCTGCAGTGATTATGTACGAGGCACAAAGGCAAAGGAATGTGGATTTTTAAAAAATCAATTGACTAATTATAATTTTGATATTATAATAGTAGTAATTGTGAAAAAATCGGGATAAAGGGTATAGGTAATGGATAATTTAATTTATTGGGTATGGCTCAGGAATTTATCGGGAATATTTCCAAATAAAGTAACTGCCTTGTTGGAACACTTTGAAACTGTTGAGGAAATCTATAAAGCAGATTATAAGGAGTATTCAGGAGTTGTTGGAATAACAAGGGCAGATGCGCTTGTTTTAAATTCCAAAGACCTATCCCATGCTGAAAAGATTATAAAGGAATCAGAAAATATAGGCTCGAAAATTCTCACCTATGATGACATAGATTATCCTGATATTTTAAGATTAACAGACTCGCCACCATATGTTTTATATGTGAAGGGCGAAATAATGCAATGGGACAGACTTCTCACAATTGGAGTTGTCGGGACAAGGAAATGCACAGAGTATGGAATGAAGGTAACTGAAAATATATGCTATGATTTGGCAAAAAGAGGAATAACCATTGTAAGTGGTATGGCAAAAGGTATTGATAGTGCTGCAGCCCGTGGAGCATTAAGAGCAGGCAACAAGACTATTGCAGTTCTTGGGAATGGGTTGGATGTTGTGTATCCTCCTGAGAACAGGGAGCTTATGGAACAAATTGCAGAAAATGGCACTTTAATATCTGAATACCCACCAAAAACAAGACCATTGGGCTTACATTTTCCTGAGAGGAACAGAATAATAAGTGGCCTATCAAGAGGAATTTTAGTAACCGAAGCACCTGTGCAGAGTGGAGCACTTATCACTGCGAATTATGCCTATGAGCATGGCAGAGATTTGTTTGCAGTGCCTGGGAAAATTTCAGACCATAATTCAAAGGGTACAAATCAGTTGATAAAGCAGGGTGCAAGGCTCACAGATTCTTTTATGGACATAATAGCCGAGTATCCTAAGGATGTGGAAAAGCTTCAGGTACCTGAGGCAGTTAATAATGAGAAAATAAACAATGTGAGAAAAATCTCATTAGATGACGAAAAATATGCCTTACTAAAGCCTGAAGAAAAGGAAATCATTAGTCTTTTAATTGAGAGAAATATGCACATTGAGGATATAAGAGTAAAAACTAAAATGGATATAGGGAGTCTTAATTCATTATTGCCTATGCTTGAAATGATGGGATTTATCCGTAAGCTTCCCGGTGACAATTATAAACTTGAAATCTAAAGAGGGGTAATGATAGAAATGACAAAAAAGCTATTGATTGTTGAGTCACCTGCAAAGGCAGGAACAATAAAAAAATATTTGGGCAACGGTTATAGCGTAATCGCATCTATGGGACATATTATCGATTTGCCGAAAAGTCAATTAGGTGTTGATACTGAAAATGGATTTGAGCCAAAGTATATAACTATCAGAGGTAAGGGTAACCTTTTATCTCAATTAAAAAGAGAAGCAAAAAATGCTGATGTTATATATCTTGCAACTGACCCTGACCGAGAGGGAGAGGCAATCAGTTGGCATCTTGCAAATGTTTTGAAGATTGACACCAATTCAAATTGCAGAGTGACCTTTAATGAAATAACAAAGGACGCTGTTAAAAAGGCAATTAAAAGTCCAAGAGGAATCGATATGAATCTTGTTGACGCACAACAGGCAAGACGAGTACTGGATAGAATTGTTGGATATAAAATAAGCCCACTATTATGGGAAAAGGTAAAGAAGGGATTAAGTGCAGGAAGAGTTCAATCTGTTGCAACTAAAATGATTTGTGACAGGGAGGAGGAAATTCTTGACTTTGTGCCAAGAGAGTTCTGGACTGTGGAGGCTGAACTGTCCGATGGCAAGAAAACCTTCTTGGCAAGGTATTTTGGCAAGGAAAATAAAGAGGAAGAGTTGACCTGTGCCGAGGATGCAGAGAAAATTGTATCTTTAGTTAAAAATGAGCAATTCAAGGTTAAGTCAATCAAAGCAGGTGAGCTTTTGAAAAATCCACCACCACCCTTCACAACAAGTACACTCCAACAGGATGCTTTGAGAAAAATAGGCTTTAATACTGCCCGTACAATGCAAGCAGCACAGAGCTTATATGAAGGTGTAAATGTAGGTGGAAAAATAGGAACAGTTGGTCTTATAACATATATGAGAACTGACTCCCTGAGAATTTCCGACGAGGCACAAAAGGATCTTATTTCTTTTATAAAAATAAAATATGGAGCAGAATATGTTAAGGAAAGAATATATAAGGCAAAGAAAAATGCTCAGGATGCTCACGAGGCAATTCGTCCCACAAGCGTCAATATTCTTCCGTCGGATGTAAAATCAAAGCTACCACCTGACCAGTATAAGTTATATAAGCTTATCTGGGACAGATTTGTTGCAAGCCAGATGCAAGCAGCAATATATGACACTGTGAATGCTACAATAGAGGCAAATGGTTATAGCTTTAAAGCAAGTGGCTCTGCAATAAAATTCAAGGGCTTCACAACAGTTTACACAGAGGGTGTGGATGAAGCAGAGGAAAGGGAAAAGATGCTTCCAAAACTAAAGGAAGGTCAATGCTTAAAGCTTGATGAAATAGAAAGAAAGCAACATTTCACACAACCACCTCAGAGATTTACTGAAGCAACTTTAGTTCGTGCATTGGAAGAAAACGGAATAGGCCGACCAAGTACCTATGCTCCAACAATTACACTTATTATTTCAAGAGGCTATGTTGCGAGAAGCAAAAAGCAATTGGTACCAACCGAGCTTGGTATGGTTGTTAATGATATTATGAAGAATAGCTTCCAGAATATCGTCGATATTGAATTTACTGCCAATATGGAAAAGCAGCTGGATGATGTAGAGGACGGAACAAGGAAGTGGAAGAAGGTAATTGAGGAATTCTATCCTGATTTTGAGAAAAACTTGAAAAAAGCAGAAAGCGAAATTTCAAAAATTAAAATCAAGGACGAGGAATCGGATGTTATATGCGAAAAATGTGGACGAAGAATGGTATATAAAATATCAAAATTCGGACGATTTTTAGCTTGTCCTGGATACCCTGAGTGTAAGAACACTAAAATGATAAGAGAGGGTACAGGTGCAATATGTCCTAAGTGTAGTGGAGAAATCTTGGTTAAGAAGTCCAGAAAAGGAAAGCTATACTATGGTTGTGAAAATGCACCCAAATGTGACTTTATGGCTTGGGATGAGCCTGTTAAGGACGAAAGATGTCCCGAATGTGGTGGACTTTTGTTGAAGAAAAAGGGTAAAAAGGCAAAGGTTGTTTGTATAACCGACGGATGTAACTATGAAAGAGCAACTAAGAAATAAGGATTGGCTAAAAGGGGATATTTTATGGTAAAGGTAATCGGAGCAGGACTTGCAGGCTGTGAGGCTGCATGGCAGTTGGCAAAGCGTGGTATTCCTGTGAAGCTTTATGAAATGAAGCCATTGAAGTTTTCACCTGCACATCATAGTGAGAACTTTGCTGAGTTGGTTTGCTCAAATTCTTTAAAGGCAGACAGGCTTGAAAATGCCTGTGGACTTTTAAAGGAGGAAATGCGATATTTTGATTCCCTGATGATGATGGCTGCAGATGTATCAAAGGTGCCCGCAGGGGGAGCTTTGGCAGTTGACAGGGACATATTTTCTCAGTTTATCACAGATAAAATCAAAGAAGAACCGTTGATTGAGGTGGTAACTGAGGAGGTTGATAAAATTGATACTGATGAGTACACAATTATTGCTACGGGACCATTGACCTCGGATAGCTTATCAAAGGAGCTTATAAAACTCACAGGTGAGGAGAGTATGTACTTTTATGATGCAGCAGCACCTGTTATTACAAAGGAAAGCATTGATATGGACAAGGTTTTCTTTGGAGCAAGATATCAAAGAGGTACTCCTGATTATATTAACTGTCCTATGACAGAGGAGGAGTATAATGCTTTTTATAAGGAGCTTATAAATGCAGAGGTAACACCCTTGAAGGAGTTTGAAAACCAGACCGTATTTGAAGGATGTATGCCTGTTGAGGTTATGGCAAAAAGAGGAGATAAAACCCTTTTATTTGGTCCGTTAAAGCCTGTTGGGTTAATAAATCCCAAAACAGGTAAGGACGACCAGTATGCAGTTGTACAATTGAGAAGAGATAATATGGAGGATACTCTTTATAATCTTGTAGGCTTCCAGACCAATTTAAAATGGGGTGAGCAAAAGAGAGTATTTTCAATGATTACAGGTCTTGAAAATGCCGAATTTGTGAGATATGGGGTTATGCACAGAAACACATATCTTCAGGCACCTAAAATTTTAAATAAATACTATCAAATGAAAAAGTATGAAAAAGTTTTCTTTGCAGGACAGATAACAGGAGTTGAGGGCTATGTTGAGTCGGCATCCTCAGGGATACTCGCAGGACTTAATATGGCAAAGCTTGTTCGAGGTGAGAAATTCTTTGAGCCTGACAAGAAAACTGCAATTGGTGCATTACCATTATATATAACAGGTCAGGCAGAAGCTAACCTTCAGCCAATGAATATAAATTTTGGTATTATAGAAGGTCTTAGTTATAGAGTCAAAGGAAAGAAAACTGACCGATACAGATTGATTTCCGAAAGAGCGTTAAATATTATAAGGGAAGATACAAAGGATATATAAAAAGGAGTGTATGATTTTATGAAGAAGCAGAATGTCTTTTTAGTGATTGCTATTGTGATTTTGGTGGCAGTAACAGTGGCAGGCACATGGGTTAGCATTGATAACTACAAAAAGTATGTGGCAGAGAAACATCCCGAAGAGGTTGTTTTAGAAACTGAAGAGCCTGTTGTTTCAGAAACTGAAGAACCTGTTACTTCACAACCTGAAGAAAAGGAAGAGACTGTTGACAAAAAAACAGAAACAAATACCCAGAATACACATGATAAAACAGAAAGATTGCCTATGTTTATCTATTTTGTGAATGAGAGTGATGAGGACTACGATTCTGCAATAAAGGTATTTGAAAAGCTTAAAAAGGAATATGAGGGCAAGGTTGAGTTTGACTTAAAGAACATTTCTAAAGACCCGAAAATTCTTGAGAATTTCTCTTTTGTTAATAACCAGACTCCTGCTTTGATTATGGATAATGAAGAAGGAATAACAGGAATTTCATTCAAGACCACAGATGAAGAAACTTTAAAGGCAGAAATTAAAAAGGCAATGAAATAATATTTTGTTGAAGGATTAGATAAATGGCAGAATTTGTTAATGAAATAGAAATGAAGGAGCAATTGGAGTATATAAATAAATTAAGGGAATACTCCTATAGCTTTGAAAAGAGAATGGGTAGAAAGCCTTTGGCAGTAACCCAGACCTACGGATGTCAGCAAAATGAGAATGACACCGAAAGAATAAGAGGAATGCTTAGTGAGGCAGGATATTTATTCACAGATAATGAGGAAATTGCAGATTTGGTTATATATAACACCTGTGCGGTGAGAGAAAATGCAGAGCAGAAGGTTTTTGGAAGGCTTGGAATTTTAAAGCATTTAAAACAAAAGCGTCCTGAAATGATTATTGCTTTGTGTGGATGTATGGTACAACAAGAGCATATAACCCGAAAAATCAAAAAGGTATATCCTCATGTCAATCTTATTTTTGGTACTCATTCACTTTATAAAATGCCTGAGCTTTTATATAACACCATAGTTGAAAATGAAAATGTGGTTAGTATTGAAGCATCGGACGGGAAAATTGCAGAGGATATTCCAATTTTAAGGGATGATGACAATAAGGCTTGGGTATCCATTATGTATGGCTGTAACAACTTTTGTACCTACTGCATTGTTCCATATGTGAGAGGCAGAGAGAGAAGCCGAAAAAAAGAAGTAATCATAGCTGAAATCAAAGAGCTGGTAAAAAACGGAGTGACGGAGATTTGTTTATTGGGACAAAATGTCAACTCCTATGGCAAGGATTTGGAGGAGAAAATTGATTTTTCTGACCTTTTAAGGCTTGTTAATGAAATAGATGGTGTTGAAAGAATAAGATTTATGACATCACATCCTAAGGATTTCGGGGACAAGCTTATAGATGCAATGGCAGAATGTGATAAGGTTTGTGCTCAATTACATTTGCCATTTCAGGCAGGCTCTGATAAAGTGTTGAAGGATATGAACAGAGGCTACACAAAAAATGAGTATCTTGAAAAAATCAATAAGGTCAAACAAAGAATCCCTCTACTGTGCTTAACAACAGATGTCATTGTTGGATTTCCAACAGAAACTAATGAGGATTTTGAGGAAACCTTAGATGTTTTGAAAAAGGTTGAATATGACCAGATTTTCTCATTTATATACTCAAAAAGAGAGGGCACTCCCGCGGCAAAGCTTGATTTTGTTTTAACAGACGACGAAATTCATAAAAACTTCGACAGGCTTTTAGAAGTCCAAAATGAGATATCAAAAAAGAAAAATGATGCTTATGTGGGCAAGGTTGTAAAGGTTTTGGTGGATGGAGAAAGTAAAAATAACAAGAATATTTTATCGGGAAGAACTGATAGCTCGAAAATAGTTAATTTTGAAGGAGATATTTCCCTGAAGGGCAAATATGTAGATGTGCTTATTAAAGAGGCACACACATGGAGCCTGAATGGAGAATTGGTTAAATAAAAGAAAGGATGTAGATTAAAATGACAATTCACGAACAAACACACGAGTTAGGAAAGCAAATTAAAGCCTCAAAGCAAATGGAGGAGTTAATGGCTTGCGAAAAGGCACAAATGGAGGATGAGAACGCCAAAAAGCTTTTGCAGGAGTTCAACTTAAATCGTATGAATTTAGGCAGAGATATGCAGGAAGGAAAGATTTCTCAGGAAGAAGCCATTAAGAAAAATCAGGAAGCATTTGATAAGATGCTTAATGAATCCGAGGTTATCAGAGCATTTGTTGAGGCAAAGAACAATTTTGATGCTTTGGTTAATGAGATTAACGGGATTTTAAATTTCTATATAACAGGTCAGGACCCTAACGGCTGCACTCACAATTGCAGCACTTGTGGTGGATGTCACTAATGGATTTAACAGGTGATTGTATTTTTGATGCAATCACCTGAGTTTTAATTTTAATGGTAAAAGGAAGATGGGTATGGACAAAGAAAATATGACTCCTATGATGGGGCAATACTTAATCACAAAGGAACAATATTCGGATTGCATTTTATTCTATCGCTTAGGCGATTTTTATGAAATGTTTTTTGATGATGCAAAAATTGCTTCAAGGGAGCTTGAAATAGCATTAACAGGTAAAAGCTGTGGCTTGGAGGAAAAAGCTCCAATGTGTGGCGTGCCCTTCCATAGTGCATCCTCCTATATTGCAAAGCTTGTTTCAAAGGGCTATAAGGTAGCTATATGTGAACAGGTTGAGGACCCAAAGTCCGCTAAGGGAATAGTTAAAAGAGAAGTTGTTAAAATTATAACCTCGGGAACTATCACCGAGGATAATATGCTTGATGAAAAAACCAATAACTATCTTGCAGTGGTATATTTTGATGATAATTCAGCAGGACTTGCATTCTCTGATATTTCAACAGGTGAAGTCTATGTAACTCACGGCTTTTCAAAAGAGGATGTTATGAGTGAACTTGCAAGATATACGCCCTCCGAAATTGTTGTTAATGAGGAAAAAAAGGACTTGCTTGAAGGGGTAATCCCAATGGGTAGAGAAATTCTTACCGAGTTTATGGGTAGTGAGTTTTTTGACCTTGCAGATAAAGACAAAATAAAAAGACAATTCAAACTATTGCCAAAGATGGATTTGAGTGAGGAAAAGGCAGTTTATGGTCTTTTGATGTACTTAGAGCATACTCAGAAACAGGCAGTGGGATATATCGACACAATAGAGGTATATAAGGCATCCGAGTTCATGGAGCTTGACCCTGCCACAAGAAGAAACTTAGAGCTTACTGAAACTATGAGGGATAAAACAAAAAAATCCTCATTGTTGTGGGTGCTTGATAAAACAAAGACCTCAATGGGTGCAAGACAATTGAAAAAATGGGTTGAAAAGCCACTTTTGAACCCTGTTTCAATTAACAAAAGATTATATGCAGTTGAGGAGCTTGTGAACGACATTATCCTAAGAGATGATTTAAGGCAAACTCTCTCAGGAATATATGACATTCAAAGGATAATAACAAGAGTGTCTTTAAGAAATGTTTTACCTGTGGATTTATTGTCGTTAAAGCAATCCTTGTCAAACCTTCCTCAGCTGAAATATCTTTTGGAGAGAACAAGCACAGCGAGTCTTAAAAATATGGGTAAAAATCTTGATATGATGCAGGATATCTATACCCTTATTGATGATATAATTTCTGATGACCAAGCAAAAGATGGACTCATTAAGGGTGGATATAGCACCGAGCTTGATGAACTGAAATTTGCTAAAACAGAGGGAACAAACCTAATTTTAAAAGAGGAAGCAGATGAGAAGGAGAGAACAGGAATTAAGACCTTAAAAATTAAATTCAACAAGGTTTTTGGCTATTATATTGAGGTTTCAAATTCATATAAGGATAAAATTCCTGAGGATTATATAAGAAAACAAACCACTGTTAATGGTGAAAGATACATAACTCCAAGACTGAAGGAGCTTGAAAATCTCATCTTAGGAGCAGGGGAGAAAATAGACATTCTTGAAGCTGATATTTTTGAACGCTTAAGAGGAAGTGTTGAAAGAGAAATAGTAAGACTAAAAGAGGTTTCTGAGATTGTTGCAAACACAGATGCTCTATGCTCATTAGCTGAGGTTGCATCAAAATATAACTACACTATGCCTGAAATCGCAACAGACGGACAATTGGTTATAAAGGACGGAAGGCATCCTGTGGTGGAAAAAACTTTATCAAAAACCATGTTTGTGCCAAATGACACAAGCCTTAATATTGATGATGCAAGGCTTATGATCATAACCGGACCTAATATGGCAGGAAAATCCACATATATGCGTCAGGTTGCATTGATATCGCTAATGGCACAGATAGGTAGCTTTGTACCTGCAAGCTATGCAAAAATCACTCCTGCCGACAGGATTTTCACTCGTGTTGGTGCATCAGATGATATTGCATCCGGACAGAGTACTTTTATGCTTGAAATGGTTGAGGTTGCAGCAATTTTAAAGAATGCAACCAAAAATTCACTTGTTATCCTTGACGAAATCGGTAGAGGTACAAGCACCTTTGATGGACTGTCAATTGCCTGGGCGGTTGCAGAGTTTATGCAGAATAAGAAAAAATGTGGTGCAAAAACTCTGTTTGCAACTCACTACCATGAGATGACCGAGCTTGAGGATAAATTAGAGGGAGTTAAAAACTATAACATTGCAGTTAAAAAGCGTGGGGACGATATAACATTTTTAAGAAAGATAGTTCCCGGTGGTGCTGACGATAGCTATGGAATAGAGGTTGCAGCGCTTGCGGGAATACCAAAAGATGTTATTCAAAGAGCAAAGGAAATATTAAAAAAGATTGAAAACGATGAAATTGGAAGTGTGGCAGAAAAGTATGAAAAGCCTGAGAGGGATGACACTCAAATAGACTTTCAAGATGAGCTTGGAAGAGTCATTGTTGATGAATTAAAGGCTCTTGATGTCACAACCTATACGCCTATTGAGGCATTGAATAAGCTATATGAATTAACAAACAAGGCAAAGGAAATATAAAAGAAGGGAGCAAAGGTATATATGGGAATTATAAATAAGCTCAGTAAGGAAGTATCCAATCAGATTGCAGCAGGTGAAGTTATTGAAAGACCTGCATCTGTTGTTAAGGAGCTGGTGGAAAATGCCATTGATGCCGGTGCTACTCAAATCACGGTTATAATTGAAAGAGGCGGAATAAATCACATTCAGGTGACCGACAATGGCTTTGGTATGTCAAGGGAGGATGCACTTTTATGCTTTGAACGCCATGCAACAAGTAAGATATCAAAAATTGAGGATATAAATAATATTATGTTTATGGGCTTTCGTGGTGAAGCTTTGGCGAGTATTTCATCAATTGCCCATGTTGACTTATTCACGAAGCGTGAACAGGATACTATGGGGACACATATTTTGTGTATTGACTCCCAAATCCAGAGCTGTGAGGATGAGGGAATGCCGAATGGTACAACCTTTATAGTTTCGGATATATTCTATAATGTTCCTGCACGAATGAAATTCTTAAAAAGAGATGCAACAGAAGCATCATATATCACAGATATAATGACAAGGCTGATTTTATCTCATCCTGAAATTTCATTCAGGTACTTAAATGGTAAAAAGGAAATTTTTCATAGTGTTGGAGATAATAAAATTGAAAATTGTGTGTATGCAGTTTATGGCAAGGACTATGCCAATAGTGTTATACCTGTGAACTACACTCAGGGACATATAAAAATATCAGGTGTTATAGGAAAAGCTGAAACCTCAAGACCTAACAGGGTTTACCAGAACATTTTTGTGAACAAAAGATATATAAAAAGCATCGGGATCTCAAGAAAGGTTGAGGAAGCCTATAAAAACCAGATTATGATTGGGAAATATCCTATGTTTGTTTTGAATATTGAGGTGGATGCATCAGTTGTTGATGTGAATGTTCATCCCACAAAGCAAGAGGTTAGATTTTCGAGTGAAAATGAAGGTGAGATTTTAACTGCAGTATATAGAGCTGTGGAAAATGGACTTTATGAAACTAAATCTATACCCAAAATGGAGATATTTAAAAAGCCTGTTAAAACAACAAATTTTGTGGCTGATATTGTAACTAAAGAGGACCAATATCCGATAAAATGGAGGAGTGAAAAATCAGACTGGACTCCTGCAGAAGAGGTTGACAGGCGTATAAGGGAAGAAAAGGAAGAGAAGAAGAAAAAAGAATTGTCTTTAAATGATGAAGATAGAATTAAATCATCATATATGGAGGACAGGTCAAAGGAATATTTTAAAGAACGGGTACGAAGCATAATAAGAGAGGATGTTTTTGAAGGCGGAACAGGTCTTGTTCCATTGAAGGAAAAAATCCCTGAAACAACAGGCTTTAAAATGCCTGAGAGTAAAACTCCATTTAGAGATGCATACTTAAAAATGGAGGCTCAAAAGAAGGAAGAGGCTATAGTAAAATCAGATAATGAGGATGCTAAGATAATCCCTGATTTTAAGGTGGTAGGGCAAATTTTTTTAACCTATGTTATTGTTGAAAAGGACAACGAAATGCTCTTTATTGACCAGCATGCTGCACATGAGAGAATTAAATATGAGGAATTGAAAAAAGAGCTTGAAGAAAAGAAGATGTCGGCTCAGGATTTGTTAATCCCCGTAACCTGCAAGATTTCTCCAACAGAGAAAATTGTGTTTGAGGAAAATCAGGAATTTTTTAATGAACTTGGGTTTGAAGCCGAGAGCTTTGGAGAGGACACGGTAATTATAAGAACTGCACCATCCTATGTGGATTATGAGGATGTTTGTGAGCTTTTGATTGAGCTTATTGATAATATTCAGGGTGATAAGGAAAAGAACATTTTAAAAAAGGCAGAATATGCAGTTTACACAATTGCCTGCAAGGCTGCAATCAAGGCTAACCACAGGTTAGACGAAAAGGAGCTTGAGGCATTGGTTGAAAAGGTTTTTGAGCTTGATAAAATCAACACCTGTCCTCATGGACGACCAATAACAATTTCAATGACCAAAAAGGAGCTTGAGAAGGAATTTAAACGCATTTTATAAGGGGTGATAAAGGTTTGATTAAAATTCCTATAGTGGTTATATCAGGTGCAACTGCATCGGGAAAAACATCTTTGTCTATTGAGCTTGCAAAAAGATATAATGGAGAAATTATATCTGCAGACAGTATGCAGATTTATAAAAAAATGAATATTGGTACTGCAAAGCCTGACGAAACTGAAAGAATGGGAATTGTGCATCATATGATGGACTTTGTTGACCCAAAGGACAATTTTAGTGTTGCCGATTATGTGAGTTTGGCACACGAAAAAATTGAGGATATCAGAAGAAGGGGAAAGCTCCCTATTATTGTTGGAGGAACAGGTTTATATATTGACTCACTTGTTAAGGACATTGATTTTATTGAAACCACAGAGGATAGCCGAATAAGACAGGAGCTTATTGAAATTTCAGAAAAAGAAGGGGCAGAAAGGCTATATTCAATGTTAGAGGAAATCGATCCTGAAATTGCAAAACAAATTCCGATGAATAATGTGAGAAAGGTTGCAAGAGCAATTGAGTTTTATAAGGTCACAGGGATTACCATGACCGAAAATAATAAAAGAACAAGGGAAAAAAAGTCACGATATATCCCATTGGAAATGGCTATTTCCTGGGACAGAGAAAAGCTATACAAAAGAATAGATATGCGTGTTGACATAATGATCAAAAATGGACTGACGGATGAAGTGGAGGCGTTGATGAGGGATGGGTTAGACTCCAAAAGCCAATCAATGCAAGGAATAGGTTATCGTCAGATTATCGACTACTTTAATAAAAAAACAAGTCTTGATGAAGCCGTTGAGATTATAAAAAGAGATTCCAGAAGATATGCAAAAAGGCAATTGACATGGTTTCGAAGAAACGAGAATATTCATTGGCTTGATGCCAAAGAGGATATTTTCAAAGAGGCTTATGGGTTGGTTGATGAGTTTTTAGCTCAAAATCAACAAAATTTGTAAAAATTGTGGACAATAATAACAAAATATAGTAAAATAAGGAATGTTGACTCATTCTTATGTTTAGAAAGGAAATGGATATGGATAGAGTTAAAATAATTGCACAGGCTTTGTATGATAAAAAAGCTGAGAATATTGATATATTAAACATCAGTGAACTGACCTCTCTTGGAGATTACTTTATAATCTGTACTTGTAATTCAACAACTCAGGTGAGGGCGTGTGTTGATGAGGTGGAAGAGAAGATGACCGAGTATGGCATAAAGCCATCCCACAAGGAAGGGTACCATGGTGGAGATTGGGTTTTAGTTGACTTTGGTGATATTATTGTTCATGTTATGCACAGAGAAAAAAGAGAATTCTATGCTCTTGAAAGACTCTGGGACGATGCAAATAGAATAGAAGTTGAGTTAAAGTAGAAAGGAATGAATGGCGTGGATAATTATAATTTTAAAGGAATAGAAAAGAAATGGCAGGATAAGTGGGATGAAGCTCAATGCTTCCATGCAGTAAATGGTAGCGATAAGCCAAAGTTTTTTGCAATGATTGAATTCCCTTATCCCTCAGGAGCAGGTCTGCATGTTGGACATCCAAGAAGCTATACTGCACTTGATATTATTGCAAGAAAAAAGCGCATGGAGGGGTATAATGTTTTATATCCTATGGGTTGGGATGCTTTCGGCCTGCCAACTGAAAACTATGCAATAAAGAATAAAATTCATCCAAAAATTGTAACCGAGAAAAACATTGAAAACTTTAAGCGTCAATTGAAAATGCTTGGTTTTTCATTCGACTGGCAAAGAGAAATAAACACAACAGACCCTAATTACTATAAGTGGACTCAATGGATATTTATAAAGTTGTTTGAAAAAGGACTTGCATATAAGCAGGAAATGCCTATTAACTGGTGTACAGGCTGTCAGGTCGGTCTTTCAAATGAAGAGGTTGTAAACGGTGTTTGTGAACGCTGTGGCAGTGAGGTTGTGCAAAGAAGAAAAAGCCAATGGATGCTTAAAATCACAGAGTATGCTCAACGCCTTATCGACGATTTGAACGAGGTTAATTATATTGAAAAGGTTAAAACTCAGCAAAAGAATTGGATAGGTCGTTCTGAAGGTGCTGAGGTTACCTTTAAAATCACCACAGGTGACGAAATGGTGGTTTACACAACAAGGTGTGATACCTTGTTCGGTGCAACTTATGTGGTATTATCACCTGAGCATCAGTTGGTTAAAAAGCTTATGCCTACCTTGGAAAATCAAGACGAGGTATTAGAATATGTTTTATCTGCAAGCAAGAAATCTGAGTTTGAAAGAACTGAGCTTGCAAAGGAAAAAACAGGCGTTCAGCTAAAGGGTGTATATGCAATAAACCCTGTGAACGGAAAAGAGCTTCCAATTTGGATTTCAGATTATGTGCTTGTTACTTATGGAACAGGAGCTATAATGGCTGTACCTGCTCATGATACTCGTGACTGGGAATTTGCAAAGAAATTCAATATGCCGATTATTGAGGTAGTTGCAGGTGGCGAGGATGTCCAGAATGAAGCCTACACAGATGTATCTGAAGGAAATATGGTAAACTCAGGCTTTTTGGATGGCTTAACCGTGAAGGAAGCAATTCCTACCATGATTAAATGGCTTGAGGAAAAGGGAATAGGCAAGAAAAAAGTCAACTTCAAGCTTCGTGACTGGGTATTCTCAAGACAAAGATATTGGGGTGAGCCAATTCCATTGGTTTACTGCGAAAAGTGTGGTTGGGTTGCGATTCCTGAAGAAGAACTTCCATTAGAACTTCCTGAGCTTGACTCCTTTGAACCAGGAGAAAATGGCGAATCACCTCTTGCAAAGGCATATGACTGGATAGAAACAACCTGTCCTCATTGTCACTCTAAGGCAAAAAGAGAAACCGATACTATGCCACAATGGGCAGGCTCAAGCTGGTATTTCCTAAGATATATGGATCCACATAATGATAAGGCATTGGCATCTAAGGAAGCTTTGGATTATTGGTCACCTGTTGATTGGTATAATGGTGGTATGGAGCATACAACTCTTCACCTTTTATACTCAAGATTTTGGCATAAATTCTTGTATGACATTGGCGTTGTTCCAACTAAAGAGCCATATATGCGTCGTACATCTCATGGAATGATTTTGGGAGAGAATAATGAAAAAATGTCCAAGTCAAGAGGAAATGTGGTAAATCCTGACGATGTTGTTAATGAATTTGGTGCAGATGCCTTTAGAACTTATGAAATGTTTATCGGTGCATTTGACCAATCAACACCATGGTCACAACAGGGCCTGAAGGGTTGCTATAAGTTTATGGAAAGAGTGTGGAACCTTCAGGATATGCTTGTTGAGGGTGATGAAATTTCACCTGAGCTTGAGAAAAATATTCATAAGACCATCAAAAAGGTTGGTGAGGATTATGATAAGATGAAATTCAACACTGCCATTGCTACAATGATGAGTCTTGTTAATGATTTTTATAAGGCAGAGAAGGTAACAATGGGTGAGTATAGAATTTTAATCACGCTATTGAATCCTGTTGCACCTCATATGACAGAGGAATTATGGGAAAAGTATGGCGAGGGTGGATTGTTATCACTCAAGCCATGGCCTGAGTTTGATGAGGAAAAAACTATAGATGACGAAATAGAAATAGTTGTTCAGGTCAATGGTAAAATCAGGGACAAGCTTATGATAAGTGCCGACCTTAGTAAAGAGGAAACTGAAAAGGCAGCTTTGGAGTCGGATAATGTGAAGGCATTAACAGAAGGAAAAACAATTGTTAAGATTATCACAGTTCCGGGTAAGCTTGTAAATATTGTGGTTAAATAATATACCACTTGCAAAATAGTAAAAATTGTTATATAATATAACTATTAAGAGAAAAGGAGAAACTCATTATGATTAATTTTAATCTTTTATCAGCAGCTCAGGAAGCAGTTGAGGTAGCGCAAGCAGATGCAGCTGCACAAGCTCAGGCTCAAGGAACACTTGCATCTTTTGGACCATTATTGGTTATGATTGTTTTATTCGCAGTTATGTACTTTGTTCTTATCCGTCCACAAAGAAAGAGAGAAAAGGAAGCTCAGGCAATGCTTGCAGCTTTGGCAGTGGGAGATAAGATTGTAACAATCGGTGGTATCTGGGGTAAGGTCATCAAAATTAAGGACCAATACATTTTCATCGAAACAGGTAATGTTGGTAATCCTAACGAGTGCTCAGTTCTAAAAATGGAGCGTTCATCAGTAAAGCTTGTTGAAAAGAAATCCGACAAAAAGGCTGATGCTGTTGAAGAGGAAAAAACAGAACAATAATGGAATAATTATAACCCTTCCGTAATAGTATAGAATAACTATTAGATACGGAGGGGTTATTTTATGCCTGAGGAAAAGAAATTTAATTTAAAGAAGATAGCAAAAGGAATTTTGTTGGCTCTTATAATCAATTTCATTCTTATATTCATACTTGCTTTAGCCTGCTATTTTTTTGTTGTGACGGACAGAGCCTTGTCTATGCTTGCACTTGGCACAACAGGACTCAGTGTGTTTGTGAGTGCTTATTTAATGTCTCGGAATATACATAGCTCAGGACTCATTAACGGAGGCTTGTTGGCATTGGGATATATGGTTGTTTTATTAGTGTCAGGTGCGATAGTTGATAAGGGCTTTTTCTTTGATTTTCATACTCTTATAATAACTATAGTTGCTCTGTCTTCAGGAATGTTGGGTGGAATTTTGGGAATAAATTCAAAAAATTGAAAAAATTTAGTAAAATACTCTTTTCATTTTGAAAAAAGTGTGATATAATATATCTAAGGTCAAAAATCCTATTTGATTTTTTGATAAGTTTAATTGATATTTAGGGAGGAATTTTAAGATGAAGCATGTTAAGACCTTAAATAAGGCAACTTTGAAGAATAGTGCAAAGCACGGTGGTTGTGGCGAGTGTCAGACTTCTTGTCAGTCAGCTTGTAAGACATCATGCACAGTTGCTAACCAAAAGTGTGAAAAGAACTAAGCTTTTGGTCATTTATAATTTCAAATGTTAAAAAGGTTGTTGCAGAGCTTGTAACAGCCTTTTTTAAGGTATAATCGGGAGGTTAAATTAAATTGGTACATAAATTCAAACAAATGGGCTTAAATCTTGTGTTAGATGTGTATAGTGGCAGTGTTCATGTGGTGGATGATGCTTTCTATGATATGTTGGACTACATAAATGAGCCTTTCACTAAAATGGACAAGTGTCCTATAGATATAAAGGAAAAGTTAACGAAAAAATATTCCGAACAGGAAATAGATGAGGCATATGATGAAATGTGTCAGCTATACGACGAGGACTTGTTGTTCCTGCCTGATGTATATAAAACTATTGCAGAAAATTGGAATAAACAGTCTGTTGTTAAAGCACTTTGTTTGCATGTTGCTCACGACTGTAATTTAAGATGTAAATACTGCTTTGCAGACACAGGTGAATTTCACGGACACAGAAGCATAATGCCTTTAGAGGTCGGCAAGAAAGCGATTGATTTTGTTATTAAAAATTCAGGCAACAGAAAAAATATTGAGATTGACTACTTCGGTGGTGAGCCTCTTATGAATTTTGAAGTGGTTAAGGAAATCACCGAGTATGCAAAAAAGGTTGGCGCTGAAAACGGTAAAAACTTCAGATTCACTATCACAACAAATGGACTTTTGTTGAATGATGAGGTTAAGGAATATGTGAATAAGAATATGTCTAACATAGTTTTGAGTCTTGATGGTAAAAAGGAAACTAACGACCGTATGCGCTATCGTGTTGACGGAAGTGGCTCATATGATACCATTGTTCCCAAATTTATTGATATTGCAGAAAGCAGAAATCAGGACAACTATTATGTGAGAGGAACCTTCACATCTCAAAACCTTCATTTTTCCGAGGATGTTCTTCATATGGCAGACTTAGGCTTTAAGCAAACAAGCGTTGAGCCTGTTGTTGCACCATATACTGAAGATTATGCCTTAACTGAAGAGCATATTCCTGTTGTATTTGAGGAATATGAAAAGCTTGCAGTTGAGTATGTTAAAAGAAGAAAAGAGGGAAGAGGCTTTAATTTCTTCCATTTTATGATAGATTTAGAGCAAGGACCTTGTGTTATTAAAAGACTTTCAGGTTGTGGAGCTGGATGTGAATATTTAGCTGTAACTCCTGAGGGTGATTTGTACCCCTGTCATCAGTTTGTGGGCAATGAAGTATTTAAAATGGGAAATGTTGATGATGGCATAACAAGAAATGATATTCTAAAAGCCTTTGAAACATCAAATGTTTACACAAAGCCTAAGTGTGCCGACTGCTTTGCAAAGTTCTATTGCAGTGGTGGTTGTTGCGCCAATGCCTATAACTTTAATGGGGATATAAATAAGCCATATGACCTTGCTTGTGAATTTGAAAGAAAAAGAGTTGAATGTTCAATCGCGATTGAGGCTATAAAGATGCTTGAAAAGGAAGAGGAATAGTAAAAAACCTTGTAAATATCGAGAGATATTTACAAGGTTTTTATCTTTTATGCCTCTTTTTTCATATCAAGATACTTTTTCTTTGTTGCAAGCCCACCTCGAATGTGCCTTTCTGCCTTGTTTTCATCCAATATGGAATGTACACTTGATGCCAAAGTCTTGTTTATATAGCTCAGTCTTTCGGTCACATCCTTGTGAACTGTGGACTTCGAGATATTAAAATGCTTTGCTGCATCTCTTACAGTTGCTTTGTATTCTATTATGTAGTGAGCAAGCTCGAGGGCTCTTTCCTCAATATAATCCTTCACACAATTCACCTCAAAATACTTTTATTACAATATATGATTTTAAATTATGAATATGACATATTGAGAAATATTAAAGAGCAACATTTTAAAAATGTTGCTCTTTGAGTATTTTTACCACAAACTTGTTGAAATGTCAACAAGTTTAATCTTCAAATTTTCAACTATGCAAGCTGCAATAATTAACGCGTGTTCTCTGGTTGCATTTGTATAACCTGTTGCTCCTTCTTCTGTTGTGGTATTTTGAGGTGCAAACTTATTGTTG
The DNA here is from genome assembly GCA_045649415.1 of Clostridia bacterium. Lineage (GTDB taxonomy): Bacteria > Bacillota > Clostridia > UBA1381 > UBA1381 > CAKSQL01. Next base: position 86,681 of record JAZRPY010000022.1, on the reverse strand, counting down.
CCTACGCCGATTATGATATTATTTGCCACCATAAAGTAAACGCTGTCTTTTGCCCAATCAGAAATCTTTTGCCCAATCAGAAATCTTTGCATCATCAGCAAATCTCTTTGAGAATGAACTCAAAATTATAAGATTATGAACCGTAAGGTTCGCAACGAAAACATGAAGCCGCATAAGGCCTGTAACGAAATTGTATGGCAGTAAAATCAGGCTTGAAGAATATATCGTGATATGTGGGCAGAAAATAAAAAAGCGGTTGAGGATTTACACCTTAACCGCTGATTTTTTATGTAGGTATTAAAGCCAAACCGTTACTACAAAGGCATTTTTCAAGTAGTAGGTGTTCACTTTATACCTGTTTGGTGGAGATGACGGGAGTTGAACCCGTGTCCGAAAAAAAATCCACCTCAGTTTCTACGAGTGTAGGTTATGGTCAATTTCCCGAATAATAAAACTCCACAACCAAAGTTTTAAAATCAGTAGTTTCAAAGGTCATGACTCATCCCGAAACAAAGATAAGTTCACGTTCACCACTGGTATTCGCCTTATTCTAAGCCGTGGTACTCATAGATAAGACGGCTGCTTAAATTACGCAGCGTATGCTAATTTATTGTTAGCGTTTATATTTAAAAATTTTAGCTTTTAAAGTGGTACTCACCACTACTCGCTACCAAGACTTCCTCATCCCCGTCGAATCCGTTGCATCCCCATATAAGATGATTATATAAATAGCTTAATCATTTTAACACGAATTTATAATAAAATCAAGAATTATTATATAAATTTATAATTTGTTAATATTATTGTAAACAAAAAGGGGCAGTTTTAAAACCACCCCATAAAAGCTTTATTATTTTCCAAGTGCCTTTTTAAGTTCCTCTACCTTATCGGTCTTTTCCCATAAAACGCCAAGGTCTTCTCGTCCCATATGACCATAAGCAGACAATTGCTTATAAATCGGTTTTCTCAAATCCAATGCATTTATAATTGCATTTGGTCTTAAATCGAATACCTTTTTAATTGCCTCGGATAATTCGTCGTCTGAAACAACTCCTGTACCGAAGGTATCTGCCATAATTGAAACGGGTGTTGCAACACCGATTGCATATGCAAGCTGAATTTCGCATTTATTTGCAAGACCTGCCGCAACCACATTTTTAGCCACCCAACGAGCAGCATAGGCAGCAGAACGGTCAACCTTTGTGGGATCCTTGCCTGAGAATGCACCACCACCATGACGAGCCCAGCCGCCATAGGTGTCAACAATAATTTTTCTGCCTGTTAGCCCACTATCGCCCTGAGGTCCACCAATAACAAAGTTACCAGTGGGATTGATATAATACTTTGTGGTATCATCAATTAAATTCTCAGGGATAATTGGCTTAATAACATATTCTATTAAATCCTTTTCAATCTCCTCATGGGAAACATCAGGTGAGTGTTGAGTGGAGATAACAATTGTATCAACCCTTGTTGGAACTCCGTCAACATATTCAACTGTAACCTGAGTTTTTCCGTCAGGACGAAGGTAGGAAAGAGTACTATCCTTTCTCACATCGGTGAGCTTTTTTGCAAGTTTGTGTGCTAAAGAAATAGGCATTGGCATAAGCTCGGGAGTGTCGTCACAAGCGTAACCGAACATCATACCCTGGTCACCTGCACCTGTGGAATTTCCGTCTTCTTTTTTACCTATTTTTGATTCAAGACCTTCATTCACTCCAAGTGCAATATCTGTTGATTGCTCATCAATGGTTGTTATGACTGCACAGGTGTTTCCGTCAAAGCCGAACTTTGCTCTGTTATATCCAATTTCTAAAACTGCATTTCTTGCAACCTTTGCCAAATCCACATAGCAGGAGGTTGTTATTTCACCCATAATTGAAATCAATCCTGTTGTACAGGTTGTTTCGCAAGCAACTCTTGCATTGGGGTCTTTTGCTAATATTTCATCTAAGACAGCATCTGAAATTCTGTCACAAATTTTATCGGGATGTCCCTCTGTTACAGATTCGGATGTAAATAAGAATTTAGACATTTTAAATTCATTTCCTTTCGTAAAAATCATACTGATACATTATAGCATTAAATTACAAATATGTCTATAGCTTTCTGAAAATTCCAACAACTTTACCTAATATTTCAAGTTCAGGAACAATAATTGGGTCCATTGTGTCATTTTCGGGCTGGAGTCTAAAATGACCATTCTCTTTGTAATAAGTTTTGACAGTTGCATTTTCACCATCAATCAAAGCCACAACTATATCACCATTCTTGGCAACAGGAGTTTTTTCAACAATGATCAGGTCACCGTCAAGAATTGCGGCATTTATCATAGACTCACCCTGAACTCTCAGCATAAATAAATCTTTATTATTTGCAAAGCTCATAGGGAGAGGGAAGGTGTCGGTTATATCCTCAATGGCAGTTATGGGCTGACCCGCAGTTACCTTGCCATAAACAGGTACCTCCAAGTACTCATCATTTGCATAAACTATATTTTTATCTTCTTTTTCCTCATTTTTATAGTTAACAACCTTTATAGAACGATTCTTTGAGGATTCTTTAATTAACATTCCGTGCTTTTCTAATTTTTTCAGTCTTGCATGGATTGTTGCAGTAGAGGACAAACCCACTGCATCACATATTTCACGAACGGTGGGAGGATAGCCTCTTTGATCTTGCTCCTTTAAAATAAAATCAAGAATATCATAATCCTTTTGAGATAATGCTGCCATAATTCTTCATTCCTTTCATAATTGTTTGGATGCCTTTTTTATATTATATCATACTTTTTTGAAAAAATCAAACATTTGTTTTATTTTTTTTAAAAATTTTTTTCTACCTAGCTTTTATTGGAAATATACTAAATATAACTATACAAAAGGAATGAAGAATAGGTATGTACGATATAAAAAGGGTTATGAGTTTTTAAAGGAATGCCATACACAATTTGGCATAGTTGTTGAAAAAATATTGCAGATATGCGATAAAACCCCCTATCTTAATGCATTGTGAATGAGTGATGATGTTGACAACTTTAAAAAAAGAGGGAGGCGTGACGAGGTAAAGAAATACGAAAAGGTAATAGAAAATGCATAGAGCATATAGTCTGCTCTATGCATTTTGGGATGTTATAAAATCAATGATTATCGGTTACAAAGCGTTTAAAAAGAAGAGTTATACACCATAAGCCTGCAATTCCCACAAGTGTAAATATAATTCTGCTTATAACGCTTGCCTGACCACCAAAAAGTGCTCCTACTGCATCAAAGCCAAATATTCCTATCAAACCCCAGTTGATAGCACCTATTATGGTGAGTACCAAAGCTGTTTTATCCAACATATTATCAATCATCCTTTCATTTTTTTATTAGTATTTGTTTTTTTAACTATATTATTCAAAATTTTGTTAACAAAATATTTATAACGATAATATGGAGGAAATATTAAGAATTTATAATAGAATAGACGAAATAGTAAATACATGGAGGTACATAAAATGAATAAAGAAAAAAAAGAAATTTGGTTTTATAGACAAATAAAAAATATCAGATTAACAAAAAAGCAAATAATTATAATTTCTGCAATTATATTTGTTCTATTTCTTTTAATTATTGGGATAATATCAAAATCAAAGCCAGTAAGCACAACAGGTGAAATTTCAACAGAGGCAGTTAGAAGAGGGAATGTAGAGGTTGTTATAACAGGTAGTTTATGCAGTTGAGCTATCAGAATTTGATTTCTTTAACTATGGCGTATTGGTAGGTTGTGGATATCACAGACTCTGATAATTTTAAAACAATGACAGTTTCCGACCTTAAAGGATTAAGGATAAGTAGTATAGGTTTGTATTCTGAAAAAAATAGTGTTGCAGATGAACTCTCAGGGTGATAGTTGTAAGAAAGTAAGTTAAAAAACTAAAAAAATGAGTCTAAATATAGAAATTTTTTGAATTATTCTTATTTTTTTTGTTAAAATATCATATAATTATTTTCGTAGTATTTACTTTATAGTAAAAAGATTATATAATATTGTATAATTATAAAAAAGTAGGGAGTGTAAGAACATGGAAATATATGTGCCTTTTGTTGTGTTGGTCACTGCTTTGATTGCGTTGGTGTTTGCAATCATAAAATTTTATAGTGTGAAGAAAATGCCTGAGGGTACTGAGGAAATGACAAAGATTTCAAGTAAAATCCGAAGTGGTGCTATGGCGTACTTAAAAAGACAATATAAAACCGTTAGCATCTTCTTTGTTGTTATGGTTGTACTTTTGAGCATCCTTGCTTGTTTTGGGTTTTTATCAGTTTATGTACCATTTGCATTTTTGTCGGGTGGATTTTTCTCAGGTCTTTCAGGTTTTGTTGGTATGAAAATTGCAACCTATGCAAATTCAAGAACTGCCAATAGCGCAAGAGAGGGCTTGAATAAGGGTTTAAAAATTGCCTTCTCCTCAGGAACTGTTATGGGTATGACAGTTGTTGGACTTGGTTTATTGGATATAAGTGTATGGTTTATATTATTAAAGCTTGTTTTCAAGTTTCCCATTGAAGAGGTAATGGCTAATATGCTCACCTTTGGTATGGGTGCAAGCTCAATGGCTCTTTTCGCAAGAGTGGGCGGAGGAATATTCACAAAGGCTGCCGATGTAGGAGCAGACCTTGTGGGAAAGGTTGAGGCAGGTATTCCCGAGGACGACCCAAGAAACCCTGCTTGTATTGCTGACAATGTTGGTGACAATGTTGGTGATGTTGCAGGAATGGGTGCAGACCTTTATGAATCCTATGTTGGGTCAATTATTTCTTGTGGCGCATTAGCAGTTGCTGCTGGTCTGGGAATGAAGGGAGTTTTATTGCCGATGCTTATTGCCGCAATTGGAATAATTGCATCGATTATATCCACCTTTTTTGTTTCAACAAAGGAGGGTGCAACACAAAAAATGTTGTTGGCATCCTTGAGAAAGGGAACATATTCAGCAGCTATTATATCTGCAATCGTAGGATTTATCTTAATTAAGTTTTTACTCCCTGAAAATTTAGGTCTTTTCTGGTCAATGCTTGCAGGACTTTTGGCGGGAGTTTTAATCGGATATTTCACAGAGTACTATACCTCTGATTCATATAAGCCTACACAAATTCTTGCAAAATCCTCAAAAACAGGTGCAGCAACAATTATCATTGATGGCTTTGCATTGGGTATGCGTTCGACTGCAATTCCTGTAATTATTGTTGGTGTTTCAATTATTGTGAGCTATTTTAGTGCAGGTGGATCAACAGAATTTTCAAGTGGTTTATATGGAGTTGGACTTTCTGCAGTGGGAATGCTTTCAACACTTGGAATAACTCTTGCTACAGATGCATATGGACCTGTTGCAGATAATGCAGGCGGAATTGCACAGATGAGTGGACTTGAGGAAACGGTAAGAGAAAGAACCGATGCACTTGATTCTCTTGGTAACACAACTGCAGCTACAGGAAAGGGCTTTGCGATCAGCTCTGCAGCATTAACTGCATTGGCTTTAATTGTTTCATATACTGACAAGATAAATATAATTGATCCTGAAATATTAAAATTAAGCATAACTGAGCCGTCAGTTTTGATTGGTTTGTTTGTTGGTGCTATGCTACCATTCCTATTCTCTGCAATGACAATGCAGGCAGTTGGACGCGCTGCAAATATGGTTGTTATTGAGGTGAGAAGACAATTCAAGGAGATCAAAGGCTTACTTGACGGAAATGCAGAAGCAGACTATGCAACTTGCGTTGATATATGCACAAAGTCATCCCTGAAGGAGATGATTCCACCTGCAGCGCTTGGTGTTTTAGCACCTGTTATTGTTGGACTGATTTTAGGAGTAAATGGTGTTGTGGGAATGTTGGCAGGTGCTTTGGTATCAGGCTTTGTTCTTGCAATCATGATGTCCAATTCAGGTGGCGCATGGGATAATGCTAAAAAATATATTGAAGCAGGAAACTATGACGGAAAAGGTTCGGAAGGACATAAAGCAACAGTTGTTGGCGACACAGTTGGTGATCCATTCAAGGATACTGCAGGACCTTCAGTTAATATATTGATTAAGCTTTTGTCTATGGTTTCAATTGTGTTTGCATCACTGATTGCAACATATGGTGGATTGGGAATATTCTAATTATATTAAGGTGGCAGGAAACTGCCACCTTTATTCATAAAATAGAAAATTTTACAACAGATAGAGTATAATTATATAAAAATTTTTAAAATAACCACAACTTATAGTATAATCTTACAATTTTTATGTTGTTTATTTGACAAGGAAATGTATTTGATGTAGTATATATAGTGAGGATAAATGTAAATACATTGGTTGATATTGTGAAAAGGAGAATAAAATGAAAGTATTATTTGCAAGTTCAGAATCAACACCATTTGTTAAGACAGGAGGACTGGGAGATGTTGCAGGCTCACTTCCAATATCATTATGCGAAAAGGGAATAGATGCAAGAGTTATTTTACCCTTGTATCGTTGTATTCCTCAAAGCTATAAAGAGCAAATGATATATATAAATCATATTTATATTGATATGGGATGGAGAAAGCAATATTGTGGCGTTTTTGAAATGAAGCTCAATAATTGTACTTACTATTTTGTGGACAATGAGTTTTATTTTAACGGTGATAAGCCATATGACCATATTCATCTTGACTGCGAAAAGTTTATATTCTTTTCAAAGGCAGTTTTGTCACTTTTGCCAACTTTGGATTTCAGACCTGATGTAATTCATTGTAATGACTGGCAAACAGGTGCAATACCTGTGTTTCTTGACACTTTCCAGGATAACCCCTTCTATCAGGGAATAAAAACTGTTATGACTATTCATAACCTGAAATTCCAAGGCAGATGGGATTTGGATGGAATAAAGGATGCAATGGGAATAAGCGATTATTATTTCACCGACGATAAGCTTGAATACTACAAGGACGGAAATCTTTTAAAGGGTGGACTTGTGTATGCAGACAGAATAACAACTGTATCAAAAACCTATGCTGAGGAGATTAAGACAACAGAATATGGAGAAGGCTTAAATGGTCTTTTAAATGCTCGTTCAAATGAGCTTATAGGAATTGTTAATGGTATTTCATATGATGAATGGAATCCGTCAACAGACGAAAATTTAAGTGAGAAATATTCAATTCGAAATGTAATATCAAAAAAGAAGCTAAATAAAACATATCTTCAGGAAAAATTAAATCTGCCTGTTGATGAAAATAAGCTTATGATAGGCATTATTTCAAGACTAACAGACCAAAAGGGCTTTGACCTTTTAGAAAGTGTTATGGAGAGATTGTGTCTGGGTGAGGTACAGATAGTTGTGCTTGGAACAGGGGACGAAAAATATGAAAATCTGTTCAGACATTATGCGTGGAAATATCCTCAAAAGGTGTCTGCCAATATCTATTTTTCATCCGAAAGGTCACATCTTATCTATAGTGCCTGTGATGCATTCCTGATGCCTTCAAGATTTGAGCCATGTGGACTATCTCAATTGATTAGCTTAAGATATGGAACATTGCCTATAGTCCGTGAAACAGGTGGCTTAAAAGACACAGTTGTTCCTTATAATGAATTCACAGGCGAAGGAACGGGATTTACCTTTACAAACTACAACGCTGATGATATGGCGTATGTGGTTGAATATGTTATGGATATATACTATAATCGTCGTGATGAATGGAATAAGCTTGTTAAAAATGCGATGAAGATGGACTTTTCATGGAATAAGTCAGCAAATGAGTATATAAAAATGTATGAAGAACTGACAGGCATAAAAAATGAGCTTAAAAAAGCTACAACCACAAAAAAGCCTGTTAAAAAGGAAATAAAAAAGCCTTTAAAGGAAGAAAAAAAGGTGGAGGAGAAAAAAGAGAAAAAAGTTTCTGCACCTAAAAAAGAAATAAAAAAGGAAGAAAACGAAAAAATAGAAGCTTCAAACAAAAGTAAAAAAGCAAAATAATTTATTTGTGAATTGAAAGGATTGGTATTGTAATGGCGAAAAAGCTAACAGCTAAGGAAGAAGCGTTAAAAAATGAGATTGTTGGAAAGGTGGCAAGACATTTTGGTAAAACTATGGATGATGCCACCCCGAAAATGCTATATACAGCTTGTGCCCTGGCTGCTCGTGATATGATTATGTCCAAGTGGGCAGTGTCCCATAAGGCAGTGAAGGAGCAAGGCTCAAAGAAGCTTTATTATCTTTCATTTGAGTTTTTAATGGGAAGATTATTATCCACAAATGTTCTTAATTTGATGCAATCAAAGGAATTTGTGAATGTTCTTGATAATCTTGGATATAAATTCTCCGATATTGTTCAGTTGGAAAATGATGCAGGCTTGGGAAATGGTGGTCTTGGCAGACTTGCAGCGTGCTTTATTGACTCCCTAACCACTCTTGATTTGCCTGCATACGGATGCACAATTCGTTATGAATATGGTCTTTTTAAACAAAAAATCGTAGATGGATATCAAACCGAGCTTCCTGACCCATGGTTAGAGGATGGAAATGCATGGGAAATTGCAAGACCTGAGGAAACTGTTGAGGTTAAATTTGGTGGTGAGGTATATTCTGATTGGCAAGATGGTAAAATGGTGTTCAAATATGAAAACTCTCACACAATTTTAGCAATGCCATATGATGTACCATTGGTTGGCTACGATTCAAAAATTGTTAACAAGCTTCGCTTGTGGTCTGCAAAATCTCCCGACAGTATGAATATGAAGGAGTTTAATTGTGGTAATTATGCAAGAGCTATGGAGGAAAAACAGCTTGCAGAAATTATCTCAAAGGTTTTATATCCTGAGGATAACCATGAAGGTGGAAAGGAATTAAGATTAAAGCAACAATATTTCCTTGTTTCTGCAACATTGCAATGGATTTTGAGGGAATTTGGTGAAAGATACAACTATGATTGGAAGAGATTGCCTGAAAAAGCAGTTATCCATATAAACGACACACATCCGACTCTTGCGATCCCTGAAATGATGCGTATTTTGGTGGATGAAAAAGGCTTGGGCTGGGATGACGCATGGGAGATAACCACAAATGTGTTTGCATACACTAACCATACTGTTATGAGTGAAGCTTTAGAAAAATGGGATATGGGAATGTTTAAGAAGGTACTGCCGAGAATTTATATGATAATTGAGGAAATCGACAGACGCTTAAAGGAATATTTAGAGGTAGTTTACCCCAATGATCCATTAAAGCACGCTTATATGGCAATTTTAGATGATAACAAGGTGTTTATGGCAAATCTCTGTCTTGCAAGCTGCTTCGCAGTAAATGGCGTATCAAAGCTTCATACAAAAATTTTAACAGACGATATTTTTGCAGATTATTGCAGACTAAACCCTGGAAAATTCCACGCTATAACCAACGGAATAACCTTCAGGAGATGGATTGCAAATTGTAATCCACAGCTTTCTGACCTGATAACAAAAACTATTGGTAAGGGTTGGTTAAAGGATGCAGAACAACTAAAAAAGCTTATCCCCTTTGCAGAAGATAAGGAATTTATGGATAGCTTTTCAAAAATCAAGAAGGATAACAAAATTGCCCTTGCAAAGTATATTAAAGAGAATAACGGAATAGATGTTAACCCTGATTCTATATTTGATGTTCAGGCAAAGCGTTTGCACGAGTATAAGCGTCAGCTTTTAAATATTATTCACATTATTGCAGAATATGATGAATTATTGGAAAATCCAAATATGGAATATACTCCAAAAACCTACATCTTTGCAGCTAAGGCAGCTCCTGGATATCAAAGAGCAAAGCTTATTATAAAATTGATAAATTCAGTTGCACAAAAAGTAAATAATGATGAGAGATTAAATGGCAAATTAAAGGTAGTTTTTCTTGAAAACTATGGCGTTTCTATTGCAGAGAAGCTTGTTGTTGCAGCAGATATATCAGAACAGATTTCAACTGCAGGCAAGGAAGCATCAGGAACAGGTAATATGAAATTTATGTTGAATGGTGCAATAACAATCGGTACTTTTGATGGTGCAAATGTGGAAATGTTCGAACAGGTTGGCTCGGATAATATCTATATTTTCGGTCTTGAGGCACACGAGGTGCAGGCAAGAGAAAGATATAACAATGCAAATGAAGTAAAGGATATTTATTCCACCAATCAGGCGTTGAAAAAGGCACTTGACCATTTAATTGACGGAACATTTTCAGATGGAAACACCCAAATTTTCCGTGACCTTTATCAGACACTATTGTTTGGCGACTATCAGAATCCTGATTGCTATATGGTAATCCGTGATTTTGAGGAGTATTCAAAAACTCAGGATAGGCTCTCTTTATTGTATAAAGACCAGAATGAGTGGGTTAAAAAGGCAATAATGAATACTGCTTGTGCAGGCTTTTTCTCAAGTGACCGAACAATTATGGAATACAATGATAAAATCTGGCATTTAAAGCCGATGAAAAAGCCAACAGAGAAAAAATAATTAAAAAAAGGCTGTCCCAAAAAGACAGCCTTTTTGGAATAATGATTTTTTAGAAGGAATGGAATTTATGATAGTTGAGCATAATTCGAGAAATGAATATTTCAGACACCCCTTTGGTGCAGTCACAACAGGCGTTGATATAGTGATAAGAGTTATAATCAAGGATGGTGGCATCCCTGAATTTGTAAGGCTTGTTATTAGCAATAAAAGGGGAGAAATAAGCTATTATAATATGGCATATGTAACCCAAATTGGTGGATTTTCTGCATATGAAGTCACAATACCAAAGCAAACTGAGCTTGGAAATCTTTGGTATTATTTTGATATAAAAGCAGAAAATGAACACATTTTTTATGGTAATAATGAAAGTGGCTTGGGTGGAATGGGAAAGGTCTATAACAAAATCCCTGAAAGAACTTACCAGATAACTATATATTCTCCCGAATTTAAAACTCCAAAATGGTGGAAAAACTCGATTTGCTACCAGATTTTTTGCGACAGATTTTCAAATGGAAATGAGGATGGAAGCTTTTTAGGGGAAAGACAGGACATAATTAAAAGAAATTGGAAGGATACACCATTTTATAAAAAAGAGCAATTTGGTGGGGAGTATCTTGCCAACGACTTTTTTGGTGGAAATCTAAAGGGGATTTTAAAAAAATTAGAATATTTAAAGGATTTAGGTGTTGGTGCAATCTACTTAAATCCAATATTTAAAGCCTATTCAAATCACAAGTATGATACAGGTGATTATCATAAAATAGACGAAATGTTTGGTAGTGAAAAGGACTTTATAGTACTTTGTGAAACTGCCTATAAAATGGGAATCAGGATAATATTGGACGGAGTTTTCAATCACACAGGAAGTGATAGCAAGTATTTCAATATAAATGGAACATATGATAGCTTAGGTGCATATCAGTCCAAGGATTCTGAGTATTATGAATGGTACAATTTCAAAAGCTATAATAATGATTATGAGAGTTGGTGGGGAATAAAAACTCTGCCACATGTAAATGAATCCTCCGAATCTTATCAGGAGTACATTTTAACAGGTGATGACTCAGTTGTTAAGCGTTGGCTTGAAAAGGGAGCATCAGGCTGGAGATTGGATGTGGTTGATGAGCTTCCCGGTTTTTTTGTTAAGAAGCTTAGAGAAGAGGTTAAAAAAACAAACCCTGATGCAGTTATAATCGGTGAGGTGTGGGAGGATGCCTCAAACAAGGAAAGCTATGGAGAAAAAAGGGAGTATTTCTTGGGTGAAGAGCTTGACTCAGTTATGAACTATCCATTGAGAGATGCTCTTGTACCATTAGTGCTTGGGAAAATTTCAGGTGAGGAATTTGATAACAGACTGATGAGTCTTAAAGAAAACTATCCCAAGGAGGCATTTTATTCCCTGATGAATATGTTGTCCTCGCATGATATGGAAAGAATTTTAACTAAAATGAGTGACGCTCCTGACAGACGAGAGGTTTCAAAACAATGGCAGGCAGACTATGTTGTGTCGGGAGAAAAGTGGGACAGAGCAGTAAGGAAAACAAAGGAAATTGTTATGCTCCAGATGTTGTTGCCGGGAGTTCCTTGTGTGTATTATGGTGATGAGGCAGGCTTAATGGGGTATGGTGACCCGTTCTGCCGAAACACATACCCTTGGGGTGAGGAGAACATGGATATTTTAAATTGGTACAAAAAAGCAATTGCAATGAGAAAAAGCTCAAAAGCCTTTGTTGAGGGTGATATTGAAACAGTTTTCAAAGCAGGGAAAAGCTATGGTTTTATAAGAGAGCTTGATAATGAGAAAAAAATTGTGGTTGCAAATTTTGATGATCATCCTATATGGCTCAGATTAGACCTTGCCCGATTTAAAATCACAAAATTAAAGGGTGAGATGTATGAGGAGGAGTATTCCTCGGATGATGGAATATTCTATATTCAGGTGTGCCCTGATGATATAAAGGTGCTTGACGGAAAATAAATGGTATTAAAATTTTATTCCTGGAATATTATAAAACTGAGGTGATAATATGTGGAATAAAATAAAGCCCTATGTAGTATTTATCTTGATTGCATTAGGAATTGGATTTTTGTCGGCATTTCTCACTATGGAGAATATGGATATCTACGACAAAATTAAAGCCCCACCGTTAGCACCACCGGGATTTTTGTTTCCGATTGTGTGGACGATATTATATATACTGATGGGCATTAGTGCCGCAAGAGTGTACAAAGAAGGAATAAATAAAAAAATAAGCTATGAATGTCCTTTAAGAATCTGGACATTTCAGCTTGTGGTGAACTTTTTCTGGAGTTTGATATTTTTCAATATGGAAGCCTTTTTGTTTGCATTTGTATGGCTTGTTATTTTGTGGCTTTTGATTGTTTTAATGATCAAGGAGTTTAAAAAGATTGACAGATTATCGGCACTACTCCAGATTCCTTATCTTTTATGGGTAACCTTTGCAGGATACTTGAATTTTATGATATTTTTACTCAATTAAAAAGTGGTTGCTAAAAATAGCAACCACTTTTCTTCATTTGTAAGTTATTACAATTATTTAGGAATCACATCTGCAATTTTGATGTGACCCATTCTCATTAACAAAATCACATCTTTCAGGAGGGAAGAATTCATCAACAGGGAAATTTATTCTTTCAAATAAATCGCAAGGATTATCGTCGGTAGCACCCACACATTCTTTCTGAGGAACACAGAAATCGTATGCAGGAATCAATAGCTGAACTTTTCTTTCAAGCTTGACGATGGAGAAAATACCAATAGATACATAAACTCTCTTTTGCTCGCCACCCAGAATTAAGCTATCGTCAAATACTCTGCAAACTGAATCGGGAACACTTGCCAAATCAAAATCATCATCACAACAACATTCCTTAACATCAACCACTTTCGCACCTAATGCAATAGGATCAACTACTTCTACTACTGCACTTGGCATATTGGTTTTCTTCCATAGCTGAGAATCAAAGGCATCCTCTTTATACTTGGATGCAAAAATTTTAGCATTACCCTCTGAGCCGAAAAGAATAACTTTTTTATCAAAGGTTGCAAGACCTTCCACCTCGGTTGGTCTGCCAAGACCTGTGAATACTGCCAAGGTAATCCTGAAGAAATATTTAAGGTCAACTGAATAGAAGCCTCTGTTGAATGGAACAGGCTCAATATCTGAGAAAATCCAGATAACCTCTGCTTTTGTACATTTAACATTTATAGCTCTATCAACAATTCCCTGACCTTGTGCAGTCAGATAAACACGGATGTTTTCCAAGCAATCCTTATCTCTGCAGGAGTCATAAACCTTGTCAGTATGTATGCAGACTGCTTCTTTGAAGCCACCATCACAATTGTTTTGACAATTTTTGTCGTTCATTTTTTAAAACTTCCTTTCAAAATTTTTAAGGGGGGACCTATTGTTCAGTCCTTGGTATATAATATGTGAAATTAGAAAAAATGTGATGACTTTTATTCTATTCAAAAAAAGAAATTCTCTCTGTATGATTTAATTATTTTAAAAATTAAAAAAACACAAGAGAATTTCTTGTGTTTTTTTTGCTAAAATTATTTAATATTAAGAATTTAGAAGTAAGCTCTTTAATTCATCAACAGTTGAAACTATATAATCTGCTCCTGCATTTTCAAGCTCATTTTCCTCAGCATACCCAAATCTTACGCCCACAGAGGGAAGAGAACATGCTTTAGCGCCTATTATGTCCTCTTTTCTGTCCCCAACCATTATGGGTGATTTTATACTCTTGGGAAGCTGATTTAAAACCTCAATAATAACATCCTTCTTCATATTCCTTGTTCCATCAAATTCAGCACCAACAATTATATCAAAATATTGGGTTAGATTAAAATTTTCCAAAACCTGTCTTGCAAATATATGTGGCTTTGAGGTTGCAAGTGCAACAATTTTGTTATTATCCTTTAATGCTTCCAATAGCTCGGGGATACCATCAATCAGTGCATTTTCCTTTATTCCAACAGTTTGAAATCTTTCTCTGTAGAATATAAGTGCCATTTCAGCCTCATCAGGAGTCATACCATAAAATTTTTGGAAGCTATCCACCAATGGTGGACCGATAAAGTTTAATAAGCTATCCAGAGAAGGCTCTATAATCCCCATTTTCATAAGTGCATATTGAACACACTTTGTTATTCCTTCTTTTGGGTCTGTTAAAGTTCCGTCCAAATCGAGTAAAATTGCATCAAACATATTTTATCATCCTTTGTTTAATATTTTGTTAAGGTATTTGCCTGTGTGTGATTTTTTGGATTTTGAAACCTCCTCGGGAGTACCTTTAGCTATTATCATACCACCATTATTGCCTCCCTCAGGTCCTAAGTCAATAATATAGTCAGCAGATTTTATAACATCTAAGTTGTGCTCAATGACCACTACACTATTACCTGCATCCACCAATCTTTGTATCACATCAATTAGCTTGTGTACATCGGCAGTGTGCAAGCCTGTTGTTGGCTCATCAAGAACATAAATTGTTTTTCCTGTGCTTCTTTTTGATAATTCAGTTGCAAGCTTAACTCTTTGTGCCTCGCCTCCTGACAGGGTGGTGGAGCTTTGCCCGAGCTTGATATAGCCCAACCCTACATCCTTTAAGGTTTCAAGCTTTCTTTTGAGTTTGGGCAGATTTTTAAAGAATTCATATGCCTCGTCAACTGTCATATCCAATACATCGTAGATGGTTTTTCCCTTGTATTTTACCTCGAGAGTTTCCCTGTTATAACGCTTGCCCTTGCAGACCTCACAGGGAACATATATATCTGCCAAAAAGTGCATTTCAATTTTGACGATACCATCACCTGAGCAAGCCTCACATCTGCCACCTTTGACATTAAAGCTAAATCGCCCCGGTGTGTAGCCTCGCACCTTTGCTTCATTTGTTGAGGCAAATACCTCTCTTATATCATTGAATAGATTTGTGTAGGTTGCAGGATTAGAACGGGGAGTTCTGCCAATGGGGGACTGGTTTATATCGATTATCTTGTCCAATTGCTCGAGCCCTTTTATTGCTTTGTGTTTGCCGGGATGAGTTTTTGCACGATTTAGCTTAGATGCAAGAGCCTTATATAAAATTTCGTTTATAAGTGAGCTTTTTCCTGAGCCCGACACACCTGTTACTGCCACAAGCGTTCCTAATGGAATTTTAACATCAACATTTTTTAAGTTATTTTCCTGAGCACCTAAAATTTCAAGCCAGCCTGATGGTGCTCGTCGTACTTTTGGAATTTCAATTTTTTTCTTTCCTGAAAGATACATTCCTGTGATGGAGTTTTTGTTCTTCATAAGCTCTTTGGCAGTGCCCTCACCAACGATTTCACCACCATGAATTCCGGCACCTGGACCAATATCTACTATGTGGTCAGCCTCAAGCATAGTTTCCTCGTCGTGCTCCACCACAATCACAGTATTGCCTAAATCCTTTAAATGCTTCAATGTACCGATAAGTCGTTGGTTGTCCCTTTGATGTAGGCCAATGCTTGGCTCGTCAAGAATATACAAAACCCCTGTGAGCCCTGAGCCTATTTGTGTGGCAAGACGGATTCTTTGTGCCTCACCACCTGACAATGTGCCTGATGAACGAGCTAAAGTAAGATAATCGAGTCCCACATCCAATAAAAATTGTAGCCTTGTTTTTATCTCCTTTATAACCTGATCGGCAATAAAATGCTCTCTTTTTGTTAATTGGAGATTGTCTATAAACTCCATTTCGTCCTTTATGGACATACAAGTAAGCTCATATATATTTTTATCATTGATAGTAACTGCCAATACCTCGTCACTGAGTCTTGCACCATTACATTTTTTGCAGTGTACCTCGTTCATATATCTTTCTATATCCCACTTTGAGTATTCCGAGGTGGTTTCCTTATAGCGTCTTTCAAGGTTGGTTATAACGCCCTCATAGGTAGTCAAATATGAGCCATTTTCATAGCTTCTGTTATATTCAATCTTGATTTTTTCTGTGCCTGTGCCATACAAAACAATATTTCTGATTTTCTCAGGCAAATCCTTATAGGGTGTGTTGATGTCAAAGCCATAATGCTTAGCAAGGGAAGTGTAGTAAAGATGTGCCATACTGTCCTTGATTTTAGACGCTGCCCAACCACTGCAGGATATAGCACCCTCGATAAGACTTAAATTTTCGTCAACAATTATAAGGTCGGGGTCGATTTTATATTTCACTCCGAGTCCGTCACATTCACTGCAGGCACCATATGGGTTGTTGAAGGAGAATAGTCTTGGAGATAATTCCTGAAGACTTATTCCACAATCGTCACAGGCGTAGCTCTGGCTAAAGGTCATAGTTTCACCATCTAAAACCTCTACCATAACAACATCACCGGTGAGAGTGATTGCAGTTTCAATTGAGTCGGTTAGTCTTTTGGTTATATCCTCGCGAATTATGAGTCTGTCAATTACTATTTCAATATTGTGCTTTTTATTCTTTTCAAGCTTGATTTCTTCGGATAGGTCGTATTGAACTCCGTCTGCTTTGACACGGACATAGCCTGATTTTTTTGCATTTTCAAAAACCTTTTCGTGCTCACCCTTTTTACCTCTCACAACAGGTGCAAGAACTAAAATCTTTGTGTCTTTATCTAAAGCCAAAATCCTGTCAACAATCTGGTCAATTGTCTGCCTTGAAACAACCTTGCCACACTTTGGACAGTGTGCAACGCCGATTCTTGCATATAAAAGACGCAAATAATCATAAATTTCCGTAACAGTTCCAACGGTTGAACGGGGATTTTTTGATGTTGTTTTCTGGTCGATACTGATAGCAGGAGATAGTCCGTCGATATAATCAACATCAGGCTTTTCCATTTGTCCTAAAAACTGTCTTGCATAGGAGGAGAGTGACTCCACATATCGTCTTTGACCTTCTGCATAGATAGTGTCAAAGGCCAAGGAGCTTTTTCCTGAGCCTGAAAGTCCTGTTAAAATAACAAGCTTTTCCCTTGGTATATCAACATCAATATTCTTTAAATTATGCACTCTTGCACCTTGGATTTTTATAAATTTATTCATATATTAATACCTCTTTAAAATCAGAGTTTTTTTAGTTTTTTAATTCTGTCACGAAGCTCTGCCGCTTTTTCAA
Organism: Clostridia bacterium; assembly: GCA_045649415.1. GTDB lineage: Bacteria > Bacillota > Clostridia > UBA1381 > UBA1381 > CAKSQL01. The sequence continues at coordinate 69,043 of JAZRPY010000022.1, read as the reverse complement.
ATTCAAGATTTTCAGCAGCAAGGAGCATTTCATCTGTAAGATTTGAAATCATAGTTTCAATATCAAGCTCAACTGTTTCCTTTGAATCCTCAACAAGCTCCATTGATTCAATAATCTTTCTTATATCCTTCTTAATTGACTTTGGAACAATATTATGCTCACGGTTGAATTCCTCCTGCAAATCTCTTCTGCGATTGGTTTCAGAAATCGCCCTTTTCATTGAGCCGGTTATTGTGTCTGCATACATAATGACCTTGCCTTCAACATTTCTTGCAGCTCTGCCTATAGTTTGAATCAGGGAGGATTCACTTCTTAAAAATCCTTCCTTGTCGGCATCCAAAATTGCAACAAGGGAAACTTCTGGAAGGTCAAGTCCTTCTCTTAATAGGTTTATACCCACCAAAACATCAAATTCACCCAATCTTAAGTCTCTTATTATTTCAGTTCTCTCAATAGTTTTGATTTCAGAATGCATATATCGCACCCTGATGCCAACGCCTGACAGGTAGTCGGTGAGATTTTCTGCCATCTTCTTGGTAAGGGTTGTAACTAAAACTCTTTGCTTTTTTTCGACTCTTATATTTATTTCACCAATAAGGTCGTCAATTTGCCCTGCAACAGGTCGTATTTCAACTATGGGGTCTAATAACCCTGTTGGTCTTATAAGCTGTTCAACAACAGCTTTTGCGTGTTCCTTTTCATATTCACCGGGGGTTGCGCTTGTGAATATTATTTGATTGAGCTTTTTTTCAAATTCGTCGAATTTTAAAGGACGATTATCAAAAGCTGATGGCAGACGAAAACCGTATCTCACAAGATTTTCCTTTCGTGCCCTGTCGCCGTTATACATTCCTCGTACCTGCGAAACTGTAACATGGGATTCGTCGATAACCAACAAAAAGTCCTCTGGAAAATAATCAAGAAGAGTGTAGGGGGGAGTGCCCTTTTCTCTTTGGCTTATATGTCTTGAATAGTTTTCGATTCCCTGACAAAAACCAATTTCCCTCAGCATTTCAATATCATATCTTGTTCTTTGTTCAATTCGTTGCGCCTCAATCAAAAGGTTGTTGTCCTTAAAAAATTTAATCTGCTCCTCTAATTCCTCTTCAATAGCATCGATTGCTATTGACATTTTGTCGCCCGTTGTTACATAGTGGGAGGCAGGCATAATAACTGCATGCTGACAATATCCGATAATCTCTCCTGTGGTTACATTGACCTCGGCAATTCTTTCTATTTCGTCACCAAAAAATTCAACTCGTATTGCATTTTCTCCGTTGTTTGATGGGAATATCTCAAGCACATCTCCACGGACACGGAATTTGTTTCTTATAAAGTTAATATCGTTTCTTTCATATTGCATATCTATAAGGCGCATCATCACCTCGTCTCTGTCTTTTTCCATACCCACACGAAGAGAAAGCATAAGCTCCTTATAGTCCTCGGGGTCACCAAGACCATAAATGCATGATACACTTGATACTATTATCACATCTCGTCTTTCAAATAATGCAAAGGTTGCACTGTGACGAAGTTTGTCTATTTCATCGTTAATCGAAGCATCCTTTTCGATAAATGTATCGGTCTGGGGAAGATATGCCTCAGGCTGATAGTAGTCATAGTAGGACACAAAAAATTCAACTGAATTGTTTGGAAAAAATTCCTTGAATTCACTGCATAACTGAGCTGCAAGGGTTTTATTATGTGCAAGCACAAGGGTAGGCTTATTAACCTTTGCTATTACATTTGCGATGGTAAAGGTTTTTCCTGAGCCTGTGACACCCAAAAGAGTCTGGGCATCAAAGCCTTTATTTATGCCTTCAACAAGCTTTTCTATAGCTTGAGGCTGGTCGCCTGAGGGTTTAAAATCCGAAACAAGCTCAAAATGCTCCATATAGCTTTACCACCTTTCTTTTTTATACATATATAAGTATATCATAAAATCTCAAAATGTCAACGAATAAATGTTCGAAAATGCAAGTTTTTTAAATGCATACTTGCAGAATTTAAAAATTAGTGTTAAAATTTATGTATATGATGAAAAGGACAGTGAACAAAATAAAATGAAAAATTTCAAACTAATAAAAAGATTTATTGGATATTATAGAAAATACAAATTTATGCTAATCTTTGATTTATTATGTGCAGCTTTGACCACAGTATGCGAGCTCACATTCCCTTTAATTGTGAGATATTTAACCGATATGGCTATAAATGATGCTGCAGCCTTGTCTATTTCTATTATTTCAAAGATTGCGGCGTTATATATTATTTTAAGACTTATTGATACTACAGCGAATTACTATATGGCAAATTATGGTCATGTTATGGGTGTTAAAATTGAAACAGATATGCGACACGATTTATTCTCTCATCTGCAGACCTTGTCTTATGCATATTTTACCGATGCTAAGGTAGGACAGATAATGTCGAGAATAACGAGTGATTTGTTTGATGTGACGGAATTTGCACACCATTGTCCTGAGGCTGTGTTTATAACAGGCTTGAAGGTGGTTGTTTCATTTATAGTTTTATTTGGAATAAACCCATATCTTACTTTGATTATATTTGCAATTTTACCACTAATGCTTTTGTGTAGCTTAAGCTTCAGGAAGAAAATGAGAGCAGCATTCAAGTCGCAAAGAGTTCAGGTTGGTGAATTGAATTCTCAGGTTGAGGATAGCCTGCTTGGAATAAGAGTTGTAAAGTCCTTTGCAAACGAGGATGTTGAAATGGATAAGTTTGATAATGGCAACAAGCTTTTCTATAAGATAAAAAGAACTGCATATAAATATATGGCGGGTTTTCAGAGCAGTAACAGATTTTTTGAGGGCTTTATGCACATTACAGTTATTGTTGCAGGCTCAATATTTATGATGAAAAAACAGATTACACCTGCTGATTTAATGGCATATTTATTATATATAACAACTCTTCTTTCGTCTATAAGGACACTAATTGAATTCACCGAGCAATTCCAGAGGGGGATGACGGGAATTGAAAGGTTTGCAGAAATAATGGACGAAAGGCCTGAAATTGTGGATAAGGAGAATGCAATCGAGCTTACAAATGTGAAAGGGAATATCTTATTTTCCGATATCAGCTTTAAGTATTCAGATAAGGAAAGAATTATTTTGAATAACTTGAGTATGGAAATTCCTGCAGGATCATCTGTTGCGCTTATTGGCCCGTCGGGAAGTGGTAAAACAACACTTTGCAACCTAATTCCAAGATTTTATGATGTTATTTCAGGCTCGATCACAATTGACGGAAAGGATATTCGTGATGTCACTATTAAATCTTTAAGAAATAATATTGGCGTTGTCCAACAGGATGTTTATCTGTTTTCGGGAACTGTGAGAGAAAATATCGAATATGGATGTCCGGGAGCATCTATGGAGGATATAAAACAAGCAGCTAAACGAGCAGGTGCTGATGAGTTTATAGAGTCATTGCCTTTAGGATATGACACCTATGTGGGAGAAAGAGGGGTTAAATTATCGGGAGGACAAAAGCAAAGGCTTAGTATTGCAAGAGTTTTTTTGAAAAATCCTCCAATTCTTCTTTTAGACGAGGCAACCTCAGCACTCGATAACGAAAGTGAAAAGCTTGTTCAAAAATCCTTGGAGGAGCTTTCAAAGGGAAGAACAGTGTTCACCATTGCACACAGATTATCCACAATAAAAAATGCAGATGTGATTTTAGTTTTAACTGAGGATGGAATTGCGGAAAAGGGAACACATAATGAGCTTATTGAAAAAGACGGAATATATGCTCGTTTATATAATATGTAAGAAAAAAGCTTGCGATAATTTATCGCAAGCTTTTTAAAATGCTATATTATATGGGAAAGAACAAAGGCAAGTCCAATCGAAAATGCAAAGCTAATTAAAAAGGGAGCAACCCTTTTTTTATTTTCCTCTTTAATTTCTTGTGGGTGATGCAGATACCCTGAAACTATCTTTTCTGCCTCTTCAATTATTTTTCCTTCCAGTTCAGGATTATATTCCTTTAATATTAAAATAGCCTGATGGATATAGGGTGACTGAAAGTTATCAAGAATAACTACCTGCTTAGTTGTATTTTTCATATAAAAACATATCCCCTTTTTGTTATTTTGGTATTTTTGACTTAACAACTATAAGATTTCAATAATATTCTAACCCTTTTTTTAACAATTATGCATAAAAAATGTAAAATTCATTAAAAATTGCTCTAATACAAATGGTAAAAATATACACAAAATGGAATAAAATGGTAAAATAATGGTTAATTCGTATAAAGCAAGGGTGTATTTATTAAGAAAATACTACATTTTTTGGTTAAATCGTAACAAATTCGTAATAAATTGCTTGACAATGAAATACATTTATAGTAAAATAGCAAGCATGGGACTTGAAAAAACAGTTTTTTATGGAATATTACGATGAAAATTGTATATTCACCAATAATTGTCAAAATGGCAATTAGGAAAGGAATGATAAGGATGTCTTTATTTGAAAAAACAAAGAACTACAGAAAGAATAATCCTAAAAAATTGTTTGAAACCTTTATGTCAGTATTCGTAATAGCAATGATTACTATGGGTGCTGCAATTGACTCCGGCATGAAGGAAATTACAGTTATCAGAACTGATAAATTTTTAAATACTTATGAAAGCTACACAACAAGAACTCATAAAGAGTATGCTCATGAGTTTTTAGAGGAGAAAGGTATCAGTATTGATGATAACGAAATACTAGACTTTTCATTAGATGATAAGCTTGAACACGGAGGAACCTTGGAAATAAAGCAAGCTAAACCAATCACAATAAAGGTGGACAACACTGTGAGAAGAGTTTTAACCTCTAAAAACACAGTTGGAGATGCTTTGATTGAAAATGGAATTGAAATTGGTTCTCATGATTGGGCAGAGCCTGGCTTTGAAACAAGGATTGTTGATAATATTGTTATAAATCTTCGCAGAATATCTGTATCGGAAGAAACTGTTACTGAAGCTTTTTCAGGTCCTGTAGAAATCCGTACAGATGATAGTATGTTTGAAGATGAAAGTATAGTGAATGTTCATGGTACTGAAGGCGTTAAGGATGTAGTTTACGAAGTGTTATCCGAAAATGGCGTTGAGGTTTACAGAGAGCCTGTGAGAGAAACAATCATTAAGGAGGCAACTCCATCGGTTGTTACTGTGGGCACTAAGGTAAGACCAAGCATCATAAGAGATGGCAAGAAGTACACATACACTAAAATGCTTACAGTTAAAGCAACTGCTTATGACACATCACCTGAGGAAAATGGTGGATACACAACTACCTGTACAGGAATGCCTTTGGGATATGGAATAGTTGCAGTTGATCCAAGAGTCATTCCTCTTGGAACTATGCTCTATATTGAGTCCACTGACGATGGAGAATCATGGTCATATGGATATTGTATAGCAGCAGATGTTGGAGGAGCAATAAAGGGAAATAGAGTTGACCTTTGTTATTATACTCAAACCGAATGCAGAAGATTTGGAAGAAGAACTGCAAATGTATATGTTTTAAACTAATTTTAAGGATTTAAAAAAGCTCGTTTTTTAAAAACGAGCTTTTTTAGTGTTTGAAAAAATTTATTTGAAATTAAAAATATTTGTGATATAATGTTATGTAATAAAATAAAAAGTGAGGTTTTTCTTTTGAAAAAGTTAATCAGTATAATATTAAGTTTTTCTATAGCTTGTTCAATATTTTCTGTTGCGTTTGCTTTTGAAACAGAACATATTTTAAATGACGCTAAAGTTATTTTAATTGTTGAGGTTGAGGGTGAGCCTGTCCTATGCACAAATGATGCAAAAACTGTTGGAGCAAGCTCTTTTTTTGAAACGGACTCTGCTAAAATCCAATCTGATATCATTGAAAATACTCAGGTTGAAACAATTGAACTTATAGAGGATAATACAGAAACTGATATTAAAATTATCAATACATATGAAAATGTTTTTAATGGGTTTTCGGTTGAGGTTAGTGTTGACGAGATTGAAAATATAAAAAAGCTTGATAATGTCAAAAATGTTTATATAAGCGAAACGATTTATCCTGAAGAGCCTGAGGTTATGTCCATAGAACAAACCGAGCAATATCACTTAGATTCCTGTTGTACTATGATGGGTGTGGATTATATGCACGAAAACGGATATAGTGGAGAAGGACAGGTTATTGCAGTTATTGATTCGGAGTTGAAGGTTGACCACGACTTTTTCGAAAGTGATGTTAAAACTCCGGAACTTGATAAAACTGATGTAGCTAATGTAATGGCGTTGACTGATTTTAAGAAAAAAGGAATTGATGTTGACGATGTTTATGTAAATTCAAAAATTCCTTTTGCATTCAACTATGTAACAAATGATAAAGATGTTAGTGTATCTATATCGAAGCACGGAACTCATGTTACGGGGATTGTAGCAGGTAAAAATGGGGTATTGCCTGATGGAGGTAAATTTTCGGGAGTTGCTCCTGAGGCACAGGTTGTGTTTATGTCAGTTTCAGGCTCAGGTGGAGGAGTTAATGACTCTGCAGTATTAGCAGCAATTGACGATGCAGTTTTATTCTCACCAAGTGCAATAAATTTAAGTTTTGGATGGTTTAGAGAAAGCTGCCCTGTAAAAAGTGCAATTGAAAATGCACATAAAGCAGGAATATTCATTTCTGCATCTTCAGGAAACTCAGGAAAAATAAAAAATGATTCGGGTAAAATATCCACTTTAATGCCTGACTATTCAACTTCAGGAACACCTGCATCAATGTCGGGTGTAACATCAATTGCATCCTATGATAATGAATATTCATGGGTTAATATGTCAACTTTCGCATTAGAAGGAGAGGAAATTGACTATAGATGCGACCTTGGTAAAGATATGGTAAAACAATTAGGTGGTGAAATTTACGAGTATAAATATTGTGGTTCAGGAAGCTTTGCAGATTGCGAAGGAGTTCAGGGCAAAATTGCTTTGATTGATTATGATTCTCACAATGCTAAAACACAGGAATATAATGCTATTAAGGCAAAAGCAGGTGCAGTTATATTCATAAATGATTCACTTGGTATAATGGCAGATGTATATTCGGATGTGATGGCAGGTATGGTAACTAAAGAGGACGGAGAAAAGCTTAAAAATGCAACTGAAAAGAAAATTGCATTTTCAAATTCAATTAAAACCAGACTTGCATATAATTCAGAAGGTGGGGAAATAAGTAAATTTTCAAGCTGGGGAGTTAACTATTCTCTGGAAATGAAGCCTGAAATCACAGCCCCTGGTGGAAATGTTTATTCTTCATATTCTGACGGAAGCTACAGAATTATGTCAGGAACATCTATGTCGGCACCACATATCACAGGTGCATTGTCACTAATGATGCAATATTTAAAAGGCAATAAGGACACAAAATATAAGAATGTGTATAGTGAGGATATGGATAAAGGTAGATTTATAGAAAATCTTATTATGAGCACTGCCGATATAAGCTATCAGGATAAAATAAATGGTATTCCATTTTCTACCCGTGCACAAGGTGCAGGTAATATAAATCTTGAAAGGGCAACCAAAACTCCTGTTATATTATTGGGTGACAGCGATGGTGGAATGGGAAGAAAGTCAAAGCTATCCTTAAAAGAAATTGATAAGGAATTTTCAGTTGGATTTTCTGTGATGAATTTTGGAGACAGTGATATTACATATGATGGGATAGAAATTGTTTTGTCAACGGATGACAAGGTGCTTGGAGAGAATGGTAAGTATTATGTTGGCAATTACTCGTGTCAAGTACCATTTTCGGTGGCCGAACAGGAAGAAATTACGATTTTTAAAAACTCACAAAAGGATTTAAATATTCCTGTTGTATTGGATAGTGAGTGGGTAGATAATAATTATAATATTTTCAAAAACGGATTCTTTGTTGACGGATTCGTAAAGCTCACAAGCAGTAGTATGCCTGATGCAAATGTAAATATGCCATTTACATGCTTTTATAAGGACTGGGATGCACAAAATGTTTTTTATGCACCATATTATCAAAATGAGGATAAAAAGAATGCCTCGGTTTTATTAGCTGGAGATAGTTTTGTTGCAGATAAAGAGAATAATATCACAAATACACCTTTGGGAGTAAATAAGATTGCAAAGGACAAGGGACAGTATAATAGTGCTATATATGATTCAGAGCAATATGCAGGATTTAATGAAAATATGTTATTTATGATAAAGATATCTGCGGCACGAACTGCGAAAGAGACAAGTCTGTGCATTAACGATTCAAACGGAGGAATAGTTGCAAAAGGCAAAATAGGTGATGGAAAAATTTCAAAAACAGGTAATGCTCTTCTGAAGATAGCGTCTCTTCGTTTTCCTGATGGAGATTATACTGCAACTGTGACAGGTGAACTTGATTATGAAAACCCAGAAACACACGAAATGTCTTTTAATTTCTATGTTGATAGTGAAGACCCCGTTATAAGTGACTTTGAGTATGTTGAAGAAAATGGTAAAAAGTATATCTCAGCAACTGCTACTGACAATAGATATATAATGGGTGCAATAGTCGAGGGAATGGATTTAGAGGGAAATAAAAAAGAATTGTTTGAGCCGTCTTTGCCTGGAAAAAATGCATCTTTTAATAATATTGATGTAACAGATTTTGATAAAAAAACCATTATGTTCAGAGTGTTGGATTATGCATATAATGAAAATGTATGCTCTCCTATACCAATACACACAAGCATAAACCAGGTGCCTGTTTTGACGGGGGATATAGTAATATCTATTGCTAATTTTAAAAACTTAAGTGACGAGGATGTTTATGCTGATGTTGTGGCCGCTATATATGATGAAAATATGCGTTTGATAGCAGTTAAGGTAAATCCTTCTATGAAAAAATTAGAAAAAGGTGACAATCTAACTACCTTCACTTTTGAAGAGGGTGCATTGTCGGGAAAATATATAAAAGCATTTGCTTTTGATAGTTTAGGTGGAAACCTGAGCCCGTCAGGACTTTCGGGATTTTCTGAATTTTAAAAAAAGCCTGAGCAAGAATTCACTTGCTCAGGCTTTTTTTATTATTTTTATATGTGTAAAAATTCGTAAAATTTTCCGTCTTCTTTTTTGCTTAACTTCTCATAGCTTCCTTCTTCAACAATTGTACCCTTTTCCATAACAAGAATTCTATCCACATTTTTTATAGTTGACAATCTGTGTGCAATAATAATAACTGTATGGTCCTTCATAAGCTTATTTATTGAATCGGAAATAATTTGTTCTGAGATATTATCAAGTGCAGAGGTAGCTTCATCAAATATCAGAATATCCGGACTTCCAAGAACTGCTCTTGCAATCGCAATTCTTTGCTTTTGCCCACCCGACAGGTCTAAGCCGCCATCACCCACAATTGTGTTCCAGCCATACTCAAGATTATTCACAAACTCGTGAACATGAGCAATCTCCATTGCATTTATAATCTCTCTGTTGGAAGCTGTTGGACAAGCTATGCTAACATTTTCCCAGATAGAGCCTGAGAATATATATGGGTTTTGAGGTACAATTCCAAAGGATACTCTCAAATCATGAATGGAATAGTCTTTAACATTTTTACCGTGCAGTAGAACCTCACCCTCCTGAACATCATACAATCGCATCGCAAGCTTTGAAATGGTGCTTTTTCCACAACCTGAGCTACCAACAAGTGCAATACTTTCTCCATACCTGATATCACAGTTAAAGTTAGTTAAAACAGTCTGATTGGGATATGAGAAGGTTACATCCTTAAATGATATACAGGGCTTATTTTTACTCTTGGCACTATTTTTTTCCACCTCAATGCTTCTTGCTCTTGATGGGTCAAGCTCATCAACATCAGTTCGTGTTTCAAGCACGCTCATAATTTTTTCTAACCCTGCATCAGCACTGCTTTTTGTGAGTCCGATGTTGAGCCAGGAGATTAAAATTGAGAGGATAGATGTCATACTTGATAAAAATGCATATAAAACACCAACAGATATACCCTTGTACACACAAACAATTGCACCAACAAAATAAATAACTGCAGTTCCCAAGTACTGAATCATTTCAGGGAGGATTTGCTCCTTGTGTTGCTTTGAGGAGAAGGTTATTCCTTTATCACATATGTTTTCCAGTCGTGTTGAAAAGGTATCATATATATCATCCTCGATTGAATATTGCTTAATTGCATTCATTCCATTCAAGGTATCGTGAACATATTTACTTGCATCTGCTTCACTTTTGATATAATCACTTGAAACCTGTTTTATTTTCTTTCGTGCAAGCTTATTAAATAGTGCCATAACAAGAGCAGTTATAAACAAAACTAATGTGAGTGACCATTCATAATACAAAAGCGCCGAAATAGAAATCACAAGAGAAAGTGCCTGATAGGGCACACTCATTAAAATCAGGCTCATATAGGACTTTATATTAACCATTGGTGTACCAAAAATGCAATTGAACAAATCTCCTGATGAATAATTTTCATAAAAGCTCATTCCAAGTGTCTGGATATGATGGAAAAATTTTGACCTTAAATTCAAGAGTGATTTTTCGAGTATTTGAAACATTCTCACTGCACCAAAGCGCCATATAGACAATCTCAGCAACGAGATAATTATATAGAGAATACACAGAGAGAAAACCGTCTGCATTTTTTCATTTGGTGCCAAGCTTTCATTTGATATGCCACTATCAACTATGTATTTTATAACAAAGGGTTGCCATGCAACAAACACACCAACTAGTAGCGCGCAGACTACACAGGTTATCATTTTTCCTTTATATTCCTTTAAATATGGCCACATTGTAAGCCAAAAACTTCTGTTGTTCTTTTTCATAATTCCAGCCATCCCTTTTTGTTAAAATTTGATTTTTAAAATTATGATTTTTCCATTAAATTGTTGTTATTATATCCCCGATAAAATTAAATGTCAATACATTTTAATAAATAAATTAAAATAGGGTTTATATTTGACATTTAAGGGGAAAAATGGTATATTAGTAGAAGGGCAGAAAGAGAGGGATGATGGATGAATAAACCCATTTTATATATTGTCACTCCGTGCTATAACGAGGAAAAAGTTTTAAAAATAACAGGCAAGCTTTTTTCGGATAAGCTAAAAGCTTTGATAGACAATAATGTTGTGTCTGATGAGAGCAGAGTTTTATTTGTTGATGATGGCTCAAAAGACAACACCTGGGAGGCAATCAAGGAATATGCAAAAGAAAACAAGCATATGACAGGAATAAAACAGAGTAGAAACAGAGGGCATCAAAGCTCAGTTCTGGCAGGATTGATGGATGCCAAGGATAAATGTGATATAACAATTTCAATCGATTGTGACGGACAGGATGACATAAATGCAATTGATGATATGATATCTGAATATATGAATGGCGCTGATATAGTATATGGAGTGAGAAAAGAAAGAAAAAAAGACACATACTTTAAACGCCTGTCTGCAGAACTGTTTTATAAGCTCTTGAAATTATTTGGTGCAGAGGTGGTTTTCAATCACGCCGATTATCGACTTTTAAGCTCAAGAGTTTTAAAGGAGCTTGAAAACTACAAAGAGGTTAATTTGTATTTAAGAGGACTTATTCCTTTGGTTGGATTTAAAAGTACATCTGTGTATTATAACAGGATTGAGAGAAAGGCAGGGAAGAGTCATTATCCTTTAAAAAAGATGCTAAGTCTTGCTCTTAACGGAATAACAAGCCTATCCATTAAGCCTATCAGGATAATAACCTGTATGGGTGTTTTTGTGGCATTGATAAGCTTTATATTTATCATCTGGGCAATTATCAGCCATATGTCAGGCAACACTGTTAGTGGTTGGTCAAGTATAGTTGCTATAATTAGCTTTATTGGAGGAATACAGCTTATAAGTCTTGGTGTTATAGGCGAGTATATTGGTAAAATTTATATGGAAACCAAGCAAAGACCAAGATATATAATAAGTGAGAGAACTGACGACTAAGGAAAATAAAAATAGCTTTTACAAAAAAATGTAAAAGCTATTTTTTTTACTAAAATCCGTCAAAGCCTGTGAAGAAAACAAAAGCCAATGCTAAAAGCAGAAGCTTGTCGTCACAATCATTTGCAAGAAGCATAACAATTACAATCGCTAAAATTATGTCGTCTGTTTCGAATTTTCCAAATAGCTTGTTGCTATTATTATTCTGGTGACACACATCCTCTTGTGGCTTTTTTATAGGCTCATTATTGCATTGAATAGGACGAGGCATATCATTATAGCTATAATATTTTCTATACATTTTATATCACCTACTTAAACAACCCTGCAAGTCTTGTGAGATTTAAAATCTTAACTGCACTTTCAATGCTTTTTCTTCTTTCATTTCTCATATAAGGCTTTAAGGATAAAAGAAGGTTTGACCTTGTGTCATTAACATTTTCAATCTGACCTAAAAGAGATTTTAATTGTGCTATGTAGTCTGCACTGCTTATCGATAGTTCATTATTTAAAGAACTGTCGCCATTGCCCTGAAGTCCGGATATAACCGATTGTATTTTTTCGTCTGCATTTTCCCCTAAAATTCCTTTAAGGGTGTCCATCATATCATTTGCCATATTAAATACCCCCCCAATTTTATTTCAACTTATTTAATATCTCATCCAAGGAATTCTTGGTAAGTCCTTTTTGATTCAAAGAGCCAAGCTTTTCTTTGATTTTTTTGTTGTCCATATTCATAAAGCTTTCCACAAGCTTTTGTTTGTCGTTGTCGGATAAATTTGAAACAAACGCCTTTGCCTTTTCAGAGCTCATAATTTTGTTGATTGTGCCCTGATTTTGTTTTAATACTGATGGATCTATGTCCCTCAATAAATCCTCCATTTTTTTATTGACTCTGTTGTTCATAAAGCTCCACCTTTCATTTATTCTTAATATCAATATATTCAATTTTGATTCTAAAATTTACTAAAAAAAGAGAGGCTTTTATAAAAATATATAAAAATATCTGTATTTTAAGATTTTTTTTAAAAATATTTTACTTATTTTTAAAATAACTATAGACTAATCGGGGAAAATATAGTAAAATAGTAATAACTGTATATATTATTATTATTATTTGTACAGAAATATTTATCGGAAAGGATTGGTGTTAACTAATGGCGATAATGATAAATAGTGATTTGGGAGAGGTATATATTGAAAATAGTACTATAGCATCAATTGCAGGTTATGTGGCAACAAAATGCTATGGTGTTGTTGGCATGGCTTCAAGAAGCAAAAAGGACGGACTTGTCAGCCTTTTGAAAATGGAAAATATGTCGAAGGGCATCCGTGTAAGTACAGTTGATAACGGAATTGTTATTGATATGAGCATTATTGTTGAGTACGGAGTAAATATAAATGTTATTTGCGACAGTATTATAAATAATGTTAAATATAAGCTTGAGCATAACACAGGACTTAAAGTTAATAAAATAAATGTGCATGTTGAGTCAGTGCGTTCATAAGATTTTTTTATTTATATAACTTCACATTGATTGGAGGAGAGTACAATTAGTAATTTGATTGACGGAAAGGTGCTTTCTGAAATGATGATTTCAGGTGCACATAATTTATATAACAACAAGCAACATGTCAATGACCTTAATGTTTTCCCTGTACCCGACGGAGATACCGGGACTAATATGTCAATGACAGTTGATGCTATGGCAAAGGCTTTGGAGGAGATGGTTTCCACCTCTGCCACAAAGGCTGCAGACACAATGTCTTATGCAACCTTAAGAGGTGCAAGAGGAAACTCAGGCGTAATCCTGTCACAATTCTTCAGAGGTATTTCAAAGGGGTTGAAGGGAAAGACGGAAATAACATCCAAGGATTTTGCAGAAGCTTTGAAGCTTGGATCGGATGCTGCATATAAGGCAGTTATGAATCCTACAGAGGGAACAATCCTCACAGTTGCAAGAGAAATTGCACAGGCAGCCGTAAAGGAAGCAGAATCAAACGAAGATATAACCTTGGTGTTAGAGTTTGCTCTAAAGCGTGGAAATAAAGTGCTTTTAAAAACTCCTGAAATGCTTCCTGCGTTGAAAAAAGCAGGCGTTGTTGATGCAGGAGGTCAGGGTTGGGTAAACTTTTTAGAGGGTGCCTTAGCCTATCTTGAAAAGGGCACAATTGTTATTAAAGAGGCAACGGACAAGGAAGAAAATAAAACTGATACAGGCTCGGATGCACAGATATCAGTTGACACGAGCAATATCAAGTATAGCTATTGCACCGAGTTTATTATTGAAAAGTCAACAAAGGAAGCAGATGTTCTTTCCTTCAGGCGTGCAATTGAAACCAAGGGTGACAGTATGCTTGTTATTGATGATGAGGATATTGTTAAGGTGCATATTCATACCAATAACCCAGGATATGTTCTTGAAAGGGCAATAAAGCTTGGATCAATGATAAATATCAAGATTGATAATATGAAATATCAGCACGAAAATCTGATTGGAGGGGCAGAGAAAAAGGAAGAAGAGGTTATGCCTCATAAGGAAACTGCCTTTGTTGCAGTCTGTGCAGGAGAAGGGTTAACTGAGATTTTGAGGAGTATGGGTATTGACTATGTGATTGAGGGTGGACAGACTATGAACCCAAGCACAGAGGATATTCTAAAAGCTGTAAAAATCGTTAATGCAGACAATGTTTTTGTATTCCCAAATAATAAGAATATTATCCTTGCAGCAGAACAGGCTAGTGAGATTGCAGAGAATAATGTGATTGTTATGCAGTCGAAAAATGTGCCTCAATGTGTAAGTGCAATGATGGCTTATAACGACAGAAAGGCCCTTTTGGATAATCAGAAAAAGATGTCATCTGCAATGAATGATGTAAAGGCAGCGCAGGTTACCTTTGCAGTTCGTGATACTGAAATGGACTCCATTGAAATAAAGGAAGGGGACATTTTAGGTATTTCATCAGGAAAAATTGAATTTACCGGTAAAAAGCCTGAGGAGGTTTGTTATAACCTTGTTGAAAGCTTATGTGATGATGATAGCGAATTTTTAAATATTTACTATGGTGAGGACATCAAAAAAGAGGATGCCATAAAGCTTGGTGAAATTCTTGAAGAGGAATATCCCGACTTAGAGGTTTCAATAAAATATGGTGGTCAACCATTATACTATTACATTCTATCGGTAGAATAATTATAAGATATTTGAAAGGAATAGGTTTGTTACAATGGAAAAAATGGGAGTAAATGAGATACGCGAGGCTTTTTTAAGCTTTTTTGAGAGTAAGAATTGCTTGAGGTTGGGAAGCTTCCCACTTGTGCCTCAAAATGATAATAGCTTGCTTTTAATCAATTCAGGTATGGCACCTATGAAGAAATGGTTTACAGGAGCTGAAACCCCTCCAAGAAAGAGAGTCACAACCTGTCAGAAATGTATAAGAACACCTGATATTGAGCGTGTTGGTAAAACTGCCCGCCACGGAACATTTTTTGAAATGCTTGGAAATTTCTCCTTTGGAGATTATTTTAAGCGTGAGGCTATCTCATGGGCGTGGGAATTTTTCACAGAGGTAATGCACTTTCCGGTTGAAGACTTATGGATTACTGTCTATGAGGATGATGACGAGGCAAGAGATATCTGGATAAATGAAATCGGCGTTGCTCCCGAAAGAGTTGTAAAAATGGGTAAAGAGGATAACTTCTGGGAGCATGGAACAGGTCCTTGTGGCCCTTGCTCTGAAATCCATGTTGATAGAGGTATAGAATATGGTTGTGGAAAGCCTGATTGTAAATTAGGTTGTGATTGTGACAGATTTATGGAGGTCTGGAACCTTGTTTTCACTCAGTTCGACAAGGATGAGGACGGAAATTATAACAGACTTAAAAATCCTAACATTGACACAGGTATGGGACTTGAAAGACTTGCAGTTGTTATGCAGGGAGTTGACAATCTTTTTGAGGTTGACACTGTGCAGAATGTTATGAAAAAAATCAGTGAGGTTGCAGGCGTAGAATATAAAAAGGACGAAAAAACTGATGTATCCTTGCGTGTTATCACCGACCATATCAGGTCAACCGTTATGATGGTATCGGATGGCGTTATTCCTTCAAATGAAGGCAGAGGCTATGTTTTGAGAAGATTACTTCGTCGTGCAGCAAGACATGGAAAGCTTTTGAATATCAAGGGAGAGTTTTTATATAACATTGCAGACACAGTTATAAATGAGTCAATGTCTGCATACCCTGAGCTCGACGAAAAGAGAGAGTATATCAAGAAAATTATTAAAATTGAAGAGGAAAGATTTGCTGCTACCATTGATAACGGACTTGCAATTTTAAATGAATATATAAGTGAGCTTTATAAGAACAAGGAAACTGTGTTAGACGGTGAAAAAACCTTTAAGTTGTATGACACATATGGATTTCCTATTGACTTGACTCAGGACATTTTAGAGGAGCAGGGCTTAACAGTTGACGAGGAAGGCTTTAAAAAGGAAATGCAAATCCAGAAGGATAACGCAAGGTCAAGAAGAAAAGATGGCTCAAGCTGGGCAAGTGACGAGAGCATAGTATTTGGCGATAAATTAGAAACTGAATTTATAGGCTACACCAACAAAGAGTGCGAAGGAAAGGTTATTGCTTTAGGTGCAGATGGCGTAGAAAAGGATATTTTAACTGAGGGTGACGAGGGTATTATTGTTACCGACAAAACTGTTTTCTATGGTGAAATGGGTGGTCAGGTTGGTGACCACGGTGTTATCTATTCACAAATGGGTAAAGCAGAAGTGATTGACACCAAAAAAATTCCAGGTGGAGCAACATCACATATTGTGAGAATAACAGAGGGTGAAATTGAAAAGGGTACAACCGTTACAATGAAGCTCGACGAAAAGAGAAGAATGTCTATTTCAAGAAACCACTCATCAACTCACCTTTTGCAAAAAGCTTTAAAAGAGGTTTTAGGAACTCATGTTGCTCAGGCAGGTTCATTTGTTAATGATGAGCATTTGAGATTCGACTTTTCGCATTTCTCAGCTATGACCAAGGAGGAATTAAAGGTTACTGAGGACAAGGTAAATGAGGCTATTTTAAAGGCAATGCCTATAGTAATTAAAGAGCTTCCTATTGAGGAGGCAAAAAGACTTGGTGCAGAGGCTCAATTTGGTGAAAAGTATGGAGATATCGTCAGAGTTGTAAGTATGGGTGACTACTCAATTGAATTCTGTGGTGGATGTCATTTAACAAATACTGCTGAGGCAGGCTTGTTTAAAATTATATCCGAATCAGGAGTTGCCGCAGGAACAAGAAGAATTGAAGCGGTAACTGGTTATGGTGTACTTGATTATATAAACAAGAAGGATTCAATAATTGAAAAAACTGCAGAAATTATCAAATCCAACACCTCTGAATTGGATATAAAGGCTGAGGCTTTGGTGTCTGAGCTTAAGGAAACTAAAAAGAATTTGGAATCTGCAAAGGCTAAGCTTCAAAGTGGACAGGCAGATTCTATGATGGATGGCAAAAAGCAAATCAAAGGCATTGATGTTGTGGTAACAAAGCAGGATGGATTGTCAGTTCCTGACTTAAGAGCTATGGGCGACACCTTAAAGAGCAAATTAGAGTGTGGAGTTATAGTAATTGCAGGTAACACAGACGGAAAAATCACATTCATTGCAATGGCTACTCAGGAAGCAGTTAAGAAGGGTGCACATTCAGGAAATATTATAAGAGAAATCACTCAGATTGCAGGTGGCTCAGGTGGTGGAAAGCCTGATATGGCACAGGGTGGCGGCAGAGATGCCTACAAGATTGATGAGGCTTTATCAAAGGTATATGATATAGTAGATAATCAGGTGAAATAATCTTTTATGGATGGAGTAATCATAGTTAATAAGCCATGGGGGAAAACCTCTCATGATATGGTGAACTTTATTAGACGGACAACAGGCATTAAAAAGGTAGGGCACACAGGTACTCTGGACCCTGCGGCAACAGGAGTTCTTCCAATCTGTATAGGTAATGCCACAAAGGCTTGTGAATACTTAACTGCAGAGGATAAGGGCTATAAGGCACAAGTAGTTCTTGGAATGACAACGGATACTCTTGATGCTGAGGGTGATGTGCTGACCGAACAGCCAATAGCCGACCTTACTGAAGAGATAATTATAAATACAATAAATTTATTCATAGGCGAAATCGAACAGATTCCGCCTATGTTTTCTGCCATAAAAAAGGATGGTAAAAAGCTATACGAGCTTGCAAGAGAGGGAATTAGTATTGACAGAGAAAAAAGAAAGGTTAAAATTTCTCAAATAGACATTCTCTCAATTGATTTGGAAAATGGCATTATTGAAATAGATGTTAAGTGTTCAAAAGGCACATATATAAGAACTTTGTGCGAGGATATAGGAATAAAGCTTGGTTGTGGTGCTTATATGAATAAGCTTGAAAGAACAAAAAGTGGAGATTTCACTATTGACGAAAGCTACACAGCTGATGAGATAAAGCAATTGGCAGATGAGGGCAGACTTTGTGATATTATGATAAAAACCAAGGATTTATTTTTACACATTCCCGTGCTTAGGTTGAACGAAAGAAAAAGTCAGCTTGTTAAGTATGGGGTAAATATTAAATATGAAGGTTTGATTGAAAATCAGGAGTACAGACTCTTTAGCCCTGACGGTGAATTTCTATCAATTTCTGAGTTCCAAAAAGGTGAATTAGTGCTTAAAAAAGCATTCTGGAACAGGTAAAAGGAGAGATAAAATGGAGTTTTTTGAATATCCATATGAGCTTCCATATGAAAAAACAACAGTTGCTCTCGGTAACTTTGATGGAGTGCATCTGGCACATCAAATGGTTATAAACAATGCTAAATTTTTGGCTCTAAAAAATGTGGCAAAAAGTGGAATTGTTCTTTTTATCAAAGATAATCCAAAGGATTTTATCTATAGTGATAAGGAAAAAATAAAAGAAATTGAAGGCTTTGGGTTGGACTTTGTATATGTTATTAAATTCAATGAGGAGTTTATGAAAAAAACTCCTGAGGAATTTATAATAATCTTAAAGGAAAAATTAAAAATTGTTGGTGTGGCAGTAGGCTTTGATTACCGATTTGGTAAAAATGCATCAGGTGATGTTGATATATTGTCAGGCTTCAGCTTAAAATATAATTTTGATATTTCAATATGTCCAAAACAGGAAAAAGACGGAGTTAAGATTGCAAGCACAGCTATTCGAGATGAAGTAAAAAAAGGAAATCTTGCATTTATTAAGGAAATGACAGGCAGGGATTATAGTATTATTTCAAATGTCAGTGACGGATTGAAAAATGGTGAAAAATTAGGGTTTCCAACTGCCAATATTATTCCTGAGAAGGAAAGAGTTATTCTTCCTGACGGCGTTTATGCAGGTGAGGCTATTATTGATAATGTCACTTATAAGGCTGTTATCAATATTGGCAAAAATCCCACATTTGAATCAACAATAAGAACAATTGAAGCACATATTTTTGATTTTGATGAGGATATATATGATAAGGAAATCAAAGTGATTTTCAAAAGCTATATAAGAAGTGAGAAAAAATTTAACACAAAGGATGAACTAAAGGAGCAGATAAAAAAAGATATAGAAAGGGCAAAAAAGCTCTACGAGTAGTTTAAAAGGTATTGCATAAATTTATGGCAGAATTGCTTGTTAGAAACAGGTAAAGAAGGAAGAATGTAATAATAAAAAAATAAGAGGGAAGAAAAATGTATATTATAGCAGGACTTGGAAATCCGGGTAAGGAATATGATATGACACGCCACAATATTGGCTTTGAGGTTATAGATTATATTGCCGACAAATATAATATAAAAGTAAATAAATTAAAATTTAAAGCACTTTATGGGACTTTAAACATAGGGGATGAAAAGGTTTATCTTATAAAGCCACAGACTTATATGAACCTATCTGGAGAGGCAATTTCTCAATTTGCGAGCTTCTTTAAAGTTCCTGTGGAGAACATCATTATAGTGAATGACGATGTATCCTTGGAAGCAGGAAAGGTAAGAATAAGACGAAAAGGAAGTGACGGAGGTCACAACGGATTAAAGTCCATTATTTACCTTTTAAAGAGTGATGAGTTCCCGAGAATTAAAATTGGCGTGGGTTCGCCTGAGAATAAGGACTATGACTTAGCCGATTATGTCCTTGGCAGATTCACAAAGGATGAAATTCCTGTTTTGGAGGAGTCTATAAAAAATGCAGCAAAAGCTGCTGAAGCAATTATTAAAAGAGGAATTGATTTTGCTATGAACAGATTTAGTTCATAAGCTTATATAAATGAAATGAAAGTGAGAGAATATGAATTTTTGCGAGCTTTTAGAGGATTATTCCGAGTATAAAAAATTTATATCTTGCTTTAATAAAATGCCTATATCAATCGAAGGTATAGTTGAGGCTGCCCAACCACAGTTCTTTTATGAAACTGCAAGAAATGACGGCGCTTTGATTATAACCTATAGTGATATGGAGGCAAGGCAACTGCAGAAGGATTTAAAATTCTTTTCGGAGGACACATATGTTTTCCCTTCAAAAGAGTATATTTTCTATTCTGTGGATGCGGCAGGACACAGTGCAGAGCATGAAAGGCTATCTGCACTTTTTGCGTTGTCTTCGAAAAAAAATTCTATTGTTATAGCCTCATTGGAGGCAGTACTCCAATACACTCTTTCAAAAGAAAATTTCGATAATGGTATGTATAAAATATCCACAGGTGATGTGGTTGATATAGACGAGTTGTTAAATCGACTTGTTGAAATGGGATACTCAAGAGAGGAAATGGTTGAAGGCAGAGGTCAATTCAGTATAAGAGGTGGAATTGTTGATATTTTCACACCCTGTGAGCAAAACCCTGTGAGAATAGAATTTTTTGATAATGAAGTTGACTCAATAAGAATATTTGATATAGTTTCTCAACGCTCTATTGAGAATATAGAATATGTTCATATCATTCCATGTATTGAGTCTATTATAACTGATGAAAAAAGAGAGTTAGTTATAAAAACACTGAAAAAAGAGGCTGCCAAGCTAAAAAAGAAGGATAAATACGAAGCTGAAGAAATTTTATTGAATGATATAGAAATGCTCAGTGAAAAAACATATTTTTCGCATATAGATAAATATGTTTCTCTGTTTAATGATTCATTGCCGACAATCGCAGATTATATTGGTGACAGATTAGTATTTCTCGTTGAGCCAAGGAGAATAAATGAGTGTGCAAAAACATTGGAATGGAGTCAGGGAGAGATTATCTCTGACTTAATAGAAAAGGACATAATAACTCTAAAAGGTCAAAAATTCTGGATGGAGTATTCGGAATTGGCATCAAGATTATCAAGGATGAAGCTTATATCGGTAAATGCCCTTAATCATTCAACTCTTGACTATCAGTATAATGCAATTTTTTCCTTTGTAACCAAAACAACTATAAGCTTTCATGGTAAGGCAGAATACTTGGTTGATGATTTGAATGGTTGGGTTAAGAATGGCTACACAGTTGTTATTTTAGCAAAAAGTATTTCAAGAGGGGAAAATATCTCAGGTTATTTAAAGGAAAAAGGCTTTGATTGCAGCTTTTCATACAAAAACAATGAGATAAAAAAAGGAAAGATCACCGTTTTAGAGGGAAATCTCAGCAAGGGTTTTGAGTATCCTGATATAAAGACAGTTGTTATATCAGACAGAGAAATTTTTGAGGACAACAAAAGAAAACAAAGGCGTATTAAAAATGCAGACAGAATCAAATCATACAATGATTTAAGTGTTGGAGATTATATAGTTCATCAGGCACACGGAATAGGTAAATATCTTGGTATTCACCAGATGACAGTAAATAAATTCACCAAGGATTATTTAAAAATCCAATATTCAGGGACAGATGTTTTGTATGTACCTGTTGACCAATTAGACCAAGTGTACAAGTATGTTGGTGGTGAGGAAACTAAGCTCAAATTAAATAAGCTTGGTGGAAGTGATTGGACAAAAACAAAAACCAAGGTAAAGGGTGCAACAAAGGATATTGCAAAACAGTTAATCAGTCTTTATTCTGCTCGTGAGCATACTAAGGGATACGCATTTTCTGAGGATACACCTTGGCAGAGGGATTTTGAAGATACCTTTGTATATCAGGAAACACAAGACCAGTTAGAGAGTATTGAGGAAGTCAAAAAGGATATGGAGGCTTCAAAGCCTATGGACAGACTCCTGTGTGGAGATGTGGGCTATGGAAAAACTGAGGTAGCATTAAGGGCAGCCTTTAAAGCAGCAACCGATTCAAAACAGGTGGCATATTTATGTCCCACAACAGTTCTTGCAATGCAGCATTATAATACATTCCTTTCAAGAATGGAGGATTTTCCTATATCTGTTGCGATGCTCTCAAGATTTAAAACACCTGCAGAACAGAAAAAAATAATTAAAAAATTAAAAACAGGTGAAATCGATATAATTATTGGCACACACAGACTTTTGCAAAAGGATGTGGAGTTTAGGGATTTAGGACTTTTAATCATTGACGAGGAACAGAGATTTGGAGTAAGCGACAAGGAAAAATTAAAGGAGCTTAAAAAAAGCATTGATGTTTTATCGATGACTGCAACTCCTATACCAAGAACATTGCATATGTCTATGATAAATGTTAGGGATATGAGTGTTTTAGAAACTCCTCCTGAGAACAGATATCCTGTGCAAACCTATGTTATGGAGCAAAACCCTTTAATTCTTGCAGATGCAATGAAAAAAGAATTATCAAGAGGTGGCCAGGTCTTTTATCTTTATAACAGAGTGTCGGGGATGCAGCGAACTGCGCAATGGATTAAAAAGCTTATTCCTGAAGCAAGGGTTAGTATTGGACACGGACAAATGAGTCAGGATGAGCTTGAAGATGTTATGTTTGATATGGTTAATGGAAACACCGATATATTAGTGTGTACAACTATAATTGAAACAGGGCTTGATATTCCCAATGCCAACACTATTATAATAGAGAATGCAGATAAAATGGGATTAGCACAGCTTTATCAATTAAGAGGAAGAGTTGGAAGGTCTAATAGGAGTGCATATGCATATCTCACTTACAAAAAAGATTCAATTCTTTCTGATGTTGCACAGAAAAGGCTAAAAGCAATTAAGGAATATACTGAATTTGGCTCTGGCTTTAAAATTGCAATGCGAGATTTGGAAATAAGAGGAGCAGGAAATCTTTTGGGTGCTCAACAACACGGTCATATGGATGCAGTTGGATATGATATGTATTGCAAGCTATTGGCAGAAAGCGTGAGTGAGGAGCAAGGGAAAGAACACGAGGAAGATATCCCAACTCAGCTTGATTTACAGGTGGATGCATATATTTCTGAAAAATATATAAAAAATCACAACCAGAGAATTGATGCATATAAAAGAATTGCATCAATTGAAAACGAAGAGGATGCAAGTGAGGTTATTGACGAGTTGTGTGACAGATACGGGGATTTACCAAGAACTGTTAAAACTCTGATTGAGGTTGCAAAAATCAAGGCTATGGCACATAGTCTTGGAATAATTATGCTATCACAAAAGCCTGGCAAATTGTTTGTGTCCTTTAAGAATACGGATATTGCCAATAAATATTCCCTTGGTCTTTTAAAAATTATGCCTCGGGATATTAAGCTTGTTAACAGTGAGGTACCTCAGATTATATTTATGTTAAAGGGCAATAACGGAATTATTTCCAATGTTAAGTTTATATTACAGACGCTTTTTGAATTGAAGAATGAGGAAAAATGAGTTATAATATAACTAAGAAAGATATTTTCCTTTTTGCAATAATCTAAAGAAGGGGCAGAACAAAATGAAAAAATTATTAGTATGTGTTTTAAGTATGGTTATTCTTTTGTCAGCTTGTGGTGATAGCGCCGAGTATATTGCAACTGTTGGTGATAGTAAAGTTTCAGTTGGAGAACTTGAATTTTACTTAGACAGTGTAAAAAGCCAGATGGCAGGTACTGAGCTCACAAGTGATGAGGATTGGAACACCAAGGAAATTGAAGGCAGAAAGGCTATTGAGCTTGCTAAGGAAAAAGCCTTGGAGGGTGCTATAAATAATCTATCCTTGATTGAGGTTGGTAAGGCATTGGATATTAAACTTACCAAAGAGGATAAAGAGGATGTTTCAAGCATAAAAAATCAGTTCATCAATCAATTCGGTGGTAAAGACGGATACAAGGAATTTTTGAAAACTAACAATATTGATGATGATTTTATAGATGTTCTTTGTAATGCTATGAAATATGAAATGAAGCTTATCCAGAAGATAACAGAGGAAGAACCTGTTCCAGATGAAGAGGTAACAGAGTATTTCGAAGCTAATAAGGAGCAACTATCATCTCAGTATCGCCATGCAAAGCATATTCTGATACTTACCAAGAATATGGAAACAGGGGTGGCTTTGTCGGAAGATGAGCTTGCAAAGGCAAAAGAAAAAGCAGACGATATATTAAAAAGAGCAAAGCAGGGTGAGGATTTTGATGCACTTGCAAAGGAATTTTCACAAGATCCGGGCTTAGCTACTCAGCCTGACGGATATGTGTTTACTGATGGTGAAATGGTTTTAGAATTTCAAACAGAGGTTGACAGGTTAAAGCCTGGTGAAATCGGCTTTACAGAAAGTGATTTCGGATATCATATCATATTAAGACTTCCTTTAGAAAAGGATGATGTTGCAAAAAATATTGCATCGGTTCTTTTATATGAAAAATTAGATAAGAAAATAGATGAGTGGGTAGAAGAAAACAACATTGAAATTGTGGTAAATGATGAGCTTTTAAGCACAATAAAATAATACTCACATAATAAAAATTTATAAAAATTTTCCTTAAAACCTTTTGACTTTTAAAGGAATTTGTGGTATAATTTATATGAAAGAACAAAAGAATTTATTTTGTTCGAGAAAAGAGGAAGGGTCATGTATCATGTTGGGGACAAGATTGTTTATCCCATGCACGGAGCAGGAATAATTGAAGCAATCGAAGAAAAAGAAGTGCTTGGAAAAAAGCAAACATACTATATTATGAGAATGCCTGCAGGAGATATGACTGCCATGATTCCCACAGATAGTTGTGACGAAATTGGCGTTCGATATGTTATTGACAGCAATGAAGCAAAAAAGGTTTTGGAAGCATTTAAGAATGCTCCTGTTTGTGAGGATAATAATTGGAATAAGCGTCATAGGGAAAATATGATTAAGATTAAGTCGGGTGACATTTATCAGGTTATAAATGTTGTTAAGGACTTAATGTATCGTGAACACTCTAAGGGACTTTCAACAAGTGAGAGAAAAATGCTAAATAGTGCCAAGCAGATTTTAATAAGTGAGCTTGTGCTTTCTTCGGTAGCCGGTAAAAGTGATATTGAGAATATTATTACCGATACAGTTGAAAATTTATTTTAAAATTATTGGGAAATCTGTCTTTTGGCAGATTTCCTGTTTTGTTTTTAAGGAGTTGATAATTTTGGTCAGTGGTGTAATTGTAGCTGCAGGTAAAGGCACAAGAATGGGTGCTTCTGAAAATAAGGTCTTTTTAAAAATTGACGATAAAACTGTTATTAAGCATACGATTGATAAATTTTTGGAAGCTGATAAAATTGATGAAATTATTCTTGTGACAGGAAAAGACGATATCAAAAGATGTGAAGAGTTAATCAAGACCAGCATAAAGCCTGTGAAGGTAATATGTGGTGGTAAAACAAGACAGGAATCTGTTTTTAATGGAATAACTGCAGCATCAGGAGATATAGTTTGCATTCATGATGGAGCACGAGCTTTAATTAAAACGGATAAAATAAATGAGGTTATTTCAGTATGTATGGAGTGTGAGGCTGCTGCTTTGGGCGTGAAAGCAAAAGACACTATAAAAATTGTGGACGAAAATGGTTTCATAAAAAGTACGCCAAACAGGGATTTCACATATCAAATTCAGACACCACAGGTTTTTTTGAAAAATATAATTATAAAGGCTCATAATGAATTTAAAGATGTATCTGTAACGGATGATTGTATGCTCGTTGAAATGCTTGGCGTACCTGTTAAGATAGTGGAGGGAAGCTATGAAAATATTAAGCTTACAACTCCTGATGATTTAATAAATGCAAGAGCAATTCTTGATAAAAGAAAGGGTGAATAATAATGCTTGATATAAGAGTTGGTTGTGGTTATGATGTGCATAAGCTTGTTGAGGGAAGAAAGCTTATAATATGTGGCATTGAAATTCCACATACACTTGGTCTTTTAGGACATTCCGATGCAGATGTTGCGCTCCATGCTCTATCTGATGCTATTCTTGGTGCATTGGCACTTGGTGATATTGGCAAGCATTTTCCTGATACTGACGATAAATATAAGGGTATAGACAGTATGCTTTTATTGAAAGAGGTTTATAACAAGGTGTTAGATATGGGATGGCGTATAAATAATCTTGACCTCACAATTGTGGCACAAAAACCAAAGCTATTACCATTTATCGAAAAAATGAGAGAGAATTTATCAAAGAATTTAGATTTATCTGTTGACAGAATAAATGTTAAGGCAACAACAACTGAAAAGCTTGGTTTTGAGGGAAGAGAAGAGGGAATATCTTCAAATGCAGTTGTTTTGTTATATAAGGAATAGTTTGTAAATTTGGTATATGTGAGGAAAATTATAATGTCTAAGGAAATTGTTGAGGATTTACAATGCAATAATTTAGTTCTTGTGCAGAGTGATGAGGACTTCAAATTCGGCACAGATGCAATACTTTTAGCTGATTTTTCGAAAAAGTGCCGTGGTAAAAATGCCCTTGATTTATGCTCAGGAAATGGAATAATTCCAATACTCCTTTCGGGAAAAACAAATATTTCTAAGCTCTATGGTATAGAAATTCAGGAAAATTCATATAACCTATTTAAAAAATCAGTGGAGCTAAATGGGTTGTCTGATAGAGTTTTCCCTGTTTGTGATGATATTAAAAATGCAACCACGCTTTTTGGTAAGCGTTCTTTTGACATAATAACCTGTAACCCTCCGTATATGAAGCTTGGGTCTGCAGTTTTGAATGATAAAGATTCAAAGGTGATAGCTCGTCACGAGGTTTTATGCACATTAGAGGATGTTATCAAATCAGCAAGTGAATTGTTGAGCTTAAAGGGTAGATTTTTTATGATACATAGGCCGACCAGAATGGCAGAGGCATTGGCGTGTATGAAAAAATATAGAATTGAGCCTAAACGATTAAGGCTTGTTTTTCCTGACAAAGACAGTGAGCCTGTTTTGTTTCTGGTTGAAGGACTTTTATTTGGCGAAGAAGAAATTAGAATTATGCCGCCATTGTTTATTAAGGACGAATCGGGCGAGGAAAGTCAGGAATTAAAAATGATATATGAAAAATGTGAGGATTAAAAAATGAGTGGAATGTTATATTTATGCGCAACTCCCATCGGAAATCTTTCGGATATATCAAAAAGATGTCTTGAAATATTGGAAAGTGTTGATATAATTGCTTGTGAGGATACAAGGAGAACATTGCAATTATTAAATCATTTTGGTATTACCAAGCAGTTAACAAGCTATTATGAACATAACAAATTTGAAAAGGGAGAATATATAATCAAGCTTTTAAAGGAAGGGAAGAACATTGCATTGGTATCGGATGCAGGAACTCCTGCAATATCTGACCCCGGTGAAGATTTGGTTAGGCTATGCGTGGAAAATGACATTGTGGTGACCTCTATTCCAGGACCTGTTGCCGCAATAAATGCATTGATTTTATCAGGAATGTCAACAAAACATTTCACATTCATTGGGTTTTTAAATGCTAATAAAAAGCAGAGAATGAATGAGCTTCTTGATGTTCAGGGCGAAAATAAAACTATGATTTTTTATGAAGCACCACATAAATTAAAGGACACATTGAAGGATATGGAAAAGGTGTTCGGTGGGAATAGGAAAATTGCATTAGCAAGGGAATTGACAAAGCTCCACGAGGAAATTTTAAGAATGACAATTAAGGAAGCAACAGCATATTATGAAGATAATAGCCCAAGAGGAGAGTATGTATTGATTGTTGAAGGCGGAGAAAAAGTGGAAAAGACTGAAGATGAATGGTGGAGTGAATTATCTTTAGAAGAACAAGTTGATGAGTATATAAAAAGAGGAATGACCTCAAAAGATGCAATCAAACAAACATCTCTTAACAGAAATATGTCAAAAAGAGAAGTGTATAATTTATATCATAAGGAATAAAAATTTAAAATTATAGTTGACAAGTTTAAAATTATGTTGTATAATATAAAAAGATTAGATTGGATGAGATTTGAAGAGAATAGACGAGATTAGATTTTTTTACATATGAATTTTATTTTGTTGCCTCTTTGAATTTGTCTGTCAAAGAGGCATTTTTTTTATTTAAAAAAAAAGAAAGGAAGTTTTATTATGAAAAAAACAATCGCAAAAATTATTTTAGCTGTTATGGGAATAGCAATGCTATCATCCTGTGGTGCAAAAAATGAGGTAACAAATTTAGGTGACAAGGTTTATAAAATCGGTATCACACAATATGCCGACCATCCATCACTTGACAATTGCCGAAATGGTTTTATTGAAGGCTTGAAAAATAAGGGCTACGAGGAAGGAACAAATCTCGAGATTGAGTATCAGGCAGCACAAGGAAATGATGCTATGAACACTCAGATTGCGCAGACTTTCGCAAATAGTGGTATGGATTTGGTGTGTGGAATTGCAACACCATCTGCACAAGCATTATATGTGGCTTGTTATGAAAAGAACATCCCTGTAATCTTCAATGCAGTATCAGACCCTGTTTCAGCAGGTCTTGCAAAGGCAGAAAGTGAGCCTATGTCAGGAATTACAGGTATCAGTGACCTTTTACCAGTGGAAGAGCAATTGAAGCTTATAAGAAAGGTTATGCCTGATGCGAAGAAGATTGGTATAATTTACACAACAAGTGAGCAAAATTCAATAAGTACAATAAACATTTATAAGGTTTTAGCACCAAAGTACGGCTTTGAAATCATAGACAGAGGTATTGCAAAGCAAGCAGAGGTTACACAGGCAGCAGATATTTTATTAAATGAGGTTGATTGCTTATCTAACCTTACCGATAATACAGTTGTATCTGCTTTGTCAGTTGTTCTTGAAAAGGCAAAGGAGAAGAAAATTCCTGTGTTCGGCTCAGAGGAAGAGCAGGTTAAGAATGGATGTATTGCATCTGCAGGTCTTGACTATTATGCATTAGGTATTCAGGCAGGCGAAATGGCTGCAAGAGTGTTAGGTGGCGAGGATATCTCAACCATTCCTTTCGAAACAATTAAGGAAAGCAGAATAACTGTGAACACAAGTGTTACAAACGAATTAGGAATAAACATTCCTGAGGATTTAGCAGACGAAATAACTGCTGTTATTATTGATTAAGAGGTGTTATAGTTGAACGGTATAATTATCGGAATTATTGAACAAGGCTTAATATTCGGAATAATGGCTATGGGTATTTACATAAGCTATAAAATTCTTGATTTTCCTGATTTGTCAGTTGACGGAACATTTCCCTTGGGAGCGGCAGTTTCAACTGCATTGATTTTAAAGGGAGTTAATCCTTGGATTTGTTTGATTGTTGCTATGCTCTCAGGTGCAATAGCAGGTGCAATCACAGGTGTTTTGCATGTTAAACTAAAAATTAAGGACTTATTGTCGGGCATACTTATGATGACAGCACTATATTCTGTTAATTATAGAATTGTGGGTGCGCCAAATAAATTCTTGATGCAGGAAGAGACTATATTTTCGATTTTTGCAGATAATATTCCACAATGGATGCTTCCATATAAGTATCTTGTGTGGATAATTGTTGTAGCTATAGTTGTAAAGCTCGTGCTTGATTGGTATTTAAGAACCAAGTCCGGATTTTTACTAAGAAGCGTTGGCGACAATGAAGGACTCGTTGTTACCTTGGCTAAAAATCCTGGGAGCGTAAAAATTGTAGGTCTTGCGATTGCAAATGCACTTGTGGCATTGTCGGGAGCTTTGAGTTGTCAAAGAAATATGCAATTTGATATAACATCAGGTACAGGTATATTGGTTATGGGACTTGCTGCAGTTATAATAGGCACTACTATATTTAAAAAGCTTACCTTCTTTAAACTCACAACAGGGGTTATTGTTGGTATGATTATATACAAGGCTTGTATAACTATTGCAATAAGCTCAGGACTGCAATCCTCAGACACAAACCTTGTTATAACAATTTTATTCGTAGTAACCTTGATTTTGAATAATACAAAATTCAAGAAATCACAAAAGAAGGGAGTTGTGAAGGAGGATGCTTAAATTACAAAATATTGATAAGGTTTTCAATGCAGGAACAATAAATGAAAATATCCTTTTTCAAAACTTCAATCTTGAAATAAAAAAAGGTGAGTTTGTGGCAGTTGTTGGTAGCAATGGCTCTGGAAAAACCACTATTTTGAACATAATTTCAGGAGATATCCTATGTGATAGTGGAAAGGTTATTTTAGACGATATTGATATAACAAGGGATAAAAACTATAAAAGGGCAAGAAAAATTGCAAGAGTTTTCCAAAATCCCTCAATTGGAACCTGTCCTTCTATGACTATATTTGAAAATATGTCCATTGCAGACAATAAAGGTAAAATGTATGGCCTGGGCATGGGCTTAAACACAGGCAGAAAAGAATTCTATAGAGAACAACTTAAAATTCTGGGTATGGGACTTGAGGATAGATTAAATGCTAAGGCAGGAAGCTTATCAGGAGGTCAAAGACAGGCATTAAGCTTGATTATGGCAACAATGAAAACTCCTGAATTACTTTTACTCGACGAGCATACGGCTGCGTTAGACCCGAAATCAAGTGATATTGTTATGGAGCTTACCGATAAAATTGTCAAAGAAAAAAATATTACAACCCTGATGGTCACTCATAATTTAAGACACGCAGTTGAATTTGGAACAAGGTCTGTTATGATGCATGAGGGGAAAAAGGTTCTTGATATCTCAGGCGCTGAGAGAGATAGCTTTGGAATTGACAATTATTTAAAGATTTTCAATGAAATCAGCGTTGAATGTGGAAACTAAAAAATATGGATGTAGATAAAATCCTAAAAAAACAAAACGGAGTTTTTAATAAACTCCGTTTTGTTTTTCTTTTTTTAAAATAAAAAAATGAAGGCTTTTAAACCTTCATTTTTCGAAAGGACTTTTTATTTACATCCTATTTTTGTTTTTTTATCAATACATTCCACCCATTGCGTTAGGGTCCATTTGAGGTACCATTTGCTTTGGCTCAGGCTTATCAGCTACTAAGCTTTCAGTTGTAAGCACCATTGCAGCAACACTTGATGCATTTTGTAATGCACTTCTTGTTACCTTAACAGGATCAACGATACCTGCCTTTAGCATATCAACATATTCCTCAGTTAATGCATTGTAGCCGATACCCTTTTTGCTGCTCATTACCTTGTCAACAATAACGGAGCCTTCAAGACCTGCATTCTTTGCAATCTGACGAACAGGCTCCTCTAACGCTTTGATAACGATTTGAACACCTGTTTTTTCGTCGCCATCAGTTTCATCTGCTAAAGCAGAAACCTTGTCAATTACATTTATATAGCTTGTTCCACCACCTGCAACGATACCTTCTTCAACTGCAGCTTTTGTAGCAGATAAAGCATCTTCAATTCTAAGCTTCATTTCCTTCATTTCAGTTTCAGTTGCTGCACCAACCTTGATTACTGCAACACCACCTGCAAGCTTAGCAAGGCGTTCCTGAAGTTTTTCACGGTCAAAATCTGAGTTTGTGTTTTCGATTTCGTTTTTGATTTGTTGAACACGAGCCTTAATTTCTTCAGGATTTCCTGCTCCGTCAACAATAATTGTGTTTTCCTTCTGGACTTTCACTTGTCTTGCACGACCAAGTTGTGAAATCTGAGTTTCTTTCAAATCAAGTCCAAGCTCTTCGGAAATAACCTCACCACCTGTTAGGGTTGCAATATCTCTTAACATTTCCTTTCTTCTGTCACCAAAGCCTGGAGCCTTGACAGGAACACAGATGAATGTACCACGAAGCTTGTTAACAATCAATGTTGATAAAGCTTCACCTTCAATATCCTCTGCAATTATAAGCATTTTCTTGCCTGATTGAACAACTTGCTCCAATAATGGTAGAATTTCCTGAATATTAGAAATCTTTTTATCAGTTATAAGGATGTAAGCGTCATCCAATACTGCTTCCATTTTATCTGTGTCAGTAACCATATAGGGAGTGATATAGCCTCTGTCGAATTGCATACCCTCAACAATTTCTGAATATGTTTCAGCAGTTTTTGATTCTTCAACGGTGATTACACCATCGCTTGTTACCTTTTCCATTGCCTCTGCAATAAGCTCACCAATTTCCTCATTAGCAGCAGATACTGCGGCAACTCTTGCGATATCCTCCTTGCCCTTTACCTTCTGAGCAGTCTTTAGTAATTCCTCAACTGCAACATCAACAGCCTTTTGAATACCTTTTCTAACTATCATAGGATTTGCACCTGCAGCAACATTTTTAGCACCTTCTCTAACAAGTGCCTGTGCCAAAAGTGTAGCAGTTGTTGTACCATCACCTGCAACATCATTTGTTTTTGTTGCAACCTCTTTAACCAATTGTGCACCCATATTTTCAAATGGATCGTCAAGCTCGATTTCTTTTGCGATGGTAACACCATCATTTGTGATTAGTGGTGCACCGAATTTTTTGTCAAGAACAACATTTCTGCCCTTAGGGCCTAATGTAATTTTAACAGTATCTGCTAATTGGTCGATGCCGTTTTGCAAGGCCTTTCTTGCTTCTTCTCCAAACATTATTTGTTTTGCCATAATATATCACCTTTCTTTGAAAACTTACATAACCTTTGCTAAAATATCAGATTGACGCAAAATCATAAACTCCTCACCGTCAATCTTAACCTCGGTTGCTGCATACTTAGAAATAAGTACTTTATCTCCTACTGCAACCTCCATAACAACAGCATTTCCGTCAACCATTCCACCAGGACCTACTGCAATAACTTCAGCAATTTGTGGCTTTTCTTTAGCCTGACTTGTTAGTATAATACCACTTTTTGTGGTTTCTTCAGCTTCCAGCATCTTAATAACAACTCTGTCAGCTAATGGTGTGATTTTCATAAAAATTCCTCCTTTTTAATTTCATAAATATAATATTTAACATTATGCACCCCTAAAATATTTATCAGCACTCTCCCTTGTAGAGTGCTAATAAATATATTATAACTTTTTTATTTTTAATTGCAAGGATAGTATTCAAATGAAAAAGTAAATTAAACGATAATATCTTTCGTTATCTTTTATTTTCTTCATTTTTCTCCTATTATCTAATATATACCAATTATTAAAATATTAAGATATATTAACTTATGAAATTTTCAATTATTTTTATGCTTTCCTCTAAAGAATCAACATTTATTCCTGATTCCAACAACCTTTTATCCTCGTCGGGAAACATTTTCGGGTTATAGGAAAAGCTCTTTACAATTTTTTTATATTCACCGTCTATTTCATAAAGAAGCAAGAAATTCTCGTTGCTTTTAACACAATAATAAATTGGTGGGGAAAAGACCATTGTATGCTCATCGTCGGCTATTTCATTGTTTAGTTTTTCATTATTTATATTTTCAGGCTCTTTGTTTGATTTTATTGTGTTGTCGTATGATATATATGCACTAACCCCTGCAATCATACATACTAAAGCTAATGACAATGAAAGAATATACCTCTTTTTAATATTCATAATGTCAAGTCCTTTCATGTTAGTTCAGTATATATAATTGCCATATTTTTCAAGGTTTATTCAAAAAAAATCACAGGAGAGATTCTCCTGCGATATAGAGCTTAGTTTTTCAAAAATTTAATAACATCCGACAGGCTTGCCATTCCAATCACCTCAAAGCCGGCAGGAGTTTTTAATCCCTTGGTTAATTGCTTGGGTACAATTGCAGTTTTGAATCCAAGCTTGTTGGCTTCTGAAATTCTCTTTTCTATATTTGAAACTGCTCTTAATTCTCCACCCAATCCAACTTCACCGATAAACACATAGTGAGGAGGAATAACGAAATCCTTAAGACTGCTTGCAATTGCAGCACAAAGCCCCAAATCCACTGCAGTTTCGTCAATTTTTAATCCTCCTGCAACATTTATATATATGTCGGATGCAGATAGTTGGATATTGGCTCTTTTTTCTAATACTGCAGTCATTAAAATCACTCTGTTCAAATCAATTCCTGACGACATACGCCTTGGATTTCCAAAGCCTGTTGCTGTAACGAGTGCCTGAACCTCTGCTAAAACGCCTCTTGTTCCCTCAAGACAACATACAATACTACTGCCTGAACATTGACTGTTTCTGCCCTCTAATAGTGCAGCAGACGGGTTTTCAACCTCAACTAATCCTTCGTTTTTCATATCAAAAACACCAATTTCGTTGGTTGAACCAAATCGGTTTTTAACTGAACGGAGAATCCTGAAGGACAACTGCCTGTCCCCTTCAAAATATAGTACACAATCCACCATATGCTCAAGAACTCTCGGACCTGCAATAGCTCCGTCTTTGGTCACATGCCCTACAATAAACATTGCTATATTTTCGTTTTTTGCAATCTTCATAAATGCATTGGTTGCTTCCCTTACCTGTGGTACACTACCAGCTGCTGAGGAGATTAAATCCATTGTCATAGTCTGGATTGAATCAATAATAACAATGTCAGGCTTGATTGACAGAATGCATTCAATAACTGCCTCCACATCTGTTTCGGACACAACATAGATATCTTCGGAGGAAACTCCAAGTCTTTCTGCACGGATTTTAATCTGTCTTTCTGACTCTTCTCCCGAGATATATAAAACCTTTTTATTAACACTCTGGCATATTTGTAAAAGCAGGGTAGATTTACCAATTCCTGGGTCACCACCAACTAAAATCAATGAGCCCTTAACAAGTCCACCACCTAAAACCCTGTCAAGCTCTTTTGAGCCTGTTTTGATTCTTTCCTCCTGAGTAGTTGTGATTTCTTTTATTTTGCTTACTTGTGATGGTTTTCTTTGCTCACGGTTTGATAACAGAGCATCTTTTTTGTCGGCAACAATAGTTTCAACAAGAGTGTTCCAACCATTACAACCGGGACATTTTCCAAGCCACTTCGCAGTTTGATACCCACATTCCGAACAGATAAATGTAGTTTTTGACTTCATATATGTATTTTCTCCTTTATGTAAAATAAAAACAAAAAATCCCTTGACATTATAATAATATGTGCTAAAATATTTTATCATATATACAATAATATGTCAATTTTAAATGTTTTTGAGCATACACATATTTTGAAAGGAGTAATTTGAAATGGATTTGTTTCAAAATATTTTCAATTCACCACAGACAATATATATTTCCAGAATGATTCTTGCGGCAATGTGTGGAGTATGCATAGGTTGGGAGAGAAAGAACAGAGCAAAAGAGGCAGGACTTAGAACTCATTGCATAGTTGCTTGTGGCTCTGCTTTGATAATGCTTGTTTCAAAGTACGGATTTTTGGATGTTGGTGCAGACGGCTCAAGAGTGGCGGCACAAATAGTATCAGGTATCGGTTTTTTGGGTGCAGGAATGATTTTTGTGCATAAAAGCACTATAACCGGTCTTACAACTGCTGCAGGTGTATGGACTACTGCAGGTATAGGTATGGCTATGGGTGCAGGAATGTACTCGTTGGGAATTGTGGCAACTATTGTTGTGCTTATAATACAGATTTTACTGCATAGGAATAGCAGATTTACTAAAACCAGTAAGCTTATGATTTTATCTGTGAGAAGTGATGGTGAGCCTGAATTTCAAAAAAGATTATATAAGCATCTTGAGGCAATGGACATTCACATTTATTCAGCAGATGTTTCAAATAACACCGATGAGGAATATATGAGCTATCGACTCACTGTTGACTTGCCTCCTGATTTGAATGAGGAAAGAATTGTTGCAGAATACGAAAACAGCAGACTAACACCTTGTAAATAATATTTAAAACTCCGAATTTTTAATATTCGGAGTTTTTATTTTTAAAGCTTATAAATAGAATGTATAGGGAGGAATTTTAAATGATTAAAATTTTTAAATACTTATACATTCATCCTTTAACAATTTTTTTATTTTTGATATGCTATATAACAAGACAACTTGAAACGCTTTTGATGTGTTATTTTATCATGACAGTTCACGAACTTTCACATCTTGTTGCAGCCTTATGGATTGGACTGACGCCATCAAAAATAGTCATATATCCATTTGGACTTAATTTAAAATTGAAAAATAAAATGGTATATTCGCTTTCGGATGAAATCATTCTTTATTTATCAGGTCCTCTTTCTAATATAATAATGGCATTGGTATCTTTGTTTTTTAGTGATTCAACTCCCTTTAAAAATGAATTTTATATCCAGAATATAGCACTTTTCTTATTGAATATGTTGCCTTGTGTACCTCTGGACGGAGGGGTGATATTAAGAAAGGTGATTGCATATTTTAAGGGCTATAAAAAAGCAGATACCATTATGAAAATTATTAGTGGAGTGCTCATTTTTTTATTTATCATTCTTGGTGTGTATTTAGCATACCAATATAGCTTTAACTATACTATATGCTTTATAATAATATTTTTGCTGTGCAATATATTTATGTCAAAGGAAAAATACAATATTGATTTAGTTAGGGAGCTTATGTTCTATGAGGATAAACAAATAAGTATGAAGAAGCAAAAAATTAGATTTATTCTATGGGGAAAAGAGGATGAAAGTCTCATTATAAAAGAGTTTGCAACAGGCTATTATAATATAGTTTTTTTCATAAACAACAATGGCGTGATTAAAAAAATCAAAACGGAAACTGAGATTTTAAAGAACATATGTAAAAAAAGCAATAGCGAGCTTTAAATTTCACATAAATTATTGATTTTTTAAAGGTTTTGGTGTATAATAATAGTGTGAATTCTTATATACAAAAGAGTGGTGAAAATCTTGAAGAAAATTAAAAGATTTTTAGGATTTATAGTTCTTATAGTATTTATATTTATTGGCATCATCCTTTATGGAGGATATAGCAAATATAGAATTGCAACAGATAACCTGTCAGTTGTTGATGCGTCAGAAAATATAAAAAGTATTGAGAATTATACATATATTCAGGATGTACCTCAAATTTATATAAACTCCATCATTGCAGTAGAAGACAGGCGTTTTTATTACCATGGTGGATTTGATGTTCTTGGTATTTTAAGAGCAGTTGTTACCGATATTAAAAAAGGAGAGCTTGTTGAGGGTGGAAGCACAATAACTCAACAGCTTGCAAAAAACATATATTTTGTGAATGACAATTCATTAGAAAGAAAAATTGCCGAGATATTTGTTGCTATTGATTTGGAAAAAAACTTCGAGAAGGATGAAATATTGGAGCTATATATGAATGGAATATACTACGGGAGCGGATATTATAATATATATGACGCATCAATGGGATATTTCAATAAAATTCCATCTCATATATCTGACTATGAGGCAACTATGCTTGCAGGAATTATAAATGCACCATCAGTGTATTCATTGAAAAACAATCCTGAGCTTGCAAGTGAAAGACAGGAAAAGGTGCTTGATAATCTTGTTGATTTAAAATATATTACCAAGGAAGAGAAAAATAAGATTTTATCCAATTGATAAAGGAGAAAAAACTTGGAAACGAACGAAAAGAAAGCCGAAAAGGTTCTGCTTTTAGGTGTTCACACAGGGAGAGCAGATTATCTTAATGATACAACAGAAGAATCTATGAAGGAGCTTGAAGAGCTTGTCAAAACTGCAGGTGCTGAGGTTGTGGGAGAGGTTATCCAGAATAAATCGGATATCGAGGCTTCCACATATATGGGTGAGGGTAAGCTCATTGAGGTCAAAAATGCTTTATCGGAATTAGAAGCAGAATGTGTTATATTTGACGATGAATTGTCACCTATACAGATAAGAAATTTAACTGATTTATTAGAGGTTAAGGTGCTTGACCGTTCGATGCTCATACTTGATATTTTTGCAATGAGAGCAAAAAGTGGCGAGGGTAAGCTTCAGGTTGAGCTTGCACAATTGAAATATCGTCTGCCAAGATTAAGAGGTCTTGGTACAGCTATGAGTAGAACAGGTGGTGGAATTGGAACAAGAGGTCCTGGTGAAACCAAGCTTGAAAGTGACAGACGACATATCCACAGACGAATTTCTGCTCTTGAAGAGGAATTAAAGGAGATAGAAAAGCACAGAAATCTCCTTCGTGCAAGACGAAAAAAGGATGGAGTTATAACTGTAGCGCTTGTTGGTTACACAAATGCAGGAAAATCCACACTATTAAACACAATAACCAATGCAGATGTGTTTGCTGAAAATAAGCTTTTTGCAACACTTGATCCAACATCAAGAGGCTTTGTGCTTGAGGATAACAGAAATATTTTACTTGTTGACACTGTTGGATTTATAAGAAAGCTACCTCATCATCTTGTTGAGGCATTCAAATCCACATTGGAGGAGGCAGTTGTGGCAGATGTGTTAGTCCATGTGATTGATGCATCAAGCGAGGGCAGAAAAGAGCAGATTAAAGTTGTTTTAGATGTTTTAAAGGATATTGGAGCTGACGGTAAGCCTCAGATTGCAGTGTTTAATAAATGTGATAAATTAGATAGTCTTGATTTTGTTCCAAATCAACTTGAAGGTCACGATGAATGTGTGAAAATTGCTGCAAAGACTGGAGAGAATATAGATAAGCTCATTGATGCAATTTCAAAGCTTGCACCAGGGAAGAAGGAAAGGATTTTAATTTTAATTCCATATTCCGAGGGTGGACTTTTAAATGAATTGCACACAAACCAAAAGGTTTTATCAGAGGAATATACTCAGGATGGTATTAAGATAGAGCTTTTAGCAGACGAGATAACCTTTAACAGATTGACAGAGTATATAATAAGAGGGTGATTGAAATTTCAAATAAGCTTGTTTATAAGACAGTTAAAAATGAGGCAAGAGAATTATTGGTCGAGAAAAAATCCAAGTTTATAGCCTCGGTTATGCCCTGTAAAACTGAGGAGGAGGCATTGGAATATCTTGGGGAAATAAAAAAGGAATTTTCAGACGCCACTCACAATGTATATGCATATGTTATTGATGAAAATCAGATTTTTAGATATTCGGATGATGGTGAACCGTCCCAGACTGCAGGAATGCCTGTTCTTGATGTGATAAGAAAAGAAGGGCTTGTGGATGTTATAGTTGTGGTAACAAGATATTTTGGAGGAACTCTGCTTGGCACAGGTGGACTTGTTCATGCATACTCAAATTCAGCAAGTATGGGATTGAGGGCTGCAAATATAATAACAAGAATGCTTTCAAATATCATAGCTATAAAGGTGGACTACAATCTTGTTGGAAAAATTCAGCATAAAATTGCAACAGACCATTTGATTTTAGAGGACACTTTATATGAGGAGAATGTAACATTTGTAGTTTGCATTTTGCCTGAGAAAACTCAGAAATTCATTGATGATATTACCGAGCTTACCAACGGTAATATGGAATGGGAAATTATAGACACAAGATATGTGGAAGTGTAGAAAGAAGGTTTTGGTTATGAAAAAAGTTATTGCGTTGATGATTTTAATGATGCTTTGTGGTTGTACAAGTAATGGTGATGTTATTAACAATACTGCTTCACCAACTTTTTCAGAAGAAAATAAAGAAATAATAAGGGCTATAGAAGATAATAAAGAGTTTGAAACTCTAAGTAAGGTGCAATGGTGCGAATATGATATCAATATGGATGGAGAGGATGAGAGCATTTCTCTTCTAACCGATGCAAAA
Organism: Clostridia bacterium; assembly: GCA_045649415.1. GTDB lineage: Bacteria > Bacillota > Clostridia > UBA1381 > UBA1381 > CAKSQL01. The sequence goes on along the minus strand of JAZRPY010000022.1, from coordinate 29,026 downwards.
ATTGATAAAAAGGGACATTATATGTGGGACGACAGTAATAGCTGGTGTCTTGTTGTAAAGAGTAAGGATGGCTTATATCTTTTGTATGACGAGCATATTCACGGAGATTTGGATATTCATGTGAGTGAATATTATAACGAGGATGGCACAATAACACCTGTTATTCGTCTTGATGTTTCCTCAGGCGCAGGCTTTGATATTACAGAGTACAGATTTGAGGGAGAAGGATTTTCGAAAAAGGTGGTTTACACAACAGGAGCAATAAATGAGATATCCATAGAAAAAAATTAAGAAAAAGAGGTAGTTTAAAATGGCAGAAAAATTTACAAAGCAGAATTTTGAAAGTGAAGTATTGAATGCAAATGGTCCCGTGCTGGTGGATTTCTGGGCAAGTTGGTGTGGACCTTGCAGAATGGTATCTCCAATGATGGATGCGCTTTCTGAAGAGTATGCAGAAAAAATTAAAATCGGCAAGGTAAATGTTGATGAAGAAGGCGAGCTTGCAAGTAATTTTGCAGTTGTTTCAATTCCTACTGTTATACTTTTCAATAATGGTAAAATTGAAGAAAGACTTGTTGGTGCATATCCAAAGGATGAATATGAGGAGCTTATTGAAAAGTATATATGATTAACAAGTTACGAAAATTAGCCAAAGAGCTTAAAATATCGGATTTTGACATAGTTAAGGCAAGGGTCTTTGATGACCTTTGCCTTGCTTTGGATAAAACAAAAACATCCTCCTATTGCACGCAGGATGTTATGAAAAGATGTAACCCCTATGAAATTATGCCTGATGCAGAGTCTATAATTGTTGCTTTATTTTCTTATAATCAGAACAGGGTGGGGAATGTATCAAAGTATGCAATGGGTATGGATTATCATCAAGTCGTGAAGGACAAGTTGCTAAAATTATCAAAGCCGATAACCGATGCAGGATATAAAGCAATGGCATTTGCAGATTCGTGGGATTTGAATGAAAGATATTTAGCAAGAATGGCAGGACTTGGTTTTATCGGGAAAAATCATATGTTTATAAGTCCAAAATATGGTAGCTATGTGTTCATTGGTGCCTTGGTAACGAATTGTCCTTTGCCCGAAAATAAGGCTATTAAGAATGGATGCAAAAATTGTGATAAATGTGTGAATGCTTGTGTGGGTGGTGCATTAACCAAGGATGGCAAATTTGATGAAAATAAGTGCCTGTCACATATAACCCAGAAAAAAGGAGAACTATCCGATTTTGAAGAAAAGTTAATTTTTGAAAATAAAATGCTCTGGGGCTGTGATATATGTCAGAGTGTGTGTCCATATAATGTGGATGCACCCTTCACTAAAATAGAAGAATTTTTGAAAGAACCTATAGAGAACTTATCTTTAGATGAAAACATTTCAAACAAGGAATTTAAAGAAAAATATGGCAACAGAGCTTTTTCCTGGCGTGGGAAAAATGTGATTTTGAGAAATCAAAAAATTATAAATAAAATGCAAAAATAATGGTAGTTATGTATATTATTTTTTTCTCTTTTACATAATTTTTTATCTTTTGGGAAAAAATCCCCAAAAGTCTTAGAATTTACTTGACATAGCAGGAGAAAAATTATAAAATATATAGGATTGAAAAATGCAAAAGAAAGGCTTTGAGAGTTATGTTGATAACACAGGCGCCTAAAGGCACAGAGGATTTATTGCCAAATGACAGCTACAGGTGGCAATATTTAGAAAAAAACTTTAAAAATGTGTGTGATAATTTTGGATATCTTGAAATAAGAATGCCAACCTTTGAACATACCGAGCTTTTTGAAAGAGGTGTGGGAGATACAACTGATGTTGTTCAAAAGCAGATGTACACTTTTCTCGATAAGGGTGGCAGAAGTGTAACCTTGCGCCCTGAGGGTACTGCATCGGTCACAAGAAGCTTTCTTCAAAATAGCATCTATGCACAACCAATGCCTATGAAGGCGTTTTATAATATCCCATGCTTTAGATATGAGAATAAGCAAAAGGGAAGACTAAGAGAATTTCACCAGTTTGGAGTGGAGGCATTTGGTGCAGAAAATGCATCGATTGATGCAGAGATTATTAGTCTTGCGATAACCTTTTTAGAGAGGGTGGGACTTAATGATTTGACCGTGCATATCAATAGCATCGGTTGTCCTGAATGCAGAAAAAAATATAACGAAGCCTTAAAGGAATTTTTAAGACCTAAGCTTAATGAGCTTTGTGGCACCTGTCAGGAAAGATTTGAAAGAAATCCTTTGAGAATACTCGATTGTAAGTCAAATATTTGTAACGAGCTTACAAAAGGTGCGCCGATCCTGATGGATTACTTATGTGATGATTGTATGACTCATTTTGAAGAACTAAAGAAAAATCTTGACTTAATAGGTATCAAGTATGAAATAGATAATTCAATTGTGAGAGGACTTGATTATTACACAAAAACTGTTTTTGAAATAATCAGTGGACCATTCACAGTTTGTGGTGGTGGAAGATATGACGGACTTGTTGAGGAGTTCGGTGGTGACCACACTTCTGCAATCGGCTTTGGACTTGGAATTGAAAGATTGCTTATAAGACTTGATGAGTTGGGAGTTGATATCCCGAATGAAAACAAAATCAAGGTTTATATTGCACCATTAGGGGACAAGGCAAAACAGTTTTCAAATGTTCTTATATATAAATTAAGAAGAGCTAATATCAATGCAGAAACTGACCATATCGGACGAGGCTTAAAGCCACAAATGAAATATGCCGACAAAATTGGTGCAGAAAATACTATTGTACTTGGCGATGATGAAATCAACTCGGGAATTGTCAATGTCAAGAATATGCAGACAGGTGAAAAAACCGAGATTAGTATTGATAAGCTTACAGAATACTTTAAATAGAAGGAGAAATAAGATATATGGAAACTTTACAAGGCTTAAAGCGTACACATAGATGTGCAGAACTATCCGAAACCAATATAGGTGAAAAGGTTGTTGTGATGGGTTGGACACAAACCTATCGTCAGCTTGGAGCATTAACCTTTATTGATTTGAGAGATGTAAGTGGAATTATTCAGTTGTCCTTTGCAGAAGAGGTTTCAAAGGAAGCCTTTCAGAAGGCACAGACAGTGAGAAATGAGTATGTTCTTGCAGCAATCGGTACAGTTATAAAGCGTTCATCGCCAAATAACAAAATCCCCACAGGGCAGATTGAAATTCAGGTTGAGGAATTAAGAATTTTAAATAAATCCGAAACCCCTCCTTTTGCAATTGAGGAAAACTCAAATGTTAAGGATGAAACAAGACTGAAATTCAGATACCTTGATTTAAGACGCCCTGATGTTCAAAGGAATTTAAAGGTTCGTCATAAGATTGCACAGATTGCAAGAAATTTCTATTCGGATAACGGATTTTTAGAAATTGAAACACCAATCCTTATAAAAAGTACTCCTGAGGGTGCAAGAGATTATCTTGTTCCAAGTCGTGTGCATCAGGGAAAATTCTATGCTTTGCCACAGTCACCACAGCTATATAAACAGCTTTTGATGGTGTCGGGAACAGATAGATATTTCCAGATCGCAAAGTGCTTCAGAGATGAGGATTTGCGTGCAGACCGTCAGCCTGAGTTCACACAGATTGACCTTGAAATGTCCTTTGTTGAAGCTGAGGATGTTATGTCTGTGAATGAAAAGTTTATTAAGAAAGTATTCAAAGAAATTTTAGATAAAGATATCGAAATTCCATTAAGAAGAATTCCATATAAGGAAGCAATGGAAAAGTATGGCTCGGACAAGCCTGATACTCGTTTTGGATTGGAGCTTGTTGATGTATCTGAAACTGTTAAAAATTGTGAATTTAAAGTGTTTTCAGGTGCTATCGAAAATGGTGGTAGTGTAAGAGGAATAAATGTCAAGGGTGGAGCTGATAAGTTTAGTCGTAAGGAAATTGATGCCCTTGGTGAATTTGCAAAAACCTACCGAGCAAAAGGTCTTGCTTGGCTCAATGTTGGTGAAACAGAGCATCGTTCATCCTTTGCAAAGTTCTTGAAGGATGACGAGGTTAAGGCGATTATCTCAGCAGTTGGTGGAGAGGTTGGAGATTTACTTTTATTCGTTGCAGACTCAAACAAGGTTGTTTTTGATTCCCTAGGTGCATTAAGACTTGAGATTGCAAAGCGTCTTGGCTTGATTGAAGAGGGAAGCTTTGACTTGTTGTGGGTAACAGAATTTCCTCAGTTTGAGTATAACGAGGAAGAAGGAAGATACACTGCAATGCATCATCCATTCACTGCTCCTATGGACGAGGATATTGAATATCTTGAGTCTGACCCTGCAAAAGTGAGAGCAAAGGCTTATGATATAGTTATTAACGGATGCGAAGCAGGTGGAGGAAGTATAAGAATATTTAATTCAGAGCTTCAGGAAAGAATGTTCTCAGCTCTTGGATTTACCAAGGATGAGGCATGGAGAAGATTTGGTTATCTGTTAGAGGCATTCAAGTATGGCACACCACCTCACGGAGGTATGGCATATGGACTTGACAGACTTGTTATGCTATTAACGGGTTGCGATAATATAAAGGATGTCATAGCCTTCCCGAAGGTGCAGAATGCATCCGAACTTATGACAAACGCTCCTGACATTGTTGATGAAAAGCAATTGGAGGAATTGGCAATAAGTATCACTAACACAGAAGAATAAAAGGTATGATTTAAAAATGAGTGTCAGATATTCAGCAGAGGAATTAAATTTTGATCATTTTAGAGTGGCAAACAATGTAAGAAGTGGCTTTAATGTGAGTAGCTTTGAGAAATTTTATAGTCAGGTGGATAGAAAATGGCGTCTTGTGTTCCATGTTTCTTTTACCTCTTTAAATAAGCTTCACAACTACACTAATAACAACTATTTCTCTGTTGTTGTGACCGATGAAACTGTTGCAGACAGAATTGTTGATGAATTGATTAGTGAGGGTAGGCTTTATCTTAACAATTACCCCGGATTATTCAGGGTTGATTACAGAAGCAATCAATAACCACATATCTGTTTATAATAAAAGTATATGGAGTGGAGAAGATGATTAGAGAATTAGTAAAGAAAATTTATGATTGTCCAGAGTCTTATTCGGATAAAGAAATCACTGTTGGTGGTTGGATTAGAAATATCCGTGACAGTAAGGCATTCGGATTTATCGACTTAAACGACGGAAGTTGCTTTAAAAGTGTACAGGTTGTTTTTGAAAGAGAAGTTATTGAAAACTATGACGAAATCAGTAAGCTTAATATTGGCTCTTCGATTGTTGTAAAGGGTAGAGTTGCATTAACTCCTGAGATGAAACAACCTTTTGAAATAAAGGCAATTTCAATCGAGGTGGAGGGTACATCAACTCCTGATTACCCATTGCAGAAGAAAAGACACACAGTTGAGTTTTTAAGAGAACAGGCGTATTTAAGACCAAGAACAAATCTTTTTTCTGCAGTTTTCAGAGTAAGAAGTGAGGTTGCATTTGCAATCCATAAGTTCTTTAATGACAGAGGATTTGTTTATGTTCATACACCACTTATTACTGCTTCCGACTGTGAGGGTGCAGGTGAAATGTTTAGGGTTACCACTCTTGATATGGAGAACCCACCAAAGAATGAGGATGGCACAATTGATTTTTCAAAAGACTTTTTTGGAAAAGGTGCAAACCTGACAGTTTCAGGTCAGCTTGAGGGTGAAACCTATGCAATGGCATTTGGTAATATCTATACATTTGGACCAACATTTCGTGCAGAAAATTCAAACACATCAAGGCACGCAGCAGAATTCTGGATGATTGAGCCTGAAATTGCTTTTGCAGACCTTGACGACAATATGCAGCTTGCATGGGATATGATTAAGTATATTATCAACCATGTTCTTGACAAGTGTGAGCAGGAAATTGATTTCTTTAATAGCTTTGTTGATAAAACATTAAAAGATAGATTGGTGGAGCTATCAAAGAGTGATTATGAAAAAGTAACTTACACAAAGGCAGTTGAGCTTTTGAAGGAGAGTGGGGCAGAGTTTAAGTATCCTGTTGAGTGGGGTTGTGACTTACAGACAGAGCACGAAAGATACTTAACCGAGCAGATTTTCAAAAAACCTGTTTTTGTTATTGATTATCCAAAGGAAATCAAATCCTTCTATATGAGATTGAATGATGACGGAAAAACTGTTGCTGCTATGGATATGTTAGTTCCTGGTGTTGGTGAAATTATTGGTGGTAGTCAGCGTGAGGAAAGATTGGAAATGCTTCAGGCAAGAATGCAAGAGTTAGGCTTGAAGGAAGAGGACTACTGGTGGTATGTGAACCTAAGACGCTATGGAGGAACAAAGCACGCAGGCTATGGCTTGGGCTTTGAAAGAATTATTATGTATTTAACAGGCGTATCTAATATAAGAGATGTTATTCCATATCCAAGAACAGTTGGTAATGCAGAGTTTTAATGAATAAAAAAAGGGCTTTTTAAAAAAGCCCTTTTATTTTTTAAGATTTAAAAACCCAAAAACATTAGTTTTTGGGTTTTAGTAATTATTTTAATGCAGCCTTAGCAGCCTCAACAAGTTTTGTGAATGCAGCAGCATCTGCAATTGCAATTTCAGAAAGCATTTTTCTGTTCATCTCAATACCAGCCTTCTTAAGACCGTTCATAAATGTTGAATAGTTCATACCATTCATCTTAGCAGCAGCACTGATTCTTGCAATCCATAATCTTCTGAAATCACGCTTTCTGCGTTTTCTTCCGATGTATGCATTCTGCATTGAACGCATAACTGCTTGATTAGCTGTTCTGTATAATCTGCTTTCGCCGCCTCTGAAGCCCTTAGCAAGCTTTAGAATTTTCTTATGTTTTTTTCTTGTGTTTAAAGCACCTTTTACTCTTGCCATAGTATATCAAACCTCTCTTTCAATCTTATTTATAAGGAATTAACTTCTTGATCACTGCAGCGTTAGCAGCTGAGCAATAAGCTTGTTTTCTTAAATGACGCTTTCTCTTAGTTGTTTTCTTGTTTAGAATATGTCTTCTGAAAGACTTATTCATTTTAACTTTACCCTTTTTTGTAAGATTGAATCTCTTGGCAGCGCCTCTGTGTGTCTTTATTTTAGGCATATCAACCACTCCTTCCAAATTTTAAAATAATTTTAATGTGTTACGGGTACTAAAAACATTGTCATATTCCTGCCTTCAAGCTTGGGAGGGCGTTCCATACTTCCAACCTCTTTTGCCATCTCTGCAAAACGGAGAAGTAGAACCTCACCAATTTCAGAATGACTAACCTCACGACCACGAAAACGCACAGTAACCTTAACCTTATCACCATTTTTTAAGAACTTCATAGCATTTCTGCATTTGGTGTTAAAATCATTTGTATCAATAGAGGGTGACAACTGAACCTCTTTGATATTCATTGTTTTTTGGTTTTTGCGATTTTCCTTTTCACGCTTTGCAAGTTCAAATTTGTACTTACCATAATCCATTATTTTACACACTGGTGGTTCGGCATTTGGCGCAATCTTAACTAAATCAAGGCTGTTTTTGTAAGCTAATTCAATAGCTTGAGCTGCTGACATAACGCCTAATTGCTCACCTGAGTCTGAAATAACACGGATTTCCTTATCGTGAATTTCCTCGTTGATTTGTAATTCTTTACTAGCTATGGTAATCCCTCCTTGGAATTTTTAAATGTTTTATTGTAACCTAAGCAGTTTTTTAACCCGATTTTCATCGAAGGAATAAAAAACGGATTGCAAAGACGCAATCCGATAATAAACACAAAATAAAATAATGTGAATATTTACCGTAAAGCTTCATTACCGTACGGTGAGAACAGATTAAGTCCTGCTTGTTTTACTCAAATATTGTAGCACATAAGTTGTTGTTTGTCAACACTTTTTTAAAAATTTAATCAAAAAGCTTTAAAAACTCCACATTTTCAACTCTAAAGCATCGATTATTTAGATAATCAAGTATTCCACTATCGGTTTTGAATGTGAAGGTAAGCTTATATGAATATAAGGCCTGATGCTTGAAATTTAGCTCTTTATTTGGTTTTCCATATTTTGCGTCACCTAAAAGTGGATGACCAATTGATGCAAAATGTGCTCTTATCTGGTGAGTTCTGCCTGTTAAAAGCTCGACCTCAACCAAGGAAAAATTGTTTTTCTCTTTTAATACTTTATATTTTGTTTTAATGGTCTTTGCATTAGGTCTTGGTGTTTTATATATGAAAACCTGTTTTTTCTTTTCGTCCTTTAATAAAAAGCCTGAAAGAGTGTCTTCCTTTTTATCAAGATAGCCGTTAATGATGCACAGGTATTCCTTTTTCAATTCTCTGTCCTTTATTTTTTGGTTTAAAATTCTTAAAGATTCTGCATTTTTTGCAGCAATCACAATACCACCTGTATTTCTGTCAATTCTATTGCAGAGAGAGGGAACAAAGGTGTGCTCATTATCGGGAACGAATTCTCCTTTTTTATAAAGATAGCTTTTTATATGCTCAATCAGGGTATTTGTATCGCCATTATCGTCGGCGTGAACAACCATTCCCGGTTTTTTATCCACCAGAATAATATTTTTATCTTCATATATAATATTAAGGTTTGGCTCGATATTCAAATATGCCATATCAGGATCAGGAGTTATGAAAAACTCATCCTTGAAATATAACTCGATTATATCGCCCTCTGAAAGCTTTCTTGATGAATCCTTTTCGTGCCTGCCATTTATTTTAACGCAATTTTTGCGAAAGCCCTTGTACATCATACTCACAGGAAGGCTTGGCATATATTTAGTTATAAACTTATCAACTCTTTGCCCTGAATCATTTTTGTTTATAGTTAGTTTTTTCATATTTAGTATTCCTTGTTGTAATTTATTATTTATTTTTCAGAAAACTCTTGACAAATGCTATAAATAATGCTAAAATATTATGCGTGGTCTGAAAAGGATGAGTATGCGCCAGTAGCTCAGTTGGATAGAGTGTTTGGCTACGAACCAAAAGGTCGGGGGTTCGAATCCCTCCTGGCGTACCAGATCACCGGGATGTGGCTCAGTTTGGTAGAGCACTACGTTCGGGACGTAGGGGCCGCAGGTTCAAATCCTGTCATCCCGACCATTATATCGGGGTGTAGCGCAGGTGGTAGCGCACTAGACTGGGGGTCTAGGTGCCGCAGGTTCAAGTCCTGTCACTCCGACCATATCGGAACAGGAGAGCTTGTTCCGATTTTTTATTAGTTTGTTTTAGAAAAAAGACATCGGTTAAGATGTCTTTTTATTATATCAGTCTTTAAATCCGTTAGGATGATTTTTTTGCCAGCGCCAGCTGTCTTCACACATTTCATCAATTTCTCTTTCTGCTGACCAATCAAGCTCTGCTTTTGCCTTTGATGCATCTGCATAGCATATAGCGATATCACCTGAACGACGAGCTTCTATTTTATATTCAATTTCCTTGCCACAAGCCTTTTCGAATGCCTTAATCATATCAAGCACCGAATATCCGTTGCCTGTGCCCAAATTGAAGATGTGGACTCCTGCATTGTTTGATTTTTTCTCAATTGCTTTAACATGGCCCATAGCTAAATCCACAACATGAATATAATCTCTCACACCTGTTCCGTCAGGAGTGTCATAGTCGTTGCCGAAAACATGAACATAATCAAGTTTTCCAACTGCCACTTGAGCAATATAGGGGAGAAGGTTGTTGGGGATACCCTTTGGATCTTCACCCATTTCACCACTTTTGTGTGCACCGATTGGATTGAAGTATCTCAAAAGTGTAATAGACCATTTATCATTTGCTTTAAATACATCGGTTAAAATTCCTTCTATCATAAGCTTTGTTGAACCGTAAGGATTAGTTGTAGATAAAGGGAAATCCTCCTTTATAGGCACGGTTTTGGGCATTCCATAAACTGTTGCAGAAGATGAAAAAACAAGATTGAAGCAATTGTGCTTTTCCATTATATCAACAAGGTTTAGAGTGCCTGTTATATTGTTATGATAATATTTAATTGGAATTTTGCAAGATTCACCAACTGCCTTTAAGCCTGCAAAATGAATTACTGCTTCGAAATTATTCTCTAAAAAGCACTTATCAACTGCTGAATAGTCTAATAAATCTATTTTATAAAAATCAGGTCTTGTGCCTGTTATTTTCTCGATAACATCTAATGATTTCTCGCTTGAATTACTTAGATTGTCAAGTACAACAACCTTGTGACCTTTGTTTATAAGCTCAACTGTTGTGTGGCTTCCGATATAACCAGTTCCACCTGTAACTAAAATATTCATTATGTACACTCCTTTTATTGTCTTATTTACTTATTTATTATATAACAAGTCAGCGTTTTTTTCAAGTAAATTTAACAAAAATAAAAAATTTTGCAACAAAATTGAAATTAACTATTGAAATTTTGAAATTTATGTGTTATACTAGCCTTTACAGAGGTGGAAATTTATGTTTATAACTGATTTGCATAACCATACATTGTACAGCTATGATGGGGTAAATACGCCTTTTGAGATAGTGGAAAATGCAATGGCAAATGGTGTAGATGTTGTTGGGATAAGTGACCACCAATTTTCGATCTGTGAAGGACTGTATGAATACATCAACGAGATAAATTCCTTAAAAGAGGAGTTTAGTGGCAGAATTAAGGTTTTATGTGGATTGGAAATAGGCACAAGACCTATGCCAAACGATTTTATTAAATCTGAATCGGATAAGCTTGATTATTGCTTGTTTGAATCGTTGGATAGTACAAGGGCGATGGACTTTTATGAGTTTATGGAATGGCGAAGGCGATTCAAATGCCCTGTTGGACTTGCCCACACAGATGTATTTTTATTATCGGAAAGATATGGCATGGATGTTCTCTCATATATGAGAGAGGCTGATGTTTTTTGGGAGTTAAACACATCAGGTAATTATAATTACTATTACGATTTTCTCACAAATCCTGAAAAGCAGAAAAGAATTGCACGAAGTGGTATAAAAATGAGTATCGGTTCTGACACTCATAACATTTCAGTATATGATGCATCAAGGTTGAAGCGTGCAACAAATTTTGTAAGCAACTTGGGTGTTGAAATATTATTTGCTTGAGAAAACTTCACATCCAATGCTTTATATATCATATTCACTTATGGAGAAACACCAAGATTAGTTGGAAGATATCTGTTAATTGAAGCTTTTTTGTTAAAGTACAGCCATACTTAGCAGGAAAACTTGAATCAGTGTTAGGCCTACGACTATTCAGGGTGTTTTTTCTTTGCTTTTTTTATTCTATATAATACTTCTCGATTGCAGATGCAATTGCCCACGCTAAGCGTGATTGATAATCCTCATCATTGAGTTTTTTCTCTTCTTCGGCATTAGAAAGAAATCCACATTCTACTAAAATTGCAGGAATAGGTGGATTTTTCATTAAGAAAAGCGACCTGTCTGCAGATTTCACTGCAGTTGTTTTAGCGCCTGTTATCTCACTCATTTTTGATTGTATGTTTTCGGCTAAAGGCTTTATTTTTTCGTGATTTGCAGAATAGAATATTCTCAAGCCATTAACTGATGCACCTTTGAAAAAATTCATATGTATGCTCACAAAAAGGTCGGCGTTTGAGTTTTTCATAATATTGAGTCGTTTATTCATATCTTCTTTTTTCATTTTAGCAATATCGGCATTTAATATACTCAAGCTATTGTTTGTTGTTCTTGTCATTATAGTTTTTATTCCTTTTCCTATTAGAACCTCATTCAGCTTTTTAGCTATTTTTAAATTTATTTCTTCTTCAATAGTTCCATTTATACCAACTGCTCCACCGTCGGGTGTACCATGCCCTGCATCTATAATTATAACTAATTCAGGAGAGGATGCAGAGGTTAAAAAGGAAGGAGAAAACTTTAATAAAACCCCGATTGATAATCCGACTATGGAAAATATAATTCCCCATACAGCTTTTTTAAAAGAAAATGTTATATACAAAATATCATTCCTTTCTAAAAATAAAGATAATTTATTTATATGTTGTTAAAATAAAGCAAATGATAGGAAAGTATAATGGAAATCTTATTCATAAAAAATTCATAAATTTTATATGATTTATTCATTGACATTTATTTCATGTGGTGCTATAATCAATACGAAAGGTCAAAGAAAGTCAAAGTCAAAAAGAGGTGTGTAAAATGGGTATAAGTGACAGAATAGAAAGCTTTATAATTGAGCTTTTAAAAAATGACGATAACCTTGTTGAAATCGGTAGAAATGAGCTTGCATCTATATTCAATTGTGTTCCGTCACAGATAAATTATGTTATATCAACAAGATTTTCCCCTGAGAGAGGATATATTGTAGAGTCGAGACGAGGTGGGGGAGGATTTTTGAAAATCAAACGAGTAGAGGCGGAGGATGATTTAATTCACACTATATCGTTGGTTGGAAATGAAATTGACTATAATAATGCAAAATCCTTGATTGGATATTTGTATTCAAAGGATGTATTGTCAAAAAAAGAGGCCGAGCTTATTTTAACTGCTGTCAGTGAAAATAGTCTTTCTGATAGTGGAAGAGAAAATAAAAAAGTAAGAGCTAAAATTTTAAAGAATGTTTTATTAAACAATATATAAATGAAAGGAAGTAATAATTATGTTTGATTTATTTTCAGAATTTTTTGATGCTTTTGATATGTACCCTGTGTACAGAGAGGAAAAAAGCTGTCCACAATGTGGAATGACCTATTCAACACTTCAGAAAACAGGGAAAATTGGTTGTGAAAAGTGCTTTGAAACTTTTAAAGAACCCATCGAGGCAACTGTGAAACAAATTCATCATAAAAGTGAGCATACAGGAAAAATTCCTTCAAGATGTAAAGGTGAATTGAAGCTTAAAAAGAGATATGAAGAACTGAAACGATTGATTAAAAATGCAGTCAAAGATGAAGACTATGAAACTGCTGCAAGACTCCATAAGGAATTGAAGGATATGGGAGGGGAAAATATATGAGCTGGTATAGTGAAAAAAGTAACAATAACATAATGGTAAGCACAAGAATAAGAATTGCAAGAAATATAAAAAAATATCCTTTTCCTTATATGATGAGCGAGGATGTGAATAAAAAGGTTGCAGAGGACATAGAAAGTGCAATTCTTAGCTCAAACTCGGTGATTTCCAAGGATTTTAAAGCAATTGACTTGAATGCCATCGACGAAAAACAAAGAAAGACTTTAATCGAGGAGCATCTGATAAGTCCTATTTTGTCGGCAAATAAGGGTGGCAGAGTGATTCTTGACAAGGATAAAACAATGAGCCTTATGATCAATGAAGAGGACCATTTAAGATTACAGGTTATTCTTCCGGGATTGAGGCTAAAAGAAGCTTGGGATTTGGCAGATAAGATTGACAATCTTATTGAGGAGAGTGTTGAGTATGCCTTTGATGAAAAGCTTGGATATTTAACAAGCTGTCCAACCAATCTTGGAACGGGTTTGAGGGCATCGGTTATGATGCATCTGCCTGTGCTTGCTATGACAGGAGATATTTCAAAAATCATCGCTTCTGCATCAAGCCTTGGAATTGCAATAAGAGGAATATATGGAGAAGGCTCAGAGGCTTTGGGAAATCTTTATCAGATATCCAACCAGATTACTATGGGATATACTGAGGAGGAGCTTGTTGAAAAGGTAGAAAATATCGCAAAGCAGATTGAAGCATATGAAAAGGAAGCGAGAGAAAAGGTCTATCAAAAAAATAAGGATGAAATTGATGACAAGGTGTGGCGTTCATATGGAATTTTGAAGTATGCAAGAAAAATTTCATCAAAAGAAGCAAAAAAACTTATATCTGATGTAATTTTAGGCAATGCTTTAGGTGTGATAGAAAATAATGGAAATAATTCCTATTATGAATTGATTGTCAGGACCGAACCAGGAATGATAATGTCTGAGGAAAGTCTTGATGCAGACAAAAGAGATATAAAAAGAGCAGAGCTTATAAGAGATGCTATATAAAAGAAAGGATGAGTAATTATGTTATTTTCAAATTTTACCGAGAAATCAAGAATAGCATTAAAAAATGCCCACGATATTGCCTGCGAGCTTGGGCAAGGATATGTTGGAAGTGAACATATATTGCTGGGTATAATAAGAGAAGGAAACGGAGTTGCTGCTAAGTACTTAAATGAATTGGGAGCGACTGAAGAAATTTTTAAGGAAAAGCTTTTAAAGCTTATTCCTGCAGGTGAGCCTATTAGTTTAAACACAGAGCTGTCGTTGACTCCAAGAAGTAAAAGAATATTAGAAATAAGCGCTATGGAAGCCAATAGAATGGGACACGGATATATTGGAACAGAGCATATTTTATCGGCAATAATGAGTGACGGAGATGGTGTTGCAGCACAGATTTTGAATGGCTTTGGAGTAGATAAGTCGGGTTTTGGTGATGATGCGTTCGACAAAAACATCAACACAAAGCACGAAAAAACAAATATGGATAATAAGACAAGAAACACTAAAACTCCAACCCTCGACAAATTCGGAAGGGACTTGACACAGTTTGCAAAGGAAAACAAATTTGATCCTGTAATTGGCAGAGATAAGGAAATTGAAAGGGTTATTCAAATTTTATCAAGACGAACAAAGAACAACCCTTGCCTGATTGGTGAGCCGGGTGTTGGTAAAACTGCAGTGGTTGAAGGCTTGGCGCAAAAAATAGAGGCAGGAGATGTTCCTGAATTATTGATTGGAAAGCGTCTTGTCACAGTTGACTTATCATCTATGGTTGCAGGTGCAAAATACAGAGGTGAATTTGAGGAAAGGCTAAAAAAAGCCATTGACGAGGTTGTGGAAGCAGGAAATGTGATCCTTTTCATAGACGAAATGCACACAATTGTTGGCGCAGGCTCGGCAGAGGGTGCAATTGATGCATCAAATATTTTAAAGCCAATGCTTGCAAGAGGAGAATTGCAATTGATTGGTGCAACTACCATTTCGGAATATAGAAAATATATTGAAAAGGATGCTGCATTAGAAAGGCGTTTCCAACCTATTGTTGTAGGAGAGCCGACTATAGATGAAACGATTAAAATTTTAAGAGGCTTGAGAGATAAATATGAAGCTCACCATAATGTGAAAATTTCTGATGAAGCAATTGAGGCTGCTGGAAAGTTGTCTGCGAGATATATAACAGACAGATTTTTGCCAGACAAGGCTATTGATTTGATTGACGAGGCTGCTTCTAAGAAAAAGCTATCATCCCTTACTGCTCCAAAGGATTTGAAGGAGCTTGAAAATAAATTAAAGTCTGTCCAGATAAGCAAGCAAGAGGCTGTAAATGCGCAAGAATATGAGAAGGCAGCAAGCTTAAGAGATGAGGAGGCAGAGCTTCAGGAAACAATTAAAAAAGAGTCGGAGCAATGGAGAGGTGAATGTGCCGACACTAAGAATTTAGTTGTATCAGGAGAGGATATTGCAAATGTAATTTCCGATTGGACAAATATCCCTGTAAGCAAATTAAATGAGGCAGAAAGTGAAAAGCTAAAAAATCTTGAATCACTTTTACATCAAAGGGTTATTGGTCAGGAGGAAGCAGTTGAGGCAGTTGCAAGGGCAATAAGACGAGGCAGAGCAGGGTTAAAGGACCCAAAGAGACCAATCGGCTCATTTTTGTTCTTAGGACCTACAGGTGTTGGTAAAACAGAGTTATCCAAAGCGTTGGCAGAGAGTATGTTTGGCTCTGAGGATGCAATGGTAAGAGTTGATATGTCCGAGTATATGGAAAAGCATTCGGTATCGAAATTCATTGGTTCACCTCCAGGATATGTTGGATACGACGAGGGAGGACAGTTAACTGAAAAAATCAGGAAAAATCCATATTCAGTTCTCTTGTTTGACGAAATTGAAAAAGCACATCCTGATGTATTCAATATCATGCTGCAAATTTTAGAGGATGGAATTTTAACTGATGCACAAGGTGTTAAGGTGGATTTCAGAAACACTATCATAATTATGACCTCTAATCTTGGTGCAAAAAATATATTGAACACAACCACAAAGCTTGGTTTTTCAAACACTAATAATGAGGAAGAAAATGAGGATAAGGAATACGAAAAAATCAGGAATAGCGTAATGGATGTTGTAAAGGGTACATTCAAGCCTGAATTTTTGAATAGAATTGACGATATTATAGTATTCCATAGATTGAATGAAGAGGATATAAATAAGATTGCCGAGCTTATGCTCGATGGCTTGAAAAAGAGAGTAAAAGCAAATGAAATTGACCTTGAATTTACAAAGGAAACTATTTCAGCAATTGGTAAAGAGGGCTTTGACTTTGTTTATGGTGCAAGACCGTTAAGAAGAGCAATTCAAAGTAAAATTGAGGATATGCTCTCTGAGGAAATTATTGATGGAAATGTGAAAGCAGGGGATAGAATAATAATTGACTTTAAGGACGATAAATTTGTTGTAGCTAAATAAAAATAGCCTTAGGAGTATGTTTTTAAGGATAGTAAAAAATATAGGCAGTGTAATCCAAATGGTTTGCACTGCCTATATTTTCTTTTATGCACTCTAATTTTTAAAAAAGCGTAGAAGAACACTATATCAGTGTGTAAAAAGTAATTTGTTTGCTCTTTTTATATAATCAATTCAATGCATATTTCTCAGAATAATACGAGTATTTTGAACTAAAATATGAATTATCTTTCTTCATATCCCTAAGCGATTCATGAATATTCATATTATTTTCTGCAGCATCGATGATGCACACTGCTATATTAGAACAATGGTCAGCTGTTCTCTCAAGATTTGTTATAAGGTCTGCCCACACGAATCCTGCTTCAATAGAGCATATTCCGGTTTTTAAGCGTTTGATATGTCCATCTCTTAACTTTGCCTTTAGTCCATCAATAACCTGTTCCAAAGGCTCAATATCACGAGCAACATTCAAATCATTATTGATAAATGCCATATATGAAAGTGTAAGAATTTCAGATACTGCACTACATAATATCCTAAGTTCATTTAAAGCTTCGGTTGTAAACTGCATATCTTTTTCCTTAAGTTCTTCGGCTGACTCTAAAATATTGATACTGTGATCTGATATTCTTTCAAAATCTCCGATAACCTTAAGAAGCTTCGAAACTTCTGAACTGTCGCTATCGCTTATTTGATTTCTGCTTAATTTCACAAGATATGTTCCTAAAATATCTTCATAATGGTCTGCCTTTACTTCGGTTGAACGAATTTCTTCTGCAATAGTTGAATCATATCTTGTCAACATATTCAATCCATTTTTAAGTGCAACAACTGACGACTCAGCCATTTCACAAACAAGCTCATTACAACGCTCTAACGCAATGGGTGGAGTTAAAAGAAGTCTTTCATCAAGTTCGGCGTTTTCATCCTTTTTCTTTGTATCAGGCACAAGCTTTATTGCTAACTTTTCAAGGAATGATGCTATTGGAAGAAGAAGGACAGTACAAGCTATATTAAACAATGAATGGGCAACAGCAATTCCAAAATATGACGCAGAAACATCAATAATTGCAGGCTTTAAAATTGCCGATATTAAGCTAAACACAGTAAGCCAAATTATTGTTCCAATTACATTAAAGGATAAATGAATAATCGCTGCACGCTTTGCGTTTCTGTTTGTTCCGAAGGATGAAAGAAGTGCTGTTACACATGTTCCTATATTTTGTCCCATAATAATAGGAACAGCTGCACCGTAGGAAACCTGACCTGTTGCAGAAAGTGCCTGAAGAATGCCCACAGATCCCGAACTTGACTGAATAATTGCAGTAAGAATTGCACCTGCCAAAACACCTAAAACAGGATTTTTAAACATTATAAAGAGGTTTTGGAAAGCAGGAACATCTTTGAGTCCTGAAACAGCAGAGGACATTGTGTCCATACCGAACATTAAGGTTGCAAAACCCAAAAGAATTGTTCCCGTATCCTTTTTCTTGCTTGATTTACCAAACATTAAGAGAGCTGTACCTATTAAAGCAAGAAGCGGTGTGAACGAAGTTGGTTTCAAAAGCTGAATGAACATATTGTCGCTTGAAATGCCACCAAGGCTTAAAATCCAAGCAGTTACGGTTGTACCGATGTTTGCACCCATTATAACGCCGATAGACTGTTTCAAAGTCATAATGCCTGAATTAACAAAGCCAACCACCATTACAGTTGTTGCAGACGAACTTTGAATAACTGCTGTTACACCAAGTCCGGTTAAAAATCCGGCTATTTTATTTTTTGTAAGTCTTGCGAGAATCTTTTTAAGACTTCCGCCAGCTCTGCGTTCCAACGCATCACCCATCACGCTCATTCCGAAAAGGAATAAACATAATCCTCCGATTAAAGTTAAAATATCAAATAATGTCATTTATACACCTCATCAAATCAATTACTTTAATTTATTTTTACAGTTTCAAAATCTTCCTCAATTTCTTTGGACGGAGGTGCCGTCATAAGTGACACTGCAACTATGCAGATTGAAGAGAAGATAAATGCAGGAAGCAGTTCGTAAATCGCAAAAATACCTCCTAATTTAGATATAACAAGTTTCCACAAGAATACCATTCCTGCACCGCCAACCATTCCTGCAACTGCACCGGGGCGGTTTGTTCTTTTCCAAAACAGAGAGAACAACATAATTGGACCGAATGTTGCACCAAAGCCTGCCCAAGCAAATGACACAATGTTAAATATAACGCTTTTTTCATCAAGAGCAATGACCATTGCAACCAAAGCAATTGCAAGTAATGTTATTCTTGACATATTCATAACCTGCTTATCAGAAGCATTCTTTTTGAATACACCCTGATAGATATTTTTTGCAAATGCAGATGCTGCAATAAGAAGATAAGAATCTGAAGAACTTATTGTTGCTGCCAATATTCCTGCCATTACAAAGCCTGCCAAAATTGCAGGAAGCGAACTTGTTGCAAGAGTTATAAAGATGTTTTCGGCATCAGTTGATGTTGAATGAACTGTTGGATAAAGCTGTCTGCCGACAATACCAATAAATACAGCTACCGCTAAAGATATTACTACCCAAATCATAGCAATTTTTCTTGAGCTTTTAAGTTCTTCTTCTTTTCTGATTGCCATAAATCTCAAAAGAACCTGTGGCATACCAAAATAACCAAGTCCCCAGGCAAGCATAGAAAAGATTTTTAACCAACCATATTCGGATGCTGCTCCAAACAATGGTTTTCCTGATTCAACCATTTGCACACCGTCAGCATTGAGCGTAGGTGAAGCAAGACCAAAGAATTCAAAAAATCCGGGGATAGATTTTGCATTTTCAATTACGGCACCAAAACCACCTGCGCTTACTGTGCTGATAACAACAATTACTGTTAATGCAACAATCATAACGATACCTTGCATAAAATCAGATGCACTTTCTGCAAGAAATCCGCCTAAAACAGTATATAATAATACGAAAATAGCACCTACTATCATCATCGAAATATACGGCATACCAAACAAGGTGGAAAATAACTTACCACAGGTTACAAAACAGCTTGCTGCATATACAGTAAAGAATACAAGAATAAATACCGCCGAAAGAGTCATAATAACCTTTTTGCTTTCACGAAATCTGTTTGAAAAGAATTCCGGCAATGTTATGGAGTTATTTGCTCTTATACTATATCTTCGAAGTCTTTTTGAAACAATAAGCCAATTTAAATATGTACCTATTGCAAGACCGATAGCAGTCCAAGCCGCATCGGCAAGACCACACCAATAAGCAACACCGGGAAGCCCCATCAAAAGCCAACCACTCATATCGGATGCTTCGGCACTCATAGCCGTTACCCACGGTCCAAGAGAACGCCCACCGAGAAAATAGTTTTCCGAGCTTTTATTTGCTTTTTTTGCATACACCACACCAATTACTACTACAATAGCCATGTAGATAATCATAGCAATTAAAATTTGAAATGTTTGACTGTTCATAATAATCCTCCAACCATAATTAAAATAATTTATTTAATCAAATCAATCTTTGTCTGATGTTCTTCGTGAGTTCCGTGCGAGAAGTTGAGTCTTGCCACATTCGTACCATTTAAGCACATTTTTTTAAAATTTCAGCGTTCTCACACGCCGGACCAATGGTACAGATTATCTTCGTCTTACGCATTTATTATTACCCCATTTCAATTGTTATCTAAATCAATGTCATGAATCCTTATCTGTGATTTTATCACAAACAATCGTTAAAAAATATGACATCAAAGCTCCGCATAATATGCAAACACTTTGCCACATAAATGAATGTGTGATAATTTCATAGTCGCGCAAAATCATAATAATTGTAGCTGTTACAATACCAATAATGGTATGAGAAATAATATTATAATGATTGTTATATGCTTTATTTACGAATTTGGATAATAGCAGTACACAAGCAACCATTCCGATTACAAGAGGTATAATAACCCCGAAATCAAAGTTTGATATTCCATCAAGCATCGGTTGATATAAACCAAAGAAAAGCAGAAGTGTTGAAGAACTTAAGCCCGGAACAATAAAGCTGAGTCCCCACAGTAAGCCGCATAATAAAAATCCCCCTATATTCTCTTCAATTTTAAGATGTGCATTTGCCTGTAAAGCCGTTAAAAAGATAAGCATTACTGCAAATCCGCCAAATAAGCTTATATATGATATTGATGTTCTGCCCTCGGCACCTGCGTCTTTCCATAACTGAGGTAATGTTCCAATAATCAGCCCTATAAAAAAGCAAGTAACAAGGGAACTGCTTTTGTCCATAAGCCACGCAGCAAGTCCTGATAGTCCTACAAAACCAACTATTGCCCCTATACCAAAGCAAATAAGCATTTTACCATATTTACTTATATTTTGTTTGGGATTTGAAAGTAATCCAATCAACGGAAGGTATATACCAAATGCAATACAAAGTGTTCCGCCGCTAAGTCCGGGCATTATGGCGCCAAAGCCTACAATCATCCCTTCCGAAAACCACAATATTAAATTAAAGCTTTTCTTTAATTTCTCACTCATTTTAGCTCCTTGATATTCAAACAAATGACTGTTAAACAGTATAAACACAAAACAAAGCTGGATATACTTTTGGGCACACCGGCTCTGCTTGTTAAATAATTAATGCATTCAATATACTTACATGTTTTTAATTATCTTTCTTCTGAGAACCGATAGGATTTACAATACTGTAACCAACATTTACAAGATGGTCGGCCATTCTTTCAAGTCCAACAATAACGGATGAATAATAAGGACTTACATCCACACTGCAATTTCCTTCGGCAAGTCTTGCGAAGTGGCTGGCAATGAGTTCTTTCTTCATACCATCTACACATTCCTCTAACTTTGTCAATTCGGAAAGTCTATCCTTATGTAAAGTTTCAAATGTATCTTTTGAAATTTCAAACATCTGCATAACATTGTCACGCATAGAGGTAATTCCTTTGCGAGCCTGCTCTGAGAACGATATGTTTTTGTTTATCATCTCCATACCGATCTCGTGGAAGTTCTCTGCATGGTCACCGATACGCTCAAGGTCATTTAAAACATGGAAATATGAACCAATAGCCTTCTCATCACTTCCTTCTACTGCTGCGGATAAGCCTATCAAAAATTCCGTTAATGCACTATTAGTAAAGTCAATTATTTCTTCGTTTTTGCAAATCAGTTCATTATATTCTGCAGAACCCGTATCCATTGCGGTAAAGCAAAGATGCGTGTTTTCTTCTACTAATGAAATCATATAGTCGATTTCTTTCTTTACCTGCATAAGTGCAACAGGAGGAGTGGATATAAGTCTGTCATCAACATATTTAAGCGTAAGCGAGTTCTTTTCTTCTTTCTTGTCTTTAATAACTCTGCAAGAATAATCAACAAGTTGTTTTACAAACGGAAGTAATACGCAAGTTGTCGTTACATTAAATATAACATGGAAAACGGACACTCTCATCTGGAGCGACATTGCATCATCTCCGGGGAACAGAGAAATTAAGAAGTTCACGACCGGTTCTCTGAAAATCCATATAATCGCAGTAAATATTACTGTTCCTATTGTATTAAAAGTGAAATGGATAAGTGCAACTCTTTTTGAGTTAGCATTTGCACCGACAGAAGCTAAAAGTGCGGTTACACAGGTACCAATGTTTGCACCAAGAACAATAAACAAAGCAAGGTCAAGTGGCAGCACACCTGTACCAACCATTGTAATTACTACACCCGTAGATGCAGATGAACTCTGTATAAGTGCAGTAAATATAACACCTACCAAAATTAAGAGAAGAGGAAAATCAATCATCTTAAATATTTCGGTAAACATATTCTCAACAAGAGGATTTCCAAATGCAGCATCACTGCTCATGATGTTAAGACCAACGAATATCAAACCAAGACCTGAACACAAGCTGCCTGCTATCTTAAACTTCTCTTTTGTTGAAAAGCCCATCATTACACCTGCAAAAGCAAGCAGGTACATCAGCATATTAAAATAATCGTTTTTAAGAGCAACCAAAACACCTGTGATGGTTGTACCAATGTTTGCACCCATAATAATCGGTGTTGCCTGCATAAGTGTCATAACACCAGCGTTTACAAGACCGATAACCATTACAGAGGTTGCTGACGAGCTTTGAATAATTGCTGTAACTCCGGCACCGATACCGACACCTGAAAAACGGTTATTGCTGATTCTTTCAAGCAATCGTTTCATTCCTATGCCGGCACTTCTTTCCAAAGCATCGCCCATAAAATTCATACCGACAATAAACACGCCTACACCTGCAAGAAGCCAGATTAGGCTCTGTATCAGTTGCATAATATCTTGTGATGATAACATATATTTTGTCTCCTTCCAAAAATATCCCATTATAATCATACAATAAAATTATATCATACCATCAGTTAAGATGCAGTTAAGAGTAAATTTTATCGAATTTTGTTTTATTCATCTTTTTCACACATTCTGTAGCCTACACCTAATTCGTTGACAATATAATTGTTCTTTCCGGGTTTATCACCTAACTTTTTCCGTATGTTTGCCATATTTACCTGTAGCTTTTTGGTGCTATTTAAATCATTATATCCCCATATATCACGAATGATAGAAGCATAAGTCACAACCTTTCCTGAGTGCTCGGATAAAAATGCTATAATATTATACTCTGTTTGTGTAAGAGTAACCTCTGCCTTATCAATAAACACCCGCCTTTTATCATAGTCAATTTCAAGTCCTCTGGACTTAAATCTTCCACCGGGTAATTTACCTTCATCTGTGCTTCGTCTTGAATTCCTGAGAGCAGACCTCACTCTTGCAACAAGCTCTGCCGAGCCAAAAGGTTTTGTAACATAATCATTAGCTCCGATATTGAGTGCATCAACCTTGTCTTTTTCATTGGTTCTTGCAGATAATACTATAATCGGTGTTAACGAATCCTTCCTCACATCTTTTAAAAAGGTCATTCCGTCAAAATCAGGCAAGCCAAGGTCGAGTATAACCAAATCAGGTCTGTGGGAAGAAAAGAGCATTTTGCCACTGTTACATGATTTTGCAGAAACAACCTGATATCCACTTGTTTCAAGAAGATTTTTCAACAGGTTATTTATATTTTCCTCATCTTCAATTACGAGGATTTTATATTTATTATTATGCATTATGTTTATCCTCCATATTCAATGTAAAACGGAACACACATCCACCTGACTTATCATTCTTGGCTTTAATATCACCACCATGTGCAGTGATAATTGATGCGCAAACGGAAAGCCCAATACCTGAATTATTTTTATTACCGTCTGAAATGTCAAGATTTGTTGTATATACTCCACTAAAAATATCTTTGAGTTTCTGTTTGGGTATTCCACATCCATTGTCCTTTATTTCAAAGATGGCTTTGTCCGATATTGTAAAGACCTTAAGCGTTAAAGATGTCATGCCTTCTGCGTGCTGCACAGCGTTATCAAGAATATTTATCAGGACTTGTTCGATAAGCAAGGCATCCATTGGTATTGAAATAAATTCCTCCGGAATATCGACATCAATTACCTGATCGGGATACCTTTTTGCGAATTTAACAAGAACTGAATCAATAAGCTCATCAAGGATCGTATCTGTTTTAATAATTTTAACATTATTACCGTCAAGCTTGGTTATTGACAATAGATTTTCTACCATACGATAAAGCCATTGTGAATCCTCGCTAATACCCTTTAGCATTTCCTTGCATTGCTCATCATTGAATTCGTCATAATTTTCCAAAAGTGCAGAACTTGAACCATAAATTGTTGTCAGGGGAGTTCTTAAATCGTGGGAAACTGCTTGCAGAAGATTTGCACGCATTCGTTCTTTATCCCTTTCTGCTTTGAGAGCCTCCTGATGCTTCACTTTAGCTGTAAGTCCGCAGGTAATCATAGTCACAACAAGAAGAATTATTGCAGATACAATATTTTCGACTATGGTAAAATTAAATTCAAAGAATGGAAAAATAAAAGCAAAATTAACCATTAACACACTTAGAAGTGCAGATGTTATGCCATAAGTGTAGCCTGGCGTTAAAACGCATGTCAAATATACGCCTAATACAAATATAGCAGATATCAACGCGCTATCATTAAATATGTATTTTAGAATTAAACACAACAAAAAGCATAAGCAAAGAATTGCTAATGTAATTAGTGCATTTTTCAAAATTCCAACTAATTTTTTCATATTTTCTCTCCAATAAATTTGTATTTTTAATTTTAAAAATACACCTACGAAAAAACACCAATGAAAACAATGGGATGAAACTTAATTCTCTTTTTTATTTACAAGCGTATTTTATCAAATTTTCGGTTAAGATGTGGCTAAGGATGACACAGAATATATGCTTTTAGATCTATGGTGCGTGAAAATCTTTTCATCTTAGAAATGAAAAAAAGTGGTTTTGGAAATACTGATGTCATATAAATTTACAAGTGTTAAAAATACAGCTATTCCAAATTCGTTAATGCATTCAGCAATAAAATTTTGCCACAGTAGTGTATCTATCTCTTTTTACACATCTTTCTTTCAGGGAAATAGAAACTTACATAACTATTTTAACACAAAAGTGTGCATTTTTCAAGAACTCAAACCAATATAGATGCGATAATGGGTATGATTATTTTGAAATACCTCCTTATAATTTAATATCTTTCAGGATAATGCTGTTATTAAAAATGCGCAAGTTGAAAGTCAGTTTTAACAGGGAGTATAGAGAAAATTAAAATCAATTCTATGTCCGTTAAAAAAATAAAGGAGCTTTAAATTAAAGCTCCTTTTAAAATTTAGCAATCGGTTGGAATTTTCAAGGTGTCACCACTATAGATTACATTTGATTTGAGATCATTATGCTTTTTTATATTCTGCACTATTTTTCTAACATCCTTATTTTCGGGATTGTTCTGGCTTGCTATGTCCCAAAGGGTGTCACCTGAGGATACAACAACATAAATATATTCCTTTTCATTTGCTTTGACGTTGTTTTTTATTGATGTAAAGCCACAACAGGTAAGAATAAGCATTGTAAGTACAAACATAGTAAATCTTCTTTTATTTGTTATTTTCATCTTTCTTTTTTTAGTTTTCATATTTAAACCCTCCTTAACGAATATATGTTCGTGTTCAGTAACATCATTATAACAGAATATATGTTCGTTGTCAATAATAAAATACGAAAATATGTTCGTTATTTTACACAAAGTTTTTCTGTTGTTTTTGTGCAAAAAATAAATAAACTGCCAAACTATATAGTTTGACAGTTTAAAACAAGTTGTTATCCTTCCATATGCCTTCCTAAAAAGCCTGCTGCAGATTCAGCAAGCTTGGTGTCAATTTCATCAGGCTCCTCGCCATCCTTTAAAACAAATATAACAGAGCCGATTGTGTCGCCCTCGGATATTATAGGGGCAACAACACCTGCATTATATTTATCAACGCCTTCTGCGATAGTTAAACCTGAGTCAAAGCCTTCAGATTTAAACATTGTTCTTTCACTTATAACTCCATCTAAATCCTGACTAATTTTCTTTTCTATTAAATCTTTTTTTGGAATTCCTGATACTGCAATTATATTGTCACGGTCGGTGATACAAGTTCCTTTTCCTGTTGTTTTAGATAAAGTTTCTGCATAGGTAGTTGCAAACTCTCCAAGCTCGCCGATAGGGGAGTACTTTTTAAAAATAACCTCTCCGTCCTTCTCGGTGTAGATTTCTAACGGGTCGCCGTCATTGA
This sequence comes from Clostridia bacterium, assembly GCA_045649415.1. Lineage (GTDB taxonomy): Bacteria > Bacillota > Clostridia > UBA1381 > UBA1381 > CAKSQL01. The sequence continues at coordinate 2,759 of JAZRPY010000022.1, read as the reverse complement.
CAACATTGACAGTATAAGCCTTCGCCTGATGTTTAGGCGATTTGTGAGTATATTCGGCTTTATATGAGATACCTATACTGTCAAAATTAAAATTTACGGTTTGCTCCTCTGTTGGTAAAGTTCCAGTTTGAAGCAAATGTTCAATATCAGCTTTCAAATGAACATCAACAGAATTATCTTCAAAGATGAAAATTTTATCCACAATTAAAGAAATATCAAGTCTATCAAGTTTTTCTTTTTTCAGAATATCATCAAACACATCAAAAACAGTTCGGGCAACTCGGGCAATTTCAACAACTTCACTTCTCTTGTTAATATTAAGTTTTAATTGTTCTTGTAGCCCTTGTATTCGGTATGTCAAATCTTCTTCAATAGCAAAATATGTTTCTTCTACTAAATCAGCACTTTCTGGTGTTCTTGCTAAATCTTTAATTTTTTGTTTTTTCGTAGCTTTTAATTCCTCTTTTGCTGATGATAATTGATTTTCAAGTAATTGTATTACCTTTTCGCTTTCCTTTACGCTGTCTGCTTCTGTTGTTATAGTCTTTTCTAATTCTTTTATCATATCTTGGGAGTTGAGTTTTACCAACCTTACATAATCTTTCAATATTCCATCAAGGAAATCAAGTCTTATGTGATGTGAGGAACAACCTTTTAAACCTCGTTTGTTATATTCTCCACATATATAAGAGGGCGATAAATCAGGTCTGCTTCGGCTGAACATAGGAGAGCCACAATCACCGCAGAAAAGATAGCTTGTATATGGTGTATCATATTTCTTTTTTCCGCGATATTGAGTTTTGTTTTTTGTTCTCTGGTGTAATTCTGCTTGTGCGAGCAAAAAAGTTTTATCATCAATAATAGCTTTGTGATGTTTTTCAATTACAATATGATCTTCTTCATTTACTCTTTTATCTTTTCCGTTAATTGATGTTTTTGTGTATTTATGACCTCTAAATGTTCCAATGTAATAATCATTACCTAAAATTTCTTGTATTGAGCCTCTGTTCCAAACATTTCCTATATGTCGCTTATAATCTTTTTCTTCTTCCTCGGCTCGCATTTTTTCTTTCATTCGTGGTGTTGGTATTTTCTTTTCGGTTAAGTATTCAGCAATTTTACCATACCCCATACCTTCCATAATGTATAGGCGGTAAATTTCCTTTATAACTTCGGCTTCATCTGGAACAATATCAACAATTTTTTTCTTCTGGTTTTTTATAATATACCCATAAGGAACAGCACAAAGCCATTCCCCAGCTTTTTGCATAGTTGCTATACTTGACTTGACTTTTTTGCTTGTTTCCGTTACGGGCAATTCATTTGTCATAAAACGAACAGTAATATTAAGCCAATCATCTTGTGTTGGGTAATCAATACCATCCATTATACTTATAATTCTTGTTCCACAATCTCTCATTTGTTCAAGTTCCCACAAACCAAGACTTGTTCGGCGTGAAAATCTTGAAAAATCTTTAACAATTAAGATTTTTGACTTACCCTCAAAAATTCTCTGTCGCATTGTCATATAATTTTCTCGCTGTTCAAAGGTATATCCAGACCTATCTCGGTCTATGTATTCTTTTACCTTACATTTGGGAAAGTGTATTTTTATATGATTATGAATTATTTTCAACTGATTTTCTATTGAGGTGTTATTGTCGCTTTCTTTTTCAGTATCAATAGAAATTCTGGTATATACTGATATTTCTTCCTGTAATTCGTTATCTGGTATATTTTCTCTCAATGTTGTATTCTCCTTTCAAAATTACTTTACCAACATTGTAATATAAAATCATAAAAAAGTCAATACATACAGTAAAATTTACAAAAAATTACACCCATTCAAAAAGAATGGGTGTAATTTTTATTAAATATTTTGTTTATGTCTTTTCTTATCTTGTTTTAACTTATACAAACCAAGTGGGGTGCTTTTGTAAAGTGATGGAATACATTTAGCTACTTTTCCGTCTTTATATCCTCTTTCGGTGTTTTCCTTTTCAATAAGAATTTGAGTATAGAATAAGGAATATCCAGTTGTAAAAGCCCCTATAACAAATTCGTCAAATTTTCTTCTGCTACCAGCTAAACAATATCCGTTATATGACAGCAAATTTTCCATAGCTTCAATATCAAGCCCCAGCATAAAACCGAGATTGATAAAAAATTTCTTGTCAAAATCTCTTTCTGCTGTCTTATAGTTTTTCCAAGCGTAGTAGCTTGACTTTGAAATCTGTGTTTCCAAAAAATGTTCCTCAACAGATGTAAATATGTTTTTAATTATAAATTGTCTGTTTTTCGGTAATTTTACTTTGTTTAATAAGTCTATTATTTCATCATTGGTTAGCTTTTCATAATCTTTTCCTTTTGGAAGCTCAACAGAATTTATAACTATCCTATCTGTCTTACAAATGTGTTTTACCATAGCTTCAATTTTTCCTTTGTAATTATCAGCAGAAGCTAAACAATCTCTGGCAAGGTTTTCGTATTCTTCAACGCTTTTGATGATGTTCTTTTCTAACATTTCATCAAATTCGCTTACGCTGGTAGTCGGAAATGAGCCTACCCAAGCCATTTTATCTGGATAAATAAAGTCGGAAACATCATTTTTTGTTTTTCCGTTCTTCATTACGGGAATTATTCTTTATGGTCTGACTCCGTCATCGGCGTTAGAGCTTTGCGAGGATTTTATACCTGTTATGACCTTAAAATCGGTTGTTTCAATGGTTAAAGGCATAAGAAAAGGTGATACCGTAAAT
>JAZRPY010000021.1:0-1828 GCA_045649415.1 Clostridia bacterium | reverse complement strand
ACAATAAGATGCAGACTGCGATATCCGCTGGGTTTAGGAGTTTTGATATAGTCCTTTTCTTTCACGAAAGTGTATTGATCACTTTTAAGGAGCAAGTCTCTCACGTGATATATGTCAGAAATATATTTACATATAACTCTCACTCCTGCTATGTCATGTAAGTTATTCATCACATTATCAATGGTATAAGGTAAGCCGTGACGTGTCAACTTCTTTCGAGTACTGTCGGGTGATTTTATACGGCTTGTAATACTGTGTATGGGAATTCTAAGTCCACTTTCTATCATTTCCTGTTCAAGGCTTTTCAGTGCACCCATAACGCAATCTATTGCTCCTTCAAAAGCAACTGACATTTGTTGAAACTTTTTTGTTGTTTCAAAATGTTCATCGCTTTGAGGAGTCTGCGGTTTGCTTTGTTCATCATCATATTCAGAAATGTTTTTCATTTCCGGGATCCCTCTTTTCGCATAACTTTTTAATACTTACTTCTGTACCATCAAAATATTTGATATAGCTTCAACTGCGTCTTTTTCATCGGCTCCATCTGCTGTTATCGTTACAATTGAACCATTACTAAGTTTAAGACTCAATACACCAAGCAGGCTTTTTGCATTCATATCATATCCTTCGTGCTTTATTCTGACTGAGCTTGTGAAGTTATTTGCTGTCTGCACAAGATAAGTTGCCCAATTGACATTTTTATCTGTGATACAATTAACTGTTACTTCATTACTTAACATAAACGTGCACCTCTATTTTATTTTTATATCCATTTACTCTCTTGAAGATATATTCTTACGATGCAAATAATATAAACCCTATTGTGTTTGTTGCAAAGTTAGCAAACATATGTATCAACCAGGACAAATATATATTTTCACTTTTTTCATCAAATCTGTTAAATATCATTCCGCCTACAAAAAGTCCGACCAACGAGATAAGAATAACCGGCAGCCCAAACCAACCTATCATCATAGCAATATGATATAATGCAAAAGCCATACTGCTGAAAACATATGCAAATCTTCTTGAGGTTAATTTCTTGAGTGTAATAAACGAAAAACCTCGAAAGAAAAACTCTTCAAGAAGCGAATTTACAAAAGATATATAAATTGCAACCCATATAAAGTTCGATTGATTTACTCCGGTTGTTTCATTAAGGCTTCCTGTTAGTGCTGAAAAGTCAAACACATCTTTGAATATCCAATATGCTCCGAGGACAACTCCGTAAATCACGCATCCCAAGCAAAGAGCTATACATAACCCTTTTTTATCTGGTTTTATCAGATTTTTTATATTAAATTCTTTTAAAAAAAGCCCGTACACAATTGGAATCAGCAAAAACATAATGATTTTGATTGCTGACTTAATTGCATAACCGGGCTGAATAACTGCATCTACGATACCCATCACAATACATGCGATTATAACAAGTATCGGAATATGTAATTTTTTCATTTCGTCTCTCCATTAAACTCTGAAATGGCCTGTTTCAATTTCTTCTTGGTATATAGAAAACAGTTCTTCAGTATCTCGATCTGCAATCTTAGTATTTTCATCTATCAACGCCATATAAAATGCTGTTGACTTAATATGTCTAATCGCTTCTGCTCTTTCAAGGTGATAGACTTCATTTATTCTTACTGCTAATTTCTCAATTTTTTCATCTATCATCAACTGATATTCTTTACTCATTTCTTACTTCCTTTTCGCTTTTATATATATGTTTTTCTTGACAAAATTCAGAGGCTGGGTTATAATACCAAAAGTGCTGAAAATCTCATAACAGAGCCATTTATCAAGAGATATAATACACCACATATATTAT
>JAZRPY010000020.1:0-46635 GCA_045649415.1 Clostridia bacterium | reverse complement strand
TATTATGTGGGGAGATGATTGATATAGAACAAAAGGATGAACAATTAAATGAACTGATTTTTCAGATGGCAAAAAATGAGGAAAGATATCATAAACGACTGCTGCATTCCGCTTATGTGATTGTCGCAACCAGCCTGGCAGCACTTATTTGTCTGATGACTTTAATATCACTCCTTATCCCCGAATGTGGATTTCAATACTTTTTGATAATCGTGTCTGTTATACTATTTATAATTCCTTGCATTATTGCTCTTAAATTTAAGGTAGAGACAGGGTATTATGAATGTAAGAACTGTCAACATATGTTTGTTCCTAACTATAAAGAGATTGCCTTGTTGATGCAAACGCCAACCAGAAGATTGTTGAAGTGTACTAAATGTGGAAAATGGACTTGGTGCAAAAAACTAACCAAGAAATAAATTCCAATTTGTTGAACTAAATAGCATATATCCTATAGGAGCAAGGTTGAAATATACCTTGCTCCTTTTTATTGGGTATTCACCAAAAATGAATAAAAAGGTGATTTATGCATACCAATACTTATCTAATACAGAGACATAAAATAAAAAGAATGTGCCAATCGGCACATTCTCTCACACATCTATCTTCTTAATATAAATATTCACCCTTTTCACATTCACCGAGGTGTGAAAATACACGCTTTTTATTATCCTATTCTTTATTTCATCGGTACATTCTTTAATGCTTGTTCCATAGCCCAAATTCACAGATACTCCCACTGTTGCACCATCCTCGGCGGTGTTTACGGTTACTGAATTTACCCTTTCTACCCCGTCTGCCTTCATTATTTCATACTCTGCAATGCTCTCCACCACTCTGTCCGAGATGGTATATTCTCCCATATAGCTGAAGGTGGGCCTCACAATTGACTTGTCCTCAGAGGATTGATAAGGCTTTTCTAAAGTCTTTTTAATCTGCTTTAAAGGATTTAAGAAATAGCCTGAAAAATCACGCCTGATTTCCATCACAGGCACAGGAATAACATGCTTTCCTTCCTTCTTTCGCATATTCAATGCCTCATCCATTTCCTCTCTGGTTGCAATATCCTTTATGTCTATAACCCTGACAATAGGCTCAATCTCAAGTGCCTTAACAATTCTATCGACCATTTTATATGATGTGCCAAGTACCATTATTTTCTCTAACCCGTTATCACTAATAGCCCTTTTTACACTAAGAATATGGTCAGGCTTGGTGAACAAAGCTCTTTTTACTGCTGCCACTCTGGTCCCTTCTTTTTTTGCAGAATAGCCTGCAATCACCTTGTTTTTCGATATCAAAAGTCCGTCATCGATTATGGCATCAACGCCCAATTCATTGGCAATAGCTACACATCGGTGGCTTTTGCCTGTGCCACTCAGTCCAATAAATGCAATAGTTTCCATACTTTTCCCTCATCTATAGCTTTTCGGCAATCTCAATCAACCTGTTCAATCTGTGGTTTACCCCCGATTTCCCGATTGGATTTTCCAACCTCTGTCCAAGCTCCTTCAAGCTCTCGTCAGGATATTCAAGTCTTACCCTTGCAATTTCCCTCAAGACCTCGGGCAAGTTCTCCAATCCGATTGTTCCCTCAATTTTTTCAATTGCCATCATATGCTTTCCATACGCCTTAACAACCTTATCTGTGTTGGCGCTTTCGCAGTTCATTCTCCTGTTTATTGAGTTTCTTATTTCCTTTTCAATAGAAATATTATATATCTCCATTGACGCCAACCCAGCACCAATTGCACCCACAATAGATGCAATATCCTCATATCCCTTGAGGTAGATAATATAATGGTTTTTCCTTTTGGTTATTTTCCCTGTAACGCCCTCGTTTTCAAGTACCTTAACCAAAAGCTTTGCAGAGTCCTCGTCCTTGGTATCAAACTCCATATGATAGCTTTTTTGTGGGTCGGATATTGAGCCACCACCTAAAAATGCACCTCTCAAATATGAGAGCCTGCAACAATCAAAGGGCATAATTTCGTGGTTAATGTCCTTCTCGTCCAGAAAAAGCCTTTGGTATATCATATCACACTCAGTATCTCCCAATATGCCTACTCTGTATGTGCCATTATATTCATCAATTGCAACATCAACCCCGAACAACTCACTAATAAGCGTTCTTAATCTTTCAGCCACCACTATATGCTCGGTTGACATCTTTATTTCATTGTCTTTAAAGCTTGCAGAAAACTTTAAAACTCCATATAGCTCTGCAGTTTTACAAAACTCACAGACCTCAGCATCCATTTGTCCAAGCTTTGTTTTTATATCATAAGAAAAAGACATTTCTTTTCCTCCCAACTAACCGGTTATTTTTATTCTGCTAACCCAAGCAGAAGCTTTGCCAATAATATGTAGTCGTGCCTTATATGGCCTTTATCATATGCTTTCTAAGATAAGTTTATAACTATTAACCTAAAACTTTTTTGTTTTCAGGCTCAAACCAAATTTTCTATTACAAATCCACTTGAACCACCATTGTCTGTAACTGTAACAATAGTAGCTATATTATCTTCCCTTTTCAATATCTCTGGATAAAATATTTGTTGCGTAACCCTTTTTAATCAATGCTTCTCCCAGCATATTTGCCATTGTTACACTTCTATGCTTTCCACCTGTGCATCCAATTGCAATTGTGAGGCTTGGTTTTCCCTCCTCAATGTACAAGGGCATTAAAAATTCAATCATATCCTCAAGCTTTTTATAAAAGCTCTGTGCTTCAGGGAAGCTCATAACATAATCTCTTACCTCTTTATCATTTCCCGTCTTATCCTTCAATTCAGGAATATAGAAGGGATTCGGGAGGCATCTCACATCAAAAACCAAATCCGAGTCCATTGGAAGTCCATACTTAAAGCCAAACGCCTCCACTGTAACAACCATATTATTTTCTTCAATTCCCGACTGATATATCTTTTTCAACTCAACAAACAATTCATTTATCTTTAAATCAGATGTGTCTATCACATTATCGGCTGCAAGATACAATTTTTCAAGCATCTTTCTTTCTCTCTGGATGCTGTCTAAAAGTCCTTTATCGCCCGACAACGGATGAGAACGACGGGATTCCTTATATCTTTTAACCAATACTTCATCATTTGCATTCAAGAATAAAAGTCTGCATTGATGCCCACTGTCACGAAGCCATTTAATATTATCCAGAAGCTCATTTATCAATTCACCCACTCTGGCATCTATAACGAATGCAATCCTGTCATACTTTCCGTTCATAGACACAAACACCTCTGCAATCTGTGGAATTAACATAGGTGGCATATTATCTATGCAGAAAAACCCTGTATCCTCTAAAAATCGAATAACCTGTGTTTTTCCCGAGCCTGACAGCCCTGTAACAATGGTAAACTGCGTCATTGCCTTTTTTCTCCTTTTATACTATCTTGTTCTAAAATTCTCCTATGAGTTTCACCTCAGGCTCAAGCTCAACTAAAGAGTTTTCATAAACAGTCTTTTTTATATGCTCTATTAAGTTGAGAATATCCTTTGAGGTCGCATCCTTGTCATTAACAACAAAGCCTGCATGCTTTTCAGACACCGATGCTCCACCTATGCGATAGCCCTTTAAACCTGCCTCCTCAATTAACGCCCCTGCAAAATATCCCTCAGGACGCTTGAAGGTGCTTCCTGCGCTTGGGAAATTTAACGGTTGCTTTGAAACTCTTTTTTTGGTAAGCTCTGCCATTTCTTCCTTGATTTTTTTCTTTTCTCCCATTTTTAAATCAATTTTGGCATTTAAAATCACATAGCTCTTATTCTTGAAAAAGCTTGTTCTGTAGCCAAATAAAAGTTCATCCACCGACAGAGTTTTTATCTCCCCATTATCATCAAGATAGCAGACACTCTTTACTACATCCTTCATCTCTCCACCATAGGCGCCTGCATTCATATAAATAGCACCACCCAATGTTCCAGGGATTCCCGATGCAAATTCTAAGCCTGTTAATGAGTTTTCCATACATGCCTTTGAAAGAGTCGATAAAATCACTCCTGCACCTGCATTAACACTTTCTCCGTCAAATGAAATATCCGAAAAGCTGTCATTTATCATAATAACTGCTCCTCTTATCCCCTTATCCCCCACAAGCACATTTGAGCCATTACCGAGAATTATATATTCAATATTATTATCCTTTAGTGTTTTAATTGAATTTTTTAACTCCTCTGTTGTTTTTGGAGTTATAAAGTAGTCTGCAGGGCCACCTGTTTTAAAAGTTGTGTGCAAGCTCATAGACTCATTCAATTTTATGTCCCCACATACTTTTTTTAAAGTTTCAATCATAAGATTATAACCTTTCTAATTAAGATTTTTTCTTGGTGATAACGCCTTTTTCAAAGTCTCATAGCTTCTGTTCACTATAAGCTCTTCCGGAAAATCTATTTCCTCAAGCATTGAAATTGCTTTTTTTATATCCCCCACGCCCATGCAAAAATGAGCATCACTGTTAACAACTATTCCAACCTCAAGTTCTTTTGCTCTCTTGGCAATTTCTTTGCAGATTTCTATATTGTCAGGTCTCATCCTGAAAGTTCCGTTGTTTATTTCAATAAACTTTCTAAGCTCCTTTGCTTTTAATAAAACCTTATCGATATCATATATGCACCTTGGATTTCCTGTGTGACCTAAAATGTCCACATACTCATTTTCAAGCACCTTTAAATATGCCTTGGTGTTATCGGGATTATCCAAGTCCTTATATATAAAGCTATGAACAGAAGCAATAACTATATCCATTTTCTTCAAAACCTCATTGGACAAATCAAGAGTACCCTCTTTATCCAATATATTCACTTCGCACCCCTTCAATACTCTCACTCCCATAACTTCGTCAGGGATTACATCTATATTGGCATAATAATATCTATGTGGCGCATCAATAAGCGCAGGTGCATGGTCTGTGATTGCAATTGCCTCTAAGCCTTTTTCCTTTGCTATCATCACATTTTCCATAACTGTGCTATAAGCATGGTCGCTAACTATAGTATGAGTATGAAGGTCTGTTTTTATATCCATTATTTTTCCTCTTTTCAACGCTATGTTCATATACTTATCCATAATGATTATATCATATATATATAACAAAGTCCACAAAATTTTATTAAAAAAGAGGATGTAAAAAGTCTCTTTTTACATCCTCTTTTATTTACATTGAAATATCCTGAACAAATATCTCTCTTACGCCATTTTCCTCTTCCTTTTTACCACCATTATTGCGATTTTCAAGGAATGTTTTTGCAACCTGTGGGAAAAGAGCATAACTTAGAACATCCTCTTCGGATTTTGCAAGGTCCTTTGTTTCCTCACAATACTTTTCCATTTCAGGCTCAATAAGGTCTGCAGGTCTTACAGTTATTACCTCATCATCCCCGATTGCTTTTTTACGGATTTCCTCATTAACCTCTCCTGGAAGCTTTCCATATTCACCTCTTAAAACACCCTTGGATTCCTTGGTGAACACACTGTATCTGTTGCCTGACAAAATATTTAAAACTGCCTGTGAACCAACAATCTGGCTTGTTGGAGTAACCAATGGAGGATATCCAAAGTCCTTGCGAACTCTTGGCACCTCTGCTAAAACCTCATAGTACTTATCCTCAGCGTTTGCCTGCTTTAATTGCGAAATAAGATTTGAAAGCATACCACCCGGAACCTGATATAAAAGCGTGTTGGGGTCAACATTCAACACCTTAGGATCTAATGTTCCGTCAGCCTTTAATTTGTCTGCAATTGTTCTGAAATATGCAGCTGCATCGGATAGCTTTTCAAGGCTTAAGCCGGTATCTCTTTCTTGTCCCTTCAAGGTTGCAACAAGTGCCTCTGTTGCAGGGTTACTTGTTCCATTTGCCAATGGTGACAATGCACAGTCCACAATATCAACACCTGCCTGAGCAGCCATCAAATATGTCATATCACCTGTGCCTGTTGTATTATGAGTGTGCAGATGAATCGGCACACCAACATTCTCCTTTAGTTTCTTAACTAAGCTATATGCATCATATGGCAACAACAAATTAGCCATATCCTTGATACAAATAACATCTGCTCCCATTTTCTCAAGCTCACATGCAAGCTTAACGAAATAGTCCTCATTGTGAACAGGGCTGATTGTGTAGCTGATTGCAGCCTCACACATACCACCATATTCCTTAACGAATTTCATAGCAGCTTCCATATTTCTCGGGTCGTTAAGAGCATCAAAAATTCTCACTACATCAATACCATTTTTAAGCGAGTTTTTGCAGAAAGCTTCAACAACATCATCAGAATAGTGCTTGTAGCCTAAAAGGTTCTGTCCACGAAGCAACATCTGCAGCTTTGTTTTTGGCATATTTTGTTTTAGGGTGCGCAATCTCTCCCACGGGTCCTCATTTAAAAATCTCATACAGGAATCAAAGGTTGCTCCACCCCAGCACTCCAATGACCAGTAGCCTATTTCGTCGAGTAGCTTACAGCCCGGAATCATATCCTCAGTTCTCATTCTTGTTGCTGCCTGAGATTGATGAGCATCACGAAGGATTGTATCTGTAATTTGTAATTTCTTCATACTATCTTTTCCTTTCCATACCCTTTTTAAAATAAGGATATATACTATTTCATCACACGAGGTATTTTATGCATAAACTGCCAATAATACACCTGCTGCAATCGCAGAGCCGATAACGCCTGCAACATTTGGTCCCATTGCGTGCATCAAAAGGAAGTTTGATGGGTTTTCCTTTTGTCCCACAACCTGAGATACTCTTGCAGCCATTGGCACTGCTGAAACGCCTGCAGAACCAATCAAAGGATTTATCTTGTTCTTTAAGAATAAATTCATAAACTTTGCAAGAAGCACACCACCTGCAGTTCCCACTGCAAACGCTGCAACACCCATTACCATAATTCCTAAGGTCTTGAAACTTAAGAAGGTTTGAGCAGTAGCAGTTGCACCAACTGAAACTCCCAAGAAAATTGTTACTATGTTCATAAGCTCGTTCTGAGCAGTTTTAGATAACCTGTCCACAACCCCTGATTCTCTCATTAAGTTACCAAGCATCAAGCAACCAACCAGTGGTGTTGCCGACGGAACTAACAAGAATACGAAAATTGTAACCACGATTGGGAATACTATCTTCTCAAGTTTAGAAACCTGTCTTAGCTCAGTCATTACAATTGAGCGTTCCTCTTTGGTTGTTAAAAGCTTCATAATAGGTGGTTGAATAACAGGAACAAGCGCCATATATGAATAAGCTGCAACTGCGATAGGTCCTAACAGGTCAGGAGCAAGCTTTGTTGTAACGAATATAGCAGTAGGTCCGTCTGCACCACCGATAATTCCTATTGAGCCTGCCTCGTTTGGCGAAAATCCAAGTGCCAATGCACCAAGAAAAGCAAGGAATATACCAAGTTGAGCAGCACCTCCCAAAAGCAAGCTTTTCGGATTTGCAATCAATGGACCAAAGTCGGTCATAGCTCCGACGCCTACAAAGATAAGACAAGGATAAATTCCAAGCTTAACACCTAAGTATAATATGTCGATAAGTCCCGGTGTGATAGTCTGCCCAAGCTGAACGCTTGAAATAATCTCACCTGAAACTCCTGCATTTTTTAATTCCTCAATAAGCTCAAGTGTAACAGGTGCGCCACCGAATAAATCCCAATGCACATGTCCACCTGCAAATAAAATCTCGTGATACATCTCTGCACCAAAAAGATTGGTAAGAAGCATACCAAAAGCTATCGGCAACAACAACAAAGGCTCAAACTTTTTAACGATCGCCAGATAGAACAAAGAGCATGCAACTAATATCATTATTATATTCAATGGGTTCTGTACAATAAAGTACACACCCGATTGACTTAAAAAATTTGTAATTGCTTCCATTTTAAATTCCCCTTAAAATTACTTAATTGTACATAAAACTGTGCCTGTCTGAACTGTTGCACCCTTTGCAATAACTGATGTTACCTGTCCGTCACAGCCTGCCATAATTTCATTTTCCATTTTCATAGCCTCAAGAATCATTAAAACATCGCCCTTCTTAACGCTTTGTCCCTCTGATACCTTAACATCCAGAATTGTACCAGGCATTGGAGATGCAATCTTTTCTCCATCTCCTGATGCAGCAGCAGGTGCCTGTGCAGGTGCAGCAGGCGCTGACTTTGCCTCGCTTGCCTCTGTTTCGCTCATTAACTCAATTTCGATTTCATAGCCTTGACCATTAACATTTACCTTATACTTTTTCATTTTAATATCCATCCCTTCAGATTTTTAAATTTTTTAATTGTTCACACTCTTTTAAAGGACACAACCTTTATGTTCTTAACGCTTTCTCCAAGCTCCTCAGCAATAACTGCCGAAACCGCGGCAATAATAGCCTGTCTGTTCTCAATGGGAGCATTATTTACAGGAGCACTTTCTGCCACTTCAGGCTTTTTTTCTTCCCTATCAATTGCTCCTACAATTCGGCTCATAATATTGCATATTATAACTATACAAATAAGACCGAAAAACACAGTTCCAATTCCTAACAGGACAATATATGCATTTTCAATAATACTGCTCATTATACTTTGTGCCTCCTTTCAAAAAATATTATTATCTTCGTAAATTCCTGTTTCAGAGAATATTTATTTTATCTTTGTTTTTTTTGTAATTTTTTAAGATATTTTCGCATATTGCTAATTTTTTAACATTCAAAGTCCAAAAATTTACCCATTATTATTTTACCACAAAATTCTATCTTTGCAAGGGTTTTTGAAAATAATTAGCTAATTTTAGCAATAAAGAAAATTTCATACTAAAATTTTGTGCAAAATGTAAATTAGGTATTCATTATAGATTAAAATTTACATAATAAAAAATACGCACTTTTAAAAAAGTGCGTATTTTAACATTATCACATCACTGTGTCAAATATACTCACCTGATCGGACTCGGGCAAAAAATCAAGGCAATGATTTTTAACCAATAACTCAATATTTGTTTTGGTTATCCCTGTTCTTATATGCAGGTCCTCAATGGTTTTGAATTCACCCTGTTCTCTTGCATCTGTTATGCTCCTTGCGGCATTTTCTCCCATCCCTGCCAAAGCACTAAGAGGAGGCAGAATTCCTTCAGGAGTGGTGAGGAAATTCACTGCATGGGATTTGTATATATCTATAGGAACAAATTTAATACCCCTTGCATACATTTCAATACAAATTTCAAGAATAGGAATAACATTTTCCTCTTTTGGAGAGATTGTGTTGTCCTTTTTCTTTTTCAAAAGGTCGTCAAGTGCCTTTCTTGCAACCGCCTCACCATTGGTCATAATTTCTGCATCAAAATCGTCGGCACGGATTGAATAGTATGCAATATAGAAGGCTTCAGGATAATGCACCTTGTAGTATGCAATCCTGAATGCCATAGTAACATATGCAACTGCGTGCGCCTTAGGGAACATATATTTTATTTTGTTACAGGAGTCTAAATACCATTGAGGCACATTCTGTGCCTTCATAGCCTCCTCGTCCTCGGGTGCCAGGCCCTTACCCTTTCTGACCTTTTCCATTATCTTGAAGGCATGACCTGCCTCAACTCCCATATGGATAAGATATAGCATAATGTCATCTCTTGTACATATAGCCTCGGAAAGGGTTGTTACTCCCTGTCTGATATAATCCTGAGCATTATTAAGCCACACATCTGTTCCGTGGGAAAGTCCTGAAATACGAACAAGCTCTGCAAAGGTGGTTGGCTTGGTATCTAGAAGCATCTGCCGCACAAACTTTGTGCCAAACTCAGGTATTCCATAGGTACCCACAGTTGTGCCTATATCGGAGTTTAACTTTAATGCATTCGTTGATGTGAACAAACTCATAGTTTCCTCATCATCCAGAGGTATGCTTCTTGGCTCTAACCCTGTTAAATCCTGAAGCATCTTAATAACTGTAGGGTCGTCGTGACCAAGCTCGTCGAGCTTCAACAGGTTCTGGTCAATGGAGTGATAATCAAAGTGTGTTGTTATAATGTTAGAATTGGGATCATCTGCAGGATGCTGAACAGGGCAGAATTCGTGAATGTTATTCTTGAATGGTACAACAATAATTCCACCAGGGTGCTGACCACTTGTTCTTTTAACACCCACACAGCCTGCTGCCAGACGCTTCATTTCGGCATTCCTTATTATCTTGCCTTTTTCCTCGGCATACTTTTTAACATATCCAAAGGCAGTTTTCTCAGCCACAGTGCCGATTGTTCCTGCCCTGAAAACATAGCCCTCACCAAAATAAGTTTCGGTATATTTATGAATTGTGGGCTGATAATCTCCCGAAAAGTTAAGGTCTATATCAGGCTCCTTATCACCATTGAATCCAAGAAAGGTTTCAAACGGGATATCGTGTCCGTCTTTTTTATATTCAGTGCCGCACACAGGACAGGTTTTATCGGGAAGGTCACATCCTGAAATGTCTGTTCTGTTAGTTATAAACTCAGAATTTTTACAATTCGGGCATATATAATGTGGTGGCAATGAATTTACCTCAGTGATATCCGATAAGAATGCAACAAATGATGAACCCACAGAACCTCTTGAGCCTACCAGGTATCCGTCATTCAACGACTTTCTCACAAGCTCCTGTGCTATTTTGTACATAACTGAAAATCCGTAGGTGGTGATAGATTTTAATTCCTTGTCAAGCCTGTCCTGAACAAGCTTGGGTAAGGGGTCACCATAGATTTCCTTTGCCTTTTTATTGGAGTCGGCAATTATTCCCTCTTGTGCGCCATCGATTTCAGGTGGACACTTTTCGGTGGGAATAGGTCGCACAGGCTCTATCATATCCGCTATCATATTGGTGTTTTCAACCACAACCTCATATGCCTTTTCCTCGCCAAGATATGCAAATTCGTCCAACATTTCCTCAGTTGTTCTAAAATACAATGGTGCCTGATCCTCTGCATCCTTAAAGCCCTTATAGTGCATAAGGATTTTTCTGTAGTTCGCACCCTCAGGGTCCATAAAATGCACATCACAGGTTGCTACCACAGGCTTTGATAATTCCTCTCCCAATTTAACTATCTCACGATTGAGATTTTTTAAATCCTCGTCATCAGAAACATCAGGAAAATCCACATCCCTTTTCATATATGCATTATTGCCTATCGGCTGAATTTCAAGATAATCATAAAAATTTGCTATCTTAACAATCTCTGAATGTGGCTTTTTCTCAACAACTGCACTAAACAGTTCTCCTGCCTCACAGGCAGAGCCGATTATCAAGCCCTCTCTTTTTTTCTCAAGCAGGCTTCTCGGAATTCTTGGAGTTCTGTTAAAATACTCTAGATGAGATGCACTCACCATCTCATATATGTTTCTTATTCCCTGCTTGTTTTTTGCAAGCAAAATTATATGATATGCTCTGTTACGCTTACTTGCCTTTGCCATATCATAGGAGTTATTCAATTCTGAAAGCTTTAATTCTCCCTTTAGTCTTAATTCCTCAAGCATCTTAACAAATATATCGGCAGTTGCCTTTGCATCATCCACTGCTCTGTGGTGATTTTCAAGAACTACCTTTAAATGCTTTGACAGGGTATTAAGCTTGTGATTTGCAAGCTCAGGGTAAAGACATCTTGCAAGCTGAAGAGTGTCCATATGAGCAAAGTCATAACCAATATTCAACTCCTCTGCTGCCTTTTTTATAAAGCCTATATCAAAGCTTGCATTGTGAGCAACTAAAACCGAGCCCTCAGCAAATTGGAAAAACTGTGGCAACACTTCATCTATTTTAGGTGCATTTGCCACCATTTCGTCAGTTATGCCTGTAAGCTCAACTATTTTTTCAGGAATTGACTCTTCGGGATTTACAAAGCTTCCCCATCTGTCTGTGACAACTCCGTTTTCCACCTTTACAGCACCAATTTCAGTTATATGGTTTTTCTCCTTTGAAAGACCAGTTGTTTCTATATCAAAAACAACAAATGAATTGTCAATCGTTTCATTGGTAGTATTATAGGAAATATGGGCACTATCGTCTATTAAGTATCCCTCAACTCCATATATGATTTTAATAAGCTCGTTATTCTTTGAAAATTTCAATCCGTCAGGGTATGCCTGAACAACTCCGTGGTCGGTGATTGCCATTGCAGTATGTCCCCAGGAAACTGCACGGTTTATCAGGTCCTTTGCAGAGCTTACTGCATCCATTGCCGACATCTGAGTGTGCATATGCAATTCCACTCTCTTTTTGTCGGCATTATCCATTCTCCTGTCTATCGGCATTGCCTCGCCAATGGCATTTGCCGACACAACCACTTCTTTTGCATATTCGTTATACTGACTGGTTCCACCAATATATACTCTTTTTCCCTTGGATAGCTCCTTTTTTAATTCCTCATAGGCTGAGTCGTCCTCTTTTTTATTCATAAAAAGCTGAACTGAGATAGAGTCGTTATAATCGGTTACATCTATAACAAACAAGTGAAATTCCTTGTCGTTTTTCTTGCTTGTTATATCCTTAGTTTCTATATTGAAAATCTCTCCCAAAAAGCATACTCTTCCCGAATGCTCACCAATTGAGGATATGGGTACTAAATCGTCATTCAAGCTTCTGCCATACAGCATTTTAACAGGCTCGGCTTTCCCTAAATCCTTGATTGGTTGATTGTTTCTTGCTTTTCCTGCCTCAATTGTTATAGGAGATGGGGATGCCGAGATAATTCTTTTTCGCATTTTCTCAATTTCCTCAGCCTTTATAGCTTTACTGTCCTTAACAGATATGGCATTGAGTCTATAGTGCTCTCTTAATTGCTCCTGAAATTTTTCAAGCTCTTCTTTGGCAATATCGTCGTCAAGCAAGACCTCCATACGCCTACGGCTTTTAGATAGCTTTATTTTCTGCACACCTATTTTTGCTATTTCTCCACTATTGATGCCGGAAAAAACTATGTCAATACGAGGTCGCATATTCCCCCTCCTTTCGCAAAAGATATTCAAAGGGAATGAGTTTTTTCGAAAAAAGTCTCATTCCCTTTGAGCTTTACATTTTATTTAAAGTATTCAACGCCTGATTTGAATATCATCTGGTCTTTAGCTCCGGGAACATTCTTGGCTATCATATCGCCAATTCTTTCGGAGTGTCCCATTTTACCAAGCACTCGTCCGTCAGGACTTGTGATACCCTCGATAGCTGATATAGAGCCATTGGGGTTATATTCAATATCGTAGGTTGCAACGCCATTTGGTGTTACATACTGAGTTGCAATCTGTCCATTCTCTGCTAATTTTTTAATCTGCTCCTCACTTGCAATAAATCTTCCTTCACCATGTGACAGGGCAACTGTGTGCATATCCCCTGTGTTCACATTTTTGAACCACGGAGATTTATTGGATGCCACTCTTGTTATTGCCATTCTTGAAATGTGTCTGCCAATAGTGTTGAAGGTAAGCGTAGGCGCATTCTCGGTTGGAGTAACAATTTCGCCATATGGCACAAGTCCTAATTTAATCAGGGCCTGGAAGCCATTACAGATACCCAGCATCAAACCGTCACGGTTTTTGAGCATATTCATAACTGAATCCATAACAAGTGGGTTTCTGAAGGCTGTGGCAATAAACTTTCCTGAACCATCAGGCTCATCACCACCTGAAAAACCTCCAGGAAGCATAACAATCTGGGATTGGTCGATACGCTTCTTCATTTCCTTCATTGAATAGGTTACATCCTCAGCAGACAGATTTCTAACCACAAATATATCTGCAACTGCTCCTGCATCCTCAAACGCCTTAGCTGTGTCATATTCACAGTTGGTACCAGGGAAAACAGGGATGAAAACTCTTGGCTTTGAAAACTTTTCTTTAGCAACAATTGGTGCAGTCTGGTTATAGCTATAGGTTTCAGGCTCCTTATCAAAGCTTCCTGCTTTTGTTGGGAATACCTTTTCCAATGGCTTTGTCCACACATCAATTGCCTGATCAATTGAAAGCTTGACATCTCCAAACACAAGCTCCTCTTTCTTGGTTGTTTTACCAATCACTTCTGCTCCCTCAATTTCTCCATCAACCTCTAACACGATTGATGCAATTGGTGCATAGAAGAAATCGTCAACCGAAAGCTTTTCATCAAATTCTACGCCAATTTTATTACCAAATGCCATTTTTGAAACTGTTTCAACAAGTCCAAAGCCCTTAACTGTGCTTGCAGAATATACCTTGCCCTCATCAATTAGGGAATGAACCTTATCAAACATTTTCTTTATGTTGTCAAAACAAGGCAAACTATTTTCGTCCTGACAAGCTCTGAACATAACAAGCGTATGTCCTTCTGTCTTTAATTCCTGAGAAACAACCTTATCTGCTTTAACAGGTGCAACTGCAAAAGAGGTGAGGGTTGGTGGAACATCAAGCTCGTTAAAGCTTCCACTCATAGAGTCCTTACCACCAATTGCCGCAATACCAAGCTCCAATTGTGTTTTATATGCACCAAGCAATGCCTGGAAGGGCTTACCCCAACGCTTTTTATCACTTCCAAGGCGTTCAAAGTATTCCTGGAAGGTTAGATATATCTTTTTATAGTCAGCACCAAGTGCTACTGCCTTGGCAACAGACTCAACTATTGCATAGGTTGCTCCGTGGTATTGACTCCACTTTGAAATTTTTGGGTTATAACCATAGGTCATAACTGTTGCAGTGTTGGTTTTTCCATCTAAAACAGGCACCTTTGCTGCCATTCCGTCTGCAGGAGTCATCTGATACAAGCCACCGAAGGGCATCAGCACAGAGCCTGCACCGATGGTTGAGTCGAATCTTTCACACAAGCCCTTTTGTGAGCACACATTTAAATCCGACAAGGTGTCCATCCACTTTTGGCGAACATCTGTGACCTTTTCCTTTTTGAATACACTTTCCTCACTTGGAAGAACAACCTCGATATCTGTGTGCTTGTCTGCACCATTGGTATTCAAGAAATCTCTTGAAATATCACAGATTGTTTGTCCTCTCCAATGCATAACAAGTCTGTTTCTGTCTGTAACATCTGCCACCTTGGTTGCCTCTAAGTTTTCCTCATTGGATGCCTTTATAAAGAATTCTGCATCCTCTTTTCTCACAACCACAGCCATTCTTTCCTGAGATTCACTTATTGCAAGCTCAGTTCCGTCAAGACCTTCGTATTTCTTAGGCACTTTATCAAGGTCAATAACAAGTCCGTCTGCAAGCTCGCCGATTGCTACCGACACACCACCTGCACCGAAGTCGTTACAACGCTTGATTTTGGTTGTTACCTCCGGGTTTCTGAAAAGTCTTTGAATTTTTCTCTCCACAGGTGGATTACCTTTTTGTACCTCACTGCCACAGGTTGATAAGGATTCCTCAGTGTGTGCTTTGGATGAGCCTGTTGCACCACCACAACCGTCACGACCTGTTCTTCCACCCAAAAGGATTATAACATCTCCTGCCTCAGGAGTTTCACGAACAACATTCTTCTTTGGTGCTGCACCTATAACTGCACCAATTTCCATTCTCTTTGCAATATATCCCTCATCATATATTTCGGCAACCTGACCTGTTGCAAGACCAATCTGGTTTCCGTATGAGCTATAGCCTGCTGCTGCACCCTTTGTGATTTTTCTTTGCATCAACTTGCCCTGATAGGTATCCTCTAAGGATGCTCTCGGGTCACCACTGCCTGTTACACGCATTGCCTGATATACATATGATCTGCCTGACAATGGGTCACGAATTGCTCCACCCAGACAGGTTGCAGCGCCTCCAAATGGCTCAATTTCTGTGGGATGGTTGTGGGTTTCGTTTTTGAACATAATAAGCCATGGCTCAGTTTTTCCGTCCACATCCACATCTGCCATAATACTGCAGGCGTTTATTTCCTCAGACTCGTCAATTTCCTTTAACAAGCCCTTCTTCTTAAGTTGCTTTACTATAATAGTTGCAAGGTTCATCAGGCATTGAGCTCTGTCGGGAGCATAAAGCTCTGCCTTTGCTCTTTTATATTCCTCATATGCTGAGTTTAACACATCCGCATACTTTCCTTCAGGAATGTGCACCGAATCAATGTGTGTTGAGAAGGTAGTGTGACGACAATGATCAGACCAATATGTATCAATCATACGAAGCTCTGTCACAGTCGGGTTTCTCTTTTCGTCACTCTTGAAATACTCTTGACAGAACATTAAGTCGTCAATATCCATTGCAAAGCCCATTTCCTTTAAAAATTCCATAAGCTCTGTCTTGGTCATATCAATAAATCCGTCAATAGTTTTCACATTCTGTGGGATTTCTGCTTCAAAATCCAGAGATGTATATTTTTCCATTGATGCCTCTCTTGACTCAACGGGATTTATAAGATACTTCTTGATTTTTTCTAATTCGGCATCTGTGATACCCTCAAAGATATAAACCTTTGCAGAATGAACTGTTGGTCTTTTCTTCTGAGTAAGAATAGAAACACACTCCTCGGCAGAGGCAGCTCTCTGGTCGAACTGACCGGGAAGAAATTCAACTGCGAAAACCTTTGCAGTTTCAGATATTTCAATATCCTCGTCGTAGTCATTATCAACAGGTGGCTCATAAAAAACCGACACCTTTGCTGATTGATATTCCTCATCTGTTATTCCGTCTATATCATATCTGTTAATAATCCTCACGCTTTTTAAATTGCTCAAAGACAGGTTTTCCTTTAAGTCTGCCAAAACCCCTTGTGCTTCCACATCAAAGCCATTCTTCTTTTCAACATATATTCTTCTTACCATCTTTTTTGTATCCTTTCTGCCAATATATTTTTTAAGTTATAATATGTTCCATATTTATCCAAAAAAATCCAAAAATTTTGCCTATATATATTGTACATTGTTTTTGCTAAAATGTAAAGAGGGGAAACCACTAAATTTTTAAACAATTTTTATATATTTTTATTTATGATTTTTTAAAAATTTATCTATTGACAAAATCAATTGCCTGTGCTATAATACCAATTACAAATGCGGGAGTGGCTCAGTGGTAGAGCGTCACCTTGCCAAGGTGAACGTCGCGAGTTCGAATCTCGTCTTCCGCTCCAAAAATCCGTGCACGAAAGTGTACGGATTTTTTCTTATTCACTATTCCTTCTTCCATATTCACTAAAAGTCTTTAAAAATTTGCCACAAATGATTTTTTCTCAAAGAAAAAAAGCCATTATAATATGGCTTTTTAGGAAGAAAGGATATAAGGTTGTGGGAAAGGTATCCTTTCTTTTTGAGAGTTCATAAATGTTAGGCTTTTTATGTACTCTCTTCATTAAAAGAGCCGGCGAAGCTCTTTTCCCTGAATATAGGGAGAAATTGAAAATCTTTTGCTGCGTTATTTTGCAGCAAGGGATAGATTTACCTTTATTTATTCCTCATCAGTACCATCTGTTCTGACCTTTATAATATATTCCACGCCCCAGTCATATTCCTTTTTTCTCATTTTTGCATCTGCTCCGTTTTCCTTCATTATGTCCAGAGCTTTTTTAACTGTGTTAGTGAAAATACGCACGTCTTTAATATCAGGAATTTTCACCTTCTGTTTCCCTCGAGGTGCTTTGGAGGAGATAATCTGTCGCACAAGTTCCTCGCTTTGCTGAACATTGAGGCGTTCCTGACACATTGTTTTCACTGCCATCAACTGTCTTTCCTCGTCGGGAATGTTTAAAAGCGCGCGTGCGTGACGCTCGGTTAAGGAAAAATCCCTGATTATTTTCTTCACTCTCGGGAATAGCTTTAACAATCTTATCTTATTCGCAACTGTGGACTGGCTTTTGCCCACCTTTTTTGCAATATCATCCTGAGTCATTCCCTGTTCCCTGATAAGCCTCTGATAGCCCTCGGCAATTTCAAAGAAGCACAAATCCTCTCTTTGTAAATTCTCAAGCAAGGCTAAAAGTGCTGATTTATTCTCGTCTGCATTCATAATAATTGCAGGGATATTATCAAAGCCCGCAAGCTTTGCTGCACGAAGTCGTCTTTCTCCTGCAATCACCTCATAGCCATCAACCACTCTCCTTACTGAAATAGGCTGAATTACACCAACCTCCTGAATGGATGATGACAGCTCCTTTAAGCTGATTAAATCAAAATGCTTTCTCGGTTGATGAGGGTTTGGTTTTATATATTGTATCGGAAGATTATATACCCTCATTTTTTCATTGTTTAAATATTTCTTTAGTGGTTCTATCACTTACCCTCACATTCCTTTCCTTTTCCTCCACTCCACACCAAAGGCAGCCCTCGGTTGATTTTTAAAGGATAAAGGCTGCCCTTTTTGGTAGTGGAAGGTCATATCGGATAAGGCAGAAAACAAAAAATCCATGACATGATTGGGAGCTTTTCAGCCACAGGCAAAATTTCGTTTTTAGCCTGCCTTACAGTTCCAATTATACCATAGATTTTCATAATGTGAAGATAATTCGTCCGACACAAATCGTGGGATTTTTTACCTTTTGACACCTTTTTTCAAATTATAACATTGTTCGATTGGATTTTTTGTCGGTATCCCTGCTTTTCTGGGATATTGAAGGGGAGTTTGTCTTACTTTTTTTACGATAATTATTTTATGTTCAAGGTCTGAATAGGGAATTTTTATCTCCTTTACCCCTTCTATCTCACCACCAAGAATATGAATGGCTCTTTTTGCCAACTCTAATTCCTCCTCTGCTAAAGGACCTTTGAGTGCTAAAAATCTGCCTCCTACCTTCAAAAACGGAATACACAATTCACTAAGCACTGTCATATTTGCAACTGCTCTTGAAACTACAGTATCAAATTTTTCACGAGCCTCACCTCTTGCTCCGTCCTCTGCTCTTGCATGAACGAATTGAACTCCTTCAATCCTCGTTTTCTCACAGACCTCTTTTAAAAAGTTTATTCTTTTATTTAAGGAGTCTAAAAGTGTTAAGGAAATTTCTGGCTTGGCTATCTTTAAAACAAGTCCAGGAAAACCCGCTCCTGTTCCAACATCTATGACTTTTCCTTTAACATAGCCTGTTAAAATCGCAGTTAAGCTATCTAAGAAATGCTTTATTGCAATTTCCCTCTCCTCTGTGATAGCAGTAAGATTTATTTTTTCATTCCATTCCACCAAAAGTCCTGAATATTCCACAAGCTTTTCGATTTTTTCATCATCTAAGGGTACTCCCAGAAGGGCACTTCCCTCTTTTAATAATTCCTTCATTTTATCCTCTTTCCCTTAATTTGAGCACTGTTTAGTACTTGTTTTCCTCTTCTGAAACAATCAATTTTTATTTTAATAATATAATCTGTGAACAATATAGATACTACTTGTTTTAGCGATATACTCGCAAACTCGTAATAAATTCCTTATTCTCATCCCAAAGGGATATATCACGCCGTCAGGCATATCGCATACTCAGTATATATCGTAAATTCCGTCAGGAATTTATATCGTTGAGTTTAATCAAAGATTAAACTCAGTATATCACAAATCTTTTTTTCTTTCAATAGTATTGCAAAATTTTCAGATTTGTATTAAAATAGACTATATATACTCAAAAAAGGAGGGTTGGTAGCTTATGTATGGCTATGATGTGTTCCACGAGGATATGCTAAAGGAGCTTATTCAATCTGCAAGAGAACAAAGAACTCAGCACGCCTATATATTTGAAGGAGATAAGGGCATAGGAAAAACAAAGGCTGCACATCTTTTTTCGGCATCCTTAGTGTGCGAAAATAATAGCCTTGCACCCTGTGGAAGTTGTCCTGCCTGCATTGGCGCAAAGGCAGACACCAACCCGGATATAATCTATGTGAATTCAGGTGAGAAAAAAAGTCTTGGTGTTGATATAATCCGTGATGTTGTTACCGATGCATACATCAAGCCCTTTGAGTCACCTAAAAAGGTGTATATAATCGAGGACGGAGATATGCTCACCGAACAGGCGCAGAATGCATTTTTAAAAATGCTTGAAGAGCCACCATTATACACTATCTTTATTATTTTGGTGTCCAATGCCTCTTCGCTTTTGCAGACCATCCTTTCAAGATGCACTGTTCTTTCCTTCCCTCAGCTTCCAAGAGAGGAAATTAAAAATTATATCACAACAAACTATCCCGATGCCGATTGTGACTTTCTTGCAAGCTACGCAGAGGGAAATCCCGGCAGAGTGGACGAGATAATGAATAACGACAACTTTTTTGTGCTTCGTACAAATGCTTTGAAAATGCTTCTGCCACTTTTATCATCACACAAGATTTCTGCCTATAAAATTGCAGACTTTTTTGAGGAGAATAAGGATAATGCACAAGAGATTATAAAGCTCTGGCAAAGTATGATAAGGGATATTATCTTTATTCAGAATAGTGCTACAGCGTCCATTATAAATTCCGACATAAAGGATGAGCTTACCTACTATTCAAATCGTATTTCTCCGTCAATATGCCTGTTGGCAGGAGAAAAGCTTCAAAGAGCTGTGTATATGCAAAAAAAGTATGTTAATTTAAGGGCAATGGCGCTTAATTTGTCACTTTCCATAAAAAAAGAAGTGAAATAAGGAGAAATTACCCCACATTTTTTAATTGCGGAATTATGAAAAATGTGGTAGAATATAAAAAATGCCGAATATTATTAGCATTTGAAAGGAGTATTCCCAATGAGTAAATCAAAGAATTATTCCGAGATTACCTCGGATATATTGGAGTTATGTGATATTTGCAAATCAAATGGAACAATCAACTCCGAGCTATATGATAAATATGATGTTAAACGAGGTCTGAGAGATAAGAATGGTACAGGCGTCCTGACAGGTCTTACTGAAATTGGTGAGGTTAAATCCTACACTATTGACGACGGTGAAATTATCCCCTGTCCCGGTAAATTATATTATCACGGTATTGATATTGAAAGCCTCGTTGACGGGTTCACCTCAGACAATCGCTTCGGCTTTGAGGAAACTATATACCTTCTGATATTTGGTTGTTTGCCAACAGACGAGGAGTTAACAAAATTTAAAAATATACTTGCAGACTACAGGTCGCTCCCCACAAGCTTTGTGAGAGATATTATTATGAAAGCACCGTCTCAGGATATGATGAATACCCTTGCAAGAAGCGTGCTTACTATGTATTCCTACGATAAACGCCCAGACGATACATCGCCTGAGAATGTGCTTCGTCAGTGCTTACAATTGATTGCAATGTTTCCATTGATTTCAGTTTACGGGTATCAGGCATGTAACCACTACTTAAAGGGAGATAGCTTGTTTATACATACACCACCCACAGAATTGTCGATTGCAGAAACTATTTTATACACTCTGCGTCCAAACAAGAAATATACACCACTTGAAGCAAAAATTCTTGATTTATGCCTTGTGGTTCAGGCAGAGCATGGTGGTGGTAATAACTCAACCTTCACAACCCATGTGGTTTCATCATCCGGAACAGACACCTATTCAACAATTGCTGCTGCTTTAGGCTCATTAAAAGGCCCCCGTCATGGTGGTGCAAACAAAAAGGTTGTTGAAATGTTCGATGAAATTAAGGCCAATGTTAAAAATTGGAAGGACGATGCCGAGGTCAGTGCATATCTGGAAAAAATTCTTACACATGAGGCATTTGACCACACAGGTCTTATTTATGGTATGGGACACGCAGTTTATACTCTGTCCGACCCAAGAACAACAATCCTGAAAAAATTCGTAAGACCATTGGCAGAGGAAAAGGGGAAATTGGAAGAGCTTGCGCTATATGAGTCGGTTGAAAGACTTGCTCCTCAAATTCTTTCAAAAAAGCGTTCCCGTGCAGTAAGTGCCAATGTGGATTTTTACAGTGGCTTTGTGTATGATATGCTTGACCTGCCATTAGAGCTCTATACCCCTATTTTTGCTATTGCAAGAATTGCCGGCTGGAGTGCGCATCGTATGGAGGATATTGTAAATACTACCAAAATTATTCGTCCTGCATTCAAGAATGTGGCAAAGCACACACCATATGTTCCATTATCCGACAGATAAGAAAAACGCAGATGAAATTTTCATCTGCGTTTATTTTTTATAGATATTTTCTGATATCAATTGTTAGCTGTTGCTCTAAGTCGATAAGCTCAAGGGTGAGTTGTTTTGACTTCTCGTTAGCATTGGGATATTTATTTAAATACTTATTCAGGGATTTCACTCCCATATTACAACCGTCGGTTATTAAGTCTGCAACAGTCTGGTCACTATCCTTTACTGAAAGCATTAGGTTGGTTTTTATCCATGACATACCCTTTGCCATAGGGTTAGGCTCCTTTCCATATTCCTCATACATATTCAATAAATGATGGATTTCACTCCCAATTCTCTGATGCTCCTCCTTATTGGTTTCTAAAAGCTTTTTAAGGCTTTCACTCCTCACATTGTCAAGGATATCCGAGATTGAATCCACTCCCATTTTTACTCCTGCATTGCTCTCCCTCAATAGCTTGATTGTATCGTCATTTACCATTTAAAATGCACTCCTTTCGTTGCTATTTTCCCCTTTTTTTGTTAAAATATTTCTTGACAACAAAAATTTTATTTAGTATAATATCAATCGAGTAAGTCAGACGGTTGCGTGCCATATGGCATGAGGAAAGTCCGGGCTCCATAGAGCAAGGGTGCCGGGTAACACCCGGTGGAGGCGACTCCAAGGATAGTGCAACAGAAAATAAACGCCTTTTTTAAAGGTAAGTGTGGAAATGTGTGGTAAGAGCACACAGGGATGATGGTAACTGAATTCCCGTGTAAACCCCACTCGGAGCAACATCTGACAGGGAAATTAAGTCTGCTCGACGCTTCCCGACAAGATGGCTTGAACCTTTGAGTAATCAAAGGTCTCAGATAGATAACCGTTTGATACAGAACCCGGCTTATAGACTTGCTCATTTATTTTAATAAAAAAGGGGATTTTAAAAAAGCCCCTAAAGAAAATGAAGGCTAAAAAGCCTTCTTTTTTTGTACATAAAAAAGCTGAAATCATTGAGAAATCAGCCTTTTTGTAATAATTTATATGTGATGAAAAAAAACGAAAATCCAGGTCATTAAAAGCTCCGTTTTGCTTTTTTAGGAACTTTTTTCAAATTCCCTTTTTACTCTTCATTATTGTCTGTGTCTAATTCCACCATCTCATGTGCCAACGCACTTATTCTTTCTCTTAAAACAAAGATACAATCTGTTTTGCTTGCAAACCCACGAACAATGTCCTCTGCCAAATCATGACAGCTTGGTGAACCACATGAGCCACAATCAAGCTTGGGAAGTTTTTCGTAAATCTTTTCTATTTGCATTGCCATTTCCATTGCCTTCTGGATGTCAGAATCAAGATTCATAACTGCATTATATGTAACAGACTTATCCCATGTTGCATCTATGTCACTTGGTGTTTTTTCTATGTTTTCAGGCATTTTATTTGTGATTCTTTTTAGTCTTGAATTTGCCACAAAATTGTTTTCACTAACCAACGGTCCACCAACACATCCACCTGTGCAGGCAAGTGCCTCAACATAATCCACATCACAAATCATTCCGTCCTCAATTGTTTCAAGCACCTTTATAACATTTTGTATGCCATCTACTGCAATGGTTTTTTCAACTCCTGTTGCTCTTGCCTCACCACCTGCAGTTGCCCATAAAATGCCCTCTCTCCCTGCTCGGCTCAGGCTCTCAACATCCTCTTCGTGAATGGTGCTCATCTGGTGAGCCATACGAAGATATATGTCCTTCATAGCAATTACTCCGTCCACCTGACTTTTTTCAACTGTTAACGGATGCTTCACATCAGTTGCCTTTGCAGCACACGGGCTTACAAAGAATATTCCTATTTCCTCAGGCTTTAAGCCTGTTTTTTCAACTGCTTCCCTTCTGGCCTCCTTGGCTGCCACCTCCATTGGTGAACGAAGAGGGATAATATTTTCAATCAAGTTTGGAAATCTTATTGCGATAAGCTTCACAACTGCAGGGCAGGCTGAGGATATCACAGGCTTCACAAGGTCACCCTTTTTGAGCATTTCCCTGGTTTGCTGACTCACTATCTCAGCACCCTTTGCAACCTCATACACCCAATCAAAGCCAATCTTTTTCAAGGACGAAAGCATAACATCCACCTGCTCGGTCCTTGAGAACTGCCCACAAAATGCAGGTGCTGCCAACGCCACATTATATTTAAAATTGGAAAGTAATTCAATAGAATCGGTTACTGCTTCCTTTGCATGATGAGGGCAAACCCTTATACATTCTCCACAGTCGATACATCTGTTAGATAAAATTTTTGCTTTGCCCTTTTGCACTCTTATTGCCTGAGTTGGACATTTTTTTAAGCAGTTGGTACAGCCCGTGCAGGCATCCTGCTTTAATCGCACAGAATGATAACTCTCCTCCAAAATCCTCATCTCCTTATTTTAGGATATTAAAACGCTACTTTAAAAATTACACTTTAATCATAAGCGTAACTGTTGTACCTTTACCAATAACGGTATCAATTCTCATATCGTCTGAATACTTCTTCATATTGGGAAGTCCCATTCCTGCTCCAAAACCAAGTTCTCTAACCTGATTGGAGGCAGTTGAATAGCCCTCAGTCATCGCCTTTTCAATATCAGCAATACCAGGTCCCTCATCTGTTAAAACAACAACAATTTTATCAGGGAAAATATCCACATCTATAGATCCACCCTTAGCGTGAATAACCATATTTATTTCTCCCTCATACATAGCAATTGCCACCCTTCTCACAGTTTCAGGGGCAAATCCTAACTTGTTGAGCATCTTCTTAACTTTACTTGAATTTTCGCCTGCAATAGAGAAATCGGTACCGCTTACATCATATCTTAAATGTAACGGCTCCATTATTTCTCTCCTCCTTTGCCCACAAGTCCGTTTTTATATAACTTACCACTTGCAACATACAAGGGAAGCTCTGTGGTCATTAGATTTATATCCTTCATTTCGGCAAGCTTTATAAGCTCCTCATCAGGAGTTTTCCCACGAACAAAAACAATGGTGGTTATATCCATCATTTCAGCAGTTCTCACCACCTGTGTATTCATGAGTCCTGTCAGCAACAAGGCTCTGTCCTTAACAAAGGCTAACACATCGCTCATTAAGTCAGAACCACAGGCTGAATTTACCTCGCTTTCAAGGTCAATAGACTCTGTTAATACCTTTGCATTCAATATTTTCACAACTTCACCAAGCTTCATATATTACAACTCCTTAACTCTCTTCTATATGATTTTTGAAAATATGAGTTTCCTCACACCTCCTATTCTATCATATACTTTTCCTATTTTCAAGAATTTTGACAAATAAAAGAAAAACACAGGGAACTACTATTCCTTGTGTTTTATTATTTATGCATAAGTTTCTATCATATAGAAGGCTTGGAAAAATCTTATAAATTTTTACCTTAAAAGAGAATACACCTCTCTTCTTAGCTGATGATCAACATCAAACAAGCCTCTTATTACTGCAGTTCTTGTTTTTGCATTTCTTGATTTTATTCCTCTTGCAGTCATACAGCTATGCTCACCCTCGATTATAACTATAACATCCTCAGTTTTTAAAACCTTTTGCATAATCTCGGCGATATCTGCGCCAATCTTCTCCTGAAGCTGAAGCCTTTTTGCAGCCATATCACATATTCTTGCAATTTTTGAAAGCCCGATAACCCTGTCCTTTGGAATATATCCAACATGCACTTTCATATTATACATCAACGCCATATGATGCTCGCAGTAGGAAAAGACCTCTATGTCCTTAACAAGCACAAGGTCGTGAGTGTCAATATCCTCAAAACATTTGTCAAACATCTGGGCAATTTCGTCGTTTGAATATCGCATTCCCTCAAGTACCTCTGAGTACATCTTTGCCACTCTTTTGGGAGTATCCTTCAAGCCCTCTCTTTCAGGGTCGTCACCCACCTCAATTAAAAGCTCTTTAATAAGCTCTGCTATTCTTTTTTCATTAAATTCCTTTTTCACTAAAAATCCGTCCTTGCTTTAGTATTTTTTCTTGGTTACACTCATAACTATCCCTATTGCCACCATATTGGTTATCAGGGATGTTCCACCATAGCTTATAAATGGCAGAGGTATGCCTGTCACAGGCATTAAGCCTATACACATACCAATATTTTCAAAGGTGTGGAATATAAGCATTGCCGCAACTCCCAGACATATATATCGTCCGTAGAGAGAGTTTGCTTTTTTTGATGCATCTATGCATCGTACAATTATATAGAATAACAAAATAACAACTGCAAGTGCACCTATAAATCCCCATTCCTCTGCAATTGTGCTGAATATAAAATCTGTGTGCTTGGTGGGAAGTATCCCCATCTGGTTCTGGGTCCCCTCCAGATATCCCTTTCCATATAGTTGTCCCGAGCCTACTGCTATCTTGGATTGAATAACATTATAGCCACTGCCGAGCTTGTCTAAATCAGGATTGAAAAACACTTGTATTCTATGCTTTTGATAGGGGCTCAAGAAAAATTTATATATGATAGGCAACGCCACAACCCCTGCCCCTGCAGTTATTCCAATAAGCTTATAGGGTATGCCTGCGGCAAACATCAGAACAATGAATATGAATACAAAAACCATAACACTTCCCAGATCAGGCTGAAGCATTATAAGTCCAACTAAAATACCGATATGCACTAACAAGCCAATAATAACAGATGGCTTTTTTAAGTTCTCTTCTACCTGAGTAAGATGATATGAAAAGGTAAGTATAAAACCGATTTTGGCAACTTCTGAGGGTTGGATGCCTATAGGTCCTATTCTTATCCAGCTTTGTGCTCCCCAATCCCCCGATTTTCCTATTATCAATACCAAAACCAACAAAAAGGTAGAGAAAAGGTAAATGTACTTGGATAGATACCCATACTGCTCATAATTTATTTTCTGCAGGAAATATATCGCCACAAGTCCAATCACAAACGCTCCACCCTGAATAATCACATTTGAATAGGTTTCAAAGGAACGGGTGGCACTATATACGGCAATAAGTCCCACAACGCAAGCAGCAACCATTGCAAAAAACAGCGACCTGTCAGTACTGTCGGCCTTGTTTTTTGTTATATGAGAATATCGCATATTCACCCCTCCTTTTTATATATTGTACTTTTATATAGGTCTAAAGTCAGGCTATTGCTTTTTATATCCCTTGGTATGCCACTTGCCTGACACAAGGAAGTATACACCAATCATAATGGGCACATAACCTGCGATTGAATCTCCGTACCAGAATCCCAAACAATCCATATGGAGTGAAAAGCCCAAAAGTGCCGCCAAGCCAACTCTCGCAATCACTCCGTCTATTATGGCAACTGCTAAGTTCAGCTTTGTGTTTCCTGAGCCATTTATAAGAGCAAAGCTGATACTTCTTGTGGCACTTCCAAATAGATTTAAAATAATTGGCCACACAAGAATTGATGCAACCCCTAGCACCTCTTTATCACTTGTGAAGGATGCAAAAATACCGTCGGGAACAACAAGGAGCAATGCACTTATTGCCACTGCAATAATCGTGGAGCATATGCCCACAGTTGTTAAAACCTTAGGCACTCTTTCGTCCTTACCTGCACCTAAGTTCTGTCCCACCATGGCACTTCCTGCAGTGGTGAAGGAATTTGAAACAATTGCACTCATTGTGTTGATTTTATTAAATATTCCTGCCAATGCCGAATATATCACGCCGAACATATTTATCCAGGACATCAAAACAATTTTTGATAAGCTAATTGCTGCCGATTGGATTGCCATAGGTACACCAAGCGCAACAATTCTCAAAAATGCTTTCCTTTCTATTTTGAAGCTTCTTATTTTAAAATCAAAACAAAAGCTCTCTCTTTTTATAAATAAGTAAATAAGTGACACAACAAAGCTCACTCCCTGACCTATAACTGTAGCCAAGGCTGCTCCGAAAACCTCCATATTAAGCTCTGCCACAAAGTATATGTCAAGAACAATATTTAAAATTGCCGCAATTCCCACGAAAATGAATGGTCTTTTGCTATCTCCCATACCTCTCAGGATTGCACTAACAATATTATATCCATATATGAACACAAGCCCTATCATACAGGTGACAGTGTAATCCATAGTATATTTATAGGATTGACTTGGAGTATTGATCCATACTAAAATATTGTCACGGATTAAAAAGCACCCCACCGACATAACAACTGACGCAACAAATAAAAAGGTGAACATTGTGCCGATTGTTTTTTTGACTCTTTCAAAGTTTTCTGCACCCACATCCTGAGCAATCAGGACCTGACCTGCAGAGGAAAAGCCCATCGCAATAAAGGTGAGAAAATGCAAAACATCTCCTCCTATTGATACTGCCGACATTCCTGCACCACCAACATACTGTCCTACCACCATCATATCCACAACATTATATATTGCCTGCAAGGCGTTCGACAAAAACAAAGGTAGCACAAAAACCAAAAGCTGTTTTGTAACGCTTCCTTTTGTTAAGTCCTTTATCATAGTTTTTCCCATTTAATCACCTTTAATTCTGAATAATCCCTGTCTATTTTTAAATCTCAATTATATAATCTGTGAATGATATAGCTGTCGTTCACTTTCTAATCAATTGTCTATTAGATTTTGTTTTGTATTTTCATGTTTTTTACAATAGCCTCGTGTGCCTCGCACACTACCTTTAAGCTTTTTAATGCATCTTCAATACTTGGTACAGCAGGAACATCATTCTCAATCATTTCAATTAAATGTTCAAGCTCTGCCCCTGTGGGCTTTTCTGAAAAAGGAACATTTATCAATTCGGTGTATTTTTCCTTACCTCTATATATTGAAATAAGATTTCCTGCTTCTTTATGTGTTTCTCTATCCTTTTGATATGTGATTTTAATTCTTCCCAAAGGACCGATAAATTCCTTTTCATTATTATTAGAAACAGTGCTGCTCCAACCTGCTTCACAAAATCCAATTGAGCCATCTGACATTGTAATATGGATCATGCCATGGTTATATTTTCCTTCGGGTACAGTTGGTTCTGTAACAGTTCCCACACCGCTCACATTTGTGACCTCGGCATCTGTAAACCACCTCATAACATCAATATAGTGTACGCCACAATCTATAATTGGCGAGGTTTCCTCTATAAGAGCACGATATTTTTCCCACTTTGTGGCTTGATGATTTTGAACCATTCTCATTACAATTGGCTTACCTATTTCACCGTTTTTTATAAGTTCAGCCACAGTTTTATATGTTGAATTATGCCTTAATATATGACCGATCAAAACCTTACTTCGTGAATGGTCATCACACACTTGTTTGAACTTGACTCCTTCTTCATAGTTGTTGGCTATTGGCTTCTCGCATAGCACATGCTTATTATTTTTTAAGCATTTTTCGAGTAACGCCAAATGAGATGACGGGTATGTTGCGATAATAACAATATCAACATTTTCATCTTCAATTAAATCATCAGAATTATCTGTGTATTTCTCGACATTATATCTTTGACTCATCAGTTTTGCTTTTTCTAAATCAAGGTCGCACACACCATATAATTTTATACTGTCCTTTAGATAAATATCTTCCAGATGTGCCTGCCCCATATATCCACAACCAATCAGTGCCACATTATACATTAGAAATTCATCCTTTCAATTTCTTTGTAGATAAGTTTAACCGAATCAACAGCCTCAGTTAATGTTGCAATTTCTATTTCTTTATCATTAAGTAAGCAATCATAGATGCTACTTGTTTTAATGAAAAATTGAAAGTTGAAAATGATGATGGAAAATCGCAAAGCGATTTTCTTCATTAAATTTCCATTATCCATTTTCAATTCTCAATTCAATTGATGCTTTGCATCAATTATATCATATTTTTAAAAAATAGTCAATTTTTGTAAGAAAAATATAGACTAATTAAGAAAAAAAAGTTATAATACTATTATAAGCCTATATACTGTGGAAAGGAAATTAAAAATTTATGTATGATATAGTTATTATCGGCGCAGGTCCTGCAGGAATGTCGGCAGCCTTGTATGCTGCAAGAGGTGGATTGAAAACTCTTATGCTTGAAAGCATTGGGTGTGGTGGACAGATGAATTACACCTATGAAATTGCCAACTACCCAGGAGTTGACGATTCTCCGTCGGGAGAAGAATTATCGTCAAGAATGAGAAAGCAGGCAGAGTGCTTTGGCGCAACTATCAGCAACGAAAGAGTTAAGGAAATCGAAAATATCTCAGGAGATATCAAAACTGTTGTAACAAGAAAAAATACCTATGAAACAAAAACAATTGTTATTGCAACCGGTGCAGCACCCAAAAAATTAGGTACTGAGGGCGAGGAAAGATTTCAAAGCACAGGCGTTTCCTATTGCGCCACCTGTGACGGAGCATTTTTTAAAGGACAGGTCACCTGTGTAATCGGTGGTGGAAACACTGCTTTTGAGGACGCCTTGTACTTGTCAAGATTTTCAAAAAATGTGTATCTTATAAACAGAAGCCAACGCTTCAGGGCATCCTCCTTCCTTGTGAACAAGGCTATGGAGAATGAAAAAATCGAAATTCTCACCGACACAGTTGTGGAAAAGATTTGTGGTGATACCACAGTTGAAAACCTTGTTCTGAAAAACACTAACAACCTCACCACCAGGGAGCTTGATTGCTCAGGAGTTTTTGTGGCAATAGGACGAGAGCCATCTATCTCCTTTTCTATGGACGGAATTGATGTTACAGAGGCAGGATTTATTAAAACAGACGAATTTATGAGAACAAGTGTAAATGGCGTGTACGCTGTGGGAGATATAAGAAATACACCATTGAGGCAGGTTGTTACTGCAGCTGCTGATGGTGCAATTGCTGCAGTTACTGCTATAAACTATTTAAATGAAAAACAATGATTTTTCGAAAGGAAAAATATATGAAGCTAATTAAAAATGCAACAATTTTTACAGGTACAGGTGAAAAAATTACAGAGGGTGCAATTTTGTTCGACGAAAAAATTCAAAAAGTGGGTAGCTATGACCAACTAAAGAATTTATCCTATGACGAGGAAATTGACCTTGAAGGGAAATTTTTATACCCCGGCTTAGTGGATGCACATTGTCATCTGGGAATGTTTGAAGACTCCTTAGGCTTTGAGGGTGATGACGGAAATGAGGACTCTGAGCCAATCACCCCACAATTGAGGGCAATTGACGGAATAAACCCAAACGACAGATGCTTTTCTGACGCCATAAAAGCCGGCGTCACCACAGTTGTTACAGGTC
The DNA here is from genome assembly GCA_045649415.1 of Clostridia bacterium. Taxonomy (GTDB): domain Bacteria; phylum Bacillota; class Clostridia; order UBA1381; family UBA1381; genus CAKSQL01. The sequence continues at coordinate 15,378 of JAZRPY010000020.1, read as the reverse complement.
CGGGGAGTGCAAATCCCATTGGTGGGCAATTTGCCGCAATTAAAACTCATGGTATATGTGTTGATGATATGGTGGTGAAAGCGCCTGTGGCAATGAAATTTGCACTTGGTGAAAACCCAAAGTCAGTTTTTCATTCCAAAGACAGAACTCCTTCAACAAGAATGGGAACTGTTGCACTAATCAGGGAAACCTTGTATAAGGCAAAGGAATATCTTGAAGCTTTAGAGGACTATGAGTGTGACTACGAGGAAAATGATAAGCCTGAATTTGATATTAAGTCAGAGTCACTTATCCCTGTTTTAAAAAGACAGATACCCGTTAAAATCCACGCTCACCGTGGAGATGACATCTGTACTGCAATAAGGCTTTCCAAGGAATTTGGAATTGATATCACCTTAGAGCATTGCACCGATGGTGAGCTATTAAAGGATATTATAAAAAGAGAAAATATCCCTGTTATGCTCGGTCCAACCTTGTCGGACAGAAGCAAGCCTGAGTTGAAAAATCTTAGCTTTTCTGCCTATAAGGTATTGAGTGAATGTGGAATTTCGGTTGCCATTATCACCGACCATCCTGAAACTACTATCGAAAATCTTGTGCTTTCGGCTCAAATGGCAGTGAAAAACGGAATGGCATCCGATATGGCATTAAAGGGAATTACAATAAATGCTGCTAAAAACTGTTGGATTGAGGATAGAATTGGCTCAGTTGAGGTTGGCAAGGATGCAGATTTTTGCGTTTACACAGGTAATATTTTTGATTTTGAGTCACGAAATACAATGACAATTATAAATGGTGAAGTTGTGTGGAAGGACGAATAGAATTTAGGAATATTAAAAAAGGGATAGAAAATATCCCTTTTTTTGTTGGTTTAATTTTTGAATTATATTTTGGTTTCTTTTATCGGTGAGTGCATCTATACTCTCCCACAAAATAAAATGCAACACCAATTTCGTGTTGCATTTTATTTTAACCTATTTTATTATATGGCAGACGGATATAGAAATCACTTCCCATTCCTTCCGTGCTTTTTACTCCAATTTCTCCACCATGAAGCAGAACTGCTTCCTTGGCAATCGCAAGTCCCAGTCCTGTTCCACCTGTATCTCTTGCTCTTGAATCGTCAATGCGATAGAATCTGTCGAAAATCTTGTCTTGCTCATTTTCGGGAATTCCCTCACCATTGTCTTGAACATGGATAGCAACATAGCCCTCTTCGATTGCCATACCCACCTTCACAAAGCCACCCTCTTTTGAATATTTGATGGCATTATCTACAATATTGTAGATTGATTCCCAAATTTTATCATAGTCAAGGTTAAGAGGTTCGTAAATAGTATCCTCGAACTCGGTGTACAGGTTCACATTCTTTGCCTCTGCAGTTGGAGTAAGCTTTTTCACTATGGCGTTCATCATAACAACAAAGTCAACCGGAGCCAATTGTGGCTCGGTATTACCTGAATCCATTCTCGTTAGTGCCAAAAGCCTTTCCACTATTCTCGACAATCTGTCAACCTCGTCACTCAAATCATTCAGAAATTCTCTGGTCATTTCGGGGTCAGGATTTTCTGTAGATACAAGACTATCACATATAAGCTTGATAGTGGCAAGAGGAGTTTTTAGCTCGTGTGAAACATCGGACACGAATTTTTTTCGGTTTTCCTCTAAGTTTTCAAGCTCGGTGCTCATGTAGTTCATTGCCTCTGCCATCTGTGAAAACTCGTTATATCCCTTCTCGGACAGCTTTTTGGAAAAATCACCCTTTGAAATTGACTTGGCAACACTTGTTACCTCATCCAACGGTGAGGTTATTATATAGGACATTCCAAAGCTAAGAATACCCACCAATATACTTATAATAGCAGAGAAAACTATCATATTCATTTTTACCGAGGCAATCATTTTCTCGGTGTTTTCAATATTCTGGAAAAGGTACACTGCCCCTGTTATTTTGTCCTTACACTTAACGGGTACTGATACTGCCAAAATTTTTGCACCCTGTTCGCTTATTGTTATGACATGGTCCTGTTCACCCTCTAATGAGGTTTTTAAAATTTCACGCATAAAAATTTTGCCTGTGAAATTTATATCCACACCTGTGTCGATGACCACATTATAAGCCGGATTTACAATTATGCTTCTTAAACCCGTTCCCGAAAGTACTTTTAAAATATTGTCACTTGTTCCCTGATCGGTCACAATTTCCTCTTTTTCCGACACAAGTCCTGCTATGATGTTGGCTTTTGCAAAAAGCTCCACTTTTTCATTATCATAAAGCTTTTCGGTTAAAATGCCTGCCACATATGTACTCATAAGAATGAGGGTTATTAGTATAACCATAATATATGTGACCATCATACTAAGACGCATAGATGAGAAAAAGGTTTTAATCTTGTTGATAGTAATAGCCAACACCCCATTTTGTTCTTATATAATCAGGCTCGGCAGAGTTCGGCTCGATTTTTTCTCTCAAGCGTCTTATGTGAACATCCACCGTTCTCACATCTCCCAAATAGTCAAATCCCCAGGCAATATCCAAAAGATTTTCTCTTGTATATACCTTGCCGGGATTTTTTATAAACAGCTCTAAAAGGTCAAATTCCTTACTTGTGAGCTCAATTGTTTTTTCCTTCACTATTGCACGACGGAAATTATAGTCAAGGGTTATGTCCCCTGATATCAACATACTTTGATTTTGCTTAGGAGTGGGATTTACTCGTCTTAAAATCGCCTTTATTCTTGATATTACTTCTCTTATGTTAAATGGCTTTGTTATATAGTCGTCTGCTCCGTACTCCAAGCCTAAAATCTTGTCAATGTCCTCACTTTTTGCAGTGAGCATTATAATGGGAACATTGGAAAATTCCCTGATTGCTCTGCAAGCAGTCAAGCCATCCATTTTAGGAAGCATCACATCAAGGAGTATAAGGTCAACACTCTCGTCATGAGCAAGCCTCACTGCCTCCTCTCCGTCAAAGGCAGTTATAACCTGATAGCCTTCCTGTTCAAGATTATATTTGAGTCCCTTCACCAATAGCTTTTCGTCATCTACTGCTAAGATTTTCATACCAATCCGTTCCCTTCTTATACCTTTATAAATTTCTTTATCCTATTAAAAACCTCTTTTGCTATTCCATCCACCTTCATAATTTCCTCAATAGTTTCAAATTGCCCGTTTTCCTCTCTGTATTGAACAATAGCAGTTGCCTTCAAATCTCCTATCCCATCAAGGCGTGAAAGTGCTTTTGGCGTAGCAGTGTTTATGTTGATTTTCCTGCTTTCCTTCTCGCTATCCTCTTTACCCTTTAATATTTTTCTATACTCATTTTCAGGTGAATAGCTTTTTTGCTCCCGATATTCAAAGTATTGTCCCAACAAGGCTATAGTTGTAATTGCCACTCCAATCAAAAGATTTTTGGCGTCTTTTTCATAGCCCCTTCTACTCATTCTGGTTGGCAAGCTTTGCACTCTGGTCGGCAGTTATTAAAGAGTCGATAAGTTCATCCAATGCTCCGTTTAATACCTGCTCCAATTTATACAAGGTCAAATTGATTCTGTGGTCAGTTACTCTTCCCTGTGGGAAATTGTAGGTTCTTATTCTTTCACTTCTGTCGCCTGAGCCTACCTGAGATTTTCTCTCGTCAGCAATTTCCTTGTGTCGCTTTTCCTCCATTACCTCATATATTCTTGAACGCAGAATTTTCATAGCCTTATCCTTGTTCTTGAACTGAGATTTCTCGTCCTGACAGGACACCACAATTCCTGTGGGCATATGTGTTATTCTCACAGCCGAGTCGGTGGTGTTAACACACTGACCACCCGGACCTCCTGCCCTGAACACATCTATTCTTAAGTCATTGGGGTTAATATCTACCTCAACCTCTTCCACCTCAGGCAAAACTGCCACAGTTACTGCAGAGGTGTGAATTCTGCCACCTGATTCTGTTGAGGGAACTCTTTGCACTCTGTGTACTCCACTTTCAAATTTCAGTTTGGAGTATGCTCCCTGTCCCTCAATTGAGAAGCAGACCTCCTTATAGCCTCCTATATCGGTGGGGTTGGAACTTAGCATTTCTATTTTCCATCGCTGTGCTTCTGAATACATTGAATACATTCTCATTAAGTCTGCGGCAAACAGGGCAGCCTCGTCACCACCTGTGCCACCTCTTATTTCCACAATAACATTCTTATCGTCATTAGGGTCCTTGGGAAGCAGGAGAATTTTTAGTTCCTGTGCCACACTCTCCATTTTTTCCTCAGCCTCTGCTAATTCGAGCTTGATTAGCTCCTCCATATCCTTATCCTGTCCCTCAGAGAGCATTTCCTTATCATCAGCAATGGTCTGCTTTGCCTTTTTATACTCCTGATACTTTTCAATAATCGGAGATAATTCCGAGCTTTCCTTACAATATTTTTTCCAGTTATCTATATCTGAAATTACCTCAGGGTCACTGATTTTTTCTTCTAAAAATTTATATCTTTCCTCTAATGCTACAAGCTTATCAAACACTTTAACCTGCACTCCTTGTTAAACTATAGATTCTCACTTTATATTCTATCTTATTTTTTCTTTCCTGTCAACAAAATATTAACCATAAAATAGCAGGCTTTTCTTCCTTTTTTTCAACCCTGTTTATACTTTCTCACCAATTTTTTTAAAATTTCTCATACGAGTGGCGTTATTGTTGACAGTTTTTCAAAAATTTTATATAATACTGTTGACAAAGCCTTATATTTGGGGTACAATAACTTTGACGCTTTATCTTGATAAAGTGAGGAGGATAATATATATGACAGATTTTAAAAAGCACACACCAACAGGAATGAATGACATTCTGCCACGGGAATGTGCAAAGAAAAAGGAAATAGAGAATACTCTATGGTCGGTTTTTGCTTCCTTCGGCTATCGTGAAGTGGAGGCACCTATGTTTGAATATTATGATGTTTATGCAGGAGAGTCAGGCTCTGCATCAAGAGGACTTTTGCAGGAAAATATGTTTAAGTTTTTTGATGAAAAGGGAAGAATTTTAGCCCTTCGTCCCGAAATAACCACATCTATTGCAAGAATGGCCTCAACCAAGCTTGAAAATGCTCACTTTCCTATGAGATTTTGCTACACAGGTAGTGTGTTCCGTTCCGAAGATGCATATGCTGCAAAGCAATGCGAGTTCACCCAATCAGGCATTGAGCTTTTAGGAGCATCCACTCCCGAGGCAGATGCAGAGGTAATAGCAGCAGCAATTGAAGCACTTATTGCAATCGGCTTTGAGGAATTTCATATGGAAATAGGTCAGGTAGGTTTCTTCAATGGCTTGACCGAGCAGGCAGGACTATCCCCTGACCAGATAGAAAGCTTAAGAGAGAGAATTGATTCAAAGAACACCTTGGGGATAAGCGAAATAACCGATAAGCTTGATTTGAATGAAAATGTTAAAAAGCTTATGCTTGAGCTTCCATATCTTTTTGGTGGTACAGAGATTTTCAAAAAAGCCGATGTTAAAGGTTTGTGCGAAAAATCAAAAAATGCACTTGACAACATAAAGAAGATTTACGATATACTAATCGGCTATGGCTTTGAGAAATTCGTGTCGGTGGATTTGGGTATGCTCCAGAGCATTGACTACTACACAGGCTCAATTTTCAAATGCTACACTCACGGAATAGGCTTCCCTATTTGTGCAGGCGGAAGATATGATAATCTTTTGAAGAAATTTGGCAAAGACATATCAGCAGTGGGAATTTCTTTCAGTGTGAACAGGCTTGTGTCCGTCCTTGGAAAAGATGCTGTGCTTTCAGATGATTTTGTTGTTCCCAAAACAGTTATATTTGCAGAGGAAAATGCCCAGAGCTTATCCTATGACCTTGCATATAACTTAAGAATAAACGGATGTATGACCGAGGGGTATGTTGGTGGCAAGGACTATAAGGATGCCGAGGAATATTCCATTAAATCAGGTGCTGAATGTATGATGCGAGTGTTTGCAGACGGCAGACTTTTAATAAAGGACTTTATAAAGAATGAAATAATTGAAACCACTACCGAGGCATTTTTGGAATATAATAATGACTACTATGAAGACGAGGACGATTGCGATTGTGGATGCGACCATGACCACGACCACGAATGTCATCACCACCATTGATAAGCCATAAGAAAGGAAAAATAACAAAATGAAATATTTAACTGTGGCACTTGCCAAGGGCAGACTCAGTGAGCTTTCAATTGACCTTTTTTCAAGGATGGGTATGGATACCTCTGAAATGATGAAAAAATCAAGAAAGCTTATATTTACAGATGAGAAAAACAAAATAAAATTTATTCTGGTTAAAGCCTCGGATGTTCCCACCTATGTGGAATATGGTGCAGCCGACATTGGTATCGTTGGCAAAGACACTCTTTTAGAGGAAAATAAAAACCTCTATGAAATGATAAATTTAGGCTTTGGTGCCTGCAAAATGTGTGTTTGTGGAAAAAAGGAGTTAAAGGACAAGTTATTTTTAATCAATAATTTAAAGGTTGCCTCCAAATACCCAAAAATTGCACGAAACTTTTTCCAGAACGAAAAGGGGCAAACCATTGAGCTTATAAAGCTCAACGGATCGGTGGAGCTTGCTCCCCTTGTGGGACTTTCCGATGTAATTGTGGATATTGTGGAAAGCGGAAAAACCCTGAAGGAAAACGGACTTGATGTGTTATATGAAATTTGCACTCTTTCTGCCTGGTTTGTTGTAAACAAGGTGAGTATGAAGATGGAAACCGAGAGAATAATGAATATTGTCAAGGGATTTCGTGAGCTTTTGGCTGAGGAGGGTGAAAAATGAGAATTTACCCTGCAATTGATATAAAGGACGGAAAATGCGTGCGACTTTTACAGGGACGCTTTTCCGATGTTACCGTCTATGGCGACAATCCTGTGGAAATGGCAAAGAAATGGGAGGCTCAGGGTGGAGAATATCTCCATGTTGTTGATTTGGACGGGGCACTAAAGGGGCATGGAGTGAACGCCTCGGTTATCAGCGATATATGTAAATGCCTTGATATTCCTGTGCAAACAGGTGGTGGCATTCGCACCATGGAGGACATTGAAGCAAAGCTGTCCTGTGGAATTTCAAGAGTGATAATAGGCACTTCGGCAGTTGCCGACAATGAATTTATCAAGCGTGCCTTAGATAAATACAAGGAAAAAATTGTGATAGGCATTGATGCCAAGGACTCAATGGTAGCAATTGAGGGTTGGGAAAAGGTGAGCGAATTCACTGCTATTGATTTTGCAAAAAAAATGAAGGACTTAGGTGCTTCCACCTTTGTTTATACCGACATTGCCACCGACGGAACTCTAAAAGGTCCTAATGTTGAGGCAATGAGAGAAATGGCAAGCAAGGTGGATGCAGATATTATAGCATCAGGGGGAATCGGAAATCTTTCCCATGTTGAAGCACTTGTTCCAACAGGCGTTGAAGGTGTTATAATCGGCAGAGCCTTATATGCTGAAACGCTCTCTTTAAAGGATGCAATTGAAATTGGAAGATAAAGGAGATTTTAAAAATGAAATTTGATGATAAAGGACTTATCCCTGCAGTTGTTCAGGATGCCACAACAAAGGATATTTTAATGGTTGGATATATGAATGAGGACACTTTGAAAAAGACCATTGAAACAAACAGAGCAGTTTTCTGGTCAAGATCAAGGCAGACTGAATGGATAAAGGGTGAAACCTCCGGAAACTACTTATATGTTAAGGAAATTTTAGTGGATTGCGACGAGGATTGCCTTGTGATTATGGCAGAGTCTGCAGGTCCTGCCTGTCACACAGGAAACAGAACATGTTTTTACAGAAAGCTAAAAAATGGTGAGCTTACTGATATTGACGCCACCTCTTCCTCCTCCAACATTCTTCAAAGACTTATGGCAGTAACCCTTGACCGACAGAAAAATCCAAAAGAGGGAAGCTATACCAACTACCTTTTTGAAAAGGGCGAAAATAAAATATTAAAGAAGGTGGGAGAAGAAGCAGCCGAGGTTGTGATTGCAGGAAAGAACAGGGACAAGGACGAAATTTCCTATGAGGTGGCAGACCTTATGTACCACCTGACTGTTATGCTGGCTGACAACGATATGACTTGGGACGACATTTTTGAAGAACTTGAAAAACGCAGATAAAATAAAAAATGAGGAGTTTTTCTATGCGATATGGGATTATTGATATTGGCTCAAACACCATCAGGGGTGTAGTTTATCAGGTCCGTGGCAGAATGGCTGCAAAAATTGAGGACAAGCTTGTGCGTTCTCACATGCTCAATGAAACCGTTGACTCAAAGCTGAGTGACGACGGAATTTCACGCTTGATTGCGGTACTTAATAAATTTAAATATATGATGAAGGATAGTCAATGTCAGCTTATAAGATGCTTTGCAACTGCCTCATTGAGAGAGCTTGACAACAAAGAGGATATTATTGCCATTGTTCGCGAAGCTGTGGGAATAACCATAAATGTTCTATCAGGCAATGAGGAGGCTGACTATGATTTTTATGCTATGCGACGAAGTGTTGCCGAGGAGTATGTCATTGGCATCGATTTAGGTGGGGGAAGCTGTCAGCTTTTTCAGTTTGATAAAGAAAAAATCTTATCCTCCGACTCCTTAAAAATCGGCTCTAACAGATTAAAATTAGAATTTGTTAAAGGAAACCTTCCCACTCATCAGGAAAGGGAAAAAATCTCCCTCTTTGTTAAGAGAGAGATAGCCCATATAAAAAATATTTTTGGCACAAAGTATGCCTATGCAATGGGTGGAACTGCAAAAACTGCCCTGAAGCTTTTTAACAAGCTGAACAATCAAGCCGACAACAACTATATCAGCGTGGAAAATTTGGATTCGTTATGTAGATTATCTGAGGAAAATCCTGAAAAGATTTTTAAAATCTTCACAAGCCTTGCAAAAAGCAGAGCAGATGTTATTATCCCAGGAATCATTATTCTTCGCTCTATCTGCTCAGCATTGGAAATAGATGGGATTTTTATTCTGTCCAGTAGCATTTGTGACGGGTATTTTTCCAAAATGATGCGAGAACGAAATTAAAATAAATAGCCGACCTTCCAGAGTAATTGGAATGTCGGCTTTTTTTGTTATGCTAATTTAAAAGACTTGCAATCTGTGCATTCGCTCATTGTTGGGTTTTGCTCGTGTGTTCCCACTGTGATACACTCAAGTGAGCAAAAATCCTTTTCCTGACAATGATATTTACATTGTTGAACTGTACATTTAATTGATTCGTTAGCATTACTACAACTCATAGCTTTATTCTCCTTTTAAAGTTTGAATATTTTGTACTGTCTTTTTAAGTACACTAATATTTTGTCCTCACAGCTATGAGTTTATGCTTTTTAAAATTTTCCTTATTTTTCTATTTTTTTCTCGGCAAAAATATATGTTCCGTCCTCGGATAGATTTATGTACAACAAATATTTGTCGTACCCGTCATTTATAATGCACGACCAACCCTCACCTGTTTTTACAATATCCGAATAAAATGCTCCGGGGTGGTTAGATAACATATAGTTTGAAATGGCGTCATGCTCATCTTTAAATCGGATTTTATTAAAAATTCCCTTACCTGTTGTAGCTCTGTATGCACCAACTGCCAAAGCACCTGCCAATACCCACATCAGCTTTTTTTGTTTCTTCATACTCCTCTGCCCCTTTTTATCGTCTGTATGTCCTTGTATATTCAAAAATTTTATTGGATAGCTTTTTGGATAAATCACCCTTTTTAACCCTGAACAACCAATTTCCACCCAATGTTGACGGAGTGTTCATTCTCCCTTCTGAGCCCATATTCATATAATCCTGAATGGGAATTATCACCGTTTCAGCAACGCTTGACAGAACAGCAGAAATCATAGCATCGGCTGCATCCTCTTCCCTTTTTATTCTGAGATATCTATTAACAAATGCCTTTTCGTCACCCTTTAGGCTGTTATACCAGCCACGGATTGTGTCATTGTCGTGAGTGCCTGTGTATAGCACACACTTTTCAATGTGATGATGTAGAAGATATTCACTGTCACCACATGGGTCAAAGGCAAATTGCATCACCTTCATCCCGGGACAGCCTGTTTCCTTTAAAAGCCACCTCACCTGGTCAGTGATGTTTCCTAAATCCTCTGCTATTATGGAAAGGTCGAAAACATTTCCTTTCAGGGCGTTGAATAGCTCAATCCCCGGTCCCTGCTCCCAGCAACCATTCTTGGCATTTTCGTCACCATAGGGAATTGTGTAATATGCCTCAAAGCCTCTGAAATGGTCAATTCTCACTCTGTCAAAAAGCTTTTTTGACATTTCCATTCTTTTTATCCACCAAAAATAGCCATCATTTTTCATTACATCCCATCTGTAGAGTGGGTTTCCCCAAAGCTGACCATCCTCGCAAAAGGCATCAGGTGGACATCCTGCCACCCTTATGGGCATATGCTCCTCATCAAGTAAAAACAAATGTGGCATACTCCATACCTCTGCACTGTCAAGGGCAACATAAATGGGCATATCTCCTATTATTTCTATCCCCCTTTTGTTGGCATAATTTTTTAGCTTTTCCCACTGCATAAAAAACTTAAATTGCAGAAATTTATAAAAGTCAATAGACCACGAAAGTCTTTCCTTTGCTTTTTTTATTGCCTCATTTTCATGATTTTTTATGTCCTCCTCCCAATAAATCCAGGATCTGAAATGATTTTCCTCCTTTAAGGACATAAACAAAGAAAACTCCTCAAGCCAGAAGGCATTTTGCCTTTCAAATCTATAATACTCCTCAGTTTTATTAAATCTCTTATATGCAGTTCTCAAAAGAGGGTATCTGTTCTGGAACAACAAATAATAGTCCACATTTTCCTCATTGTCGCCAAAAAAATAATTGTCGGCTTCACTTTTTTTCAAAAGCCCCTCTTCAATAAGAGTGGGAATATCTATAAAGTACGGATTTCCTGCAAAGGCAGAGGGTGATTGATATGGGGAATCCCCATAGCTTGTTGGATTGATTGGCAACACCTGCCAGCATTTTTGTCCTGACTCTGCCAAAAAATCCACAAATTTGAAGGCACTCTCTCCCATTGTTCCTATTCCGTACTCCGACGGTAATGACGATATATGCATTAAAATTCCACTTTTTCTCATACGCTTTTCTCTCCTGAACAACAAATTTCCTATAATTATTTTACCATATTCTTAAATTATTACAAGTATTTTTATTGATATTCTTGAAATCATTAAAACCTTGTGCTATAATAAAAAGATACCATAATTCAAAAAGGAGGCTACAATCTTCGTGAAAATTTCGGACAATGAAATAAAAAAAATATGCTCCCCCACCATCTATAAGCGTGGTATTGAATATTTCAAAGAGGGCAGAGTCCATCTAAGAACAAGAAAAGACGACTCTATTGTTGCCTCGGTTGATGATGATTTGTTATACAATGTGCATATCACCCTTGATGGTGATAAAATAAAGAGCACGCTTTGTACCTGTCCATATTATCAGACTATGGGTTGTGCCTGTAAGCACATTGTTGCAACCTTGAAAACCCGACAATCAGAAATAGACAGAGTTGAAGGCTTTAGCAATGAAAATGACCTTTTGGCGTCGAGTCTTTGCAAGGAATTTGATAGACCTGAGCCTTTATCCTTCAGGGTTGGGGTCACCTTCAGGATTACCCCCACTCCAACTAAAATCAGCTATTCCATAGCTTTGAGCCTTGTGAATAACGACTCTGTTTTTGCCATTCAATCGGTGGAAAAGCTATTGGATGCCATAATATCCAACAGAGAATATAGGCTTTCAAAATCTATTGTCTATACAAACTCCACCTGCTCCTTTGACGGAGTGTCGGAGGATATTATAAGCATATTGTGCGAGGCACAGGAAAACAAGGCAGGCGCAGGCTTTTTCTCACCATCTGCCACCGAGGCCAAGATTGGAAAGGGCACTGCAAAAAGGCTATTCCCCCTTCTTGATATGGTGGATTGTACCTATATAATAGACTCAATGTTCTATCGCAACCTGCCAATCCAGAGGGATAATCCCGACATTTTAGTGGATATTCAGGCAACAGATATGAATATAAATATATCGGTAACTGAAAGTGGAATATCCCTCACTCCCGAGGGGGATTGGTTCTTTTTTGAAGGAAAAATTTTCAACACCGACTTACATTGGCGTTCCTGGTTTATGCCCATATATCGTGCAATGATTTTAAACAAGCGTACCCAATTGGAATTTTCAGGGGACAATAGTATTCACTTTGCCGCCAAGGTTCTGCCGAGCCTGAAAAATCAGCAACAGGTGGTGTGCTATGGAGTGGATGAACTTGTTGTTAATGAAAAGCCCGAATTTAAAATATATTTTGACAGATATCAGGACGGAATATCGGCAGTTATCAAGGTGTTTTATGGGAGCATTTCACTTATTCTCCCCACCACCTCAATTCCTGAGGACAAGATTTTAGTCCGTGACTTTGAGGCAGAAAACAAGCTATTGCTTTTATTCTCCGACTTTATATATAAAAACGGATTATATATATTGGACGATGCTGATGATGTGTTTTTGTTTATAACTAAAGGGTTGCCTGTTCTTGAAAATGAGGCAGAGCTGATTTTAAGTGACAGCTTTTTAGCTCTCACATCAGGAAAATTGCCTGAAATAAATACCCACATAGGCTACAACGAGGAAATTGATTTGTTGGAATTTTCTCTTGACAGTCCTCTTTCAGAGGAGGAATTATCCTCAATCCTTTTAGCATATAAAAACAATCAAAGCTATTGGCGACTGAATGACGGAAATTTTATAGACCTGAAAGAGAAAAATCAGGAGCTTGAGCTATTTGAAACTCTGCCCCTGTCCCTTTCAAGAATTAAGAAAAAGCAGACTATTTCCAAGTTCTACTCCCTGTACCTTGCTCAGCTATCAAGTCTTGGCTACACCAATATGGATAGATCCCTTTCAGATATGATAGACAGGGTTATGGAAAGCTCTATAACCATTCCTTCCTACCTTTCTGATAGACTCAGGGATTATCAAAAGATGGGAGTTAATTGGTTTTATCAGTTGTCACGATTAGGACTTGGTGGTATATTAGCCGACGACATGGGTTTGGGAAAAACTCTCCAGGTGATTGCCTACATTATGAGCGTCCGTCCCGACACTCCATCTTTGGTGGTATGCCCCACATCTTTAGTTTACAACTGGTATGACGAGATTATGAAATTTGCTCCCGTTGCCTCGGTAAAAATTATTGATGGCACAAAGGAAGAAAGAGAAAAGCTTCTTGGTGACATAGAGGGTGCAGACTTTGTTATAACCTCATATGCGCTTTTGCGTCGTGATATTGAATTATATAAGGATATCAGTTTTTCTTATTTCTTTATTGACGAGGCTCAACATATTAAAAATCCACGAACTATGAATGCAAAGACGGTGAAGATGATAAATGCCCAACACTTTTTTGCACTCACAGGTACGCCTGTTGAAAATTCGTTGTCGGAGCTGTGGTCTATATTTGACTTTGTTATGACGGGATATCTTTCCTCGCATACCGAGTTTATAAATATGTATGAGAAAAAGGCAAAGCTTGGTAAATTTTCAGGACTTTCGGGACTTAAGAATAAAACTCGTCCCTTTATATTAAGACGACTAAAAAAGGATGTTTTAGGTGAGCTTCCTGAAAAGATAGAAACCACCATTTTAGCAGACTTTGAGCCTGAGCAAAAAAAGGTGTATAAGGCATTTATGCAGTCTGCAAAGGAAGAAGCCAGCGAAATTGTTAAAAATGGTGACAGCACAGTCAGGATTTTATCTCTTTTAACAAGGCTGAGGCAAATTTGTTGCCATCCTGCCCTTATAAATTCCGACTACAAAAAGGACAGTGGAAAGCTTATGCTCCTTATGGAATTGGTGACTTCTGCCATAGTGTCCGACCACAGAATTCTGATTTTCTCACAATTCACCTCTATGCTGGACATTATTGCAAACAGACTAAGGCTTAATGATATTTCCTATTTCTATCTTGACGGCTCCACCCCTGCTGCTATGAGAATTGATATGTCCAATCGATTTAATTCAGGAGAAAGAAATGTGTTCCTGATCTCTCTTAAAGCCGGAGGAACAGGCTTGAATTTAACAGGTGCAGATATGGTTATTCACTACGATCCGTGGTGGAATCCTGCAGTTGTGGATCAGGCATCCGACCGAGCACACAGAATTGGACAGACCAAGGCAGTACAAATTATCAAGCTTGCCTCACGAGGCTCTATAGAGGAACAGATTTTAAAGCTTGCCCAAAAGAAAAAAGGTCTTGCCGACAGGATTATAAAGGAAAATAAAAATCTTTTGTCTGCTCTTTCCAAGGAAGAATTGCTAAGCTTGTTCGAATAATAAAAATTAGCATAAAAAAACCCCAGAAACCTTGAGTTTCTGGGGTTTGTAGTAGATAATAATTATCTCTTTGAGTTTCCGTGATACCTACAATATAGGCTGATATAATTTATATCGTTTAATATCGTGCTATATCTCATATTTGCCCGTTTATAATTCCTCAAAACTTTTATATTATCTCTTAAAATCCATAACTTTTATAAAAATTTGTGGTTAATTAAAATCAATAAGTAAATTTTATTTCGTATCTTGCTGTTTTGGCTTTTGATAAATCATCCGAACTATATAATGTTGCGGTTTTTGTTTCTCCCTTTTTTAGACCATTTGTTATTGTTCCAAGTTCTGCAACACCTATACGCTCATTGTTTTCATCAAAAAATGAAATTGCAAACATCATACTCTCTATATCTTCCTGAGAATTATTTTTAACTTCAACTCTACAGATATAAGTGTTTGTATACTCTTGTTTCTGTACTGACAACTGACTAAAATCGAAACCATTTACAGTTACATTACCATCTATTTCAATAGCAGTGTTGACTTTATCTCTAATTTCTCCTACTTCGGCTTGTCTTAATTCTTCATTCCAATTAACAGGAACGCCAAGGGCATCCCCAATAGCACGAAGGGGCAAATAAGTTCTTCCTTCAACTACAAGTGCTGGAGGGTCTGATACAAATTCCTCACCGTTTACCAACACCTTAAAATCAGCAGGATTTGCAACATAAGATGCAGCAAAGACACCAATTATTGAAAACATAATTGCTCCAATAACAAAACCAGATATAAATTTTTTCATTTTAAAAAATCTCCTTTCATTTTTTTATTGTATCATATCATAATTTCTTAGCAAAGTCAATATTAAATAAATATATTTATAATATATTTATAATATATTTTTTAATTTCGAGTCATAATATAATTAAAATATGAGGTGATATATTATGGCTAAAACT
>JAZRPY010000019.1:0-2601 GCA_045649415.1 Clostridia bacterium | reverse complement strand
ACAGAGTTCGCAAGAACTATACTTGATGAAACCTTAGATGTTTATTTTGCAGAATACAGTCAAAAATATGTTAATGTTGCTCCTGCAAAAAATGTCATAGATAATATAGAAAACGAAAACTATGATTATATCGAAATGGTTGAAATGATTGATGCGGGTATTGACGAAACATTAAACACATTGTACCAACGTATGGACCAAACCCCATATTACAGAGCAACAAAAACAGGAGTATCTTTTAGCGACCTGGCAGATGAATTCAGCTATATAAGACACGTTAAACTATCTGACTTGTTTTCAAAAATATATAAGTATCAGATAACTAAAAATAAAACGGTACTGATTTCAGACTATACTACAAGAATTGATAACAACGATATATCAAACGCAAAAGAAGAAAGTATTGTGGAAGATACCGTCGCAGTTATTGATGCTTATGTAGAAAAAATGAGAGAATCAGGAAATACAAATATTACATATGAGTATATCCTCGATAATGTACATGAGCGAAACCTTACAGAATATACGGCAGGCGACCAGACTGTAACATATGATGAACTCATATATGGCTTAAGAGAACACAACGAAAAAAAGGAACATTCAATTATTGACTCTGCATACTGTAAGTATGTTATCGACACCTTCCAAAAATGTACGGGAGCTTGCGGTGGTGCTTGCGGTGGATCAGGTCAGACCTGCACACAGCTCGGCAATGAGAACTACACAGAAATACAGCAAGAGATTGATACAGAAATTAAAGCACTTGTTTCTGATTTAAATGATTTATACAGTATAACGATGAAAACTAATGAAGAATACAATGAATATCTTGGTGCAAGTTATATTTCAGTATTATCCTCTGCCTCGGTTAAATCGAGTGTTAATGTAAACTTATATACATTGATTGCATTTTTCTTCCTTGTAGTCCTTTGCTGTGGCGGTGCTATCGTATTAGGAAGACTTGGAGATATTATACATTATATTTTCTACACAGATCATCTTACAGAACTTAATAACCGTTCATACTTTGATAAGTATTTGAAGTCTATGGATAAAAAACTGTTGGATGACGGTACGGTATATGCAATGGTTGATATAGCAAACCTTGTAGCCATAAATGCTGAGCATACCAGAAATACTGGCGATGACATTATAAAGATATTCACAATGTATCTGAAAGAAACCTTCGGAAAGACAGATGCAGAGTTTATTTATAACGGAAATGGCAGCTTTGTGATTTTGGCAAAGAATACTGATTACATTACCATTGAAGATATAATGAGATTGTTTGGGTTAAGACTTGATGACCGAGAAGAACATAAGGATATCAAGATAGAATACAAGGTTGGTATTGCGGAAACATTCAAGGAAAATCAAACAGCAAGAAAACTGCTTTCAGAGGCAATAAAGAGTAAAAAGGAATATGTTTCCGAACCACTGAAAAAGGAAACTGTGACCGAATAAAAACTGAGGGGAGGGCAAATGAACTATGGAAAACAAATTTATACAAACATCTTTTAAGGTTTACTTCATGGCAGTAGCTGTGCTTATGTATTATTTCCTTACAGAAATAATTAACCTTGGTTTGTTTGTTACATATCGCCATGCATTTGCCCTTGTTCTTTTCGCATCAGCGTTTTTAGCTTTTTTGTTGAAGCCTAATATTGCAAGAGGTGCATCTTCACTTAAAGAAACCATTGTGTATTCTACTCCTTTGCTTGTAACAATCATAGTATCTCTTTTCATATGGTTTATGGTTCGCGTTGATACGGCGGTTATTTCAAGAGGTTTGTCGGGTGCTTTTGTATATAACAATATGCTTTCATTTACCTTGGCTGCAGTTGCGTTTTTGTATGTATTCGGCGAAAAAGGTATATGGTATAACCTTATTGCAATTCTTATTTCAAATATACTCATGCTTTTGACGATTATAGCACAAAATGGTATTGGAAGCTTCTTTTCGGAATTTATAACTCTTGTTATGACATTTGCAGCAGAAACCGGAGATATTATTGTTCAGGCAGAGATTCACGAGCTTGCATTTTGCCTTGGAGCATATCTCATATATATGCTTTTAAAACCCAAGAAAGATATTGTGTTTTTTATTTTACTTGGACTCACGATGTTTTGTTTTCTTACAGCATTCAAGAGAATTGGTATTATCGCTATTGTAATCGCTTTAGCATTTGGTTGGCTTTTGAAATTTATTGCAAAATTTAAAAAAGATACAGCAATGCGACTTACCGTGATTTTTTCTGTTATATTGGTAGTACTGCTTATAGGATATATTGCTATCATAAAGCTTGATGTCTTTACATTGCTTGAAAAAGCAGGAATAGACACAAGTGGTCGTGTGACCATTTACAATGCCGTAGATAAGTTCTACGAATTTTCACCGGAGTTTTTGGGCAACGGAATCGGATTTTTGACATATCAGTTAAGCACAAATATGAATGTCGGTGTTTCATCGGTCCATAATGATTTTTTGCAGTATTTTATAGATCTTGGTTTTTGGGGATATATCTTATGGCTTGTTTCTATGACACTCGTCAGAGTATGTTATTTTGGCAAAAAAGGAAAGGTTGAAAATGGGATTATTGC
>JAZRPY010000018.1:0-27650 GCA_045649415.1 Clostridia bacterium | reverse complement strand
AAACCCCTGACCTTCAATAGACAGCTTGTTTATTTTACTATATCAACCTTCCTTTGTCAATCACATTTTTGCCTTTTTTTCTATCTTTGGATATTTTGTATATTTCCCATATTTTTTTCATTTATGTATATGTGCATTTATTTTTAAATACCCTTTAAGGTGAGTACTGCAGTTATGCAAATAGGTACCAATAATGTAATCGCAAGACATATGCACACAATTCTTTTTGTTTTATCGTTGAATTTCATTTTCTTTCTCCTTTTTCTTTCTTAAATTCTTAAAAAAGCTACTCAGCAAATCGGAACATTCCCTTTCCATTACTCCCCCATAAGTTTCTACATTATGATTAAATAAATCCTTTTGAAATAAATCCATTCTGCTACCTGCACAGCCTGCCTTATAATCATAAGCCCCAAAATAAATTTTATCTATTCTTGATTGAATTATCGCTCCTGCACACATAGGACACGGCTCCAGAGTTACATACATTTCACATCCGTTAAGTCGCCAGCCACCAAGTTTTTTTGATGCCTTATCAATAGCTATAAGCTCAGCATGGCACAAGCAATTCTTTTTGGTTTCCCTTTTGTTATAGCCTCTTGCAATAACCTTCCCCTCCTTCACAATTACAGCTCCCACAGGAGTTTCATCAATCAGGGCTGCCTTTTTTGCTTCCTTAATAGCATCAAGCATAAACTTAATTTCCATTTTTATTCTCCCAGCCGAGATATGTTGCTTCAAGTCTGTAAATGGGCATTCCCATTTCACTGAACTTGGTTTCATACTCGGTCATAACATTTCCTTCAAAGCCTGAATTGTGTAAGTCAAGAGTAATATTGCTCATTTTGAAATTTTCCTCTGCAAAGGAATTCAGCGAAAATTCAAAGAGGGCTTTATTATCAGTTTTAAAGCATATCTTATTTCCATTTTTCAAAACCTTCCTATATGTATTGAGAAAGTTTTTATGCGTTAATCGGCGTTTGGCTTGCTTGTTCTTTTTCCACGGGTCAGAAAAATTTAGATATATTCTTTCAATTTCATCAAATTCAAAGTAATCCTCAAGATTTGCAGCATTGCCTATAAATAATCTCACATTATCCACATCCCGTGCCGCACTTTTTTCTAAAGCAAGAACAAGCACATCTTCAAATAAATCAACTGCAAGGTAGTTTATATCGGGGTTATTTTTCGCCATTTCGGATATAAATTTTCCCTTACCACAACCAATTTCAAGGTGGATTGGATTATTGTTATTGAAAAGCTTGTGCCAATTACCCTTTGCCAACTCAGGTTCCTTCACCCACAAATGCTCACAAGCTTCCATTCGAGAAGCACAATTTTTCTTTTTTCTCATTCTCATAAAACAGTTGTCCTTTCATCAGTTACTCAAAATCAAACAGGGATTTTGGTGTGTACCTTTCGGGAGTTACTCTTTTTCGACTTTGTGCATGGGACATAGCACCCTGGGTAGAGCTTGCCTACTCCTATTTCAAACTTGTCCTCTATATCCTGAAGGGATTTTAAATCAAAGTCCTCCATAATCCTCAACAAAAGCATAGCACAAACATATGCATCATCCCCTGCTCTGTGGTGATTGAATTGTATCCCAAGTGCATCTGCCATAAAATTCAGCTTATGACTCGCAAGGTCAGGGTATGCTTTTTGCGAAAGCTTTACTGTGCAAAGGTAATCAAAGGTGGGATACTCAATCGAAAACATATCAAGAGTTGCTCTTAATGCTCCCACATCAAAGCCTGCATTGTGAGCTACCACAATTTTATTATCAAGCATAGGCTTTATGTCTTCCCATATATCACACATTTTTGGTTTGTGGCATACCATTTCAGGAGTTATGCCATGTATTAGTATATTATAGTCATTAAACTCAAATGGCTCAGGACATATTAAAATTTCATTCTGGTATGTTACCTTATTATTTTCAACTACAACAATTCCCATACTGCATATGCTATTTGGTTGTGATGTTGCAGTTTCAAAATCAATGGAAACAAAGTCCACTTTCTTCTCCTCCCCTTAAGTTGCATCAATTAAACTAATTTATAAAAAAACTCATCTTTTATTTTAACTTAAAATTCTTAAAATGTCAATAGGCACAAAAAAGAACGAGATATTTTTAGTGTCCCCTTTTTGTATATCTCATTCTTTCTATTATCAGCCACAATTTTTATGAATCGGCTCTGCCAATCCCTTGCCTTTTTATCTATATAGTCATTATCCTTGACCTTAATCATAACTCTCACCAAAGGCTCTTTCCAAAATAGCTGATTAAAACGCGTCCCTTACCATTAAATTCTTCTTCCAATACACCCCCTAAATCCGTCACCTGTTATATTATGTTCTGAGAAAGTTATATGTCCCTATCATTCTCTGCCAGGTACATATACACCTCTTTGACCTGTTTTGAAGGCAATTCTATATCAGCTATTTTTCTTATCACTTCTCCTTCGAACAACTTTAACATATCATCTATTCCCTTCTTGAAAATAAATATTTATATGTTATATAGCAAAAAAGTCAATTAAAATGAATTCTAAATAAATTCCCTGTTCCGAAGCTTGTATTTTATACAAAAGCGGAACAGGGAGATTTTGTGGGTAATTTTACAAAACACTTTTTTGCTTCATCAATTTTTCAAGCTCAAGAATTTCATCCACGAACTCTTTTCTGCTTAAGAATCCATTCTCATTTTTAAGCTCCTTGTCAACTTTCGAGTTAATTTCATTTCTTATTTCAGATATCATCATAATAAAACATATCCCTTCACTTTTCGACTGTATTTACCAAGGAAACCCTCAGTACACCCACATTTTACAACATTCATCTTTTTTTGTCAACATAAAAATCCTTGGTTTTACCATAAATCGTACGACCTTCTTCGACATTCTCTGTCGAAAAAATCAAAATTATGTTTCATTATGAAAAATAATGAATTATTATAAGAAAAATCACTGACAATCCCTGTAGATATTAAATATGTTAGCGACGACAAAAATCCTTATTCTTGACGAAGCAACCTCAGCGCTTGATAACATCTCTGAGTGTCATATTCAAAAGGTCATTGTGTTAAAACGGGAATCTATGACGAACTTATGCATAAACTTATGTGTCAAATTAAAAATGGAGATGTGATTTTTCACATCTCCATTTTATTACCTTTGATTATTCATATAATGGATATTTTTCGCATAGCTTTGCAACACGATTTTTAATATCTTCCTTGCTATTTTCAAAATCTGTCAAAGTCAGGTTGATAAGCTCAGCAACCTCTCTCATATCCTCTTCAACGAAGCCACGTGTTGTTACTGCAGGGCTACCCAATCTTATACCACTTGTCACAAACGGACTTTGCTTATCAAATGGGATTGCGTTCTTGTTACAGGTGATTCCCACCTCATCCAACAAATGCTCTGCATCCTTGCCTGTGATATTCTTATTTGACAAGTCAACCAATATCAAGTGATTGTCTGTTCCTCCAGATACAAGCTTAAAGGCTTTTTCCTTCAGTGACTCTGCTAATACACTTGCATTTTTCTTAACGCGTGCCTGATATTCCTTGAACTCAGATGACAAAGCTTCCTTAAAGCATACTGCCTTGCCTGCAATTGTGTGCATCAAAGGTCCTCCCTGGATACCTGGGAATATAGCCTTATTAAACTGCATTCCAAACTCAGGGTCCTTTGCTAAAATCAAACCACCTCTTGGACCTCTCAAGGTCTTATGAGTAGTTGTTGTAACAACATCTGCATATGGTACTGGGTTTGGATGCAAGCCTGCTGCCACAAGACCTGCAATATGAGCCATATCCACCATAAGATATGCTCCCGCTTCCTTTGCAATTTTAGCAAATTTTTCAAAATCTATTTCTCTTGGATATGCTGAAGCACCTGCTAAAATAAGCTTCGGTTTATTCTCTATTGCAAGTCGTCTTACTTCATCATAATCAATTCTGTTATCCTCTTCGGACACTCCATATGCCACAATGTTATAATACTTTCCTGACATATTAACAGGGCTTCCATGGCTCAAATGTCCACCATGAGCAAGGCTCATTGACAACACTGTGTCACCAGGGTTCAGCAATGCAAAGAATACTGCCATATTAGCCTGTGCGCCTGAATGAGGTTGAACATTGGCATAGCCTGCACCAAAGATTTCCTTTGCTCTTTCAATTGCAAGGGTTTCAACCTTATCAACCCATTCACAACCACCATAATATCTTTTTCCTGGGTATCCTTCTGCATATTTATTGGTTAGTGGAGTGCTATTTGCCTCCATAATTCTTTCAGATACAAAATTTTCCGATGCAATAAGCTCAATTTTATTTCTTTGACGACCAATCTCGCCCTCGATTGCATTATAAAGTTCTGCATCATACTTCTCAATATTTTCTAAATAAAACATCTTTTCATCCCCCGTATAACCTATTATATTTCTATTATACACTTTATTTAAGAATAGTGCAATAGATTATAAATAAATATTGAAAAAAACCCAAGAAAATATTATAATACTATTGAAAGGGGTGTTATATATGACGAAAAAAGAGCTTGTTTGTGCAATCAGGGAAAGGTTAGACAAAATCTATCCCGTTGTTAAATGCTCGCTTAATTACTCTAATCCCGTTGAAATGCTTATTGCCACACAATTATCTGCTCAATGCACAGATGCAAGAGTTAATATTGTGTGCGAGGAATTGTTTAAGAAATATAAAAGTCCTGAAGATTTTGCCAATGCCGACTATGAAGAACTTCAGAATGACATCCGTTCTATCGGCTTTTACAGAAACAAGGCAAAGAATATAATTCTTTCTTGCCAAAGGCTGTGCGATGTGTATGACGGAATTGTACCCGACACAATGGAGGAGCTTTTAACCCTTCCTGGTACAGGCAGAAAAACTGCCAACCTTGTGCTTGGTGACATATATAAAAAGCCTGCAGTTGTTGTGGACACTCATTGTATGCGGCTCTCCAGACGCTTGGGACTTACAAAAGCCGACGAGCCTCAAAAAATCGAAATGGATTTAGTTAAAATTGTGCCACCTGATTATCAGTTAAAAATGTGCCATCAATTTGTGAATCACGGACGAGCAGTGTGTGTTGCCCGTTCCCCTAAATGCAATGAATGTGTGCTTAATGATATCTGCAAAAGGATTGGCGTAAAGAAATAGTATTATTCATATACTAAAAAGCCATACGAGTCCTAAAAGCTTCACACCATAAAAATATCTATTATAAAACAACTAAACTATAGAATTAAGAGATTGAAATATAAATTTTTACTATAAAAAAAATGTCTTGACCAATAAGGTCAAGACATTTTTTTAAATTACTTGCTCTTCTTAATAGCAGCCTGAGCAGCAGCCAATCTTGCAATAGGAACTCTGAATGGTGAACATGAAACATAGTTCAAGCCAAGCTCATTACAGAACTCTACTGATGATGGGTCACCACCGTGCTCACCACAGATACCAACATGAAGCTTTGGATTAACAGGCTTACCAAGCTTGATTGCTGTTTCCATAAGCTTACCAACACCATTTCTGTCTAACTTTGCGAATGGGTCATTTTCAAAAATCTTAGTATCATAATAAGCATCTAAGAACTTACCTGCGTCATCACGAGAGAATCCGAAGGTCATTTGTGTTAAGTCGTTTGTACCGAAGCAGAAGAAATCAGCCTCAGCAGCAATCTCGTCAGCTGTTATAGCAGCACGAGGAATTTCAATCATAGTACCAACTTCATACTTCAAGTTGCTTCCTGCTGCTGCAATTTCAGCGTCTGCAGTTTCAACAACAATCTTCTTAACAACCTTTAATTCTTTGATTTCACAAACTAATGGAATCATAATTTCAGGAACAATTGCCCAATCAGGATGAGCCTTTTGAACATTGATTGCAGCTCTGATAACAGCCTTTGTTTGCATCTTTGCAATTTCAGGATATGTTACTGCTAAACGACAACCTCTGTGTCCCATCATTGGGTTAGCCTCGTGTAAGCCATTGATGATATCCTTGATAGCTTCAACTGTCTTACCCTTTGCCTTAGCTAACAATGCAATATCAGCCTCTTCTGTTGGAACGAACTCATGTAGAGGAGGATCCAAGAAACGAATTGTTACAGGGTTACCCTCTAATGCTTCATAAAGCTTTTCAAAGTCGCCTTGTTGCATTGGTAAAATCTTTTCAAGAGCAGCTTCTCTTTCTTCAACTGTGTCTGAACAAATCATTTCTCTGAATGCATCAATTCTATTGCCCTCAAAGAACATATGCTCTGTACGGCAAAGACCGATACCCTCAGCACCTAACTCTCTTGCTTTCTTAGCATCAGCAGGAGTATCAGCGTTTGTTCTTACCTTCATTGTTCTGAACTTGTCTGCCCAAGCCATAATTCTTCCAAATTCACCTGCGATTGAAGCATCAACTGTTGGGATGATACCATCGTAGATGTTACCTGTTGAACCATCAAGTGAGATTGAATCTCCCTCATGATATTCTTTACCATTCAATGTGAACTTCTTGTTCTCTTCATCCATAGCGATATCGCCACAGCCTGATACGCAGCAAGTACCCATACCACGAGCAACAACTGCAGCGTGAGATGTCATACCACCACGAACTGTAAGGATACCTTGAGCAGCCTTCATACCTTCGATATCTTCAGGTGAAGTTTCAAGACGAACCAATACTACCTTTTCACCTCTTGCAGCCCATTCCTTAGCATCGTCAGCAGTAAATACGATTTTACCGCAAGCAGCACCAGGAGATGCACCTAAAGCTCTACCCATTGGTGTTGCAGCCTTCAATGAAGCAGCGTCGAATTGTGGGTGCAACAATGTATCAAGGTTACGAGGATCGATCATTTCAACAGCTTCTTCCTCTGTTCTCATACCCTCATCAACTAAGTCACAAGCAATCTTCAATGCAGCCTGTGCAGTTCTCTTACCATTTCTTGTTTGAAGCATAAACAACTTTCTATCTTGAATAGTGAACTCCATATCCTGCATATCACGATAGTGATTTTCAAGTTTTTTACAAACAGTCTGGAATTGCTCAAATACTTCTGGCATAACCTCAGCTAATGCTGAAATAGGTTGCGGTGTTCTAACACCAGCAACAACATCTTCACCCTGAGCATTCATCAAGAACTCGCCCATAAGCTTCTTCTCACCTGTTGCAGGGTCACGGGTAAATGCAACACCTGTACCTGATTCGTCTGACCAGTTACCAAATGCCATTTCCTGAACATTTACTGCAGTACCCCATGAATATGGAATATCATTGTCACGACGATATACATTTGCTCTTGGATTGTCCCATGAACGGAAAACTGCCTTAACAGCACCCATAAGTTGTTCTTTTGGGTCTGTCGGGAAATCTTCACCAATCTTTGCCTTATATTCAGCCTTAAATTGATTTGCCAATTCCTTCAAATCATCAGAAGTTAAGTCAACATCCTGAGTAACTCCCTTACTAGCCTTCATCTTGTCGATTAACTCTTCAAAATATTTCTTTCCAACTTCCATAACAACATCGGAATACATTTGAATAAATCTTCTATAGCAGTCCCAAGCCCATCTTTCATTGCCTGTTTTCTTAGCTACTACATTAACAACATCTTCATTCAAACCAAGGTTTAGGATTGTATCCATCATACCAGGCATTGAAGCTCTTGCACCTGAACGAACTGAAACTAATAATGGGTTTTCCAAATCACCAAACTTTTTGCCTGTGATTTCTTCCATCTTTACAATGTGCTCGTTGATTTGCGCCTGAATTTCCTCGTTGATTTTTCTGTCATCCTCATAATATTGAGTACAAGCCTCGGTTGAAATTGTGAATCCCTGAGGAACAGGTAATCCAAGTTGGGTCATTTCTGCAAGGTTAGCACCTTTACCACCAAGAAGCTCACGCATAGTTGCGTTTCCTTCTGAGAACAAATAAACATACTTTTTGCTCATTTTGTTTTCCTCCTGTAATTTATTTTCTATCCATACAAACCTTGAATGGTTGTACACTAATTTTTGGTGAGATTAAAACCCACCTTCCTTATTATACCATAAATTTAGAATTTGTCTATATGATTTTTGCAAAATCATCAAAAAATAATTACAAAGTGTTATTTATTCTTACATATTTTGTATTTATTGCCATATATTTATAGATATATATAATATATATCCTATAAAAATGTAAAAAAATTGCAGTTATACCATAAAATCTATGATATAACTGCAACTAAAAGATTAGTTTTCAGAAACCTTGACTACCTCTCTACCGTTGTAATAGCCACAAGCTTTACAAACCTTATGAGGCATCTTATATTCATGACATTGAGGACATTCAACCATCCCCGGAATTGCAAGTTTCCAATTCGCGCGTCTTTTATCTCTTCTTGATCTCGATACTTTACCCTTAGGTACTGCCATCTTAATCGCACCTCCTATTCGGTATCAGTCATTTTCTTCATAATTTCCTGTAAGCCTGCCCATCTTGGGTCAATCTCAGTAGTGTCACATTCGCATTGTCCTTCATTTAAATCAGCTCCACATTTAGGGCATAAGCCCTTACAGTCCTCCGAGCAAAGATACTTGCCCGAAACACTCATTAAAAAGCTGTTTAAAACAATTTCTAAAATGTCTAACTTATCACCTGAATAAACTATCATTTCATCGTCAGTGATCTCTCCATCCTCTCCCACCAAGGTTTCCTTGATGCGAAACGAAACAGGCACAACAAAAGCCTTATTGCATCTTGCACAATGCACCTGCATTTCACCCTCTGCCTTAGCAACAAATTCAAGAGATTTCGTGTTATTAGTGATAGTACCCTTTA
Organism: Clostridia bacterium; assembly: GCA_045649415.1. Taxonomy (GTDB): domain Bacteria; phylum Bacillota; class Clostridia; order UBA1381; family UBA1381; genus CAKSQL01. Next base: position 18,799 of record JAZRPY010000018.1, on the reverse strand, counting down.
TATTGAGTGGCTTATCAAAAACAAACGATTCACCCAAAAAATCGGTGTCGTCCATTTCAATTGAAGCTGAAATACTCAGTTTACCACCGTAATCCTTAATAATTTCGGATAGGTCAATAATCATAATTATTTCAACTCAATCTTAGCGCCTGCTTCTTCAAGCTTAGCCTTGATTGATTCAGCTTCGTCCTTATCAACACCTGACTTGATTGGCTTTGGAGCTTCGTCAACTAAAGCCTTTGCTTCCTTCAAGCCAAGACCTGTGATTTCTCTAACAACTTTGATTACACCAAGCTTTGAAGCACCTGCATCTGCAAGGATAACTTCGAACTCGCTTTGCTCAGCACCTGCTGCTGCACCTGCACCTGCATCTACTGCACCTGCAACCATAACTGGAGCTGCTGCTGATACACCAAACTCCTCTTCCATTAACTTAACTAATTCTGCTACTTCAAGTAACTTTAATTCTTTGATTTCATCTAAGATTTTTTGTACGTCTGCCATTGTTTTGACCTCCTGTATCAATATTTTTTAATAATTATTCAGCATCTTGTGCTGTTTCCTCAGCCTCTGCTATAGCTGCTTCTTCAGTTGTTTCTTCAACTGGAGCTGCCTCTTGAGCAGGTGCTTCCTCTTGTGCCTCAGCAGCTTCCTCTGTAGCAGCTTCTTCTGCTACCTTTTCTTCTGCTACTGGCTCCTCTGCAGGCGCTTCTCCTGCCTTCTTTGCAACTAAGTCTGCAATTTCAACTCCACCATCAACGATTGTGCTAAGCAATCTTGCCAAACCGGATATTGGAGAGTTCAAGCTGCCCATAACTTTTGCAATAAGTGTTTCCTTGTTCGGGGTTTTTGCAAGTTGCATAACCTCATCCAAAGATAGAACCTTGCCTTCCATGAAACCTGATTTGATTTCCATTTTCTCATTACTTTTTGCAAATTCAGCCAATACCTTTGCCGGAGCAACAGCATCCTCTGAAATTGCCAAAGCAGTAGGTCCATGCAAAATCTCATCTAAGCCATCAAGGCCTGTTTCCTTTGCTGCCAAACGAAGCAATGTGTTCTTAATAACAAAGTATTGAACACCTGCAGCTCTCAAGTCATTTCTTAGCTTTGTGTCTTCTTCAACAGTAAGACCTCGATAATCTACTAAAACACCTGTTGTTGCACCTTTCAAAGCTTCGATAACCTCAGCAACCTGCGCTTTCTTTGCTTCTAATACTTTTTCACTTGGCATTTTTGTTCACCTCCTGTAAAGCTGTACGCTTTCAATAAAAATGAAAGCTCTTTGCCGTAGACGGAGCAAAGAGCATTAAAAATCAACATTAAATAGATTTCTAATTTTACCCTCGGCAGGACTTACGCTAAATAATATAGCACCTGCTGTCTACGGATTATATTATCATGTGTGATATAACACACAACTCGTATATTATATCACACACAACAACCTTTGTCAATAGTTAATTTTAAAAATTAACCTGAAATTTTAGCACTGTTCAACTTGATACCAGGGCCCATTGTTGAAGAAACAACTACGCTTCTTAAGTATTGACCCTTTGCAGCTGACGGCTTTGCCTTGATAATAGCATCCATAAGTGTGTTGAAGTTTTCAACCAACTTATCCTTGCCAAAGGAAACCTTTCCTATTGGACAGTGAATGATATTTGTTTTATCAAGTCTGTACTCAATTTTACCTGCTTTAATTTCAGCAACTGCCTTAGCAACATCCATAGTAACTGTGCCTGCCTTTGGTGATGGCATCAATCCCTTAGGACCTAAAACCTTACCCAAACGACCTACAACACCCATCATATCTGGAGTTGCAACAACAACATCAAAATCAAACCAGTTTTCGCCCTGGATTTTAGAAACAAGCTCCATTTCACCAACATAGTCAGCACCTGCAGCAACTGCCTCCTCAGCCTTTTCACCCTTAGCGAATACCAAAACCTTTGAGGTTTTACCTGTACCATGAGGAAGAACGATAGCACCTCTTACCTGTTGGTCAGCATGTCTTGAGTCAACACCCAACTTAACATGAACCTCTACAGTTTCATCAAACTTTGCCTTAGCTGTTTTAACAGCTAAATCCAATGCTTCATTAGCATCATATTGCTTTGCTTTATCAATCAGCTTAACGCTGTCCTGATATTTTTTACCTCTGAACATATTCTTTTCCTCCTTATGTGGTCAACCAAGAGTTTTTCACTCTCTCCCACTTAATTAAAACCTTATAATCAGTCTTCTACTACGATACCCATACTTCTTGCAGTACCGGCAATCATACTCATAGCTGCTTCAATACTTGCTGCATTCAAGTCAGGCATTTTTTGTTCAGCAATAGCTCTTACATCTGCCTTACTTACAGTTGCAACCTTGTTCTTGTTAGGAACGCCTGAAGCCTTTTCAATCTTACAAGCCTTCTTTAACAATACTGCAGCCGGTGGAGTTTTTGTAACAAAGGAGAAAGAACGGTCAGCGTAAACCGTAATAACAACAGGGATAATCAAACCTGCGTCCTTTGCTGTCTTTTCGTTAAATTCCTTAGTAAATTGAACAATGTTGACACCATGTTGACCTAAAGCAGGACCAACAGGGGGTGCCGGTGTTGCTTTACCAGCCGGAATTTGTAACTTAATATAACCTGCAATTTTTTGTGCCATTATATGGCCACCTCCTTAAAATCCACAGCTAAAAAGCTGTATAATGTGGTAATTAACGGGCTTAATGCCCTCCCACTGTCACCAGAGGGATATATAAACTCAAAAGATTTTTTTGAGTCTATAACTAAATAATAATTTTGTTGTTCAGGACTAATCCTGCAAAACAACATCCTTGCAATCAACCTCAACAGGTGTTTCTCTTCCAAACATGGAAACCTTAACTGTGAGTTTTCTATGTTCTGAGTCAACTGCTTCAATTGCACCTGCGAAGCCTTCAAGGGGACCTGATTTAACTCTTACTAAATCACCAACAGAAAAATCATTTCCGGTACCTGATAGTTTTTCAACACCCATACCTTCAACCTCAGCATCGGTCAGAGGAACAGGTTTTGAGCCAGGGCCTACGAATCCGGTAACACCTCTTGTGTTACGAACTACAAACCAGCTTTCGTCATTCATTACCATTTTAATAACAACATAGCCGGGGAAAATTTTCTTCATCACGCTTTTCTTGTTTCCGTCTTTTTCTTCAATAACCTCTTCAACGGGAACCTCAACAGCTTGAATAAGGTCGCTTATTCCTCGGTTTTCTACTGATTTCTCAATATTGGCCTTAACCTTATTTTCATAACCAGAATAAGTATGCACCACATACCATCTTGCTTCCTCAGCCATCAAATCACTCCTCTTTTAAGATTAAAACTTATTGGTTATTAAAGAAAATAACCAAGAAAATCCCAAATCAAGAACTGACAAGATAATTGTAGCAATTGCTATGAAAACCACGATGATAAGAGTATTATGCAATAATTGGTCCTTACTTGGCCATGAAACCTTCTTTAATTCTGACTTGGTTTCACGGAAAAACTTTAACAAGCCTGCCTTCTTTGGCTTAGCTGGTACATTATTAGTTGTATCTGCCATTTCCTACACTCCTTTTCCCATACAATGGTTATTATTTTGTTTCCTTATGAAGAGTATGCTTTCTGCAGAATCTACAATACTTGTTCATTTCCAGTCTGTCAGGGTCATTTTTCTTATTCTTCATTGTATTATAGTTTCTTTGCTTACACTCTGAACAAGCCAATGTAATCTTAACTCTCATGGATATTACACCTCCGTATTTAACTCATAAAATTACTTTACGAAGCAACTTTTTTCGAACACAAAAAAAAGAAGTTACTTCTCTTCTCTAACATTATAACAGGACAATAACTAAAAAGTCAAGCATTTTTTTTAAATTTTCCTAAAAAATCATTATTTTATAACAAATGCATATTTTTTTATATAGATAATGCTTTCTAATTAGAGTAAAAAAACAATGCCGATAATAATTTTATCGGCATTTTGTTGTTTTATTCATTATCTTCTTCGGCATTCTCATCAGAAGTTGTTGTTAGCTCGCCGTATTTTTCCTTATACTTGCTAAGTTCATACTCAAGCTCCATATTTTTAGTTTTTAACTCATCTATCTGAGATACCAACTCTTGTTCTGTCAGTTCAATCTTCTGATTTTTGGAATCTATTTCTCTGTCTTTATTTTCACTTGCTCTAAATATCAGCACAAACAAAGCTACCATAATACCACAGATTGCAACTATAAATAAAGCTCTCCACCATAGCTTTGTTCTTTTATATTTTGTATATTCATCAGACATATGCTCCGGTTCAAGTTCTTTGGTAAATTGCTTTATTGCAGAATATTTTTTGATATGAGCTCCTGATGAGTTTTTATATTTTTTCCTACTGTCTTCTCCCATGTTGATTCCCTCCTTTACCACATCTTTTCAAAACCACAAAAGTCATTATACTCCCTTTTAGCGAAAAAATCAATAGTTATTTTTAAACATTTCATATATAAATGGGATACAATTTGAAATTTTACCAGCTGACTACATCTCCCTTGTGGAACATATAGATGTTTTTCTCCCGTACTCTCTTGCCTGTTATTTTCTCAAGAGCATACTGATACCAATCAAGCTGCTTTTCATACTTTTGCTTTATCTCTTGGGGATCGTTATAAAAGTCGGATTTATAGTCTATTATAACAAGCTCTTCTTCCTCCTCAAAGAAGCAGTCCACCACACCCTGAAGCATTATAGACTCTTCCATATCCTCAAACCCTTCAAAATAGGATAATGGAATGGTAGTTTCAAAGGTGGCCTCTCTTTCTACCTTTTTAGAGGATGTCATTCTTCTTCCCAGAGGACTTTTAAAGAATTTTTGGATTTTATCCAAATCTACTCCTTCAAGCTCCTCCTTTTTGATTTCTCCATCCCTCACTAAATTATCTGCAAAGCCTCTTATGTAGTCTATATCCATATTATCCCTGAATTTTATTTTCTGCATAATATAGTGAATCACAGTTCCAAGCCTTGCACCAGCAAGCTTCTTTTCTTCCATAAATTCAGGCATTTTTGCAAGCTCTGTTGTTCTTTCCTCCACACTAAAGCCATTATCCATATTCTTAAGGGCAGTGACAGTAACCTTGGTTGGAATATTCTTTATCTTCTCATTGTCGTAGATAAACTCATCTATAACAATTTCTTTTACATCCTTACTATCTGTGTTCTCCTCTGTAGCTTCACTTGTGTCAACTCCCGAATAGCTTACTATCTCAAAATGCCAATACTCATTCAGCTTTCTTGCAACAGGCGCAATCCAGTCCATATATCTTCCTACTGACTCAGCAACTGTCGGTGACATTACGCCATCCTTATCAGGAAGCATAGAGTCCCATTTTTTCTCAAGACTTTCAATGTTCTGGGATTTTGAATCTGCCACACCTGTTACGATAAGCTTTTCCTTGGCACGAGTCATTGCAACATACAGCTTTCTTTCCTCTTCGGAAATATCCTCCCTTTTGTTAGTGTCTGCTACTGCATAGTTTGCAATACTCTCCATTATATATCCTTCATTGGTGTTACATTCCCTCATTCCAAACCCAAGCTCTTTGTGCATCTGCACCATAGATGCTCTTGTATTGAATTTTTTATATGTGCCTGCAAGGAATACCACAGGGAATTCAAGTCCCTTACTTTTATGGATAGTCATAATTCTCACAACATCACGGTCCTCACCCATAGCTTGTGCCACAGACATATCCTCTTCCTTATTTTTAAGTCTTTCTATGTATCTTATGAAATGGAATAATCCCTTATAGCCTGAGCCCTCGTACCTTTTCGCCCTTTCAAATAAAAGTCTTAAGTTGGCACGGGCATCCTCACCATCAGGCAACGCTCCAACAAATGCATATATCCCTGTTTCCTCATATAATGTCCACAAAAGCTTGTCACAACTCATATATGTGGGGTATTCTCTCCACTTGTTGAGCCTTTCTATAAAGGTTAAGCATTTTTTCCCAAACTCATCCTCAACCCTTGCACACTCCTTCAGTGCATCAAATATCAACCCTGCCTTAGCGCTTCTGATTTTAACAAGCTCGTCATCAGAAAAATTGCCAACAGGTGAACGCAAAATTCCCAATAGAGGTATATCCTGATAAGGATTTTGAACAATCTTCAACAAGGAAAGTATGAGCTTTACTTCGTTTCTGTCAAAATACCCACCACTTACGGCATAGCAATCAATCCCCTCACTGTTAAGTGCCGATAAATATATATCTGCCACATACTTGTGAGAGGACATAAGTATGGTGATGTCCTTGTTCCTTATTTGTCTGTAGTTATCTTTATCCCTCACCAGAAAGCCTGCAGCCTTCAAATCTCTTATTTTCCTTGCAATAAATTGTGCCTCAATTTCATTTTTCTCTAAGGTTTCCTCCTCTTCTCCATCCTCTGCTGAGCTTTGAAGAAGATAGCACTCGGATTTATATCCACCACAAATATTCTCATTTTTGTCCTTATACTCTGTGTTCCCATAGTTTAAGCTCTGCTCATCATCATACACAAGCTCACCCACCATATCGGACATTATCCTTTTAAAAACCACATTGACGCTGTCAAGGACCTCTTTTCTGCTTCTGAAATTATTGGATAGAATTATTTTCCTGTTTTCTGCTCCCTTTTCTTTATTGTAGGAGTCACTTTTACTTTTGAATATTTTCGTGTCACTCTGCCTGAACCTGTAGATACTCTGTTTCATATCCCCCACCATAAATAGATTGTTGCCCCTTGATATCTTATTGAATATTTCCTCCTGCAAGCCATTGATGTCCTGATACTCATCAAGAAGAATTTCCTCATATTTTTGTCTGTACTCATCTGCAATTTCAGGATTTTCTATAAATAGCTTCAAGGCTAAATGCTCAATATCGGAAAAGTCCAGAACATTTTTCTTTTCTTTTTTTTCGTTGTACTTATAGGAAAAGCTATTCACAAGTTTCACCAGTATAGCCACAACAGGATACATTCTCACCCTTAGTTGCTCCTCTATTTCCTTTTCCGTCATATATAGCTTTTCATATAATTTTTGGATACAACTCTTTCCTGCATCACGCATAGCCTTTATGCGTGCAATTACATCCTTATCCTTTATCTCCTTATCCTTGTTCCTGACAGAGCCTGCAACAGACCATGTTTCAAAGGTGAATTCCTCAATGTGAGCTTTTGCCTCATCCCAGCTATCCACTGCCACAAGCTTTGCAAATTCGTACTCCATACAAATTATCTCGTAGTATTTACTCCATGCATACTGAAGCTCATTTTCAGTACACGGAGGATAAAGCTCAATAATTTTATCAGGCTCTAACTGAGTGCCAAGCACAATTTCTGCCATTGCAACAAGAGCCCTTTTATACTCACCTATTGCAGCCCCTGAGTATATGGCTTTTCTTTTTTTCATAGTCTGCATCCATGGATTTTTATCAAGACCATCCTTTAATAAAAACATTTCTGCCTTGTCTGATAACCACTTTTCAGGATATGGCATAGCCTGAACAAAGTCGTAAATTCCTGTTACTGTCTTTTCAGAATCGGTATCTTCTCTGCCCTGTGAAAAAACCTCCATAAGACTTAAAAAGTCATCGTCACCCTCATCATAATATTCCTCTAAAACCTCTTCCATAGCCTCTTCTCTCATCAGAGTCAATTGGGTTGTATCTGCTATTGAAAAGCTCGGGTCAATTCCCAACAGGTGAAAATTTTCCCTTACTGCCTTCATACAAAATGCATCTATTGTTGTTATATCTGCATCCTGCAAAAGTAGGCTCTGTCGTTTTATGTTCGAAATTTTCGTATAGTCGTTCTCGTCATCTGCCTTTTTTAACTGTTCCTCAATAGCTTCCCTTATTCTTTCCTTCATTTCCCCTGCCGCTGCATTTGTGAAGGTTACTGCAAGCAGTTTATTGACATCTATAGGTGCTGTGTTATCCTCGGGGAATATTTTTTTTATTATTCTCTCAACTAAAACTGCCGTCTTGCCTGAGCCTGCTGCTGCATTGACAAGAATATTGCAATGCTCTTTTTTGTAAGACTCGGTAGTATATATGGCATCTAATTGCTCATTAGTCCATTTTCTTTCCGACATTTTACTATTCCCCCTCCTTTAGATTTTCCTCCATATATAGCCATGCATCGTCTTTACTCTCAAGTTTTTTTCTCGACTCGTCGATATTTTTATCAAACATACAAATTTCACTGTACTTACAATATCTGCATGAGCTTTCACTTTTTCCTATATTTGGCAATATGGATATATTTCCACTAAATATTTCATTATCAAGTCTTACAACAGTTTTTCTTACATAGCTTAATAAGATATCAAATTTATTTCTGGGCTCCACAGCGGAATATCTGCTGTCAAGACTATCTCCCTTTTTATTAAGAGCAAGATTCATAAACTCACTTCTTGCGCCACCTGTTGTGAGATTTCTGTCCATACTTCTTGCAGCCTCGATATCATCTCCGTCGGATACCACCACACCATTCATTCGCATGGCTTTTATATGCTCATTGTCCACTATCTCTGTGTCTGTGGTGTTTGAATGTACCAAATCATTTTTTAATTTACTATATAAAACTCCACCCACAGTCGGATATAGTCCTTTTTGAGCCTTTCCCAATGCATTTTTCTTATATAGCTCGGTTGCCGCTATTGCATATACCAAAAGCTGCATATCCTCACCGTTGGAAATCGAAACAACATCAAAATTCTTTTTCCCTGACTTATAGTCGATTATTCTTAAAGATATTGTTCCCGTTTCAGCATCAGGTGCCACATCAACTCTGTCAATAGTTCCGTTCAAGCCAACACTTTTGTTGTTCCACTCAATGTCAATCCTGAACTGTTCCTCATAGCATACTGCAGTGTACTCACCCTGAGAAAGACTGAGTCTTACAATTTCCACCGACCTTAAAAGTATTTTCTTCATCCGTCTTAAAAGATAGGCAAGCTTTCCCTGATTTTTAAATGCACCCATTAGAACTCTTTCGGAAATATCCTCCATTATCCTTTCGGCAATCTTAGAGCTTTCCTCCTTTGTGAGCTCCATCCATCTTTTTTTAATTTCAGAAAAGTCCTCTATATCCTTTTCTACCTCTTTTGAATACTCACACACTGCCCAATGCAACAAGCTTCCTATCTCGAATTTCTGAATCTGCCACACCTGTTGCTCCTCTGCCTTCATACCATGCTTAATAAAATAGCTGAAGGGACAGGCTGCATAGTCGGACAGTCTGCTTGTGCTATATCTGTGATAATCGTTGTATAAAAGCTTTGCATTCTCTCTTGTTATACTTGGTTGTTGCTTTTTATATTGAGCTGCATACCTTGCCATATTGACCTTGTCTAAAAAGCCTTCTCTGTCGTTAAAATATTCAATAACCTTTTTGATATTTTCCTTTTTAGAACTATCATTTACTGCATCAAGCATATACAAAAAGCCTTGCTTCTGGGATAATATTTTTTCTTCCCTATCCTCATTAAAGTCATCCAAAACTGCCATATTAGGAAACATCTTCCCAAGATTCTTTAAAAAGGCTGAGGGTTGCTTTGATTCACCCTCCAAATCTGTTGTTGGATAGGAAAAATATATCTTTTCAGTTGCCGATGTCACTGCTCTGTAGAACTTAAACATCTCTTGCTCTGCTTTCCCGATATTGTCCTTTGCAACCTCAATTCCCTTTTCCTTTAAATCACGCCTGTCCTTATCAGTTAAAATTCCCGTTGTGTGAATTTCATTCGGCATAGTTCCCGATATTCCACCCACAAAGAACACAACCTTTGAATTAACCGAGGAATTTCTGTCTGATTGAGAAAGCAAAACCGAATCAAGTCCTGAGGGGATAATCTGCATAACGGAAGCAGAAAGTCCGCAGGATAACAGATTTTTAAAGTCCTCTCTACTGCAATACTCATCACCCATAATCACTACAATCTGGTTGATTACCTCCATCAGCATATTCCAGATTTCCTTCACTTTTTCCGATTCGTTAGGATATCCATTTTTCCTTAGCATTTCTGCCTGAATTGAAATTGCATCATACAGGTTAATGTCGCATAAAAATCTATATAGTGCCTCTGCAAGCTCACCTGCAGTTTTTTTTCCCGATATTTTATCATAAAAGCTGACAAATGGCGCTATAATATCTCTTCTTATTTCATCAACCACTAAAATGTTATCCACTCTTTTTTCTTCACCAAGCACCGAGTCAAAAGCACCACTTGCCTTTTCCTCCCACTTTTCATCCTGAAGCCATACCTTCTTCCCTCTTATGCCATGTCTTAAAACATAGTTTTCAAGGGCATCGATTTTCTCCTTGTCAAGCTCTTTTATTTCGTTTTGCTTTTTTGTGTAAACAAAGCCTGTTCTTAGGTACTTAAACACCGACTCATATCCCCAATTTTCCTCGATTATATCAAAGATACCAAGAACCGTCAATATAACAGGGTGGTCGGTTATAGGTTGTCCCATATCAGAAAAATATGGGATATTGTAGTCGTTAAAAATTGCCTCAAAAAGATGGCTATAGTTATCTCCTGACACTGCAACTACTGAAATATCCTTAAAATCTACGCCTGACTTTACCTCTTCTATTATCTTTCTTGCCACATATTCAGCTTCCGAATACATATCCTTCGCCACAAAAACAGATATATTCTCCACAGGCTCCTGATATGATTTTCTTCTGTCGTCCCAGTTTTTCATAAGATGCAAAAGCTCAGGACTTTTTATGGTATGGCAAACAGAGGGCATTGCATCACAAGATAGCTCTGCTCCCACCTCATTTGCCATTTTCTTTAGTTTGCTTTCAGTTTCCTTAACAACCGAGAAAACATCCTCGCCCAAGGAATTTTTTAGTTCTGCAGGGATTGTTATATGTACATTTTTTGTCTTTCTTAATAGTGCATTTATAACTATATAATGCTGAGGCAAGTAATCGGAGAAGCCATCGAACCATATATGAGTGTTTCCCCACTCCTCACTATTCAATATGTACTCGGCAAGCCTTAAATAGTCGTCCTCACTGTCTGAAAAGCCTTTCTCCAAAAGTCTGTTGTATTCCTCATATATGTCCCAGATTGATGAAAGCTTCAATGACAATATGTTCTTACTGCCCTCTTTGTATGCACTCTTTAAATCCTCGGGAGCTATAAGATACCTTTTAAACTCACCAATAAGGTCAGCAATTTTCTCCACAAAGCCAGGCTTTGAATAGGTGCTTTTGAAAATACTTTCCTTCTTGTTTTTTTGTCCCATAGAGGCAAGGTAGAAAAGCATCTGTTTTCCTGCAGGTGTCAGATATGTATTTTGCTTTTTCACATACCTTGTGAATAACTGAGAAAAGGTCATAGCCTCAAGCCTGTTAGGACCTGTGCCACCAAAATGTTCCACCAGCATTTTATCTGTGATATAGGAATATTGGTCAGGAATTATCATAATTGCTCTGTCCTCAGGATTTTCTCTTACCACCTTTTCAATCTGCTCAATACACCTTTTGGTTTTCCCTGTTCCCACTCCACCATATATTAAATTAAGATTCATACTTATCTCACCTCTTTTTATATACACATATGGTGGTTCCCGATATCGAAAACCACCATTTTGAAAATAGTATTATACATTAAATCTGAAAAGAACAATATCTCCGTCCTTCATAACATATTCCTTGCCCTCAGAACGAACCAGACCCTTTTCCTTTGCAGCGTTCATACTGCCACATTCCATCAGGTCATTATATGCCACAACCTCTGCTCTTATAAAGCCTCTTTCAAAATCACTGTGGATTTTACCTGCTGCCTGTGGAGCTTTTGTGCCATTGGTGATAGTCCACGCCCTCACCTCAGGCTCACCTGCAGTAAGATAGCTTATAAGTCCCAATAGCTTATAGCTTGCCTTTATGAGTCTGTCAAGTCCCGACTCACTCATTCCAAGCTCTTGCATAAACATTTCCTTTTCGTCCTTGTCCAGTTGAGAAATCTCTTCCTCAATCTGTGCTGAAACAGGCATAACCTCCGAGCCCTCCGACTCTGCATGTGCCTTAACGCGGTTAACATATTCACAATTTTCAATACCCTTTGAAAAGTCCTCCTCTGCCACATTAGCAGCATACAAAACAGGCTTCATTGAAATCAGGGATATCTCCTTCATAATTTCAAGTTCTTCCTTTGTGTAGTCAAGACTTCTTGCAGGCTTACCCTCCTCCATAGCCATCTTTACTCTTTCTAAAAGCTCAAGCTCTGAGGCTAAGGTTTTATCACCCTTCATTGCTTTTTTGGTCTTATCAATTCGTCTTTCCATTATCTCTATATCGGAGAAAATAAGCTCAAGCTGAATTGTTTCAATATCTCTTATGGGGTCAACGCTTCCGTCAACATGGGTTATGTTTGCATCATCAAAGCATCTCACCACATGGACAATTGCATCCACCTCTCTTATGTGTGACAAAAACTTGTTTCCTAAGCCTTCACCCTTTGATGCACCCTTAACAAGTCCTGCAATATCAACAAACTCAATGTATGCTCGAGTTACCTTTTTAGGATTATACATTTTTGCAAGCTCGTCAATTCTCTCGTCAGGCACATCAACTATACCCACATTTGGCTCTATGGTGCAGAATGGGTAGTTGGCAGATTCTGCTCCTGCCTGAGTTATTGCATTGAATAATGTGGATTTTCCCACATTTGGAAGTCCGACTATACCAAGTTTCATATTTTATCATTTCTCCTTTATTTTTAAGGTTTTTCAAAATCAGCCTGCTCGCCAATTTGATAAACACATAGTCTTTCATTACGATAGCTGTACGACATCTTATATAGCCTTATAAATCAAGGCTTTTGGCAATTTTTTACGATACTGCGATGTCATTTATTGCCCTTCTTTTTTTCTCTAAGTTCGCTACTTTTTGGCACAAATCAAATTGCCTGCCATCAAGCATTTCTCTGTTGAAGATTATATCAAAAATAGTAATAAAAGTCAATCCCATTATTAGAAAAATGGTACATCGACCTTTGTGTTACAAATGTTATATCATACCATTTAATTCTAATGAATAAAATTTCTCATATTTTCACAAATTTCTCTCTTTTTATCTTTGTTTTTTATAATTTTAGTCTAAAATCCTTACATTATAAAAAAAATGTTGCATTTTTATTTTTTATCTGCTATAATAATCTATAAATTAAGGGCTATATGAGGAATGCAGGAGATGTATTTTATATACAACCGAAGGAGTAATACTCTCAGGTGCTTTAAAAAAGCAGGTACTGTGTTCTGATAGCACTCCGGAGAAGTCCGAATACGGATGCCGAAGGTGCAAGGTGATAATAATCGCTAATCTCTCAGGCAAAAGGACGGAGTTGAATAAGGGGATAATTTTTTGTTGTTTCTTTATTTATTTTTCGGAGTTAGACTTATATTTTTAAGTTTGGCTCTTTTTTTAATATTATTTTATATGGAGGGTTTTTGATATGTGGAATAACATTATCGAAACAATTACAAAGGTTAACGATGTAGTTAACGGCTTTGTGTGGGGTTGGCCAATGATTATTATGATCTTAGGCACAGGCCTGTTGGTTACAATTCGCCTAAACTGGTTACAAGTTAGAAAGTTTGGTGAGTCCATCAACACAACAATTGTTCCTGCTATAAGGGACTTGGGCAAAAAGAAGGACGCAAACGAAAAAGTTAAGAAAAACGGAGAAAAGTCAATTTCTCAGTTTGAAGCCTTTTCTGCTGCAATCTCCGGTACTGTTGGTACAGGTAATATTATAGGTGTTACCTCTGCTATTTTAACAGGTGGTCCTGGTGCAGTTGTATGGATGTGGATTTCAGCCTTCTTTGGTATGCTCACCAACTACGCTGAAAATGTGCTTGGCTTATTCTATCGTAAAAAGGACGCTGACGGAAACTTCTCAGGTGGTGCTTTCTACTACATAGCATATGGCTTAAAGCAAAAGTGGTTAGGTTATATTGCTGCTATATTCTGCTTACTTGCAGCAGTTGGTATGAGTGGTGTTCAAACCAATAAAATTTCAGGAACACTTACCTCTGTTTTGAGTCTCGACTCAGATTATGCAAAAATCATTATAGGCATTATAGTTGCTGTTATAACTGCTGTAGTTATTATTGGTGGTATCAAGAGAATAGGCAAAGTTGCATCAATGCTTGTTCCATTTATGTCATTGATATTCATTATCATGTCACTCATTATCATATTGATAAATATAACAACAGTTCCTGAAACCTTCAGACTTATTTTCTCAAGTATGTTCTCTGCAAAAGCAGTAGCAGGTGGTGTTGGAGGCTTTGTGTTTGCTGAAATTATCAAAAAGGGCTTGGCAAGAGGCGTTTTCTCAAACGAGGCAGGTCTTGGTTCATCAGTTATTGCACACTCTGCATCTGAGGTTCGTGAACCTGTTGTTCAAGGCTTATGGGGAATTTTCGAGGTATTCTTTGATACCTTCGTTATCTGTACATTAACTGCATTAGTTGTTCTTACAACCAATGTTCAAAGTGGCGCATTCCAGAGTGGTTTATTCTATGCAGGCAACGACTCTGCAACTGCATTGGCGGCATTCTCTCAGAATTTAGGAACGCTCGGTGCAATTATATACTCTACATTCCTGCCACTATTCGCATTCACAACTATTCTTGCGTGGTCATACTATGGTGAAAAGGCAACTGAGTTCTTCTTCCAATGGCTACCAAAAAAAGGTCAGAAGGTTGCAGTTATCGTATTTAAGCTTATATTCGTTGTATTGATTGTTGCATCTGCAGTAATTGAAGGTGAGCTTTTATGGGCAATTGATGATACCTTTAATGGCTTGATGGCATTGCCTAACCTGATTGCAGTTATACTGCTTAGTGGTCAGATTACTAAAATCACAAAGAATTATTACGACAGAAAGAAAGGTCTTGATGTTGAGCCTATGCTTTCTGCATATCCTGAACAGAACGAGGAGTTCAAAAAGGATATAGAAAAATAATTTTAAGACATAAAAAATACTCTTCTCTAAAATCTCAGAGAAGAGTATTTTTTTATTACATAATTATTTATCAAGTGTATCAGTTATCTCAACTTCATTTGTTTGATAGCAAGTGTAAATTGAACCACTAACAACCGGATATTCAACTGTGTGATCTAACTGGATTTTCAAATTAGGCATCAATAAAACTGCTCTTTGGATATAAGTTTTATTTTGAAGCTTGGTTGTTTTTCCACCACCACGAACGAAAATGCCTTTTGAAAGCTTTGAATTATCAACAACTATATTTTCCTTAACACCATCACCAACAATAACTGCACCCTTAACATCTGCATCCTTAATAGTCACATTGTTTGCACGAATCATAACATTTCCTTCCTCAAAGGATGAATATGTACCCGGCTCATCAATATATGTTCTTACCACATTATCCATCAGGACCGCAAATTGTGAACGAGTGATGTAGGTAGTTGGTAGAAGCTTTCCGTCTATACCATCCCAGTATCCATTTGATACTACTGCAACTGCATATGGAATAGCCCATTGTGCAATCTCATCCTTATCGGAGAACTTGTCAAGACAGCTTGTGTCTTCAACATATAAATCAAGTCTTAAAATCTGAGAAATGACTGTAAAGCATTCCTGGAAGGTGATATTGTTGTTAGGTCTAATCATATTACCGTCACCACGGAAGGCGTCCATCTTTACTGCTTTTGACAATTCCTTATAGTACCATGCATTCGGGTCTGCATCAATAAATGCTGCAATTCCTCGTTCCTCAGTTGCACCAAAAGCTCTCACAATAATTGCTGCCATCTGTGCTCTGGTGATATTATCGTCAGGGTTGATTTTCATTTTTCCTTCCCCTGCTTCCTCACCATATAAGAGTCCATACTTTACTGCATTGTTAAGTGCCTTGGTTGTCCAGTTATTCGGCATATCTATAAACTCGGTTGCAAAAACATTGATTGATAATGAAGATACTATAACACCTGCAAGACTAAATGCTAATAGCTTTTTTAATATTTTGTTCATTACTTCTCGCTTCCTTTCATAAATGTGTACTTACCCACGATATACCCATATTATAACACACATTTTCATTTAAGTCTATACTTTTATTTAATTTTATATAGTTTTATCATCTGTCCGACAGCCACAATACTTAAATTTAACATTTGCTCTTGTAATTGATAACTTTTTATGATATACTTTATTTAACTTCTGATTATTTTCCAGAAAGGATGATATATAATGAAAATTAAAGAAGGCTATGTGTTAAGGCAGGTTGCAGGAAATAGTATTGTAGTTGCTATTGGTGACGAGGCTATAAACTTTAATGGAATTATAACCATTAACGGTGCAGGCGCATTTTTGTGGGAAAAGCTCACACATGGCGCATCAAAGGATGAACTGTTGTCGGCAATGCTGTCAGAGTACGACATCGACTCAGAAACTGCTTCAAAGGATATTGACGAATTTATTGATTGCCTCAAGAATGCGAACTTACTTTGCGATTAAATTTTTAGTCACTCCGAAAGGAAAAGTTTTGATATGAATGAAAAAATGAGGGTGAATTTGGCTGAAATTCTGCCCATAATTAAGGAGCAATTGGCACTGGGCAAGGAAGTTTTATTCACGCCCAATGGCAAAAGTATGCTTCCTATGTTGACTCCGGGCGTGGATTCAGTAACTTTAAGGGCTGCTCCCCCCAAATTGAAAAAATATGATGTACCACTATACAGACGGGATAATGGTCAATTTGTTCTACACAGGGTTGTGAGAGTAATGAAGGATGGTACATATTTAATGTGTGGAGATAACCTTTTATATAAAGAATGGAACATTCGTCACGACCAGATAATCGGCGTGATTTCTAACTTTACTCATAACGGGAAGCAATACTCCTGCACTGATTTTAAATATCGATTATATTGCATATATAAGGTTATGGAACGCTTATTTTTATGTAAGCTCACCTCTGCTTTAAAAAAGCTTAAAATAATTGATGAGGAAAGCCGGATAAAGTAAATTAAAATGCCGATGTTTTTATCATCGGCATTTTTTATACTTTATTTTCCACAGCAGTGCTTATATTTTTTACCACTACCACAAGGGCAAGGCTCGTTTCTGCCCGGCTCTTTTTTTGCTCTCACAGGCTGTTTTGCCAAAGAACCGTCGCTACCTGTGTCAACAGGCTTTGCAACCTGCTCTCTCTTAATCTCTGTTCTGGGCTTTAAGTTCAGAATATACTTCACAGTATTACGCTTAATTGAATCAAGCATTCCGTCGTATAAGTCACTACCCACATTTCTATATTCTACCACAGGGTCGTGCTGACCATATGCCCTCAAGCCAATTTCCCTCTTCACATGCTCCATCTCATCCAGATGATCCATCCAAAGAGTATCAACAACTCTCAGCATTATAACTCTTTCAATTTCACGCATATTTTCGCCAAATACTTCCTCCTGCTCATCATATCTCTTGGATGCAATTCTCATAAGTCTTTCTCTTATTTCATCCTTTGAAATGGTTTCAAGCTCGGATTGCTCTATCTGGAATTCTCCAAGTGCGTTCAGGCTATTATTGGAAAATTCTTTCAAGCCCTTTAAGTTCCAATCCTCAGGGATATCCGAAACTCCAACAAATTCCTCCATAGCACCGTCCACAGTAGCCTCTATCATAGACTTGATAGTGCTACTGATATCCTCTCCGTCAAGAACACTCTGGCGTTGCTTATATATAATTTTTCTTTGCTCGTTCATAACCTCGTCATATTGGAGAACATGCTTTCTTGAGTCAAAGTTTCTGCCTTCTAAGTTACGCTGTGCATTCTCAATTGCTTTGGTTAAAAAGCCTGATTCAATAGGCTCATCCTCCTCAAGTCCCATTCCCGACACAACAGTTTTCACCCTGTCAGAGCCGAAAATTCTCATCAGGTCGTCCTCTAAGGACAGGAAGAACTTTGATGCACCAGGGTCACCCTGACGACCTGAACGACCACGAAGCTGATTGTCAATACGCCTTGATTCATGGCGTTCAGTACCGATTATGAACAAGCCACCTGCTTCAATAACCCTTTCCTGTTCAGGCTTAATTTCTGCCTTGAACTTGTCGTTAAATTCCTTATATAAGCGTCTTGCCTCAACAATTTCCTCGTCATCAGTTTCTGCAAAGCCTGTTGCCTCGGCAATTACCTCATCAGTAAAGCCCATTTTAATAAGCTCGTGCTTTGCCATATACTCGGCATTACCACCTAAAATGATGTCAGTACCTCTACCTGCCATATTGGTTGCAATTGTAACTGCACCAAATTTACCTGCCTGAGCAACAATCTCTGCTTCCTTAGCATGAAATTTGGCATTCAGAACCTCGTGCTTTATTCCCTCTCTTTTTAGCATTGCAGACAGAATTTCAGACTTATCAATATTAACTGTACCCACAAGCACAGGCTGACCTTTTTCGTGACATTCCTTGATTTGTCTTATAACTGCCCTATATTTTCCCTGCTCGGTTTTATATACTGAGTCTGCCTTATCATCTCTTATAACAGGACGATTTGTTGGCACTTCAATTACATCAAGCCTATAAATTTCCTGAAATTCGTTTTCTTCAGTCAGTGCAGTACCCGTCATACCCGACAATTTCTTATATAGCCTGAAGAAGTTCTGGAATGTTATAGTTGCAAGAGTTTTACTCTCCTTTTCAACCGATACATTTTCCTTCGCCTCAATTGCCTGATGCAG
>JAZRPY010000017.1:0-22589 GCA_045649415.1 Clostridia bacterium | reverse complement strand
TATTATGGCTAAAACTACTATAAAAATAAATAAAAAAGGCGAAGATGGTTACAAAATTATATCAGTTAGGATTAAAGAGAGTACTCTTTTAAAAATAGATAACTTGTCATCTAAAAGCAATCGTTCACGAAATGAAATAATAAACATCTTACTCGAGAATTGTGTTGATGATGTGGAAATAAACTGATTAAAAGAAAAAACACCCAACGTAAGTTGGGTGTTTTTTGATATATTCCATTCGAAATAATTATCTCTTTGAGAATTGTGGAGCTCTTCTTGCAGCCTTCAAGCCGTACTTCTTTCTTTCCTTCATTCTTGAATCTCTTGTTAAGAAGCCTGCAGCCTTTAAGGTTGCTCTATATGCATCGGTATCTACCTCAAGCAAAGCTCTTGCAATACCATGACGGATTGCACCTGCCTGACCTGTGAAGCCACCACCCTCAACCTTTGCAATAACATCAAAATTTGCAACTGTTGATGTCAATGTCAATGGTTGACGAACGATAACCTTCAATGTGTCAAGACCGAAATAAGCATCGATATCTCTGCCATTGATTGTGATTTTACCATTACCCGGAACTAAACGAACACGAGCAACGGAAGACTTTCTTCTACCTGTACCATAGTATTGTTCTTTTGCCATGTTAGTTTTCCTCCTTATTTAATCTCTTGTGTCCAATTTTCGGGCTTTTGTGCAGCATGCTCATGCTCTGCGTTCTTATAAACGCGAAGTCTTGTTAGTGCTTTTCTGCCAATTGTGTTGTTTGGCAACATACCCTTAACTGCATACATAACTGCCTTTTCAGGATTTTCTGCCATTAGCTTGTTGTATGGAATTTCCTTGATTCCACCAACCCAGCCTGTGTGATAATAACGAACCTTCTGGTTTATCTTGTTACCTGTTAGGATAACATCCTTTGCATTAAGGATGATTACATGGTCACCGCAATCAACATTTGGTGTGAATGTGGGAAGATGCTTTCCTCTTAGAATGCTTGCTGCCTGAGCTGCCACTCTTCCAAGTGACTTGCCTGATGCATCAATGATATACCATTTTCTTTTAATCTCGTTTGGTTTTGCCATATAGCTACTCATTGAAAAAACCTCCTTACATCTTAAACAATATATTAAATTGGCTTGAAATATAGCTTTTTCAAACCTGCGAATGATATTGTACTACTTTTTAAAATCTATGTCAATACTTTTTTTAAAAAATTTTTAAATATCGATTAGAAGCTCTTGTTTTCTCTCGTATTCTTCTTTTTTCTCTTGTTTTCTCTTTTTCTATTTTACTTTTTTTATCACTTCAATAAGCTCTGATGGCTCAGAAATGATAGCATCTGCCTCAAGAAGCTCCTCTCTTTCACGGAATCCCCACAAAACTCCAACTGCATACATTCCTGCACTTTTTCCTGTGGTAACATCCACAATCGTGTCACCCACAAAGGCACACTCCTCATTTTTAAAGCCAAGCTCTCTTGCAATCTCCCATGCACTCTCAGGTGATGGCTTGACAGCTACTCCCTCTCTTTGACCATAATATATATCAAAGGTGTCCTTGCCAAAGACCTTGTGGATAACATCCACTGCAACATTGTGTGGCTTATTGGTTAGGATACAAACCCTGATGCCCTGCTTTTTTAGTTTATCAACAAGCTCTAAAATTCCATCATATATAACGGTTTTATATAGCGAATCACCCTCATAGCCCTGGTCATATTTTTTACCCACTATTTCAAAGTTTTCGGGTGTGTCGGCATTATAGTAGCCAAGCATTCTATGGATTAACAAATCTCTGCCATTTCCAACAAAATACTTATATTCATCCTCCCCAATAGGCTCCTTCCCAATTTCTGCCAGAGCACAGCCTCCGTAATAGGCAATCGTTGGCAAGGTGTTCATCAATGTTCCGTCAAAATCAAAAATAACTGCTTTAATCATTATTTTTCTCCTTCATATTTTATACCATAACCAATTTTACCATTTTGATATTTATTTGTCATTTGCCTGTACTACAGCTGCCTTTATAGTGTTTCGCATCAGCATTGCAATGGTCATTGGTCCAACTCCACCCGGTACAGGTGTGATTGCACCTGCAAGCTTTTCGCAAGCTTCAAAATCCACATCACCCACAAGCTTTTTATCTGCAATTCTGTTAATACCCACATCAATCACAACTGCTCCCTCTTTTATCATATCCCCTGTTATAAAGTTAGGCTTTCCAACTGCTGCCACAAGGATATCGGCACGCTTCGTGACCTCTTTTAAGTCCTTGGTTCTTGAGTGGCATATAGTCACAGTTCCATTCTGGTGGAGAAGAAGCATTGCCTGTGGCTTACCCACAATATTGCTTCTGCCAACTACCACACATTCCTTCCCCGAAATCTCTATTCCCGACTCCTTGATAAGCTCCATAACCCCTGCAGGAGTGCATGGCACAAAGTCGTAATTTCCTATCATAATCTTGCCCACATTCACAGGATGGAAAGCATCCACATCCTTAATTGGCAATATTTGATTTATAATTTTTTCCTCATTTATATGCTTTGGCAGAGGTAGCTGAACGAGTATGCCATTTATATCCTTTTTATTATTCAGCTTGCTAATCAATTCAAGAAGCTCTTCCTCGGTGGTTTCCTCAGGCATTGCATATTCCTCCGAATATATCCCAAGCTCCTCGCAATTTTTCTTTTTGGAGTTTACATATACTCTGCTTGCAGGGTCATTACCCACAATCACAACTGCAAGACCAGGGAAAATATTCTTAGCCTTTAGCTCTGCCACCTGTTCTTTTAGTTCCTCTTTTATTCTTGCCGACACTTCCTTGCCGCTTAAAATCTTTGCCATTCTTGTTCTTCCTTTCTTCTTTTCTTCTGCATATCAAACAATTTTCACCATAGCCAATTAAATCCTCCCTGCCTGCAAGTCTCAAAGCCTCGCATACTATTTTATAGTTTTCAGGGTTCCTGAATTGTAACAATGCTCTTTGCATCGCCTTTTCCTTATAGGTTTTTGGCACATACACCTTTTTCATATCCAATGGATTAAGCCCCGTATAGAACATACAGGTGGAGATTGTTCCCGGCGTGGGATAAAAGTCCTGCACCTGTTGGGGATTGATGCCATTCCTTTTTAAATACATTGCCAGATTTATTGCATCATTTAATGTGCTTCCCGGATGACTCGACATCAGGTATGGCACAAGATACTGCTTTTTCCCGATTTTCTCATTGATTTTATAGAATTTATCGGAAAATTTGTTATACACAGAATTTGATGGCTTGCCCATATACTTTAAAACATTGTCCGAAATATGCTCAGGGGCAACCTTTAACTGTCCGCTTATATGATGCTTACAAAGCTCATAGAAAAATTCATCATTTTTATCGTTTATGAGATAGTCAAAGCGTATTCCCGAACGGATAAACACCTTCTTGACTCCCTTTATTTCCCTCAATTCTCTCAGGAGCTTTAAGTACTCACTATGGTCAATTTCCATATTGACGCAAGGTGTAGGGAAAAGGCATTGCTTGTTTTTACAAGCTCCCACCTTTAATTGATTCTTACAGGCAGGCTTTCTGAAATTGGCAGTCGGTCCTCCCACATCATGAATGTAGCCTTTAAAATCAGGCTCCTTCACCATTTCCTTTGCTTCCTCAACAATTGCTTTTCTGCTTCTTGCAGTCACTATCCTTCCCTGATGGAAGGCAAGGGCACAAAAATTACAGCCACCAAAGCATCCTCTTGAGCTTGTTAGACTGAATTTTACCTCTTTTATTGCCTCAATTCCACCATCCTTTTCATATGATGGGTGATAATTTTTCTGATATGGCAGACTATACACCCTGTCAAGCTCCTCTGTGGATAAGGGTGGCATAGGTGGATTCTGGATTAAATATTTATCCTGATGCTTCTGCACCAGAATTTTTCCTATATACGGATTTTGCTCATAATATTGGAGTCGGCAAGCCTCGGCATACTTTATTTTATCCTCCTTGCACTCCTCAAAAGACGGGATTATAACTGCATCCTCATAGACAGGTTGAGAGGATATATAGCAAGTGCCGGGAACTGTTGTAAGCTCCTTTATATCTATCCCCGAATTCAAACCGTCTGCAAGCTCTACTATCTGTTTTTCACCCATTCCATACATAAGAATGTCGGCACGACTATCGAATAATATAGAACGACGCACCTTATCGTCCCAATAGTCATAATGTGCAAAGCGTCTTAGACTTGCCTCAACGCCACCAATAAGAATTGGGATATCCCCGAACGCTTCTCTTACTCTGTTACAATATACTATGGTTGCTCTGTCAGGTCTTTTTCCTGCCTTGTTCCCCGGTGCATAGGCATCGTCACTTCGTTTCTTTTTATTCACAGTGTAGTGGTTTACCATACTGTCAATATTTCCTGCCGAAACAAGCACTCCCAGACGAGGTCTGCCCATTTTCCTGAAATCGTCAACACTTCTCCAATCGGGGAGCGCCACAATTCCAACCCGATACCCACGACTTTCCAGAACTCGCGAAATAATCGCATGACCAAAGCTCGGATGGTCAACATACCCATCCCCCACAATGTACAAAAAGTCCAGTTGGTCCCAGCCTCTTTTATCCATATCCTCCCTGCAAACAGGGAGAAAGTCATTTTTATTTATCATTCTTCATCATCTCGAAAATCGTCAAAACTTATTCTGTTGGTATATACATCTCTCGGCTTACTTCCGTTTGGACCTGAAATAATTCCTCTTTGCTCCATCTGGTCAATAATTCTGCCTGCTCTTGAATATCCAACCTTTAATCTTCTTTGTATCATTGCAGTAGAGATTTGTCCCAACTCAACTGCAAGCTCTATTGCCTGTGGCAATAATGCATCTGCATCATCTGCATCATTTTCGTCGGTCACTCCATTTTCACCTGAGGATACTCTGTCAATATGCTCTTGTAAATCCTCAGAATAGTGAGTTGCCTCGCAATTTGACTTAACAAATTCAACTACCTTTTCAATTTCGTTATCCGATACATATGCTCCCTGAACTCGCATTGGAGTGTTTACTCCTGCAGGATAGTATAGCATATCACCCTTACCTAAAAGCTTTTCTGCTCCACCTCGGTCTAAAATTGTTCGGCTGTCCACCTGACTCGAAACTGCGAATGCAATTCGGCTTGGTACATTTGCCTTAATCAGACCTGTGATAACATCAACAGACGGTCTTTGAGTAGCAACTATTAAGTGTATGCCGGCAGCTCTTGCAAGCTGAGCCAATCGGCAGATAGAGTCTTCAACCTCTTTTGCTGCAACCATCATCAAATCGGCAAGCTCGTCGATAATGATAACGATTTTCGGCATTGTCGGTTCACCATTTTTCTGTTGTAGCTTATTATAGCCCTCTAAGTTTCTCACATGGGTTTGTGCAAACATATCATATCTTTTCATCATTTCCTGAACTGCCCAGTTGAGTGCACCTGCTGCACGCTTAGGGTCGGTAACAACAGGAATTAAAAGATGTGGTATTCCATTATATACTCCCAATTCAACAACCTTTGGGTCAACCATAATCAGCTTGACCTCGTCAGGCTTTGCCTTATATAAAATACTTGTGATAATTGTGTTTATGCACACACTCTTACCTGAGCCTGTTGCTCCTGCAATAAGAACATGGGGCATCTTTGCGATATCGCCCACAACCACACTACCACCAATATCCTTACCAAATCCAACTGCAATTTTTGATTCTGCTTCCTTGAATTTGGAATTTTCGATTATCTCTCTTGCCGAAACTGTTGCAATGCTATTATTTGGAACCTCAATTCCTACTGCTGCCTTACCGGGAACTGCAGCAACAAGCACTGTTGGAACTGCAAGCTTCCATGCAATATCCTCTGCAAGACTTGTGATTTTAGCGAGCTTGACTCCTGTTTCAGGCTGAATTTCATATCTTGTTACACTCGGTCCTGGAGTAACCTGCAAAAGCTTTGCTTCAACATTAAAGTCACTCAAAACCTCCATAAGCTTCTGTGCAGTTTCCCTCATCTCCTGTCGCTTATCGGCAGAGGTGCCTGGTACTGCTTTTAACAGATTTATTGGCGGGAACTTATAGTTCTTGTATTCCTGCTCAACGCCCTTGTTTATTTCAGAATGGACCTTGTCCCTTTCTTCCTTTGTTATCGGCTCTGCCTTTTCTGCCTGTTGGGCAGTTTGCTCCTTCTTTTCTTCCTGAGAATCAAATATCACCGACTCAATCGCCTGTGTGAAAGCATCTGCTTTGTTTTGGTCTTTTTTCTTTTCGTCAATATCAAAATCAAGATTTTTCCCTGTTACACCAAGCTTATTTCTGCCTCTTACCCTTCGTCCGTGAGGAATCTCTTCCTCTTCATAATCCTCATATTCCTCTTCTTTAACCCTTTTCTTTCCTTTTTCCTTTTTGGTGAACAATCCACCAAAGAAGGATGAAATCATCTCTAACAAGGATATTCTTAATGTTGCGCTCACAACTGCCACAAGTGCCGCCACCAACACAATAATGGCTGCTATTTTGCCAATGGTGGTAAGGAGTAATAACCCTAACAAGCCACCGAGCAAGCCACCACCAACACCTGTCACACCATATCCATACATTTCTCCAATAGGTAAATCACCTGCAGAAATTATATGTATTAAGGACGCAACAAGAATTAGAATAACCGAACATAGAATTGATTTTTTCTCTAATCTTTCATAGTTTTTTTTCTTAATAACATATATTCCAAGCGCTAAAATGATTGCAGGAAGAATATACGCTGTGTTTCCAAGCAAGCCAAAGAACACATCCCTGATTAGCTTTGCCACAAATGCTTCGTTGGGGATATATATAAACACCCCTGTTAAAATTGTGGCAAAAAATAAAATCAAAGACATTGCACCATAGGTAAGCTTAAATGTTTTTTTCTTTGCCTGGGTATATGTTCCCTTTTTCCTTTCCACAGGTTTTTTTGTTGTTTTTCTTTTCACGGGAGTTTTTTTAGCAGCCATATCTTGCCTTTTTCCTTTCATATTCTTTCAAATTTTATATATATTCATCAGTATCGCATAGTTATTCACAGTCTATTATATCACACCTAAAAGAAAAATGCTATAGATTTTATTATAAAAAAAGGAAATTCTTTTAAGGAAATACTCATAAAACACTTGCAGTATTGAAAAAAATCTGTTAGAATGTATATATGATATGTGGTGAGAGGTGTATTTTGTTATTGTTTTCCACATACATATATTTTTTTACATGCAGAGGAGTTGTTTTAAATGAATCAGCGAAGTGTTTTAGTTATAGAGGACGAGTTGTCCATAATTGATATTCTAAAGTTTAATCTGGAAAAGGAAGGATATATCGTTTACGAGGCTACCGATGGTGCAACAGGCTTGGAATATGCACTATCTAAAAATCCTGACCTTGTTTTATTGGATGTTATGCTTCCACAAATGGACGGCTTCGAGGTATGTCGTCGTATAAGGGAAAAGTCAATGGTACCTATCATTATGCTTACTGCAAGAGAGGAAGAGGTTGACAAGGTTTTAGGTCTTGAGCTTGGTGCAGACGACTATATGACCAAGCCCTTCTCCATTCGTGAGCTTACTGCGAGAGTCAAGGCAAATTTAAGACGAACCATTCCTGATTCCGACTCAGTTTTAAAAAACTCGTCACAAAATATTATCTCCTACGGTGAGCTTCAAATCAATGTGGAAAGATATGAGGTTTCAAAGCGTGGACAGGTTATTGAAATAACCTTGCGTGAGTTTGAGTTATTGAAATTCCTTGCCACTCAGCCACAAAAGATATTCACTCGTGAAAATCTTCTGGAAAATGTGTGGGGCTATGAGTATTACGGGGATGTGAGAACTGTTGATGTTACCATTCGCCGATTAAGAGAAAAAATTGAAGATGACCCAGGTATGCCAAGGTATATAGTTACCAAGCGTGGCGTGGGCTATTACTTTAACAAAGCGTGATATTATGTTTCGTAGTATTCAATACAAATTAGTGACAATTTTCGGCTTGATAGTTCTGTCTATCGTAACAGTTATCGGCTCATTTTTGCTTGTGAATATTATAAATTTTTACAACAATGAGTTCACGGTTATGATGGAACAGGTCTTCACCGACGATTTTGTTGACTCACTCGAGGAAACCTCTACCACAGAGGACGGACTTTCAAAGCTTTCCGAAACTGTTCGTTCATATATTGGACCTTTGGGAATTGACACCTACCGATTCTATTGCATCCTTGATGCAAAAACAGGCAGAGTTTTAATCTCCTCCGACTCCTCAAAAAGTGATGATTTAACAAAATCCGATAATATTATAATCGCAATGACAGGCAAGCGTGGAAATATGACTGATTCCAAGAATGATTATATGGACTACGCAGTGCCTGTTTTGTCGCCTGATGGCATTCCTCAATACATAATCTATGTTAAGGACACAAAGGAGGAGCTTCAAAGTATCACCAGAAATATGTCCTCCATTGTACTTCAGGCGCTTTTGATAGGAAGCCTTATTGCAATTATTATTGGTTATTTGCTCAGCCGAACAATTACAATTCCTATTATTAACTTAACAAAAAGAGCAGAAAGAGTTGCATCGGGAGAATTTGATGTTATGCCTCTTTCCAAGTCAAATGATGAAATTGGCAGGCTTTCCAACACCTTCCAGTATATGTCCACCTCTTTGCACAACTCAATTGAAGAGGTTAATTCAGAAAAAACCAAGGTGGAAGCTATTCTTGAAAATATGACCGACGGTATTTTGGCATATAATTTCAGTGGCAAGCTTATCCATATAAATCAACAGGCAAAGAAAATGCTTGAAATGGATGCAGACGACCCCATTTTAGCAGATTTTGACACTCTGTCGGGTCAATTGGAGCTTGGAATTTCCTTCGGAGATTTGTTGTATATCCGCCACGACTCCCCTGTGGAACGCCAGTTAGAGCTTGGAATCAAGTATATAAGATTTAATTTTGTAACCTTCTATTCAGAGGAAAAGGCAAGCGGAATTTTGGTTATTATGCACGACATCACCAAGCAGGAGAAATTAGAAAACTCCCGTCGTGAATTTGTTGCAAATGTATCCCACGAATTAAGAACTCCTCTGACAACAGTTAAATCCTACGCAGAAACACTCATCGATATGTCCGATCAGGACATTCAGAAAAAGTTTTTAAATACAATTGTTCTGGAAAGTGACAGAATGACAAGAATTGTAAAGGACCTTTTAACACTTTCAAGGCTTGACGAGGACCAGGAGTCCGAAAAGCCAATGGAAACAATTGACTTGAAGGCATTTGTTGGGGATATTGTGGAAAGAATGAGGATAAATGCCACCAACAAAAAACAGACAATGACCTATGTTTCAGTTAACAAAACCCCACCTTTCGTGTCCGACAAGGATAAACTCGAACAGGTGGTGGTAAATATTATATCCAACGCCATAAAATATACCTCAATCGGCGGAAAAATCGAGGTTTTCACAGGACGAATGTATAACGACGCGTATATCAAGGTGGTGGATAACGGAATTGGTATTCCAAAGGAAAACCAGTCCAGATTATTTGAACGCTTCTATCGTGTTGATAAGGCAAGAAATCGTGACACAGGTGGAACAGGACTTGGTCTTGCCATTGCAAAACAGATTATGGATAATTTGGGTGGCAGAATTTCTATCACCTCGGAATATGGCAAGGGAACAGAGGTAATAATCACTGTGCCTGTCCAGAAAAGTTAGGAAATACCTTGCATTTTGGGGCATTACTCAAAATGTCAATACATTTTAATTTGTATGTAATGGTATCGTAATATCCTTATGGTATAATAGTCATACTAAAATGGTTTGGACTATCCCATAGTAGTAAAAATAACACTAAATATATCGCAATTTTTGTGGTATTTTCTATACTATCTTCAGTAAAGGAGGGCATACTATGAAGAAGAAATTAGCTCTGTTATTTGTAATAGTTATGATGTTGTCATTCTCAGTGCCGGCAATTTCTTATGCAGCTTATGATTATACTATGCCGATAACTGCCCAGGGCGACTCAGACTCTATAATCTACATAAAAAGACCTGAATCTCATAAGGCTTCCACATCCGACCTTACCTACACAATTTCTGCAGTAGGTGCGTCAGGGACCCAGATTAAGATTTATAAGTACAATGAATTTACTAAAATGTGTCATCTTATAAAGGATACCACCTCTATTGGTGCGTCAGGATTTTTTAGCACAGTTGTTAATCTTTCCAACGATAACAACACATTTATGGTCTATGCAGAAAATAGTCAGGGCAGTCAGGTTGTGAGAATTGATATCAGCAAGATAAGAAAAAGTACTGTTGATAAGCTAAAATCTGTAACTGTAACATTGAAAAACTTTTTAGGATAGGAATAATGTCATGAACAAAGAACGAATTAAAAGCTTTGTACTTGTGTTTTTGGTCATGATGAATTTATTCTTGGGCATTAGAATATTTACTGATAAAAAATTATGGCCATCTGGCTATAATTTTTTTCTTTCTATGGGTGATTTTAACCTGTTTGATAACGAAGTAAGCCAAAAAACACAAGCCTGGGCACCTCAACAGATTATTATTAACACAGGTGACCAGACATCGAGAATATCGGTAGGCTCCAACGAGGAAATGTTTATAAAAATCAATGAGGTCACCAAGGATATGCTTACCTCTGCTTTTCGTGCAGAGGCTAAGTATGTGAGCTTTGCTCCAAAAGCTCAATGGGTATCGGCTCTTAACAGACAATCGGTGTGTATAAGATATTCCGTTCCTTACGACAGTGAGCTTTTAGGGGAATCCTTTGGCGTGCCCTCAACTGCACTATCAGAGTTTGTGCCAACCACCAGTCTGATAGTTATTTCAACGGATAGTCGAGTTTATTTTGAAAATTATGAAACAGGTGAGTTCTATAGGGTGGAGATATCCTCCGACTCCTCGGAACTTGGCAAATTGATAAATACTTTAAAAAGGCTCAATGCCTCTAATACTGCCATTATAAACTATGCAGTTGACTTGAAATTTGACGAGGCATTTGGTGGTCAAAAGGCAGTTCTTGCCCCTGCTGTCCCCGTTTACTCAACCCCTGTTACTGCACCTGTATTGGCAGCCTTTAATCCGATAATTTCAGGGGAAAATGCAATAAACAAGGATGTGCTTGATAAAATACTTTCTGTTTTCAAAATCAACACCAATGCAGTTCGTCGATATCCCGAGGTTGACGGAACTATTGTTTTCGTGGAGAATGACGGAATATTGAAGGTCAGTCCCAAGGGCATAATAAAATACCAATCCACCGCCGCTAACGGATTTGAATTGTCCTCAGGAAATGCCTATGCAGAAACGGTTACAGCTCTTGCAGAGTTTACCGACCGAGTAAGCTCAATCATCCCCGGTGGACAGGATTTATATTTGTCAACACCACTCACGAGCTCCTCGGATATAGTCAATTTCGACTATTCTGCTAACGGAATCCCCGTAGTCCTTGACTACGAAGGTCACAACCATGCAGTAACTGCAGAAATTCGAAACGGTGCTATATATAGCTACACTCATGTAATCCGTCAGTATAGTCTTGGAGAAGAAGAAATTCTTGTTCCTGCCTTTATTGATGCTTTAGATTCTGCAATTTTAAAGTATTCTGAGGATATGAACAATATAAAAATCCAGAAAATGCAACTTTCTTATAATGATGATGGCCTTAACTCCCTTTACACAGGCGAATGGATAACAGAGGTGAAAAGTATTGAAATAAAGGAGGAGTAGAGATATGAACTGGAGTCGTGCAAAAAACATTTTAATTATATTTTTTCTTTGTGTTAACATATTCTTACTCCTTACCATTACTATGTCCACAAGAAAAACCACAATTATTACCGACGATATTATAGCATCAACAGTGGCTATTTTAAAGAACAACGAAATTGAGATTGATAATAAGATTATTCCACAAAAAAATCAACCTCTTCCCCTGCTTGAAGCAAAAAATATAATAACCGATTATAAGGAATTTTCGGAAAAGCTATTAAAGGGCGAGGCAATAAAGGGTAATAATGACACCTATTCAAATCAATCAGGTGCTGTGAGCTTTTCGGGAAACAGATTTTTCTATACCCCCTCCTCACCAGCTTGTTCGGATATCACCAAAAAAATTGTTATGGACAATGCCCGTCAAATAGGAAAACAGCTTTTAAAGGAGTATGGTCTTGACCTTTCCAACACCGAGTTCACCTCGTCAATGGAAAATTCAAAATACACCATATCGGTGAGCAAGAAAAAGAATTCCGAGCCACATTTTTCCTCAAGAATAACAATGACTGTGTCACCTTCGGGGCTTGAGAAAATGAGTGGCATCTGGTTTGAGGGAGAAAAGGCAATTGGCGAAAAAGAGCTTATTAAAAGTATGTCGGGAGTTTTGATTGACTATATCTCAAAAGCTCCCAAAGCTTCACACAAAATCGACTCAATTCAGCTTGGCTACTATCTTCCCGACGAAGTTACCTATAAAAAAGTGGTTACTCTTATTCCCTGTTGGCAGATAAATTCCACTAAGGGAAGCTATCTTATGGATGCAATTGAATAAAATCAAAAAAAATAAGGCTCAGGCCTTATTTTTTAGTATGCCATTATAGCAAGTACAACCGAGCTGATTGCAAGGATAATACCCATTATTCCACCGAGGATGTTCTTGTTTTTTATCTCCCACACTCCATAGCTGAACACTTTTATAAAACCAACCACCACTATCACCGTTGCAATAAAAAGTGCCGACAAAACATCTCACCCCTATTCCCTTTCTCTGTTTGGATCTCCAAGATCGATAAAGCCGACTCTTTCAATTTCAAAGTCCACATCAACAACAAATTCGGCTTTTTCGAATCTTTCTTCCCAATTATACTCTTCAAATTTATCATAGGTTAAAAACTTCATTTTTGCATACTGTCCAAAGCCTATGATATCCGACTTATACTCTCTTGAAATTTTATTTAAAAATCCCATTATTTCTTTTTTAGTTGCCCTTTCAATTTCCTTTTCTATCTCCTCGTCCCTACCTTCAATGGGTGAGTCTATTGCCTCAGACATAAGCTGACCTTGTAGAAACACCTTTATTTTTATCTTTGGGCTTTCTTCATCAATGTTAACTGAAATTTTAGGCTTTCTTGCCTGTTCAGTAGAGATAGTTATAGGCACATTTTTGTTATCCTTATTATAAAAGGAAATATAGCTTATGTTAAACTTTCCTTTGATTATGTTATATATAAGGCTTTCGATATTGTCCATAATCCCTACCATTTTATCATTCTTAAAGACTGCCATACCCATAACCTCACTGGCATTCTTTTTTTCCACATCCATATCCCCTGCCATATACTCCTTCATAAGATAGTCAAAGCCCGACTCATTAACAGCCGCTTTTTCCTGCCCCTCTTGGCTCGAGCCTTGTTGTTTTTCCTCCCCACTCTCCTCTTTGGAGCTTTGTTGTTTTTCCTCCCCATCTTCCTCCTTGGAGCTTTCCTCTTTTTTCTTATTTTCCTCATTTACCGCTGCTAAGGGCAGAATGTTTTCTATGTCCTTACTGTCGATATGAAAATAAAAATCCTTGAGTATAGTCTTTGCCACATACCCACCATGCTCCGACTCATAGATAAGTCTATAGTAGGTGACAGGATTTACCTCTGCCACAGGCTTCACTGCCTCTAAATAATCCTTTGCCTTCCCCTTTGCCACCGACATATATATATTGGGCCTTATATCACTATTTCTGCCAAAGGTATCAAAAATGTCCCTCACTCCCTCTCTTGCTATTTCCTCAGACACAACAATTAGCTTGGTGTGTGCAAGCGTGAAGGTTTTACTCACCACCTGATTTGCAATATTGATGCCTGAATAAATGGTTGGTGCTTTAACATTTATCACATCCACAATATTGCTTCCCTCTTTTCCTCCCTCTTCACTTGAGCCTCCACTTATCTGGGTGGTTTTCGCAAACTGGATTGTGTATTCATAAACTCCCTGTTTTTCTCCCTTATCCACGCCTAAAGCTACCACATAGGCAATCTCATTCGGCTCCTTTGCATCATAGCACCCACTAATAAAAAGCAATACGCTCATTATAGCTCCAAAACAACCTATCCTCTTTATCATACCCCTCTCTCCTTTTTCCTCATAGCTTTATATATAATCGGCAAAATAGTTGGTAAAACAAATGCCACAAATGCCACAAAAACCGTGATATACCAATAATTAAAAACAAGCTCGTGAAGGCGTTGTGAGGATACCGAGAGAATCACAACCACTGCTGTCATTGGTATGATTAACTGCTTTTCATATTTTAAATTAAAGGTCTTTTTCCACACTCTTAAAAGCATAGCAAGATATAACCCTGAATACAAAAAAACAAGCAGTGACCATATAAACTCAAAAAAAGCTTCAAATCTTTGAAAGAAATCCCCCACTCCCACCAGTCTTGTCATCTGATACACGGGCACTAAAAATCTTTCCGATGCAGGATATGGGTATATGGTGCAGTATATAAATAGTAAGGCAATACCAATGAGTGAGCTTATTAAAACTGCTTTCTTCCCCGATTTTTCTATTACTTCCACATTTTTAGCAAATGGTATTAGTAGATTTAATATGATTAAGTCATCAAATATATCAATATTTTCAAAACCATCTATGAATATAGGCTTTGCTCCCTTTCCCAATACAGGAAAAATGTTATATAGTTCTATATGGGGAATAAGGAAAATAACGAACACTATCAACACACCTATAACAAAGGGAATAAACAGAGCGTGAATTCTGGCAATAGACTCAATTCCCAGATATGCCCCGATTGCAATTACGCTTGCAAAAACTAAAACTATCATTTCAACAGTGGTATCGGGAAGTAGCACAAGCTTCACCATATCGGGATATGCTCTTAAAACGGAAACTAGATTAAAAAATAAAGTCACACTCACCAATACTCCAACAATTCCCTTCAGCCATCTTCCTCCTATGTCATGGGATATATCAATAATATCCTTGTTGGGAAAATTCTTATATGCAAAAAGTGTTGCAAGTAAAACGCCCGCACCTAACAGGGACACATAAATCATTTCAAGCCATGCACCATTTCCTGCAGTAATAACAAGGCGTCTTGGGAATGTGAAGAATAGCTTCAGCGTTATCACATTGATTAAAATCATTGTGATTTCCTTGTTTCCTAACCTTTCCTGAGTTTTCATATCTCTCTCCTTTTAGGGACATATAATTATTTTTTCTTTATACGCCATTTCATACTTATATCTGGCTCTTGTGTCTTTTTATTGGTTTTTAAATACTGTGGTCTATTTTCTTTTTTCCATATGGGAGAAACCAACACTGAGCTACCTACTCCCTGTTTTTCCTTTTTAATTAGTGGCGCTAAAAACGGTACTCCAAAGCTTGTTTTTGAACCTAATATAACTGAATATATAAAAATTCCTATTGCTACACCAAAAAATCCCCATGATCCTGCAAGGGCGATGAATGCAAGTCTTAAAATTCTGCAACTCCAGCTAAGGTTATAGTCGGGAGTTGCAAAAGAACCAAGTCCTGTCAGTGCAATTACTATTATCATTATGGGGCTCACAATCTTTGCACTAACTGCTGCTTGCCCTAAAATAAGACCACCTACAATTCCCAATGTCGAGCCTAAGGGATTTGGCATTCTAATCCCTGCCTCTCTTATCATTTCAAATGAAATATCCATCAATAATAGCTCCACAATGCTTGGAAATGGCACAGATTCTCTTGATGCGCTGATTGCATACACCAAAAAGGTGGGTATCATCTCCTGATGAAATAGCGTGATTGCAAGATATAGGGCAGGCAACAGAACTGATAAAAGCATTGCAATAATCCTTATATATCGGCTCATATTGGCATAAGGCGTTCTTAAATAAGCATCAGATGAGGCGTGCATTAGCTCAAATGCATTGGTGGGAAATATAAGTGCGTGTGGGTTTCCGTTCAAAATCAATGCAACTCTTCCCTCTTCCAAGGCTCTTGCCACTCTGTCGGGCCGTTCTGTGGATAAAATAGTGCTTGTTATCATAAAGCTTGACTCTTCAATAAGCATTGCCACCTCCTCAATTGATATGCAATAGTCAATGGTGACACTATTTATTCGTCTTTTTACCTCACTAACAAGCCCTTCATTTGCAATATTGGAAATGTACATAAGTACACCTCTTGTTTTACTCACATTTCCTACCTTTATTCCTTCGCATATAAGCTTTTCAGTCTTTAATATTTTTCTAACAAGTGCAGAGTTATTACGAAGCATTTCTGCAAAAGCTTCCTGTGGACCATAAATTGATTGCTCCGTTTCGGGCTTATCAATGCTTCTGTGTCCCCAGTTTCTCACATCTAAAGAAATTCCTATATCCAAGCCGTCAATAAATAATCCACATGAGCCAAAATTGATATCATCTATTATATCTTCAAAAGAATTAATCTTTGTTGCCTGACTATGAGATATAAACTGCTCAGTTGCATCATTTATATTTATTTTTTCGTCATTTTTCAAATATGGAAGCTCTAACAAGGCTTTTATTATATCCTGGTCAATAGCTCTTGTGTCCACCATTCCGTCATAAAAGATCACAAATGCAGAAATGTTCCCCATTATCAAGAACTTTCTTATAACAACATCATTGTTTTTTGGAAAATTAAATCTTTCCTTTATATATGAATAGTTTTTCTCTATATTTTTGCTTATTTTGGGGATTTTAATATCTTTGTTATCTCTGCTATCATATTTTACATTTAACTTTTGTTGCTCTTCAAGTTCAAAAACCTGATTTTTTTTCACAGGTGAAAATAAAAAGAGCTTTTTTAACAAGGAGTTAACCTTCATATTATCTCTCCTTTGCTTTTATTGTATATATTTTTACCAAAATAATAGAAATTATACAATGTTTCACGTGAAACAGAACAAAATTTATAAATTTTTAAAAATGTTTCATGTGAAACATTTACTTTTTGAAAATTTATGATATAATATAGCTATATATAATATAAAAAGGAGGAAAAGTGAGCTTTATGGGCAAAATAATTGCAATAACTAACCAAAAAGGTGGCGTTGGTAAAACAACAACTACGGTAAATCTTGCTGCTTGCCTTGCATATAAAGGAAAAAGCGTGTTGCTTGTGGACTGCGATCCTCAAGGAAACAGCAGCAGTGGTCTTGGAATTGACAGAGATGAGCTTGAATTATCCACCTATGATTGCCTGATAGACGCTAAAAACACTAAAAAGGCTATAGTTCGCACAAAATATCGTAATTTGTCGATTATCCCTTCATCCTTAGAGCTTTCCGCTGCAGAAATCGAGCTTGCAACAGTAGAAAACAGGGAACATATTTTAGAAGACGCCTTGAAAGAGGTGAGGGACACATATAATTACATAATTATAGATTCTCCACCTGCTCTTGGTATGCTGTCTATAAATATAATGACGGCATCCGATTCGGTCATTGTTCCAATTCAATGCGAGTATTATGCGTTGGAAGGCTTGACTCAGCTCATAAATTCAATAAGGAATATAAAGAAATCCTCTAATCCAAAGCTTGAAATTGAAGGAATTCTTGCAACAATGTACGATTCAAGAACAAATCTTTCGTCTCAGGTACTTGATGAGGTTAAAAAATATTTTCCCGATAAGGTGTATAACACAGTAATTCCAAGAAACATCCGTCTTTCCGAAGCACCAAGCTTTGGAGAACCGATAATTAAATATGATATCACCTCCAAGGGAGCTGAGGCATATTTTGCATTGGCAAAGGAGCTTATAAAAAATAATAGCTAAAATTTAATAGAAAGGATGTATTTTATGGCAAAGAAAGGCTTAGGAAAGGGCTTGGATGTGCTATTTTCCGAGGAAAATCCCTCAAGCATTGAGCAAGGGGTTTTAGAACTTAAAATAACACAAGTTGAGCCTAACAAAAACCAACCAAGAAAAACCTTCGACCAGGACAAGCTGTCTATCCTTGCAGATTCTATAAAGGAGCACGGCTTAATTCAACCTATTATAGTTGTGAGAACAGGGGACAGTAAATATACAATTGTTGCAGGTGAAAGAAGATGGCGAGCTGCTAAAAAGGCAGGACTTCCCACTATTCCTGCAGTAGTTAAAGACTATTCTTCCCAAACAATCACAGAGGTTGCTCTTATTGAGAACTTGCAAAGAGAGGACTTAAATCCTATTGAAGAAGCGTTGGGTTATAAGTCGTTAATTGACGAATATAGCTTAACTCAAGAGGATATCAGTAAGCGAATAGGGAAGAGCAGAAGCGCAATTGCAAACTCCTTAAGACTCTTATCATTGGAAGACGAGTTGCAAAAATATCTAATCTCAGGAGAGATTTCTGAGGGACACGCAAGAGCAATTCTATCATTAAATGGATTTGTTTTGAGAGAATTCCTTCTTAACAGGATAATCTCGGACGGTTTGAATGTCCGCCAGGCAGAAAAGCTTGCCAAGGATTTACAAGTGGTAAAATCTGAAAAACCAAAGAAAAAAACCTCTACTGCTGCCGACATCGAAATCGAAAGAATTAAAAATCGTCTTGAGCAAGGCTTTGGAACAAAGGTGAAAATTATGCACGGAGCAAAAAAGGGCAAAATTGAAATCGAATATTATGGAAATGATGATTTAGAAAGAATATTGGGATATTTTTCCATATAATTCCATATTCTGTAAAATAGTTCCCTTTAAAATTGAGTTTTAAGGCTTAAATTGAAAATTTTTTATATAGCTTCATTAAAAATCGCAAAACTTGTTTTTAGGTGTGTTTTTGGGATTTATTTGATGGGGTTTGAAAATTAAAAAATTTTTCATGCTTTAATTTATAAAAATCACATTATAGGAAACCGAGGTGATAATAATGTCAAATTTAAAAAATAACCGTTCCTTATTCATATACACTGCTCTTATTTTTGTTGTAGCAATTATAATGATTCTCCTTGCATTCTTCGGCCAGAGTAATCTGGATAAAAATCAACCTCTTCATTCTGATGCAAACGAATTATCCATAACCGAAAAAGCTGCAAAGCTAAGTGAGGACAACAGAATTTTACTACAGGAGAATATGATTTTAAAAGACCAGATAGTTGAGTTAACCAAAGAACGCCAGTCTCTAATTGACATAACCGATAATCAGGCAACCGAGACAGCTAACAGCAATCTTCTTTTAAAGGCGTATAGTTATATATATAATGGATGGAAAACAAAGGCAAGAGAGCTTTTGAAAAACATAAACCAAGAAGAGCTTACTGAAAATCAGCTTGCTTTTTATAAAATATTAGTAAAAAAATCAAAATAACTAAAGAAAGGATAAAAAAATATGTTAGACATTAAAATTTTAAGAACCGAGCCCGAAAAAATTATTGAGGGATTAAAAAAGAGAAACAACGATTTGGATATAACCCCAGCAATTGAGCTTGATAAACAGCGTCGCGCATTATTGCTTGATGCTGAGCAGAAAAAGGCAAAGCAAAACGAAATCACAAAGAAAATCCCTGCAATGAAAAAGGCAGGGGAGGACACAACTGCAATTTTTGATGAAA
The DNA here is from genome assembly GCA_045649415.1 of Clostridia bacterium. GTDB lineage: Bacteria > Bacillota > Clostridia > UBA1381 > UBA1381 > CAKSQL01. The sequence goes on along the minus strand of JAZRPY010000017.1, from coordinate 2,949 downwards.
TGCGTGCCTTGTCCGACGAAATCAAAGCAGATGACACTAAAATTTCTGAAATAGATGAAGAACTTCGTAATTTTATGCTGAAAATCCCTAACATTCCAAATGCTGAGGTGCCCATTGGCGCAGACGACAGCGAGAATGTGGAACTAAGAAAATTCTCCTCTCCAACCACCTTTGACTTTGAGCCAAAGGCACATTGGGATATCGGCACAAGCCTTGATATTCTTGATTTTGACAGAGGTGCTAAAATCTCAGGCTCAAGATTCACAGTTTATAAAGGTCTTGGTGCAAGATTGGAAAGAGCTGTAATTTCCTATTTCTTAAACACTCACACCTCCGAATCAGGCTACACCGAGATTATGCCACCTTATATGGTAAATCGTGCATCTATGACAGGTACAGGTCAGCTTCCAAAATTTGAAGAGGATGCATTTAAAGTAACCAACAACGGATATTTTCTTATCCCCACTGCCGAGGTGCCTGTAACAAATCTTCATCGTGACGAGATATTGGATGGCGAAAAGCTTCCTATTAAATATTGCGCATATTCTGCATGCTTCAGAGCAGAGGCCGGCTCTGCAGGTCGTGACACAAGAGGCTTGATAAGGCAGCATCAATTTAACAAGGTTGAGCTTGTTAAATTTGCAGACCCTGAAAAGAGCTATGAGGAGCTTGAGTCATTAACAAATGATGCAGAAAAGCTTCTTCAGGGCTTAGGACTACCTTACAGAGTTGTGTGTTTGTCCACAGGCGATTTAGGCTTCTCTTCTGCTAAAACCTACGACATTGAGGTTTGGATGCCAAGCTACGGAAGATATGTTGAGATTTCATCCTGTTCAAACTTTGAGGACTATCAGGCAAGAAGAGCTAACATCAAGTTCAAGCGTACACCAAAAGACAAGGCTCAGTTTGTTCACACACTAAACGGTTCAGGACTTGCAGTAGGAAGAACTGTTGCTGCAATTTTAGAAAATTTCCAGAACGCTGACGGAAGTGTAACAATTCCTGAGGCATTAGTGCCATTTATGGGTACTGATATCATAAAATAAATTTTAAAAGGCTTTTTTGGGGAATACTTTTATTTAAAGGAAGTTGCAGATTCGACTTTTTAAAAAATTTAGTATTCCTCGCAAGCTTTATTTGGCGAAATAACTCGATTTTTTAAATTTAAAACATCTTGTAACAAATTCGTCAAGAATTATGTAAACCCACTAAGATTTTATCCACACTCCCAAAAGTGTGTTCAAAAAACAACTTTGGCTTATTTGTTAACTTTTTGGGGTGTTTATCCCCTTTATCCACAGAGTTATCCACGATAACTGTGGATTTTAAAAAACGATGTTAAGCCATTTTTTCCACATTTTTAGTGGTTTACATTTTTTTATAGCGTTTTTTGAGGATATTCGACATTTTTATCCACCTTTTACCAAAATTCCTGTGGATAAAGCTGTGTAAACCTTGATTTTACTATAACTTTATGGTGCAAGCAGTTATCCACACCTGTGGATAACCCAGTTTATAACTTAAAAGGAGAATTTATATGCTCACACCACGACTTCGTATGATTGTGCGTCATATTAACTCAAAAAAAATAGCAGATATCGGCACCGACCATGCATATATTCCCATATATTTATTAAAAAATTCACTGATTGAAAAGGCAATTGCAACCGACTTAAAACCAGGTCCGTTAAAAATTGCAGAAGAAAATGCAATAAAGTATCGGGTAGAGGATAAAATTGAATTAAGATTGGGCGCCGGACTTTCTCCCATAAAAGAGAAAGAGGTGGAATGTGTTATTATTGCAGGAATGGGTGGCGAGCTTATCTCATCCATCCTTAACAACAATATCTCAAAAGCTCGTTCCTTTAAATATCTTGTTCTTCAGCCTATGAACTCTCAGGATGTTTTAAGAAAATGGCTTGCCGACAATAATTTCTCAGTAGTTCTTGAGGATATTGCCATAGAGGATTTTAAAGTTTATAATCTTATTGTGGCGAAATCAGGAGAAAATACCTCCTACAAAAATGAGTTTGAATTGCATCTCCCACCATATCTTTATACCCATGAGCATTTTGATAAGCTCAAGGAAAAGAAAACAAGGGAGTTTAAAAAAATTAAGTCAGGACTTGAAAAAGCCGACACCCCCAACATCCCCCTGATTAAAAAATACTCCGACTTTCTTTCGGAGCTGGAAAGGATATAGTAAATATGAAGCTTTCTGATATAATAAAAGTAATTGAAGATAAATTTCCAAAAAACTATGCGTATGACTGGGACAACCCAGGACTTATTTTAGGGAATAAGGAAAAGGAAATTAAAAAGGTACTTTTGTCCTTAGATGTTACCGATTATGTTATAGACGAAGCAATAAATGTGGGTGCAGATCTTATAATTTCCCATCATCCCTTTATTTTTGAAGGCATCAAAAAGCTTGATGGGGAGGACTTTGTATCCCGAAATCTACTAAAGGCCATGGAAAATAACATTTGTCTTTATGCATCACACACTAATATGGATGTGGCAGAGGATGGAATAAATCAACGCCTTGCTCATCTTCTCGGTTTTAAAGATATAGAAATAATTGAGAAAAACAATGGCTTTGATAATGTGGGCTTGGGAAGAATTGGCAACATCGAAAAAACAACTCTTGGTGAATTTTTAAAAACTCTGAAAACCACCCTGAAGGCAACACATTTGAGATTCACAGGTAATCCTGATTCTATCATTTCACGAATTGCAATCGGTTCAGGAAGCTGTTCGGAGCTTGTTGATAAGTCTATTAAAATGGGTGCAGACCTTCTCGTCACAGGAGATTTAAAGTACCACGATTGCCTTATTAACACAAATAGTAATTTTTCTCTTGTTGATGCAGGACACTATCCCACCGAGATAATTGTTATGGATATGTTTTATGAGCTATTGAAGGAGTTACCAATTGAACTTATAAAA
>JAZRPY010000016.1:0-44585 GCA_045649415.1 Clostridia bacterium | reverse complement strand
TTTAGTCGGTGTAAAATCGGTAGATGAACACATCAAAACAGTGATAAAAAGATGTTCGCAACAATGGATTCAAATGTGGAAAATACGTTGTAATAACGACATTTTATCTTATGATAATTAAAACAATCAACATCATAGTTTGGCGGTATCTATTCAAAAACCGTCATATCAAAATATAAAAAAGAAAGGAGTAGAATGTGCCCTTTGAGCGCACATTCACACAATTATAATGAAAAAATTTATTAAAACAAAGAATTTCGAGGTTACATTTAATATTACCAACACTTCAACTGTACTTAACATCATATATACCGCAACATCTCCAACCGGTGAATTCCCTGGAATAAGTGAATTTGAGTATTTTAGCATTTTAAAGCAAATCTATCCGATTCACAATATACCGGCAAAAGAAGTTTACACTACTTTTGAATTAGAAATGCTAACAGCTTATATGGCATGCGTAAAAGGATTTAATGATTTAAAGAACAATGATATAGAAGAAAGCCTTATGTGTGGCTTGCGCATTGAGCCTGATTTGAAATGTATTTATATGCTCGGAATGATGACCATCAGCAACGAAAGGGCAAAATCATTAATTGAAGGCATGGAAGAAACATCAAGAAAGAAACACAGCGAAAGAATCAAGTTTGGAATTCAGCGCAAGAGAGAAAAAGAGCTTAATCAAAGAAAGGACTGATATTATGATATGTTTATCTTGTAATAAGGATGTTAATGCATTATATTCCGAAGGCTTATGCCGTGCATGTTATAAATATTTTAAAGATGGTGGAACTGTAAATCCGCTTCCGGATGCCGGCACAATAGCATACGACGAAAGAGGTTATGTTGTATGTCATATTTGTGGCAAAGCATATAGAAGGCTTGGAACTCATGTTGCCCAGGCACATGATTTGACTATAAAAGCATATAAGGAAAGATTTGGTCTATGCAATAATGCAAAAACCACAGAAACCAATTATTCTAGAATGATGCATGATTATGCTTATCAGCATAATATGCCGGAGCAGTTAAGAATAACCGGTGCTAATACCAGAATAAAACCTGGCGAAAATCATTTTAGATTAGGAAAGGCAGCAAGATTACAAGAAAGTCTCGCTAAAAGAGCGAGACGCGCAAGTTGAATTTATAAATTTCAGATTTGCACAAGCATAAATCACAAGGGAACTTCATATTTATGTACAAATACATAATTACAAAATAAATTTAATTCAGAAAGGACGGGATGCTTATGACAAAAACAGTTAAAGCAAACGATACATTAAAGAAGAACAGGGACCAGTTCAACAACGAACTCAAGATGTTCATCAACCAGAAACTCTTTGACAAACATATTATTACTGAGGACATGTATTGGTCTGCAAAAGAACTTTTACTCAAGCAGGCAAGCTGATAATCCAATTAGAAGTGTGCTGCTTTGTTGCGGCACACTTCCTTCATATAGATAGAAATTTTAAACATAAGACAGGAGGAAAGCAAAGTGAATATTTACGAAATACGGCAGGATATGAGAGCTCGACACACAAGAATATCTGACTATAATTTACGCGTTGTATATTATGCCAGAGTATCAACGGACAAGTACGACCAAATACATTCCCTTGAGGCGCAAAAGACATACTTTGAAAATCTTTTAGCGAGAAACCCGAACTGGACATTTGTAAAGGGTTATGTGGATGAGGGCTTAACAGGAACAAAGATTGATAAAAGAGACAGCTTTATTGAGATGATGAGAGACGCAAAGCGTGGCAAGTTTGATATGATATGTACAAAAGAGGTTTCAAGATTTGCAAGAAATACTCTTGACAGTTTAAGCTGCACAAGGGAGCTCTTAACCTATGGGGTTGCTGTTCATTTTGAAAATGATAATCTTAACACCATTGATGAAGATAGTGATTTCAGACTTACTACTATGGCGAGTTTGGCACAGGAAGAGTCAAGAAAAACATCAGAGAGATTAAAATTCGGTTTTAGGCAATCTGTTGAAAAAGGAACTGTACTTGGAAACGATAGCATTTGGGGATACAGAAAAGAAAAAGGCAAACTGGTTATTGTTGAAGAAGAGGCGGAAATGGTAAGAACAATCTTTGATTTATACGCCAATGGCAATTTAGGTGTCAGGGCAATTGCTAAGATGTTAAGCGACTCCGGTCTCCGCAATACAAATGGCAATCCATTTTCTTTTTCTACTATTAAAGGAATTTTAGTTAATCCTAAATACAAAGGCTTCTACTGTGGAAACAAGACACACAAAGTTCATTTTTTAAGCAATGAGATAGCGTACGTGCCGAAAGATGAATGGGTTGTGTATGAAGACCACGAAAAAGTTCCGCCAATAGTATCTGCTGAACTTTGGGACAAGGCTAATCGCAAGCTCAAAGAGCGAAGTGAAAAGATGTCAAGTAGCGATAAGACAAGTTATCAGAACAAATACTTATATTCGGGAAAGATTGTTTGCGGTGAGCATGGCACTTGCTATCATCATACAATCTATAAATATAAGAATTTAGGAAACAAAGAGCTTTGGGCTTGTAAAGAATATGGTAATGGTAACAAATGCAGAAACCCGTTAGTATATACAACCGAGATGGATGCAGTTATGAGAGAGGTATATAATCAGATTATCTGCGAAAAGACAAGTATCATAAACGAACTCATTGAACTGTACAAAGAAAGCGGCAGCACAAAGGCGATTGTAAAATCAAAGCACAAAATTCAAGCTGACATCAATGATATTCTTGCTAAAAAAGACAAGCTCTTAGACCTAGCAACGGATGGCAGATTATCTAATGAAGAGTTTCAGCAGAGAAACAACAGTTTTAATGCTCAGGTTAGTGAACTGCGAGCAAGACTATCTGAACTTGAGGAAGAGGAACAGAAAAGTCTTGATTTAAAGGAATCGATTGAAGGTCTTCGCTCATCCATTGCAAATGAACTTGATTTCACAGAAGACCTCGGTAAAAATGTTGTTGATAGTTTCGTAGATAAGATTGTAGTGTATAAGAGCGAAGTTGAAAACCAGATTGATCTCAAAATCTTTTTAAAACTTCTTCCTACTGCTCCACAGAACTTTACGGAGGACTCACACATTTTAACTTTTGGTAGCGGACAGATAGTACAAACCAGAGGCGGTAATACAAGGTCGTTGAAAGCGTATAATTTAACTTTTAACTATGAATTATGTTATCGTCTGGAATAATTATTATGGTATAGAGAATGCTTACTACACATTCTCTATACCGCCTTATTTTTTTGCTTTCCAAAATTTTGTGTATTGCCACAGTTTTATAGATGCAGTTGTCATCTTGAACAATTCAACAAAAAGCGAACAAAGTTTCCTGATGGTTCTTTGTTCGCTTTGTTATTGTTAAATTCAATTAATCTTTTTTGATGCGTCTTCTGTAATTGTCATGAGGATTTTTTCTCTTTGTAGGAATATCATTACAAATGGAATCAATATGATTAGTAATAAACTTAGACAATTCAACAGAAAATGCTCTATAATCATACCACTTCTTAGATTCTTCAATAATATTTTGATTTAAAACATCATTTTCATCGACAGTCCCAAAAGAAATGTTCATAGCATCTAAAATCGCTAAAATTGTATGGAAATAAACCATTACATATTCAGGATGTTTGTTACGTGCTTCTTGCGCTGCATCCAATGTTCGCCCAAATATTTGCAAAGCACGGTTCATTCCAGATAAGTTATTGAAAGAATTTTTTGTATTTCCTTCAATTGCATAATTATTAATGTCATCAAGAAGCATTTTTAAATCTGACCTTTTTAATGTGCATTGCTCATCTAATGATAATTGCTCATCACAGTATATCATTAGATGTTTGCATTTATAACGTAAATCTTCTGACTTTATTGGTTTAAATGCGAATCTTTCGCTATCGCCATCAAAAGGAACTTTATAAATAGGAAGTTCTTTTAGTTCTTGTTGTAGCTCATCTGTAAGTTCCCCCAAATATTCTGGGTTGTCAATGCCAAATATAAGACATAAATCCTCTTTTCTTTCTTTTGATGGAATCTTCTTAGAATTCTCCCACATATTTACTGCTTGTCTGCTTACGCCTAATACTTCCGCCAAAGCCCTTTGACTGTAATTGCATCTTGTTCTTATATATTTTAATCCGTTCATAAAACTGACCTCCAATAATAATTCGAGCATGTGCACTTGCTTAATTAATATTTTACATAGGTTGACACATAGTGTCAATTTGCAACCTTGAATTTTCTAAAAAGAATTTTATTATTAAATAAAAAGCCTTGTAATTTTTTGAAAAATGCGGTAAAATACATATCATAAATCGAGTCCCACTTTTTTCATTATCTAAAATTTGTCTTGATTTCTTCACCGTTTTATGGTAATATGATAAAGGAATGGTGAAGGCGAAGAACAACGCCAAACCCTTTCGGCTTAATTCGGTGCTATGCTTTGGACGGCTGCACCGTTTTTTGTTGTTTTATGTAAAAACCGATTAAGAACCTCAGTTTGTAGCGGACAATACATATGATCAGGGCAGACATCGAAACAGAGGTAAGTCCAATTGTTGGCTCTGAAAAGCAATCGGAGGAGCTTGTTCACTATCTATTGGAGGAATTTGAAAACAATCCATCAAAAATATGGGAGTCCAACATATTTGGAAAATCATTGTATGAGCTTGTGAATGAAGGACTTCACAACAAGCTCTCCCGTATGCCTGACGCTGCTCGCTTCAAGCTTCAGGAAACCTTGGCAAGAATTATAAATGAAGGAAGTGGTGGACTGATTTGCATAATATTATAAAGTTATTCTTATGCGTTTTTATGTCCCTATCGTTTTTATGCGGTTGTGAATTTTCTAAGCCCTCGGTAAAGATAAACGATATGCAGATCGAAAATGATAAAGCAGTAATCGACTTGGAAATCCCTGAATTTTTGAATTTTGAAAATGATGAATTTGAGGACAGAATAAATACTGAGTATAAAGAACATATCGACTTTCTTGTGGATAGCTTTATAAAGGAGCTTCCCGATAAAAGTCTTGAAACGGGAATTTTTGAATTAAAACAAACCATTCATCTTAATTCTTCACCGATTATCAGCATTGTCGGGGACATATATTCCTTTACAGGAGGCATCCACGGAGCAAGCTCCAGACACACAAAAAATATCGACACAACCAAGTCCGTAGAGCTTAATCTTGCCGACCTTTTTACCGACGGAGAATATGAAAAGAAATTAAATTCTGAAATTGAAAGCATAGTATCAAAAAACCCCGAGCTATATAATGACCTATGGGAAAAGCCTGTTATATTGCCAACCAACCAGAAATGCTTCTACTTAACAAAAAAGGATTTGGTGATATACTATCCTCCCTACGAGCTTTCGTATTATGCAAGAGGCTTTGTTGAATTTCGTGTCCCCTATCAAAACATTTCAGGTTATCTGAAGCCTGAGTATAAACATTTAAAAGGCTAGTAATAAAATAAGGAGCAGGCAATCGCCTGCTCCTTTTATCAGCTTAGCTTAATTGAAGAAAATCTTTAACAACCTGTGGCATCTGTTCCTTATCACAAACCAAATCAAAAAGTCTTGGTTTAGTTTTTAAGTCTGCTAAGGATGACGGAATATTTAATCCACTCTTTTCCTTTAATATATCCAATAAAGCAAATTCATCCTTGCCTGCCACCAAAGAATAGCCCTCAAGTGCAATTAGTACACTCTGATTAAACTTGAATGGACTTGCAGTTGATGCAATAACCGTTTTAGTTAAATCATTTGTTGCATTCACATACTTATCATAAACCGTCTTGCCCACTGCAGTGTGAGTATCCATACAATAATCATATTCTTCCATACACTTTTTAATGGTCTGCATAGTTTCCTCGTCGTTTGCACAGCCTGCCCAGAGAACTTTCTTCATTTCCTCCTTCATAGCGTCGGAAATTTCATACTTACCCTCAGTTTTAAGCTTTTCCATGAGCTCGGATATCAAATTATCCTGTGAGCCTGACAGGTCAAACAAAAACCTTTCCAGATTGCTCGAAATCAAAATATCCATTGATGGAGAAATTGTTACATGGAACTGACGATTTTTATCATACACACCTGTGTTTATAAAATCTGTGAGTACATTATTTTCATTTGATGCACAAATAAGCTTTTTAATGGGTAAGCCCATTTTTTTTGCATAGTACGCTGCTAAAATGTTACCAAAGTTACCTGTTGGAACAACAACATTTATAGCCTCTCCTATCTTAATTTCATCACCTTGAAGCATATCTGCATAAGCACTGAAATAGTAAACAATCTGTGGTACAAGTCTGCCCCAATTGATTGAGTTTGCACTTGATAGCTTGAACTTTGCATTAGCAAGCTCAGTTTTATATCCATCGTCGGTGAAAATTGCCTTAACACCATTTTGAGCATCATCAAAGTTCCCATTTACTGCTACCACGCCAACATTATTACCCTCCTGAGTAATCATCTGTAGCTTCTGGATTTCACTAACACCATTATTTGGGAAGAATACTATTATTCTTGTTCCCTCAACATCACAAAATCCCTCTAAGGCTGCCTTACCTGTGTCACCCGAGGTTGCAACTAAGATAACTACCTCGTCAGTTTCGTTGGTTTTTTTCATGGCAGTTGTTAGAAAATGTGGTAAAATCTGCAGAGCCATATCCTTGAAAGCGCAGGTGGGTCCATGCCACAATTCAAGAAAATAGGTCTTGTTGTTCAGTTTATACACAGGTGCAATTGCATCTGTGCCGAATTTTTCCTTAGTGTAAGCAGAGTCAATACACTTTTTTAATTCCTCATCTGTGAAATCTGTTAAGTACTTACTTAAAATGAAATATGCTCTTTCCTTATAGGTTTTATCCTTCAGTGCTATTATTTCATCCTTGGTCAACATCGGTATTCTTTCAGGCACAAACAAGCCACCCTCAACAGATAGGCCTTGCTTGATTGCATTTGCCGATGATGTTAATATTGTTTTATTTCTTGTACTCTGATATTGCATTTTAAAAACCTCTCCCAAACCCCTATGGTTTATTCCCTTACAAAGCAGTTGACTTTAGGAAAATTCCTAAAGTCAACTCTCATCTTTCGTTTTAAATTAAATATACTTTTTGATATAATCAGGAGCATCCTCAACTGCGATACTTACTGAAATTTCAAATGCTATATTAAACTTTTCTGATACCTTTTCAAGCTCTTTTAAGAATTCCTCAAAGCCGTCCATATCACTTACAATTTTTAATGTTCCGTCTATGAAAATATTTGTGATATCATAGTTACTGCTGATGATTCCACAAATAAAGCCTAAGAACTCACTCCATGATGTGATAACAAAGTCCTTTGTGTCTGCCATTCTTACCTCAGACTTAATATCATACATATTTCTACTTGTATCATTGCTGATGAAAACAACATTTCCCGGTGCAGCAACTGCTGCTTCGTTAACATTTTCAATCAACACCTTTGTTTTACCTGTTCCTTTTTTTCCGATTAGTAATTTAATCATAACTATGTCCTCCTTTTATTTTAAAGCGGTACCGCCACTTTATTTTTAAAATTAACCGTTCAAACGAGCTTCCAATTCCTTTTTCTGCTCCTCATAACCAGGCTTACCAAGCAATGCAAACATATTCTTTTTATATGCCTCAACGCCAGGTTGGTCAAATGGGTTAACTCCCAAAAGATATCCTGACATTCCACAAGCCTTTTCAAAGAAATATACCATTTCTCCAAAATAGTATGCACTAAGCTTTGGAACATTTACCACAAGATTTGGAACTCCTCCGTCTGTGTGAGCAAGCTCAGTTCCCTGTGCAGCCTTTTTATTAACAAAATCCATTGTTTTACCTGCAAGGAAATTAAGCCCGTCAATATTATCATCAGTTGCCTCAATCTCAATATTCTTTCTTGGAGTTTCAACGAGGATGGCAGTTTCAAAGATATTTCTCATACCCTCCTGAATATATTGTCCCATCGAATGAAGATCGCTTGAAAAATCTGCTGCTGCCGGGAAAATACCCTTGTTTTCCTTACCTTCGCTTTCACCAAAAAGCTGCTTGAACCATTCACTAAAATAATGTAATGCCGGTTCATAATTTACCATAAGTTCAACAGTTTTGCCCTTCTTTAGCAAGATATTTCTCACTGTTGCATATTGATAGCATTCATTTTTCATCAAATCTGGCTCGCTATATTTTTCCTGTGCCCACAAAGCACCCTTCATCATTTCGTCTATGTCAATACCTGCTACTGCTATGGGCAATAGTCCGACTGCAGTTAAAACAGAATATCTTCCACCAATATCATCTGCAATAACGAAGCTTTCATAGCCTTCCTCGTCTGCTAAGGTTTTTAGTGCACCTCTTTTTGCATCGGTGGTTGCATAAATTCTTTCCTTCGCTCCGTCCTTGCCATATTTTTTCTCAAGCAATTCCTTGAAAATTCTAAAGGCTATAGCAGGCTCAGTTGTTGTTCCTGACTTGGATATCACATTAACTGATATATCCTTACCCTCAACTGCCTCCAAAAGCTCTGCCATATAGGTTGAGCTTATGTTATTCCCTGCAAACAGCACCAAGGGAGCGTTTCTCTTTTCCTTGGTCAACACATTTGAAAATGTGTGAGATAGCATCTCGATAGCTGCTCTTGCTCCAAGATATGAGCCACCAATTCCAATAACAACTAACACATCCGAATCGGAGCGAATTTTTTCTGCAGCCTTTTTGATTCTTTTGAACTCCTCTTTGTCATAGTCCATGGGAAGATTTACCCAACCCAAAAAATCGTTTCCTACACCTGTTTTTTCGTGAAGATACTTATGTGCCACTGCAACATAATCCTTCATATTTTCAACTTCTGTATCTTTAATATATCCGATAGCTTTTGAGTAGTCAAAGCTGATATGCTCCATTATTTTGTTCATCTCCAATTGCAAATTTTATTTGTTATATATATTTTAATACATTTTCTGTTAGAAATCAAGCATTATTTTATATTTTAACTCTTTCTTAGTATTTTATTTAAAATTATGAATTATCTCTTTTAATTTATGGTAAAATATGTTATAATGAATTTATATGGGGTAAACAAACTAAAAAGACCGAGGTGGTAATAATGGCAGAAGAGAATATCAAGATAATCTCCCAGAACAAAAAAGCACGACACGAATATTTTATTATAGAAACAATTGAAGCAGGAATTGAGCTTACAGGTACCGAGGTAAAATCAGTAAGACAGGGAAAAATCAATCTCACCGACGCCTATGCCTCTGTTAACAACCAAGAGGTGTATATAAAGGGAATGAATATAAGTCCGTATGAGCATGGAAATATATTTAACACCGACCCATTAAGAGAGAGAAAACTATTGCTTCATAAGGCACAGATACGAAAGCTGATAGGTCAGCTTCAGCAACAGGGATACTCACTTATTCCCCTATCTGTTTACTTAAAAGGCTCACTTGTTAAAGTGTCCTTAGCAGTTGCAAAGGGTAAAAAGCTTTATGATAAACGAAATGATATGGCAGAAAGGGATTCCAAAAGAAATATGGACAGGGCCTTTAAGGAGCATAACAATAACAACTACTAAAAAAAATAGCAGAAAAGGAAATTTCCTTTTCTGCTATTTTTCTATGAACAAAACAAGATTTTGATGATTACATTTTAATTTTCAAGATAAGCTCATAAATCTTTTCTAGCGCATCTCTTTTTCCGAGCTTACCTGCATTTTTGCCTATCTCATCAAGCTCCTCGGGATTTTTAATCATTTCTGCAATTTTGTTATATAATATATCTCCCGATAGTTCGCTCTCTAAAATCAGCCTGGCTCCGTTATTCCTTTCAAACTCACGGGCGTTCTGCTCCTGATGATTTCTCACCACATTGGGTGAGGGAATAAGAATTGAAGCCTTTTCCATAGCTGCAATTTCACTCACAGTTATTGCACCTGCTCTTGAAATAACAAGGTCGCAGGCTGCCATAACATCTGCCATATTATCTATATATGGAACTACCTTGATGTCATCAGGAAGCTTAACCTTCTCCTCCCCTAATTTATCCATAACCTCTTTATAGTTTCTTTCTCCTGTGCCAAAAAGAAGGGAAAAGCTTTTATCCTCACTTGCTTTTTTAACAACCTCTATCATAGTGTCATTTATTTTTTTTGCACCAAGACTACCACCAAACACCAACACAAATGGCTTATCCTTTATACCAAGCCTTTCTCTTGCCATATCCTTGTTAGCGTTTAAAATCTCCATTCTCACAGGGTTGCCTGTGAATGCGCATTTTTCAGGCTTGCTCATATGATTTTTAGTTTCCTCAAAACTTGTTGCCACATAATTCACATACTTCTCTGCACCCTTGACTGTGAGTCCCGGATACACATTCTGCTCGTGTATAATTGAAGGAATTTTTAATTTACTTGCAGCAATTGCCACAGGTCCACTAACATATCCACCTGTGCAGACAACTACATCAGGTTTGAATTCTTTCAATATTTGAACACACCTTTTTCTTGACTTTATAAGTTTTGCAATCACCTTGATATTTTTTAGCAAGTTTCTTCTGTCAATCCCTTGAATGTCTATATATTCTATATCATAGCCAGCCTTTGGAACAAGCTTGGTTTCCAATCCTCTTTTTGTACCTATGAACAATGCTTGTGCTGTTTCATCTTTTGCTTTAATATAGTCTGCAATTGAAATGGCAGGATTTATATGTCCACCTGTGCCACCACCTGCATATACAACTCTCATTTTTATCTCTCCCTTTTTTAGTTTATAGACCCTTATTGCTATACCTTGACACACTTAGCACAAGTCCCATTTCTGCCAATAGCACAACTAATGATGTTCCACCGTAGCTGAAGAAGGGTAGGGATACGCCTGTGTTGGGAACGCTTGATGTGGCAACTGCAATATTTAAAATCGTCTGCACTGCCACCTGTGCCATAATTCCCACAACCATCAGACTTCCAAATGTGTCGGGAGCCTCCGATGCAATTTTTGCACCTCTTAAAATTAAGGCGGCAAATAATATCATCACTGCCAACGCTCCAAACATTCCTAATTCCTCGCAAACAATGGCAAAGATAAAGTCATTATATGGCTCAGGGAGATATGTATATTTTTGAATACTCTGTCCAAGTCCAAGTCCGAAAAATCCACCTGTTGCAATGGCATACAACCCCTGCACCACCTGATATCCTACGCCTTGAGTATCCTCAAAGGGATTCATGAAATTCATAATTCTCGCCCATCGGGTAGGAGATAGCTTCAATGCAAAAAGTGCTAACGGTCCACCAATGCCTGCAGTTAAAAAGAAGTACCTATAGGGCATACCTGCAACAAGAAGAATTATAACTGCTATACTACATATGATTATCGTTCCACTAAGATGTGTTTCCATCATCAAAAGAATTGCAGTGAGAGCTATCCAGAACAAGTATGGTCTTAGATTTATAAGCTTTTTCAAATCATTTTTTCTATCCTCAAGCATACTTGCAAAGAACATTCCAATAGCAAGCTTCATAAACTCTGATGGTTGCCATTCAAAGCCTGTTTTTAACCATCGTCTTGAACCATTATGGGAAACACCCAATCCGGGTATTAAAACTATTACCAATAAAATTGTGCATATAATCATAGCCCACTTCACATATGGCTTATAGAGTCTGTAGTCTATTCTTGAAACCACAAGCATAAATGCTACTCCAAACAAAGCAAAGCCAAATTGCTTTATGAAAAAATTATAGGAATTTCCATATTTCACATTGGATGCAGGCGCAGAAGCACTCAAAAGCATAATGAGTCCAAAGCACAATAGAATGACCACCAACAATAAATAGGTTGCATCTATATTTTTGGGTGCAGGACGCCTCACTCCGTCATTTACCTGCATTTTAAATATATTGAAAAGGCTGAAGCCCTTTTTTGATTTTTTCTTTCTTCCCATATTTTATCTCCTACTCTATATTGCAGCAAATACACCTATAACACACAAAATTACTGTTACTGCCGAGAACACTAAAACGATTTTGTTTTCCTTCCATCCACACATTTCAAAATGATGATGGATTGGACTCATTTTGAATATTCTTTTACCTGTGAGCTTAAAGCTTGCAACCTGCAGAATTACTGACAACGCCTCAAACAAATACACAAAGCCTACAATCACAAGTATAAGTGGCATTTTCAATCCCACTGCCATTACAGATACTGCGCCACCCAAAAGCAACGAGCCTGTGTCACCCATAAACACCTTGGCAGGATAGTGGTTGAATATTAAAAATCCAATCAACCCACCAACTATTGCTGATGAGAATATTCCTGTTGCCTGATTATCAATCAGGTTGGATATAACTAAAAAGAACAATGCCACCACAATAGTTATGCTTGTTGCCAGACCATCAAGTCCGTCGGTTAAGTTTACTGAATTTACAGTTCCCACCACAACAAATAGCATAAATGGAATATAGAGCCACCAACCAAGGTCAATACTTTTATTGGCAAAGGGGATAATAATTTCAGTATTTAACTGTCCTGTGCGATTTAAAACTACTATATATAAAACTGTCAATATAATTTGTAAAACGAGCTTCTGGATAGCAGTCAGGCCTAAATTTCTCTTTTTCACTACCTTTATATAGTCATCCACAAAGCCGATTGCACCAAAGCCTAAGGACACCATCAACATCATAAAAAGATGAAGATTAAAGCTTACCAGCATATAAACAACAGTTGCCACAAATATTGCCAATATGAATATTATTCCACCCATTGTTGGTGTGCCCTGCTTGGATTTGTGCCAGGAAGGTCCTTCCTCCAATATCTGCTGACCAAATTTCAATTTTCTCAAATAGGGTATTAAAACAGGTGCAACTACTATTGCCACCAAAAAGGCCACCACTGCTGAAATTATTGAAGGTGTTAGTGTGTTTTTTAATATAAGCATACTATCCATTTTTGCTTCTCCTTAGTTTTTATCTTTATTTAAAATGCTCCTGACTATTTCTCTTTCGTCAAAATGCATTGTCTTATTCCCAATAATCTGGTAGGTTTCCTGACCTTTTCCACACAGAAGCACAGTATCCCCTTCTCTTGCAATATTCAGGGCATACTCAATCGCCTCTGCTCTGTTTACTATAATTATATATTCACCCTGGGTTTTATCTATTCCCACCTTGATGTCCTCTATAATCTCAATAGGATTTTCCATTCTTGGATTATCCGAGGTTATAATTGTGAAATCTGCTTCATCTCCTGCAATTTCACCCATAATGGAACGCTTGGTTTTGTCTCTGTTTCCACCACAACCAAAAACAACAATCACTCTTTTTCTTGTGAAGCCTCTGGCAGTTTTTAATATATTTAAAAGTCCGTCAGGAGTGTGGGCATAATCAATAAAGACCTTAAATGGAGTGTTGGTTTCTATTTTCTCCACTCTGCCCTTTACATTCCCAACCCCATTAAAGCCTTTTTTTATATCCTCATAGGATATTCCAAGCGCCCTTAATGCACCTGTTGCACAAAGGGCGTTATATACGCTGAATTTTCCGGGTATGCCAAGCCTTAATCTGTTTTCATCATCCTTCTCAATGCTTGTGAACTCCACATAATCGTCACCAAGCACAATTCTTGATGCTATTATATCAGCATCGTGAATGCCTACCGCCATTGTGGGACATTTGCATTTATCCAAAATTCTCAGGCCTGCCGAAGAGTCGGTGTTCACCACTCCCACATCTGATATATCAAAAAGCATTCTTTTTGAATTTTCATATTCCTCCATAGTTTTATGAAAATCGAGGTGGTCACGAGTTAGATTGGTAAAAACACCCACCTTGAATTGAAGTCCGTGTACCCTTTTTAGCTTCAGGGCATGGGAGGACACCTCCATCACTACATATTCAACCCTTTTCTTCACCATTTCGGAAAAGATATATGCCAACTCAGGAGCTGACGGAGTTGTGGGTGTGGATGGGACATAGGGTAGCTCCCTGTTTCCTATATAGCACCTGTTAGTGCCGATTAGCCCCACCTTTTTACCTAATTTTTCCAATACCTCTTTTATAAGATAAGTGGTTGTTGTTTTTCCATTGGTGCCTGTTACACCAATTAACTTTAATTTTTTCCAAGGCTCACCATAAAATTTCTGGGATAGCCTTGCAAGCTCTATTTTTGTATCGGGAACAATTATTGTTGGTACGCCAAGAGATAATTCTCTTTCTGCCACCACCATTACTGCTCCTCGTTTTACTGCTTCCTCTGCATATAAATGACCATCAGTTTTCTCTCCTTTTACACAAACAAAGAGGCTGTTGGGAGTTGTCTTTCGTGAATCGGTGAAAATGGCATCAATCTGCAAGCCTGCAAATTCATTGGCATTTTCAAGCAATTCACCTGCCAACATTTTATTACCTTCCTTTCAAAAGGACATATTTAATTAGTCTGATGAGGAGTGTCTGAACTCCACACTTATAACTGTGGCTCTGGGTACAGTTTCTCCCGGAGCAACACTTTGTTTCACTGCGTATGCTCCCGTGGTTGTGTTGAGTCCTGCTCCTACTGCTTCAAAGTTTAAGCCATAGTCCTCAAGCTCTCTTTTCGCAGCCAATGGGGACATTCCCTTGATATCGGGAACAGTTGCAAACTTACCCTCGTCGCTATCCTCGGTATATACTATCACAGTTGCACCCTCACCAACCGAAATACTTGGTTTCGGTAGTTGGTCTATAACTGTTTCACCCTCACCAACTACCCTGATTTTAAAGCCTGCTGACTTGGCAGTTTCCTTTGCCTTTTCAACTGTCATGGTACGAAGCTCGGGGACATTTAAAGTAACCTTATTGATTTCTTCTTCGGTGTATTGCCTTTCCACTCCCAGATATTCAAGAGTTTCCTCTATAATCGAGCCAACAACCGGTGCTGCAATTGTTCCACCATATCGAACTGCAACCTGTGGCTCATCCATCATAACAAGGCATATAATCTGTGGATCATCTGCAGGCGCAAAGCCAACAAAAGATGCAATACGCTTATTGTTGTTTCTGCCCTTTTCCGAAGTACCTGTTTTACCACCTATTCTATAACCCTTGATATATGCGTTCTTACCACCACCATTTGGGCTTGAAACAACTGTTTCCAAAATCTCGCACATAAGCTTTGAGGTTTCCTCCGAGATAACTCTGTTCACAATCTCAGGCTGATAGGATTTTATAACTCCGTTTTCGTCACGAATTTCCTTAACGATTTGTGGTTTCATAAGATTTCCGCCATTGATTACTGAGGAAATGGCAGTTATCATCTGCATTGGTGTTACGCTGAAGCCCTGACCAAAGGAGCTTGTTGCAAGGTCAATTTCTGTTAATGGCTTTTTATAATAAATACTATTTGATTCACCAATTAACTCAATATTGGTTTTTTGAGTTAATCCAAAGGCCTTAAAATACTCTGCAAATTTGGTTGGTCCAACTCTTAAGCCAACATCAATAAACACAGGGTTACAGGAATTTTGCACTCCCTGTAAAAATGTCTCTGCACCATGTCCCTTATGGTCGTGACAACTTATGTTTCTGTCTGCCACATTCTTACTTCCACTACAATAGAAGCTTGAATTTAAGTCAACAACATCCTCCTCCAAAGCCATTGCGGCTGTTAGGATTTTAAAGGTTGAACCCGGCTCATATGTATCGGACACAGCCTTGTTTCTCCACATTTTGTTTCTTATTGCCGCAATTGCCTTATTTTTATCCTCTTCGCTGGTGGACTTATAATTTTTCATTACCTCGTCCTCGCCAAGCATAATTGCAGTATTAGTAAACTGTTCAATATTATATGGATCGTTTATGTTAAAGTCAGGCTTGGTTGCCATTGCAAGAATTTCGCCTGTTTTGGGATTCATTATAATTCCACAAGCACCTTCCTTTAGCTCATTTTCGCCTACTGCAGTTTCTAAGTACTTTTCCAAAATATGCTGAATTGTTTCGTCAATTGTTAAAACCAAATCTGCACCTTTTTGTGCCTGAATTTGCTTTTCGTATTGCTCCTCAATAGATACACCACTTGCATTTTTAAGACTCAATATGCTTCCGGGTTTTCCTGCAAGCTCTCCGTCAAATGTGAGCTCAATTCCCTGAAGGCCATTATTGTCATACCCTGTGAAGCCTATTATGTGTGGTGCTATATTATATGAATAGTATCTTTTTGAATCCTCTTCAAAATATATTCCCTTAAATCGCTTTGCATCAGGATTTATGTCACTGTTTTTCAAGTCCTTTATGCTTTGAGTTTCCTCAACTGTGATACGCTTTTTTATCACCTGATATCTGTTTGCTTTTGTGACGGTCTGATATACCTTTTCATATTCCATTCCAAGTGCCTGAGATACCTTCAATGCCACCAGCTCTGCAGAGCCGTCATCCTTTATCTGTTGAGGGTTACACACAAGAGTGTTCACAGTTGCACTTTCGGCAATTGCTTTTCCATTCCTATCGTAAATAGTACCTCTTGATGCATTCACAACAGTTCTGCTTGTTTGCTGACTTATTGCCTTATCGCGAAGCTCATCACCACGGACTACCTGCCAATAAAAAACCCTTCCTATAAGAAGCAGTAAAACACACGCCAGGACCGCAAATATTATATATTGTCTTTTTTTCATTTTCCTCAATGTAATAAACATACTTCTACACCATTCCCAAAATTTAGTCAAATTCCTTATATGTTACAGAAAGAGCCGACACCCAAAGGCACGACTCTTTCGCTGTTTTCATTTTATTCCAAGCCTAAATCAAATATGCCAAGAAAGTTCTTTTTCATATTTATCATCATGCTTCCCACTTGATTTTTCACACCCTCTGTATCCTTTGCAGTCACCTCTGTAACATCCTCGGTAGGTACATTTATGTAAACTATCTGATATTTCTCAGGGCGTTGCATATTCAGTCTTGTTGATGCAATTTGTTCTATAGTGTTTAAATCCACACTCTGCTCAAGCTCGAATATTTTCTGACTTGTTGTGGACTCCAGCATGGCAAGCTCGGTTTCAAGCTCTGCAATTTTGTCGCTTGTTTCGTGAAGCTGTACATTTTTAGAAATCATAAAATATGCCGACAAGGACAATAATATCACTGCACATATCAAAAATGCATTCATTCTGCGTTGCTGATTTAATTTTAATCGTCTTGCCTGTTGCTTTTGTTGTTCTATCTTTTGTTGTTCTTCTTCGTGCTTACGGGCTAAGTTGTCAAAGTCATACGCAAGATTACTGTATGCCAACATATTCATCTCCTGTCATTTTTATATTTTTTCTGCCACCCTGAGCTTTGCACTCTTTGAACGGGAGTTTCTTTCTAACTCCTCTTTTCCGGGCAACACCGGTTTATTTGTTATAATCTTTATTTTTGGTTTGTTCCCACACACACAAACGGGAAATTCCTTTGGACAGATGCACCCTGTCGCAAGCTCCTTAAAGCATTGTTTAACAATTCTATCCTCTAAGGAATGGAAGGTTATAATCGCTAATCTTCCTCCCGACTCCAACATATCAACGAGGTCTAATATGCTATACTTTAAAATCTCAAGCTCTCCGTTTACCTCTATCCTGATTGCCTGAAAAACTCTTTTTGCAGGATGAGAGCCTTCCTCTCTTGCTCCCTTTGGAATTGCGGCCTTTATTATATCCACAAGCTCAAAAGTGGTTTCAATCGGTTTTTGTTTTCTCTTTTCATCTATAAACTCGGCAATTCTCTTTGACCATTTCTCCTCGCCATAACTATAAAATATCTCGGTGAGCTTTTCCTTCGTATATTCATTAACAACCTTTTTTGCATCAAGAAGGCTTTCCCTGTTCATTCTCATATCTAGAGCTGAATCCTTCATATAGCTGAAGCCTCTGTCGGCATTATCAAGCTGATATGAGGATACACCAAGGTCTAAAACTGCACCACTTATTTTATCAATCTCAAGCTTTGAGAGTTCATCCTTGACCTTTGAAAAATTTGCATTTACAATTTTCACTCTGTCCCCGAAGGGTGACAGTCTTTGACCTGCAGCCAAAATTGCCTCTTTATCCTGATCAATTCCAATCAAGGTGCCTGAGCTTGTCCTTTTCAATATTCCCTCTGAGTGACCTCCACCACCTAAGGTTCCGTCAACCCATATTCCTCCGTCCTTTAAATTGAGCATAGACAGAGTTTCTTCATATAATATAGAAATATGTTTGAATTCCATTTCAGATAATTTAACTCCTTTACAGGTTAATGTTAAATTGCTTTATCTGCTCAACGAGGTAATCGTCATCCACATCCACATTGGCATCATTCCATCTGTCAATATCCCATATTTCCACTCTTGAGTTAGTACCAACCAACACAATATCCTTTTTCAGTCCTGCAAAATCAACAAGCTCCTGAGTTAATGGGATTCTTCCTTGAGAATCAATAACATAGCTCATTGCCTTACCAAACAATCGTCTTTGGAACATTGCAGCATTTCGATCAGTTCCTGTGGGAAGCTCTCTCACCTTCTGGGCAATTACCTCCCATTCTTCCTCTGTGTAGAGATTTAAGCACTTATCAGTTGTTGAACGAGCAATATAGACGGTACCGGACATATTTTCTCTCAGCTTCGCAGGCAGAATAAATCTGTTTCTCTCGTCTAATTGTCGTGGAAATTCACTTACTAAAGACATCATCCATTACCGTCCTTTCCATTAAATTTGTCAGGAAATTCTCGTCCATTCGCTCCCATTTCCTCACTTTTACTCCCATTATACACTATTTTTTCGAAATATACAATACTTTTTTTAAAAAATTTTTAATTTTTATTACAATTATATTATTTTCGTGTAATATTTGTTATAATTCACCAAAAACCACTTGTTTTTCTCATAATTTTCACCTTGAGATTAGATTGTTTTTCCCAATTTCTACTTGTAACATTTCAAAAAAAGGAGTATAATATAGGTAACACATAAAAATTTTATCCAGGAAAGGAAATTTATAATGGACAAAATCACAAAAGCTCTTATTGAAGAATTTAATTTAAAGGAATTTCAGGCAGTAAATACTATTGCACTGATTGACGAAGGAAACACAATTCCATTTATTGCTCGTTACAGAAAGGAAAAAACAGGGGAATTGTCGGATGAAATTCTTCGTGCCTTTTCTGACAGACTTGAGTATCTTAGAAATATTGAAGCAAAGAAAGAGGAAGTTTTGCGTTTAATCGGGGAGCAGGAAAAGCTTACTCCTGAAATTAAGCTTGCAATTGAAAATGCAAAAACCATTACCGAGCTTGATGATATTTACAGGCCCTTCCGTCCAAAGCGTCGTACCCGTGCCACAATTGCAAAGGAAAAGGGACTTGAGCCTTTGGCAACAATCTTATTTGAACAGGCAGACTCATCCCTGAACCCTGAAGCATTGGCAGTTGAATACATAGACATTGAAAAGGGTGTGGAAACTGCCGAGGATGCCCTTGCAGGTGCTATGGATATAATCGCAGAAGAAATTTCCGATAATGCGGATTTCAGAAAGAAGATAAGAGAAATCACCTACAAAAATTCCTCCGTTTTAGTTAAAAACTCCAAGGAGGAGGAAAGCGTGTACGAAATGTACTACGATTTTTCCGAGCCTGTGCCTAAAATTGCAAATCACAGAATATTAGCAATCAATCGTGGTGAGAAAGAAGGCTTTTTAAGTGTGAAGCTCGATATTGAGGAAAGCCTTGTTACTGACTATTTAAAGGAAGAAGTAGCCATAGTTCCACCCACTCCTGCAACTGAATATGTGAAATTGGCATCCGAGGATGCATATAAGCGACTTATCGCACCCTCAATCGAAACTGAAGTGAGAAATCTGCTCACAGACAGAGCTCAGGAGGATGCAATCAAGGTATTCTCCAAAAATCTCACAGGTCTTTTATTGCAACCACCAATAAAGGGACAGACAGTTTTAGGTCTTGACCCCGGCTACAGAACAGGCTGTAAGGTCGCAGTTGTGGACGATACAGGAAAGGTTTTGGATACAGGTATAGTTTTCTGTACCCTTCCCAATCACGACAGAGAAAAAGCAAAGCGTATCTTAAAGGATATGATTATAAGAAATAATGTTAGCCTTATTTCAATAGGTAATGGTACTGCATCAAAGGAAACCGAATCGGTTGCAGCAGAGCTTATAGCCGAGCTTGACAGAAAGGTATATTATATGGTAGTAAGTGAAGCAGGAGCTTCAGTTTACTCAGCCT
The DNA here is from genome assembly GCA_045649415.1 of Clostridia bacterium. Classification (GTDB taxonomy): domain Bacteria; phylum Bacillota; class Clostridia; order UBA1381; family UBA1381; genus CAKSQL01. The sequence goes on along the minus strand of JAZRPY010000016.1, from coordinate 24,303 downwards.
CCAAGCTTGCAAGTGAGGAGTTCCCTGAATATGATGTATCTTTGAGAAGTGCAGTATCAATTGCAAGACGCCTTCAGGACCCATTGGCAGAGCTTGTTAAAATTGACCCCAAGGCAATCGGCGTTGGTCAATATCAGCACGATATGAACCAAAAGCGTCTTGGCGAGGCCTTAGGTGGAGTTGTTGAGGCGTGCGTTAACAGTGTGGGTATAGATTTGAACACTGCCTCACCATCACTTTTGTCCTATGTGGCAGGAATAAATTCCACCGTTGCAAAAAATATCACCACCTATCGTGAAGAGAATGGTAAATTTAAAAACAGAAAGCAATTGTTAAAGGTTAAAAAGCTCGGACAAAAGGCATACGAGCAATGTGCAGGCTTTTTGAGAATCACAGACGGTGACAATGTGTTTGATAACACCTCCGTTCACCCCGAAAGCTATGATGCAGCAAATCAGCTTTTGAAAATCTTAGGCTATACTCAGGAGGATGTTATCCAGGGAAATCTGTCTGAGCTACTTACAAGGCTCAAAAAAGCAGACATAAATCAATTGTCAGAGCAATTGGGTGTTGGTATTCCCACAATCAATGACATTGCAGACAGCTTGCTAAAAAAAGGAAGAGACCCTCGTGAAGAGCTTCCTCAACCTGTTTTGAGAACTGATATTATGGATTTAAATGACCTAAAGCCTGATATGGTGCTCACAGGTACTGTGAGAAATGTTATTGACTTCGGCGCCTTCGTCGATATCGGCGTTCATCAGGACGGACTTGTTCATATCTCCCAGATTTGCGACAAGTATATAAAGCATCCCTTAGAGGTGCTCTCAGTTGGTGACATTGTTAAGGTCAAGGTAATATCCGTTGATGTCAATAAAAAGAGAATTGCTCTTACTATGAGAAATATGTGATAAAGGTGGTGCTTTGAAATGACAAACATTATCTCCTTTCCCGGTCTTTTTGATTTTTCTCTTAAAATAAACAGAGTGGCGTTTTCCATTTTCGGAAAGGACATATATTGGTATGCCATAATCATTTTAACAGGCTTTTTATCGGGTCTTGCATTTGTGTATTTCACCTGTGAAAAAAGAGGTGTCCCAAAGGATTGTGTCTTTGACATTGCCTGTTGGGGACTGGTTTTCGGGGTTATATGTGCAAGAATATATTATGTTGTTTTTGATTGGAAATCCTTAGACGGAAATATATTGAATATTTTTAAAATCTGGGAGGGTGGCATCGCAATATATGGTGCTATAATCGGCGCAGTCCTGACTGCATATGTATATTCCAAAATCAAAAAGCTAAAACCACTAAAGGTTTTTGATGTATGCTCACCGGGACTTTTGATAGGTCAATGTATAGGACGATGGGGAAATTTTGTTAATGTGGAGGTCTATGGCAGAGAAACCTCTCTTCCCTGGGGAATGTCAATAAACGGAGCAGCAGGAGTTCATCCCTTGTTTTTATATGAATCCCTCTGGAATTTATTGGGGTTTATACTTTTGGTTGTTTTCCGTGACAAGAAAAAGGCAGACGGACAAGTTTTCTTCTTCTATTGCCTGTGGTATGGATTGGGAAGATTTTTCCTTGAAGGAGTACGACAACCACAATATATCCTGTGGCTTATTCCCAACATTCTGGGAATTTCTCAGCTTGTGGCACTTATTGCAGTTATACTTTCAATTGTTATGCTGGTGTTGCTTAACAAAAAGGAAAGCCTTAAATAAAAATTAAAAAAAGACAGAAACAAAATTTTTGTTTCTGTCTTTTTTAATTATCGCATAATTTCCATAGCAGTATCGATAACTCCACCAATGCTTTTAAAAACACCCTCGGTTTTTTTCTGGAGCTTGTGGCGTTGCCTGTCTGATACAGGGTCCATCATCATGGTGACTGCTGCACCAACCATCAAGCCTGTTGTTACTCCACCTATAAAGCCTATTGTTTTTTTCATTTTATCCCCATTCCTTCCTTTACATTTTATTTTATAAATTTATTATCCCCTTATGAATTAAAAATACAATAAATAAATCAAAATAATTTATTGTAATTTTTTCAAATTTTATTGACGAAATCTCCCTTTTGTTGTAAAATGATATGTAAAAAAATTATGGGAGGATATTTTAAAATGGCAAATGTTATTCCATTTAACGGATATCGATTCAATCAGGATAAAATTGACGACTTAGGCTTGGTTATGGCTCCACCTTATGACACTATTTCCGAGGAAGAGCAAAACAAGCTCTATTCTGCCAATGATTATAATGTGGTAAGACTCAACAAGGGCGTGAAACTATCAGGGGATAGTGACATTAACAATTGCTTCACACGAGCTTCCTCTCATCTTGAGGAGTGGATTTCGAAAAATGTTCTTGTTAAGGACGAAAACCCTTGCTTTTATCTATATGAGCAGGAGGTTACATATAAAAATACAACCTTTAAAAATTTAGGACTTGTTGGCTTGTTGGAGCTTGAAGATTTAAACTCAGGAAATATTATGCAATGCGAAAAGCCGAATGAGGACAGAAAGCCTGCAAGATATGAGCTTTTAAAAAATACCCAATCCAATTTCAGTATGATAAATTGTATATATATGGAATATGAAAAGGCTCTTATGAACAAATTAAAGGAAATATCCGAGGACCACAAGCCTGATATGGAATTTAAAACTCACGAAAATATTATAGGTGAGGATGTAAGTCAGAGAGTGTGGGTGATTTCCGATGCACAAAATATCAAGTTTATCCAAAAAGCATTGAAAAAGCAAACATTTTTTATTGCTGATGGGCAAACGAGGTATGAGGTGAGTCTTGCATACAAAAAGGAATGCGAAAAAAATAATCCTAATCACACAGGCAAAGAAGGGTACAACTATATTATGACTCTTTTTACCAATGCCTTTGATGACGGACTTATTCAGCTTCCTGTTCACAGACTTATAAAATCAAAAAAGAAATTTTTCGAGGACTTTTTCATTGCCTGCGCTCAGGACTATTTCAAAATAGAAAAAATAATTGTGGATATTCAGAGTCAGGAATTTGTGGATACTATGAAAAAACAGATTGCAACCACAAGAAGCGATGTTATTTTTGCTCTGTATTGTGGTGGTAACTACTTCTACAGACTGACCTTCACAGGAAAGGAAGCTTTGAAAGCATATATGCCTGATGCATCTGAGGATTATCGCTCCCTTGATACAACAGTTATGAATTATATAGTTTTTGGTGACCTTCTTGATATGGACAAAGAACAGGTTTTGGAAAATGTTGAATATACCACCCGTTCCTCTGTTGGTGAGGCAAAGGTGAAATCAGGAGAAGCCTCTTGTATGTTCGTTCTGAACCCTGTTCGTGCCAACCAGATTTGCGGTGTGGCAAATGCGCACGAAAGAATGCCCGAGAAGTCAATCTTTATTTTCCCAAAGGCATCAACAGGCGTTGTGATTTACAAAATGGAGGATTAAATTCTAAAATATTAAATTCCAGAAAAAAATTATAAAATCTATTGCAGTTTTTTAAAAAATATATTATAATATAATAGTTAAGGATATACTATTCTAAAAACGGTCGGCGATGATGACCGAGCCCGTGCGATTGAAACCTGTGAACCTTGTCAGATGGGGAACCAAGCAGCAATAAGCAGTGCTTTCGATGTGTTATGGTTATACTCGGTCGGAGCCGTTTTTTTAATAATAAAATTATAAAATAATCAAGGAGGTGACAGCTTTGGCATATCAGGCAATATATAGAAAATGGCGACCTTTGATATTTGATGACATTATTGGTCAGACTCATATTACCCAGACTCTGAAAAATCAAGTGATGTCGGAAAGAACAACTCATGCCTACCTTTTCTGTGGCACAAGAGGAACAGGTAAAACAACTGCCGCAAAGGTATTATCAAGAGCTGTCAATTGTGAGCATCCCGTTGATGGCTCACCCTGTAACCAATGTGCTACCTGTCGTGGTATATTGGACGGGAGTATTCTTGATATTTCCGAAATAGACGCTGCATCTAATAATGGCGTGGACAATATAAGGGATATTTTAGAGGATGTCAATTATGTTGCAACCCAAACAAAATACAGAGTGTATATAATAGACGAGGTGCATATGCTTTCTACAGGCGCTTTTAATGCACTTTTGAAAACACTCGAAGAACCTCCCGAGCATGTTATATTCATTCTTGCAACCACCGAGGCACACAAGGTACCAGAAACAATTCTTTCTCGTTGCCAACGCTTCGATTTCAAGCGCATAACTCCTAACAACATAATAGTAAGGATGAAGGAAATCGCAACAGGTGACGGAATTAACATATCCGAGGATGCATACCCATTACTTGCAAGCTTTGCAGATGGCTCAATGCGTGACGGACTTAGTATTCTTGAAAGATGTGTTTCTGCATGTGGTAATAATATCACCTACGACAGTGTTATTTCAGTTTTGGGTGCTACTCCTATTGACACAGTTATATCCTCTGCCGATGCACTTATCAACAAGAACACAAGCAAAATTCTTAATATAATGAATGATTTATCTCAGGAGGGTAAAAACCTGAATGTGTATATAGACTCCCTATGTGGACATTTTCGTGACCTTATTGTTTTAAAGGTTTCCAACGAGCCTGAAAAGCTAATTCAGAAGAGTGCTGAGGAAATGGGGAAATTAAAGGCACAGGCAGAAAAGGCTACCTTCTCAAAAATTTCAAGGGCTATCGACATTCTCACCTCTGCCAAGGCGGATGCCAAGTGGCTGAAAAATCCGAGAACTGTGTACGAGTTATCCCTGATTAAGCTGACACAACCCGAGCTTGACTCTTCAACAGAGGCTTTATTGGAAAGAATAGAGCAATTAGAGGAGCAGATAAAAAACGGAGTGGTTAAGGTTGTGGAGGAGAAAAAGGAAGAGATAAAAAAGCCTGAGGAAGAAAAAAAGGTGAAAAAAGAGGTGTCGTCAAGACTATATGTACCAATCAATCCAGCCATACTGACCTCCTCCTCACCTGTTGTTCAGGCTGCAAGAAAATGGGACCGTACTGCACAGGCTATTGCAAAAAAATATCCGTATATTGCAGGCTCAGTACTAAACAGAAAAATCACAATTGACTGTGAGGGCATAATTTTGATTTATCAGGAAGGCGAAACTATGCTCAAAAAAATAGCCTCCACCTATATTAAATCAATTCAGACCGAGTCATATATCACCACAGGCGTAGATTTGGTTTTCAAAACCTGTTATTATGAGGATATTGAGGACAATATCATCGATTTCTGGCAGATACCAAATGATGCATCCTCTGATAATTCAGACTCACCTGATAATAGTATTGGAAACTCTCACAAGAGCTCTGACCCTCTTGATGTTTTAATACAAAACACTCCAGAAATAATCGAGCTTACCGATAGTACCGATTTTATTGGTCACAAGCCCGAGCCTTTTGAGCAGATTGATATTGAAGAAGATGAAAGAGATATTGATGAGGAAAAGCTATTAGAAGAATATAAGACCGACGAGGACTAAAAATAACTAAAAATTATAAGAAAGAAGGAAAATAAAAATGGGAAAATATAAGGGCTTTCACGGAGCAGGAATGAACACAAAGCAAAATGTGGGCAGTGTTATTAAGCAAGCTCAGAAGATGCAGGAGGAAATGGAAAAGCTCCAGAGTGAAATAGAAGAAAAAACTGTTACTGCATCATCAGGTGGTGGTGTGGTTGAGGTTGTTGCAACAGGTAAAAAGCAGATTGAATCTATTAAAATCAAGCCTGAGGCAGTGGATCCTGATGATGTTGAAACCTTAGAGGATCTTGTTATGGCAGCAGTAAATGAGGCTATGAAAAAGGCAGAGGAAATGATGAGTGAGGGAATGAGCTCATTAACAGGTGGCTTGAACATCCCAGGATTATTCTAACATATAAAAAACAGGCACTATAATTTTTAAAAAAGTGTCTGCTTTTTTAAAGGAAGGTGAAAATATGCATGTTGCACCTATTGAAATTTTAATAGAAAAGTTTGAACAGCTCCCCGGTATCGGTAGAAAAAGTGCCGAGAGGATTGCTTTTTATATCCTGGACTCTCTTTCAAAGGAGGAGGTTGAGGGTATGGCTCGTGGAATTATGGATGCAAAAAACAATGTGTTTTTGTGCCCTGTGTGTCAGAACTTAACTGATACCTCACCTTGTGCTATATGCTCCTCCCAAAAGCGTGACAACTCTGTGATATGTGTTGTTGAATCGCCAAAGGATGTTGCAGCAATTGAAAAAACCAAGGAATATTCAGGACTTTATCATGTTCTCCACGGAGCATTGTCACCTATGGACTCAATTTCACCTGAGGATTTAAAAATAAAGGAGCTTTTAGAACGACTTTCAAGCTCCTCAATTAAAGAGGTCATTATGGCAACTAATCCAACAGTCAGTGGAACTGCGACTGCAGTTTATCTTTCCAAGCTTATTCAACCCTTGGGCATAAGAGTCACAAGAATTGCCCATGGTATCCCTGTTGGCGGGGATTTGGAATATGCAGACGAAATAACTCTGATAAAAGCTATGGAAGGCAGACAGGATATGTAAATAAACTATAAAAGCCTGACACGATATCGTGTCAGGCTTTGTTTTTTATACCTTATATAATAAATCTGTATATGTGGGGAATGGCCAGAAATCCTTACCAACCATCATTTCTAAATAGTCTGCGGCGTTTCTTACTCTGTCCATTGCAGGAATAATTGCATCCTTATAATAAACTGCAAGCTCGTAGCCATCTTCCCTCTCTGCAACCTTGACCTTAGCATCCATATCCTCAATCGCACTCATAAGCTCCTCTGTTAAGGAGTTCAATTTTTCAAACATTTCTGTTTCCTTGGGCGCCTTAACCCCAAGCTCCTTTTTACGCATCAGGGATTTTGCAACCACATTTGTGTATTTGATGCAAGCAGGTAAAATCTCCTGATTTGCCATTTCAAGTGTAGTAAGTGCTTCAATATGCAGAGTTTTTATATAATCCTCTAAAAGAATTTCGTATCTTGAATGACACTCGTTCTCGGTAAATACCCCATGCTTATTAAACACATTAACAACCTTATCCGAAATATACACAGGCAATGCATCAACAGTTGTTTTTAGGTTAGGCAAGCCTCTTTTTTCAGCTTCTAAAACCCACTCCTCTGTGTAGTTGTTGCCATTGAATATAATTCTTTCGTGGTCCTTAATAGTGTCACGAACAAGCTTCATAATCTCCTCTTCAGGATTATCCGATGCCTCAAGTCTGTCGGCAAACTGCGACAATTCCTCGGCAACTATTGTGTTAATTGCAACATTGACGCCTGCTATGGATTGTCTTGAACCAGGTGAACGGAACTCGAATTTGTTTCCTGTGAATGCAAAAGGTGAGGTTCTGTTTCTGTCGGTTGTGTCCTTCTTTATAACAGGCAGAGAATCAACGCCTGCCTCTAATACTGCAGCATTTTGTTTTATTGAGGATTCTCCGCGCTTTATTGCATCAACAACCTCTTGCAATTGGTCACCCAAGAACATCGAAATAATTGCAGGTGGTGCTTCATGAGCACCAAGTCGGTGGTCATTACCCGGCTTTGCAACGGACACTCTCAACAAATCTCCATATTCATCAACTGCCTTGATAACTGCCGACAGGAATAGTAAAAATCTCTTGTTTTCAATCGGCTTTTTACCCGGCTTCAACAGATTTTCACCTGTGTTAGTACCCAACGACCAGTTATTGTGCTTGCCCGAGCCATTTATGCCCTTGAATGGTTTTTCGTGCAACAGGCACACAAGACCGTGATGGTCTGCAACCTTTTTCATAACCTCCATTGTGAGCTGATTATGGTCAGAGGCTTCATTTGCAATAGAGAAAATAGGTGCAAGCTCGTGTTGTGCAGGAGCAACCTCGTTATGCTTGGTTTTTGCAAGCACTCCAAGCTTCCAAAGCTCCTCGTCAACCTCCTTCATATATGCAGAAACTCTCTCCTTTATTGTGCCGAAATAATGGTCGTCAAGCTCCTGTCCCTTAGCTGGACTTGCTCCGAAAAGAGTTCTGCCTGTGAGCATAAGGTCCTTACGCTTTTTATAGTACTCCTTATCAATCAAGAAATACTCCTGTTCAGGTCCTACATATGTAATAACTCTTGTAACCTCAGGATTAAAGAACTTCAAAACCCTGAGCGCTTGCTTCCCAACTGCCTCCATTGACCTTAAAAGAGGTGTTTTCTTATCGAGCACCTCACCTGTGTAGGAGTAAAAGGTTGTTGGAATACAAAGTGAATTATCCTTGATAAAAGCAAAGGCAGTAGGGTCCCAAGCAGTGTAACCTCTTGCTTCAAAGGTTGCTCTTAACCCTCCTGACGGAAAGCTTGATGCATCAGGCTCACCCTTAATAAGCTCCTTGCCTGAAAATTCCATAATGACCTTACCATCCATTGCAGGAATGATAAAGGCATCGTGCTTTTCTGCAGTTGCACCTGTCATCGGTTGGAACCAATGGGTGTAGTGAGTAGCTCCCTTTTCTATTGCCCAATCCTTCATTGCATTGGCAACAACCTCTGCAACGCTTGGTTCAAGAGGCGTACCATTTTTAATGGTAGCCTCTAAGGATTTTAATGCTGCTTTTGGGAGTCTTTCCTTCATAACTGAAAGGTTAAACACATTTTGACCAAATATCTCAGTAACCATAACTGCCTCCTTAATTTATAAATAAAACTGAACTTATAAAGGCTTCTGCTTATCTTTCTATCAGGCTTTCCCCTGTCATTTCCTCAGGCTTATCCAAGCCCATCAAATCCAACATTGTTGGAGCTAAATCTGCAAGCTTACCCTTTTTGAGCTTCACATCCCCTGCTCCCATAACAATCAATGGTACAGGGTTTGTTGTGTGAGCTGTGAACACATCCTTTGTTTGAGCGTCTATCATACAATCTGCATTTCCATGGTCTGCAGTGATAAGGATTTTTGCATCCTTAGCCATAAGTGCATCCACTACCTTGCCCAAACACTCGTCAACTGCTTCAACTGCCTTGATTGCTGCCGACAAAACACCTGTGTGACCTACCATATCGCAGTTAGCAAAGTTCAGGATTATGCAATCATACTTATCCTTGTTTATTAAATCCACACACGCCTCTGCCACAGGATAGGCGCTCATTTCAGGCTGCATATCATAGGTTGCAACCTTGGGTGATGGAATAAGCTGTCTGTCCTCACCCTCATAAACTGCCTCAACTCCACCATTGAAGAAGAAGGTAACATGGGCATACTTCTCTGTTTCTGCAATTCTCAACTGCTTTAAGCCCTTCTTTGAAATATATTCTCCAAAGGTGTTTGTGAGCTTTTGTGGCTTGAATGCAACATCCACATTGGGCATACTTGCATCATATTGAGTCATACACACATAGTGAACGGGAATTCTTTCTCTTTCAAAGCCCTTGAATTCATCATCAACAAAGCATCTTGTTATTTCTCTTGCTCTGTCGGGACGGAAATTGAAGCATACAATTGAGTCATTTTCCTGCACCTTTGCAACAGGCTCGCCATTTTCCATCACAACAATAGGTCTTATAAATTCGTCAGTTAAAAGGCTTCCGTTTTCATCCTTGGTTTCATAGGACTTCAAAACTGCAGCTTCAGGGTTTTCAACTCTTTCACCTTCACCCTTAACCATTGCATTATACGCCTTGACAACTCTGTCCCAGTTGGTGTCACGGTCCATTGCATAGTATCTTCCCATAACTGTTGCAATTTTGCCAACGCCTATGGATGATAACTTTTCCTGCAATGCTTTTATAAAGTCAATGCCTGATGTAGGTGATACATCTCTACCGTCCATAACACAATGGATATATACCTTTTCCAAGCCATTTTTACGAGCCAATTCAACAAGTCCGAACAAATGCTCAATGTGACTATGCACACCACCATCGGACAACAACCCAACAAAATGCAATGCAGAATTGTTAGCCTTACAATTATTGACTGCACCCATCAAGCCCTCATTTGAGAAGAAATCTCCGTCTGAAATAGACTTGGTTATTCTTGTCAATTCCTGATATACAACTCTTCCTGCACCAATATTTGTATGTCCCACCTCAGAATTACCCATCTGTCCGTCAGGAAGACCAACACTCATACCACTTGCATAAAGGATTGTGTTTGAATAATTGTTAAAATACTTATCAATATTCGGGGTATTTGCAGCTTTAATTGCATTTCCCTCTGTTGAATCATTTAAGCCGAAACCATCTAATATGATTAAGGCAACAGGATTTTTTGCCATACTATTTATCCTTCCTTTTTTATAGTTTTCGAGGTTGTTTCCATAGCTTTGAAACAACCTCGTTTTTTGTAACTTATATTATTTTGCAGCTAATGTGATTGTTGCAAAATCAGGAGCCTTTAGTGATGCTCCACCAATCAAGCCACCGTCAATATTTTCCTTAGCTAAAAGCTCTGCTGCATTTGCTGCATTCATACTTCCACCATATTGGATGGTGAATTCCTTTGAACACTTTTCGCAGTATAGCTCTGCAATAATCTTTCTGATACCACCACAAACCTCTTCTGCTTGCTCTGCAGTTGCAGTCTTGCCTGTGCCGATAGCCCAGATTGGCTCATATGCAATGACAACCTTTTTAGCATCAGCAGCCTCAATGCCTGCAAATGCCTTTTTAATCTGGATTGCAATCAAATCCATAGTTATTCCTGCTTCTCTTTGCTCTAAGCTCTCACCTACACAAACGATTGGAATAAGTCCCTTTTCCAATGCCTTCTTGGCTTTTATGTTTACAGTTTCATCAGTTTCTGCAAAATACTCTCTTCTTTCTGAGTGACCAATGATAACATACTCAACACCAAGGTCTAAAAGCATATCTGCACTTACCTCACCTGTGAAAGCTCCACTATCCTTAAAGTGAAGATTTTCAGCACCGATTTTAACATTTGTGCCCTTAGCAGCTCTTACTGCTTCTGAAAGACACACATATGGTGTGCAACAAACAACCTCACAGGTTGCATCCTTTGTAGCCTCTGCAACAGATTTTACGAAATCGTAGGTTTCTGATGGAAGCTTATTCATTTTCCAGTTTCCTGCAATTATATACTTACCCATTTTTATCTTTCCTTTCCCAAATCCTATTATTTATCGTTCAATGCAACTATACCAGGAAGGTCCTTACCCTCTAAGAATTCCAATGAAGCACCGCCACCTGTTGAAATGTGTGACATCTTATCGCCTAAGCCTGCCTGATTTACTGCAGCAACACTGTCGCCACCACCGATAATTGTAACTGCATCAATTTGAGCAAGAACCTGTGCAATTGCATTTGTACCCTTTGCAAAGTTAGGCATTTCGAACACGCCCATAGGTCCATTCCATACAACAGTTTTTGCAGACTTGATAGCCTCTGAATATAGCTTGATTGTTTCCTCACCGATATCAAGGCCCTGCCAGCCTGCTTCAATACCACCACGCTTAACAGTTTTGTGCTCTGCATCGTTTGCAAAATCCTTTGCAACAACTGTGTCAACAGGGATTAAAAGCTTAACGCCCTTGGTTTCTGCTTTAGCCATCATTTCCTTTGCATAGTCGATATAGTCAGCCTCTAACAATGAGTCACCAACCTCGTCGCCCATAGCCTTCATAAAGGTGTATGCCATACCACCACCGATAATCAATGTATCAACCTTATCCAAAAGATTGTTGATGACTGAAATCTTTGATGATACCTTTGAACCACCCAAAATAGCAACACAGGGTCTTACAGGGTTGTTAACTGCATTTCCAAGGAACTCAATTTCCTTTTGGATTAAGTAGCCTGCAGCAGCAGTATCAAGATACTTTGTTACGCCAACATTTGAGCAATGTGCTCTGTGAGCAGTACCAAATGCGTCGTTCACAAACACATCTGCCAATGAAGCTAATTCCTCACTGAATGCATCCACATTCTTTGTTTCCTCTGCACGATAACGGGTGTTTTCCAATAAAACAACATCACCCTCTGCCATTTTGCTAACTGCATTCTTTGCATTCTCACCAACAACATTGTCGTCTGCTGCAAACACAATTTCCTTACCTAATTTTTCTGAAAGCTTCTTAGCAACAGGTGCCAATGAAAGCTCAGGCTTAGGCTCACCCTTTGGCTTACCCATATGTGAGCAAAGTATAACCTTTGCACCATTGTCGATTAAATACTTGATTGTTGGCAATGCACCGTCAATTCTTGTTTCGTCTGTGATATTTCTGTTCTCGTCCAATGGAACATTGAAATCGCAACGAACTAAAACCTTTTCACCTTTTACCTGGATATCCTCGATACTCTTTTTGTTTAACATATTATCTACACTCCTTATATTTTTATTGCTCTTTAAAAAAAGAGCATATTTATCTTTATATATTGTACCTCATTTTCCCCTTTTTTTCAAGATTTTTTTTCTAATATAGTGAAATATTGTTAAAAAATTATCTTATACACCCAAACTGACCCAAGCAATCCTACAATATCACCAATAAGGGCAGCAGGAATTATCTTTTTTGTGTATTTTACCCTTGTGTTTTTAAAATATACCATAAGCGCATAAAAGGTGGTTTCAGTTGAGCCCATAAGCATTGATGCTATCCTTCCCGACTCACTGTCGGCACCATATTCCTTTATGATATTTTCAAATATTCCAAGAGCTGCTCCTCCCGACATCGGTCTTACAATTGCAAGGGGCATAATCTCCTTTGGAATATCAAAAAGCTCGGTCACAGGGGATAGAAGCTTTAATAAAAAATCAAATGCCCCCGATGCTTCAAGCATTCTTGTTGCCACCATAATAGATAGTATGGCAGGAAAAATTCCAAGTGTGGTTTTTGCTCCCTTTTCCACCCCATCTGTGAAGCTTTTATAAACTTGGGTTTTCCTTAGTGAAAATAAAAGAATGCCAAGAACTACCGAGGGGATAATATAGCCTGTCATAACATGTTTCTCCTGTTTGAATACTTTAATATTATTTTCATACTGAGAATTGCCAATGTCATAGAAAGCGCCGAGCAAATCCAAACAGGAATCAGGATTTCTGATGGATTCACGGAGCCTGACAGGCTTCTTATGGAAATCACAGTTGTTGGAATTATCTGCAGTGACGCTGTATTCATAACTGTGAATATACACATCTCCTCAGATGGCTCATACGGCTTTTTATTTATTCTGTCAAGCTCGGTCATAGCATCAATTCCTGCAGGCGTTGCAGCATTTCCCATACCCAAAAGATTTGCACCTATATTAGCGGCAATTTTTAAGGATGCCCTTCCTCCCCTTTCGAGCTTTGGAAAAAGTCTATATACAACAGGGCTCAACAGATGCTCAAGTTTTTTGTTGATGCCACCCTCCTCTGCAATTTTTAAAATCCCCGACCAGAAGCACATCATAGCACCAATAGAAAAAACTGTTGCAACCGAGTCCTCTGCAGCATTTATTCCCTCACTTAAAACCTCTTGAGGATTACCCACAAAAAATGAACATATAATTGATACTGTAAGCATTATTGCCCAAAGATAATTCACTAAAAATCCCCCGTTTCATAATCCGTAATCATTTTATAAATATCTATTGATAAATTTCTTCGATTATGATAAAATATCAGTAAGAAAAAATATATGAAAAGGACTAACTGATTATGAGCTATGCGGATATAAAATTTATTGAAAATTGCGAAGATATTATAAAGAATGGCTATTGGGACACCGAGCTTGATGTCCGTCCTTGTTGGGACGATGGTGCTCCTGCCCACACAGTTAAAAAATTCGGAGTTGTTAATAGGTACAATTTGAAGGAGGAATTTCCTATTCTCACCATTCGTCGTACCGCCTTCAAGAGTGCAGTTGATGAGTTATTATGGATATGGCAGAAAAAGTCCAATAATATAAAGGAATTATCGAGTCACATCTGGGACCAATGGGCAAACGAGGAAGGCTCAATAGGCAAGGCATACGGATATCAGTTAGGTGTTAAGCATCGCTATAAGGAAGGGGATTTTGACCAGGTTGACAGAGTGTTATTCGACCTTAAAAACAATCCCCAGAGCAGACGAATTATGACTAATATCTATAACCACCACGACTTATCAGAGATGAGCCTTTACCCTTGTGCTTATTCTATGACCTTCAATGTGAGTGGCAAGACCTTGAATGGTATTTTAAATCAAAGGTCACAGGATATGCTAACTGCAAACAACTGGAATGTGTGCCAATATGCAGTTTTGATGCATATGATGGCTGATGCATCAGGCTTGGAGGTGGGTGAGCTTGTGCATGTGATTGCAGACGCTCATATATATGACAGACATATTCCAATAGTGGAAGAAATTATTGCACGCACTCCATATGATGCACCAAAGCTTGTTAAGACTGATGATAACACGGATTTTTATAAGTTCACTAAGGATAGCTATCGTCTTGAGGGCTATGAATTCCACGAGCTTTTGGAAAAAATTCCTGTCGCTATATAAGAAAGGATAACTAAGCTATGAAAATGATTGCAGCTGTGAGCAAGGATTGGGGTATCGGTAAGGACAACGACCTTCTCTTCTCCATTCCTCAGGATATGAAATTCTTCCGTGAAACCACCAAGGGTGCAACTGTTGTTATGGGCAGAAAAACTCTTGACTCCTTCCCCAACGGAGCAGCACTTAAAAACAGAGTTAATATAGTGGTTACAAGGGACAAGGATTTTGAAAGAGAAAATGTTTTGGTGTGTCATTCCAAAGAGGAAGTATTAAAGCTTGTTGAGGGAAATGATTATGTTTTCATTATTGGTGGCGAGGCAATCTATAATATGTTTTTAGAGAATTGCGACCTGGCATATATCACCAAGGTGGACAGTCACAAGGATTCAGACAAATTCTTCCCGAATCTTGATGAGCTTTCCGACTGGGAATTGTCTGAAATTTCTGAGGAAATTGAAGATAACGGATATAGCTTGAATTTCTGCACATACAAGAGAAAATAAAAAAATAGTGTGAATTGAAATTCACACTATTTTTATTTAAAAGCTTATTTTTCCCGAATATATATCCTCAATCACTTTTGCAATTGCGTCCTCCTCGTTGGTCACAGTTATATAATCTGCCACTTTTTTAAGCTCCTCACAGGCATTTGCCACTGCAACGCCGACACCTGCCTCCTTCACCATTTCAATGTCGTTATAGTAGTCACCAATTGCTACAGTTCTTCTTTTGTTAATTCCTAAAATCTCCACCAGCTTGCAAAGTGCAGACGCTTTTGTTATTCCTTTGGGTAAAATTTCATATAATCTTGCCTCGGAACGCACAAAATCAAATTTGTGGGCAATAGGGTGGTTATTTAAAAGCTCTGCAACCCTTAAGAGTCTTACTTCGTCCAAGTCACCATACACTACCTTTAACAAATCCTTTTCAATATCCTTGTAACTACAAAAATTCTCAGGAGTGGCGGTCAGCTTCCTGAACCATTTCATTGCCTCATTATCCTTGCAAAAATAAATGCCGTCCTCGGTGTTTGCCTGATAGCCTATGTCAGGCATCATCTCCTCCACATATTCTAATAATATTGCTGCCTCTTTGGGAAGACATTTAACCCATTCATAGCATTTCTTCTCAATATTATATACGCCACCACCATTTATGCAACCGATGGGAACATTTGGCTTTACCTCATTCACATAGTAGTCGGTTGTGTATGGCATACGCCCTGTAACAAAGGTGAAGCTACCACCATTTTCTTTAAAAAATTCAATGGCATCCTTATTCTTTTTTGATATAGTCTTATCATTTTTTAGAAGTGTTCCGTCCAAATCTGTGCAAATCAGAACACCCTCAAACTGCTCTATCATTTATTAAATATCTCCTCATTCTTTATCAATTTCGTCCTTGATATTCTGCATTTTTATATCAAGAGTGGCACTCATATCTGCACACTTTTTTAATTCCTCTGCAATTCTTTCTTCTAATGCCTCGTCTAAGTTCTTCTTGTATCTTAGCTTATGCTCAAGATTTGCCCAGAACTCCATAGCAATTGTTCTCAATTGAATTTCCACCTTCATTTTCTTCTTTTCGTCAAGAAGGAAAATGGGAATTTCAATAATAAGATGCAGACTTCTGTAGCCATTTGGCTTGGGATTTTTTATATAATCCTTCACCTCTAAAACAACGATATCATCCTGTCTTTTCAAACTTTCAGCTATCATATAGATGTCATCAACAAAGGAGCATATAACTCTCACGCCTGCAATATCGTTCAAGTCCTCTGCAATTGCCTTTAAGCTGATAGGAATATTTTTTCTCCCCAGCTTTTCAATTATACTATCAGGAGATTTCACTCTTGTTCTTATACTCTCAATAGGATTTCTTTCATTCTCTAAAGAGAATTGCTCATTTAAAACCTTCAGTTTTGTTTCTACCTCTAAAATAGCACACCTGTAATATGCCATAATTTGCTGAAGCTTACCTATATTTTCCTCAACAGACTCACCAGACATCTCTTTTAGCATCTTTTTTAACTGATTTTTTGCTTGTTCTTTTCTTTCCATAATCTCTCTCCACATACCCATACTTTATGGGAGCACAATTACTCCACCAATATCCAGAACATACTCTCCCGACCTTAATATTTCTGCAAGCTCAAAGGAATCCTCAGGGAGAATTTTCGTTCTTATTGCCGACAAACCATCATGTCCCATATGATGAAAGTCTGTGCCTGCAGTGTTGATTTTTTTACCTGTCTCTTTTGCTTTCTTCGCTGAAAATCCGTTTCTTGAATTATGCCCCGGATGCATATTGAAAATTTCATACCCGTCAAGGTACTCAGCCTCTGCCACAGACACTCCGTCCCTGAAGGGATGTGCCTGCACAAGCACACTTTTATCAAGCTTCACATTTTTCCGAAAGGTTGCCAAATCCGTGTGAAGATAGTCATAGCAGACTTCCAATATATCCTTGTCCACACCATAGAGCATATAGTCGTTGTTATTTTCCGAAAATCTCAGCTCTGCTCCAAAATATGCTCTTATCCCTATTTCGTCACCTATTTCCTCAGCATCCAAAAACGCTTTTTCATACTCTTTTAAATATTCCTCCTTTGACATATCACCAAGGTGTCCAAGCACAAAATGGTTGGTTATAACAACCCCGTCATAGCCTGCGACCTTGTAGGTTTTCATCACTTCCGAGGGAATGAAGTCTGCACACATACTTGTTGGCTTTGTATGAGCATGAAGCTCAATTTTATATTTATATTCCTTTATTATTTCGTCTTTGTATGTCATATTAAATCCTCTTTCTGCTACCTTTGGTTAATAAATTCAATAGGTGGCAAAATCAATTTGATTCGTAGCATGCGAGTTTATATATGTAACCTATTTATTCTTCAATACCTTCAAAATATACTCCCTTTTTCAATGCCTCAAGCATAATAATTGCGCTGGTTTCATTTGTGGCTAATGGGATTTTCTGAACATCACACAATCTGAGAAGCGCAGATACATCAGGTTCGTGTGGTTGTGCTGTTAATGGATCACGGAGGAAAATAATAAGGTCTAATTCACCATTTGCAAGCATCGCTCCTATTTGCTGATCACCACCAAGAGGTCCACTCTTTAACCTTTCTATGTTTAGTTTTGTTTCACCCATAATCATAGTTCCTGTTGTTCCTGTGGCAAACAATTGGTGTTTGGCCAGAATTTCTTTATATTCCTTAGAAATTTCTACGATTTCAGACTTTTTCTTATCATGTGCAATCAATGCAATTTTCATATTAAACACTTCTCTCCTAAAATTATTATGACAGTTAAGTTATACCAATAGGCTTATATCCTATACAGCTTTTCGTTTTATTTACAGAATTTATCTATATAATTTTCTATTGCCTTGCCTATTATATCTATAGCCTCTAATCTACCCTGAACCTCATTTACTGCAGTTTCCTTATTCTCAAGATTTTTATAAACTGAGAAGAAATGCTTCATTTCATCAAATATGTGTTTAGGCAGTTGGTCAATATCAGAATAGTGGTTATAGTTAGGGTCATTAAATGGAATTGCAATAATTTTTTCATCCGACCTTCCATTATCCACCATACTAATCACGCCTATAGGATACGCCCTCACCAACGAAAGAGGCTCTAATGGCTCTGCACAGATTAGTAGCACATCCAATGGGTCGTTGTCATCACCATAGGTTCTTGGTATAAAGCCATAGTTTGCAGGATAGTGAGTAGATGTATATAAAATTCTGTCCAGAATAATATACCCCGTTTCCTTATCCAACTCATATTTTTTCTTGCTTCCCTTTGATATTTCAACTACGCAAATAAAATCCTCTGTTGTTATTCTTTTTGGCGATATATCGTGCCAGATGTTATTAGCCATTTTATAACCTCTCCTTTTTTTGTGATATATATATTATACCTTAAAAAAGCTTATTCGTCAATTCTACTTTTTTTAATCATATCTATAATATTTATATATGGCTTGTTATTGTCCTTGGCGTATTTCATTGCTTGAAAAGCTCCACCAGATTCTTTATCCACACAAAAAATTACCAAATCAGACCTATCTACCATATTTCTATTTCTAATTGAAATGGCTTCCTTATAGTATGCTGTCGATGACTCAGAACAACCTCTATTTCATCATAATACTTACTGAACTCTTCTATATTATTCATATACTCAGCTTTTTTATATAGCATAATCCAAATAAGCGAACTATTGCAAGAATATAGTTCTTTTTTTCGATTTCTGATGCAGGATGCAACCACTATATCAAAATCACCATCTCTGCCAACTAAAAATTCCACATACTCCTTTTCCTTAATAGTCTCTGTTAAAAAATCTTTTAACCATTCCTCTATCTCAAAAAAATCATATAGACATCTATGTCCAAAAAAAGAAATCGTATAAACACTAAAATTGCTACTCATATTCACATCTCCCTGTCAATATTATATATTGTATAATTATATCATATTTAATCCTATATATCAATAATTTTTAATGAATATATACCATATATTTATGCAGTGTATGGGATATAATATTACACAGGGATGTGATATATAATGTATGAAAAAGAATTTTCCATAAGATTAGCCCAATTAAGAACTAAAAAAGGAGTGTCTGCACGAGAGATGAGCCTATCAATCGGCCAGAATGCAGGCTATATTAACAATATTGAAAACGGAAAGGCTTTGCCATCTATGAATGCTTTTCTTTATATATGTGATTATTTGAAAATTACTCCTATGGAGTTTTTTGATATTGATAATAAAAATCCACAAAAACTGAATAGTTTAATAATGTTGTTAAAACAACTTAGCGACTCTCAGCTTGATAGTATCACCTCTATTGTTAAGGATATAATAAAATAATAAAGTTAAATACCCCCGCAATGACATTGCGAGGGTATTTTTTATGCTTCTGGAATTAAACTGTTCCTGTAACTGTCAGAACGCTTACGCCCGGGGTAATGGCATATGCACCTGTTGCAATATTCTGAGAATAGGTTGCAGCAGGAACTGTGATATCACCCGGAGTTGTTGTGAACACGCCTGTTGCTTCATTATAGGTGTAGTTCTCTCCTTCTGTCCATACTGCACCATTATAGGTCACCGTGATGTCACTTAGTATTGGATTGAAGGTATCGGTCACAGAAACCAAATCTGCAGCAGTTGCAGCAGTGTTACCTCTGTTTTCAATAACAAAGGTATAGGTTATCTGTCCATTTTCCTGAACTGTCACAGGTGTTAGTGCCTTAGTGATTGAAAGCTCAGCTTCATTAACTACTGTGATAGTTTCAGTTGCTACAACATCCTCTGTCAAGCCTGCACCTGAAATAGTTGCAATATTTGTGACTGTGCTTCCCGTTGCCAACGGTGAGAATTCATTTGTTTCTACCTGATAGATAATAAGTGCATTTCCATTTGCAGGAACTGTGATGCCTGTGATAGTTAAAGGCAGGTCATCAGTCACTGTTGGAGTTGCCTGAAGCACACCATTTACATAGTATAAAATAGAGTCTTGAACATAGTTCAAGGGTGTTAAGGTTAAAGTTCCAAGAGTGTATGCACCAAGATTATCGGTGAGAGTCAGTCCTGTTAACGCAGTTGTGCCTGAATTGATAAGGCTTATGGCATAGGTGACTCTATCGCCACTTTCATACTCTGTGGAAATGGCAGTTTTGGTTGCAGATAAAACCTCAACAATTTCACCTGTTACAATGTTTGAATTGGTTGTTATTCCATTATAGGAAAGTGTAGCCTGGTTTGTAAATGTTGCCATAGTTTTTTTCTCCTTAATATATTTTAAAGGGCATTTGCCCTTAGTAATACTATATTAAATCCGAGAATAAAAGGTGACATAATCCCCTGATTATGACAACAAAAAAAGGAGCAAATTTCTTGCTCCTTTTTATATGATTAGAATTTTGAACGCTTTTGATAATGAGTGTGTAAAAGCTCGTGTGCCTTATGTGAACAAGGCTCACCAAAGTACTCCTCATAAAGCTTCTTGATATATGGGTTGTCATGTGACTTTCTCAAGGTTGAAGACTCGTCCTCCTTGTACAATACGCTTGCACGCAATGCCTTCACATCAACAGTTGCCCTTGTGTTAGCATCAACGATTGGTTGACCACCACCATTGATACATCCACCTGGACAAGCCATAATTTCGATAAAGTCGTAATGCTCACCTGATTTAACCTTTTCCAAGATTATCTTAGCATTCTTTGTTCCATGAGCAACTGCAACCTTAACATCCTTGCCTGCAATCTTCAGGGTAGCTTCCTTAATTCCATCCAAGCCTCTTACAGCCTCAACATTCAAGTTATCCAAAGGCTTCTTTTCAAGCACTTCGTAAACTGTACGGATAGCAGCTTCCATAACGCCACCTGTTGTACCAAAGATTACGCCTGCGCCTGTTGCTATACCAAATGGTTGGTCGAACTCTTCATCAGGAAGCTCTGCAAAGTTGATACCTGCTTGCTTAATCATTCTTGCAAGCTCTCTTGTTGTTAATGATGCATCAATATCCTGTGCACCATCCTGAGAATGCTCAGGACGACTTGCCTCAAATTTCTTTGATGTGCAAGGCATAATAGCAACTGAATAGATATCTTCCTTCTTTATTCCTGACTTTTCAGCGTAGTATGACTTAATAACTGCGCCGAACATCTCCATTGGAGATTTTGCAGTTGACAAATTGTCGATAAATTCAGGATAGTAGTGTTCGCAATACTTAACCCAACCTGGTGAACATGAGGTAATTAAAGGAAGCTTTTCCTGCTTTGTGAATCTTTGGATGAACTCTGTTCCTTCCTCCATAATTGTTAAGTCTGCAGCAGTATCGGTATCGAACACCTTATCAAAGCCAAGGCGTCTTAAAGCAGCAACCATCTTACCTGTTACAGGTGTGCCTATTGGTAAGCCGAACTCTTCGCCCAATGCTGCACGAACTGCAGGAGCAGTTTGAACAACAACATGCTTTTCAGGGTTGTCGATAGCCTTTTGTACCTTAGGAATATCATTCTTTTCATATAATGCACCAACAGGGCAAGCTGTGATACATTGTCCACAGTAGATACAACCAACCTCTGACATATTCTGCTCAAATGCAGCTCTTACCTCTGTTTCAAAACCTCTGTTTACACAAGAGATAACTGAAATACCTTGATTATCACAAGCTGCAACACAGCGTCTGCAAAGGACACATTTATTATTATCTCTAACAAGCGAGGTTGATGCGTTATCAATTTCGTGCTTGATGTTTTCTCCATCAAATGGAATATCATCAATGCCAAGCTCCTCAGCAAGTGTCTGAAGCTCACAATTTCCGTTTCTTATACAGGTCAAGCACTTTCTTTCGTGGTTAGAAAGAATAAGCTCTAAGGTTGTTTTTCTTGCCTTACGAGCACTTTCAGAATTGGTGAAAACTTCAATTCCTTCAGCTACCGGATATACGCAAGCTGCTTGCAACGCCTTTGCGCCCTTAACTTCAACAAGACACATTCTGCAGGCACCGATTTGGTTTAAATCCTTCAAGTAGCATAGTGTTGGAATTTTAATTCCCACTTCACGAGCTGCGTCAAGTATAGTATAACCCTCAGGTACGCTTATGTCCTGACCATTTATTTTCAAGTTTACCATATCTATAATTCATTCCTTTCTATATAGTCTGATTATTTCTTGGAGATTGCACCAAACTTACAAGCTGACATACAAGCGCCACACTTGATACACTTATCCTGATCGATAACAAATGGTGACTTAATCTCTCCTGTGATTGCATTTGCAGGACATTGTCTTGCACACAAGCTACAACCCTTACACTTTTCAGGTTCAATTATGTATTGAGCCAACGCCTTACATACTCCTGCAGGACACTTCTTATCACGAACATGTGCCTCATATTCGTCTCTGAAATAACGAAGAGTTGATAAAACTGGGTTAGGAGCAGTCTGTCCCAAGCCACAAAGTGCAGAAGCCTTGATGCTATAGCACAATTCCTCAAGTCTGTCAAGGTCTTCCATTGTGCCTTTACCATCAGTAATCTTATTCAAGATTTCCAACAAACGCTTTGTACCAACTCTACATGGAGTACACTTACCACAGGATTCATCAACTGTGAATTCAAGGAAGAATTTAGCAATATCAACCATACAGTTGTCTTCGTCCATAACGATAAGTCCACCAGAACCCATCATTGAGCCGATTGCTATCAATGAATCATAGTCAATTGGTGTATCCATCAAGGATGCAGGAATACATCCACCTGAAGGTCCACCTGTCTGAGCAGCCTTGAACTTCTTGCCATCAGGAATACCACCACCGATATCCTCAACAATTTCTCTCAAGGTTGTACCCATTGGGATTTCAACAAGACCTGTATTATTGATTTTTCCACCAAGTGCGAATACCTTTGTACCCTTACTCTTTTCAGTACCGATTGTGTTGAACCAATCAGCACCATTATTGATAATTTGTGGAATATTTGCATAGGTTTCAACATTATTAAGAATTGTAGGCTTTTCCCATAGACCCTTAACTGCAGGGAATGGAGGACGAGGACGAGGCTCACCACGCTTACCTTCAATTGATGTCATCAAAGCAGTTTCCTCACCACATACGAAAGCTCCTGCTCCAAGGCGGATTTCCAAATTAAATGAGAAGTCTGTGTCGAAAATGTTCGTTCCTAACAAGCCATATTCTTTAGCCTGGTCAATTGCAATCTGCAAACGCTTAACTGCGATTGGGTACTCAGCTCTGATATAGATATAACCCTGATTTGCACCAATTGCATAGCCTGCAATAGCCATAGCCTCGATAACGCTGTGTGGGTCACCCTCAAGAATTGAACGGTCCATAAATGCACCGGGGTCACCTTCGTCGGCATTACAAGCAACGAATTTTTTGTCAGATACAGAGTTAGCTGTGAACTGCCATTTGAGACCTGTGGGGAAGCCGCCGCCACCACGACCGCGCAGACCCGATTCTTTGATTTCATCAATAACTTCCTGAGGTTTCATTTCGGTTAATACTTTACCGAGAGCTGTGTAACCGCCGAAAGCAATATATTCTTCAATGCTTTCAGGATTGATAACACCACAGTTTTTAAGAGCAATTCTATCCTGTTTTTTATAGAAATCAATTTCGTTTAATGATTTGATATTTTCATCATCAACGATTGTTTCCTGATAGAGTAATCTTTTAACAATTCTACCCTTTAAGAGATGTTCTTCAACAATTTCAGAAACATCTTCGGGTTTTACTAAAGTATAGAAAGCACCTTCGGGATATACGATAACTATAGGACCTAAAGCACAAAGACCGAAACAACCGGTTCTTACAACTTTAATTTCGTCCTGAAGACCTTTAGCCGCAAGGTTTGCTTCAAATTCTTCTATAATTTTGGCACTGTTTGACGAAGTACAACCTGTACCGCCGCAAACAAGCACGTGACCTCTTGCTAAATCCATTTGAAGTACCCTCCTTATTTATTCTCTGCTGCGCCGATTGTGTATTCATTTACAACCTTACCGTTTACGATTGTGTCGTTAACGATTTTAACGGCTTTTTCAGCATCCATTTTAACATATGTGATTTTGTCTTCTGAACCGGGAAGATATACTTCTACGATAGGTTCAAGACGGCAAACACCGATACAACCTGTCTGAGTAACTGTGCAATTTGCAACATTTCTCTTTTCGATTTCATCCATGAGAGCTTTCATAACAGGTCTTGCACCTGCTGCAATACCACATGTTGCCATACCAACTACAACT
>JAZRPY010000015.1:0-15864 GCA_045649415.1 Clostridia bacterium | reverse complement strand
GCAGTTATAATTTACCGCATAAAGATTATCAAATTCTGCTGCAGTTTTAGTAACAGTTTCACTATCAAGTTTTAGAACTGCACACATTGCGGCATTTTCAGGATCAGCCGCCTCATTCATAAATTGTCCACGAGAAGTAACAATTTTAAATCCGTCAAGGTATGAGTAACTATTGCCATATGCCAAAGCACCTATCTCACCGAGAGAAAATCCGGCAACTGCATCTGCATAAATACCTTTTTCGTTAAGTGACAAAGCTGCCGCAAGTTCAACAAGATATATACAAGGCTGAGTGTTTGCTGTGATTTTTAATTCCTCATCAGTCCCTTCAAATGACTGCTTTATTGTACCGGGACGAACTTCTTCTGCATCATCATACAGTTTCTTTGCTATACCTTCCATTTCGTACAAGGATTTTCCCATACCGGAGTATTGAGAACCCTGCCCTGAGAAAACAAATGCTATTTTACCCATTTTTTTGCTCCAATCAATATATTTTCAGCTTCAGTAACAATATCTGCTATTATATCCGAAGCATTTTCTTCTTTGTTAATAAGGCCTGAAATCTGACCTGCTAAAAAGCAACCTTTTTTACTGTCACCGTCAACAACTGCAGCTCTCAAAGAGCCAATAGCCATCATTTCAAGTTCATCATCGCTTATACTTGTATATTCAGCTTTCTGATATCCTCTTGAAAACGGACTTTTAAGACTTCTTACGGGATGTCCTAATCTTCTTCCCGTGACTATGGTTGCCGTGTCGTTTGCTTTTAAAATTTTATCTTTATATTCACGACTTATATTGCATTCGTGTGCTACTAAAAATCTTGTTCCAATTTGAACACCTACACCGCCTAACATCATAGCAGCTGCCATTCCTCTGCCATCAGCGATACCGCCAGCGGCAATAACGGGAATGCTCACGCTGTCACAAACCTGCGGAACAAGTGCCATAGTTGTCATTTCGCCTACATGACCGCCTGATTCACCGCCTTCTGCTCTAACCGCATCTGCACCGCTTCTTTCTACAAGCTTTGCAAGAGCAGAAGATGCTATAACAGGAATGACTTTTACACCGGCTTCTTTCCACATAGGTATGTATTTTTCGGGATTACCTGCACCTGTGGTAACAACTGCTACCTTTTTTTCTGCAATGAGTTTTGAAATTTCATCAATGTTTTCACCCATAAGCATTATGTTTACGCCAAAGGGCTTGTCAGTTAGCTTTCTTGCTGTGTCAATTTGTTCCGAAAGCCAACTGACATTACCGTTCGCAGCAGAAATAATGCCAAGTCCACCACCGTTTGACACGCCAGCGGCAAGGTGAGCATCAGATATATGTGCCATACCTCCTTGCAGAATAGGGTGCTTTATTCCAAGCATTTCACATATTTGTGTATTTAACATTATTCCACGCTCCTTTTGCTTACGCTTTCTTAGAATCGATATAAGCAACCAATTCTTTTACGCTTTTGCCAGCTTCAGCAGGTTTAATTTCAACGCCGAATTCGTCTTCCATTTCCATCATAATTTCAACAGCATCAAGAGAATCAACGCCGAGGTCTTCAAAAGTTGTTGCCTCTGTGATTTCTGCTGCATCCATTTCAAGATGTTCTGCCAAAACTGCCTTTACCTTTTCGAGTGTCATAGTGAGTTCCTCCTAAAATAAAATTAATATAAAAATTAAATAAATTTAATTTTTTACCATTTAATAACGCAAGCAGCACTAGACAGGCCGCCGCCAAAGGCAGACATTACTATATTGTCACCTTTTTTAAGTTTGCCTGATTTTACAAGCTCATCAAAAGCTATTGCAACACTTGCCGATGAGGTGTTGCCGTATTTTTCTATATTTACTACAAATTTATCAATAGGCATTTTAAGACGCTTTGCAGCATATTCGATAATTCGGATATTTGCCTGATGTGTTACAATGTAATCAATATCTGAAAGTTCAAGACCAGCATCTAAAGTTACTTTCTTTATATCTTCAACAATCTTACTTACTGCAAATTTAAAGGTTTCCTGACCATCCATAAAAATATACGGATGTTTGATTTCGCCTTCGTAAAAAGGCGAACTACCGGAAAATGACGGAATTTCTATTACTTCATTTCCTCCGCATGTGTAAAGCATAGAAGAAAGATACCCATCACCCTGTTCAATAACGAATGCACCTGCACCGTCACCAAAAATCACGCAAGTTCCTCTATCTTTCCAATCAACAAGCTTTGAAAGTCTTTCACTTCCTATAACCAATGCTTTTTTTACATTCCCACGCATTATGTATGAAACAGCAGTATCTAACGCAAATAAAAAACCACTACATGCTGAATTTACATCAAATGCAGGACAATTTGCACCTATAGCCTTTTGAACCATCCCGGCAACAGTAGGGCATAAAGTTTCAGAAGAAATTGTCGCAGCAACAATTAAATCAATTTCTGAACCTGAAATTTCCGCCGAAGCAAGAGCCTGCTCTGCGGCATGGATTGCAAAATCTGCGGCTGTTTCAGTAACTGAAACATGTCTTTCTTTTACACCAACACGTTGCATTATCCATTCATCAGAAGTATCTACCATTTTAGATAAATCATCATTAGTAACAATCTTTTTCGGAACATACGCTCCTGTACCGAGAATTTTTATAGACATTGAAGTACATCCTTTCTTTAGCACACTGTGTGCTGTAAGTTTTTTTCGGGAATTCAATAATTCCCGACATGATTTTAAAACATTCAGCACACAGTGTGCTGAATGTTTTTTAAACAGAGATTTTCTCTCTGCTTAAAAATTTTATATTAAGCTTTTAGTCCGTTTAAAATGAATTGAAATCCGTATCTGTATCTTTTAAGTGCTTCTTGCAATGGCAGCTTTCTTCCGATTGCATCTGTGTTGAATCCTCTGATAAAACACCAAATAGCATAACTTGTCATATTAGAATCAACTTTTACGATAAGTCCCTTTTCCATAGCATAATTGAGGATTTTTGCGATTTCTTCTGTCCACCATTTATAATTACTTTCAGAGACAGAATCATTTTCAAAAACATAATGTGCAAAATTCATTCTTGTTTCATAAGAAATGATAAGAGTTTTTTCAACTTCATCCATTATCTGCTCAAAAAAGTCTTTATTTTCATCAAAGTGGAATTTCAAACTTTTCCTTACTTCCAAAATAGAGTTTTCAGAAATTATGTTAAGCACTTCTTCAACATTGTGAAAGCGGTTATAAAAAACTCTGTTTGTTATTCCTAAATGATTTAATATCTTGCGGACATTAACATTGTGCGCCCCTTCAGTTGTGGCAAGATATGACGCAACATCAATTATTTTTTGCGACATTTCATCAACAATCAACTCTTCATTTGTGTTTGCCATAGGAGCACCTCCTTATCAGCACACACAGTGCTGAATATATATTACCACATTTTTCTTGTCTTGTCAATGGATTTGAGAAATTTCAGTACATTAACAATAACTTTTTTTAAATAGGAAAATCAAAATTATAACAAATTTATGCGCTTTTATATAAAAAACAAAAAGCCATCCCCTCATTGATGAAGGGAAGGCCTTTTTATGGCTTACATCTTCCACAGCTTGCGTAGCCCTCTTGTTTTAAATTCTCTGTGCTTCCACTATAGCTTTCCTTGTTTTTTTCATTGATATCCTGAACTGATGAGCAGTGTGGATAATGAATTTTTTTAGTGTTGGTGTTTAATATATAATCCTCTTTGACCTCGTCGTTATTATTTTGTGTTTCAGGCTCTTTTGTTTCTTCAGGAACTGGCCCTGAGAGTCTGCTTGTTCCGTCCTTATAATTTATCTCGACTCCAGGCTGAGTGTTGGGAATAAACACATCAAAAGTTATCCCTTTTCCATTATCCTCAACTGAATATGCCTCCATTCTCACTCCCGACGCAACGAGATTATCACCCTCAAACACAGGAGTAACCCTGTACATAACATGGTTTGATGTGGATTTTATATAGTCTGCAACCATATTTTCATAAGGGAGCATTCCATCTGCATTCATAGAACGGGTGCCTGTTATTAAATTTTTAGCATTGGCATTTTCTCCTGTTAGTTGATAACCGATTAAATGGCATCTGTTATACAGATATTTTCCGTCAACAATATCATATTTGGTCAGTTGCCAGCCTGATGGCTTAACCTGTCCTATCGCTCCTCTTTCTTCGGTGGGCATAATATCCCGTCCGATACAGGCTACTGCCACTCCACAACGACCTAAATGGTCAAGCTCACTATATCTTTCAAATGAAATGTCGGTTATCTCGCTTTTTTTAAAGCTTCCAAAGGAGATGTCCGTTTTCTCATCATCACCAAGGCCATCATCTATATTTAAAACTTCACTATTTTCTTCTTTTACTATGTATTTTTCAGTATTTTCATAATATGTATTGTTATCACATGCAGAAATTATGAATACGATTGAAATTATAAGTGTTATGGTTCTTAATGCAGATTTCATTTTATACCTCTTTTTTATGACTTATAGCTCGTTTTTATATCGTATCAGTGCAACTGCCGAGGATATCATATTGATAGTTTCGCAAATCAATCCACCAAGGGTAAAATTAAATATATTATACACAATCCACGCAGGTGACATATAGATAATCTGTGAGTATCTTATGTGCTTTCCATTTCCCTTCCACATACAAATACTCATAAATATAAGCGCAAGATATGGCAGTAAAGAAAGCAGACTTTCAAATAGCATTCCTCTCGTTGTGAACAGTGAAAAAATCATACAACCTGTGTATAATGCTTCCACAACTATAAGCTTCCATGGTTTTTTCCTGTCCCTTGAAAACAGCATCCCTCTTGCAAAATTTGAAAGATTAAAAAGTGCTCCTGCAACTGCACCAATTAAAATAAAATTCAAAAAGAAAAATAAGCTTCCTAATCCCTGAATTATAAAAAATGTTTTATTATCCTTAAACTGAAAGGATGCCACAATCACAATGAGTCCTAAAATTCCAAAGCCTTGAGCTATTATATCAATCATTTCCATATTTATCACACTTAACCCTTTTATTTTATAATTTTCCAGTTATTTAAAAACGAAACATTTGCTTATAGCAAAATTCAATGCTATAACCACTACCTGAGCTACAAGCTTAACAATAATGGAATTAAACGCAAGCCAGGTTATAAATACTGCTAAAATTATCTCCTCAATAAACAGAGTGAACACTCTTCCTCCCATAAAGGAGAAAAATTGCTTTAAAAACTCAATTTTAGTATTTGTTTTCCCATCAAAAACCCAAGTCCGATTTGTGAAATACTGAAAGGTTACACAGGTTACCCAACATATTATATTGTTAATCAGCTCACTGATTGGGAATAGTCTGTCTATTATAACAAATAAGACCATATTAAGCAAGAATGTCAATCCACCAAAAAAGATATATAAAACAGGCATTTTGTGTTTAATATAAAATGAGTTGTTAAAAAACATATCATAAATATCTTTCTTCATATTAGATTCCTTTTGTTCTTACATTCCCTTAATAACTATATTTTCCTTCTTTAAGCTCTCAGTTACAGAATCAATATATTCCATAACCTCTTCCTTAGTAAGAGTTCTTTCAGGATGAGCAAAATAAATTCTAACAGTTATGGATTTTCCTGACTCATCGGTGTATGTTCCCACAACCTTAACATCCTTAATCCATTCACAATTTGCGTTCTTAATAGCCTTGCCAATTGGTGCAAAGCTGTTTGCAATATAGGTTACATCTATTTCCATTTCAGGAAATCTTGAAGGCTCAACATATTGGATACTGTCGTTTGAAAGTTCTGCAAATTTCTCCATATCAATTTCTGCATAAACTATATTTGCCTTTTTATCAACATTCTTTGCAACAATAGGATGAATTACTCCAATTTCACCAATTACAGCGTCGCCACAGATGATTTTATTCAAATTCTTCGGATGCTGATAGGAGTGACTTGCTTCAAGCTTTTCAAAAGACAGAGCCTTATGCTTGATATCGTCTGCCATAACAGCCAAAATATCTCTCAAGCCAAAATATAACTCCTCTGTTGACTTTATTTTACTATAGATTGTAATTGCCAACATTTTCTTTTCATTGCACATTCCGTCAGACTTTACTCCGTCAACAATTCTGCCTATTTCAAACACACTCATATCATTTGTGTAGTCTGTGTTTGAATTGATTTGGCATAGCTGAGTAGGAATTATTGATTTTCTTATTGTTTCCACATTAGGATTTGTTGCATTCATAAGCTTGATGTTATCTTCAATGTCAATTCCCAAATCCTTATACTCATCATAGTATTGCCAGATATATGAATGTAGCTCGTGCATAGAATAACGCTTAACCAAAAGGTCCTTAATCCTATCCTCAACTGTTTTTTCAATATCAGGACGGATTGGATATAGTGGCGCATAAGCAGTATTCACATTAAAGTTGTCATAGCCATAAATTCTTGTGATTTCCTCAACAATATCAGCCTTAATAGTTACATCCTTGGTAGCTCTCCAGGATGGTACTAAAACTGAGAATTTGTTGTCATTTAAGCTAACCTCGAAGCCTAACGCCTTCAAAGTATTTGATATAGTTTCATTATCAATATCAATGCCTGTGTACTTGTCGATAAAGCTCTTGTCAAAACCAAGCCTTATATCATCATATTTAACTCTGTATTCGTCTGTGAGTGAGGAGATAACCTCTGCTCCCTTATCAATGTCCTGCATAAGCTTAACAAAGCGTTGGATGGCAGGAACTGTCATTTCAGGATCCAAGCACTTTTCATATCTCATTGACGCATCAGTTCTATGAGAAAGTCTAACAGTTGACTTTCTTATTGAAACTGCATCAAAGGTTGCAGATTCAAGAGTGAGATTGGTTGTGTCCTCAACAATTTCGGAATCAAGTCCACCCATAATGCCTGCAATTGCAACAGGGGTGTTATCGTTGCATATCATAAGAGTATTTTCATCAATTTCCCTTTCCACATTATCAAGAGTATTGAAGGTGAAGGGTTTGTCAAACCTTTTAATTCTTATTTTTTCTATCTTTCTTGAATCAAAGGCGTGCATTGGCTGTCCCATTTCAAGCATAATATAGTTGGTCATATCTGCCAGGAAATTGATTGCTCTCATACCACAATAAAATAGTCTTATTCTCATATTTACAGGACTTACATTTGTTTTGATATTCTTAACCTGAAGGCAAGAATATCTCTGGCACAAATCGTCCTCAATTTTTATATCAATCTTAGGAAGGCTATCGTACTTTGACAGGTCTGCAACATCCAAAGGCTTTAGCTCTCTTCCTGAAAGAGCTGCAAATTCACGGGCAATTCCATAGTGTCCCCATAAATCAGGTCTGTTTGTTAGAGATTTGTTATCCACCTCAAAAACAATGTCCTCAATATCATAGATTTTCTTTAAATCAGTTCCATTCTCAACATCGTCGGTAATTTCCATAATTCCATCGTTTGAGTCACTTATACCAATTTCCTTTTCCGAGCAACACATTCCATAGGAGGTATATCCTGCCAAAGCTCTTGGAGTGATTTCAATTTCTCCTATTTTTGCACCAAGCTTTGCAAAAGCAGTTTTCATTCCCACTCTAACATTTGGAGCTCCACAAACCACATCAACAAGCTCGCTATCACCTGCATCCACCTTTAATAAATGGAGCTTCTTTGACTCAGGATGATCCTTTATTTCCTTGATTTGTGCAACCACAATTCCCTCTATATCCTTGCCCTTGAAGAATATATCATTCTCCACCTCGGCAGTAGATAGAGAGAATTGACGTATAAGCTTTAATTTATCTAATCCGGATAGGTCAACATAATCCGAAATCCAATTCATTGATAAAAACATAATTTCACCCTCCTGTCCTATTCGTCGTCAGTAAACTGAGATAGCTTTTTCAAGCTTCCACTGTTCAGGTCACGGATATCCTTAACTCCATACTTCATCATTGCAAGTCTTGTCAAGCCAAGACCAAATGCAAAGCCTGTGTATTCCTCAGGGTCAATGCCACCTGCTTTTAACACTTCAGGATGAATCATACCACATGGGCATAATTCAAGCCATCCACCATGCTTACAGGAAGGACAGCCCTCACCACCACATATGAGGCAGCTTATATCAAGCTCAAAGCCCGGCTCCACAAATGGGAAAAATCCAGGACGGAGTCGTACCTTTATATCCTTTTTAAATACCTCTGAGAGCATAGTTTTCATAAAGAAAATTAGATTAGATATGGAGATATCCTTATCCACCATAATTCCTTCCATCTGGAAGAAGGTGTTTTCATGACACGCATCTGTTGCCTCATTTCTGAAGCATCTTCCGGGGAAAATTGCCTTAATTGGCTTTCCTTCCTTCACAAGTGCATCCTTATATTTTTTATAAATGGCATTCTGCGCAGCCGAAGTTTGTGACTTTAAAAGCTGACCATTCTCAAGATAGTAGGTATCCTGCATATCACGGGCAGGGTGATGCTTCGGAATATTCAATGACTCAAAGCACTCATAGTCGGTTACCACCTCATTATATTCCTCAACTGTGAAGCCCATTGACTTAAAGATATTCTCGCACTGTCTTTGAACAAGGGTGATTGGATGATATGAGCCTCTCTCCATATTGGCAGGAGTGGTTATATCAAAATCCTCCATACTATTTATCTCGTCCTCAATTGCTTTTTTCTTCAATTCCTCAAAGAGTTCACCAATTTTTTCGGTGACCTCATTTTTAAGTACATTAACCTCCTGACCAAAGGCTTTTTTCTCCTCGTTTGAAAGATCCTTCATATCCTTCATCAAGCCTGTTATCAAGCCATTTTTACCAAGATATTTAACCCTGATATTTTCAAGGTCTGAGATATTGGTTATGCTTTCCAACTCAATTTTAAACTCTTCTTTAATTTTTATGGTTTTCTCAGCCATTTTAAAACTCTCCCTCTTAAATTTAATAATAAAAAAAGCTCTTCCCAACAGGGACGAGCTTTATAAATTACCCGCGGTACCACCCAGTTTCAGAATAGCTTACTACTCTGCACTTTATCTTCCGTTTCATATAATGTGGGACACGAAAGAAAATCCATCTGCTTATATCCTATACGACCTTCGCAGACTGCTCCTATGCTGAAATTCATCAAAAACGAGCTTATGAGCACTTCCAGCCTACGATGCTCACTCTCTAAAAAGCTCTTCCCATTTGACTACTTACACATATTCATTACAGACATCCAATAAATTATACCACAAACTTTTTAAATTGTCAAATATTTTATTTTGATGTAATAACAAAATTTAAAAAAGAGCCTGTTCATAAAACAGACTCTTTTTTTATCAGTTAGTAAACCTTTTTTATTAACACACAAAATAGATTTATTATTTCCTGTTGACATCTTTATAAAATTGTGGTATGATTAGTAATACTAATCATACAAAGGAGATGTGAATATGAATATACTCGAAGGAAAATATGCCTGGATGGTTAAAATTGGTGAAAAGGGACAGTTTGTTATTCCCAAAGAAGCAAGAGAGCTGTTTGACTTACACCCTGGGGATGAGATTTTAGTTCTTGGTGACAAAAAAAGAGGCATAGCAATTCTACCTAAGTCAAAGCAACAAGGGTTTATGAAACGCATTTTTGGTGGTATAGAAGATTTAACGGATAAAATTTTCTGATAGGAGGAGATTTAAAATGTTAGCCATTGAAACAGAAAATTTAACTAAAAAATATAAACAAAATACAGTTGTAAATAAGATAAATTTAAGAATAAATCAGGGAGAATTATTTGCTCTGCTTGGCACAAACGGTGCAGGAAAAACAACAACAATTAAGATGCTCTCAACACTAATTTTACCAACTGACGGAAAAATTAAAATCAATGGGTTAGATACAGCTTGGAATAGCCAAAAAATAAAGGAAGTGTTAAATGTATCTCCACAAGAAATAGCAATCGCTCCCAACCTTTCCGTAAAAGAGAATTTAGAATTTATGGCAGGAGTATATCAAATCTTAAATAAAAAAGAAAAAATAAACGAATTGATAAAAACATTTAATTTAGACGAGGTGCTAAATCAAAAAGCAAAAACTTTATCAGGTGGATGGCAAAGAAAAGTATCCATAGCAATTTCATTAATTAACGACCCTGAAATATTATTTTTAGATGAGCCCACACTCGGACTTGATGTAATATCAAGAAAAGAGCTATGGTCGGTTATTAGAAATTTAAAAGGAAAAACCACAATAATATTAACAACTCATTATATGGAAGAAGCTGAGAGTTTATCAGATAGAATTGGCATAATGGCAAAAGGAAATTTAATAGCAGTAGGAACTTCAAATGAATTGATTGAGCAGGCTAATGCTAAAAACTTTGAGGATGCCTTCGTGAAAATAGCAACAGGAGGTGAATTATAATATGAGAACATTAAATTTTGCAAAAAGAAATTTCAAGGAAATCACCAGAGATCCGTTAAGTTTAATTTTTGCTATAATTTTACCCTTGTTTTTACTATTTATATTTCAACAATTTGATATACCGAGTGTTAGTTATGAGTTGGAAAATTTCACTCCTGGAATTGTGGTTTTTGGCCTTTCTTTTATAACACTGTTTACAGCGATGCTAATCAGTAAAGACAGAACAACATCATTATTGATAAGATTGGGAATTAGTCCAATGAAGCCAACAGAGTATATATTAGGATATATATTATCAATTGTACCAATCATACTAATTCAGAATATATTATTTTTTATTTTAGCAATAATATTAGGTTTGGATTTTAGTATAAACATAATTTTGACAATACTTCTGTCGATAATTATAT
Source organism: Clostridia bacterium (assembly GCA_045649415.1). Lineage (GTDB taxonomy): Bacteria > Bacillota > Clostridia > UBA1381 > UBA1381 > CAKSQL01. Next base: position 5,012 of record JAZRPY010000015.1, on the reverse strand, counting down.
CAATCTTATTTATTGCAATAGGAATCATAATAGGAAGTATTTCTTCGGAAAAGGCATCGTCGGGAATATCAAGTATTATAGTTCAGCTTGTGTGTTTTACAAGTGGAATGTATTTTCCAAAAGAAGTATTAGGAAATTTTTTTAAAAAAGCTTGTGAATATTTGCCTTTTGAATCTTGTTTGGCAATATTAAAAGGCGTAATGAATAATAATCCAGAAAGTATAGAAGCAAGAAATGTTACTGTTTTTGTTGTTTATACCATTGCTACTTTAGTTATATCTGTGATAATTTTTAAAAAGAAAATGACAAGCGATAACAAATAAAAAAACACCTCCATTTTGATTAGGCAGGATAAACTATTTATTTGAAAATGTTGATTTTTGGAAGAAAAAGGCGATAATTTCATTTTTGAAATTATCGCCTTTAATTATTAAATATTTATTGTGTTAATAAAAACAACACAAATTTTTCCCTTATACCTCTGTCGATTTTTTCAGTACAAGCTCTAAAATACCACCTGATGTTATTTCATTATAGGTTAGATAGTTCCTGTTCAATTTACACCCATTCAGAATCACCTCTGATATATATGGATTTTCCAACGGATCCTTATCACAACAAATCTTCAAGGAATCTGCCACATTACAGGAATGATATATTTCGTTTAATTTAATAGTGATATTTCTAAATAATGGAGTATTGATTTGGTATTCCGGAACTGACGGGCATGTTTGACCAAAGCCTATTGCAGACAAAACATACCATGCAGATAATTGCCCGACATCTTCATTTCCACAAAATCCAAATGCTCCTGTATTATAAGCCTCTTTTTGCACTCTTCTTACCCAATATTGAGTCCTTTCAGGTCTATCAATATAGTTGAATAAATAGGCAACATGGTGACATGGTTCATTTGAATGATTATACTCAACATTCCACATATTTTTCAAATCTGCTTTTTCAAAGAATGTTTCTAACAGTTTTTCAAATCGTTCTCTCCCAAATAATTCTACTAACCCCACTATATCGTATGGGACAAACCAAGATTGTTGCAATATATTACTTTCCACGCAACCGGTTTCATCATATTCATCAGAAACCTCTATAAATTCCCCATTTCTGTCAATAGGTCCCATAAACCCTGTTTTTTTATTGAAACTCTTTTTATACCACATACTTCTCTCTTCAAAAAGCTTTGCATCATCAACCTTGTTTAATGATAAAGCAAACCTTGAAAGTGTGTAGTCAGCAAATAAATCCTCTAAGGTTCTGCTCAAAGAATTTGGTACATAGCCAAGCTCGTTCAAATCTGCTGCCTCTTCTCGTATTGGATTAAATGGCTTACCATCAAGGGTTTTCTCACCAAGACAACCTGCCTTTGCAATTTTGTATGCCATATCAACATCATAGTTTCTTATTCCCTTAATATATGCATCTGCAGTCACAATTACCCCGGGATCACCAACCATACAACCACTGTTTATACCCAAAAGCTCCCATCTCGGAAGTGCTGAGGCTGTTTTTTCTGCAATATCAATTAAACTATTCACTTCATCATTTACAGTGTTTGGTGAAATAACGGTTAATAAAGGAAATTCACTTCTATAAACATCCCATCCACTAAACACAGTTAGAGGCGTATATTCGCTCGTATGTGATATTTGTCCCACTGCATCCGAATACCTACCGTCAACATCGACATTGATTCTTGGGTCAAGCAAAGAGTGGTAAAGACAACTATAAAATATTTCTTTGTCCTCCTCGTTGTCCGAGTCCACATCTACAACGGATATTGCTTCCTCCCACATTTTCTCAGCGCTTAATTTTATTTCGTCAAAATCAAAGCCCTCGATTTCTTCTTTCAAATTGTTTTCTGCGCCTTCTATGTCAACATATGAAATTCCGGTTTTGATAAGTATTTGCTCATTCTCTTCCGTATCAAAGCTCACAAGAACTCCAATATCCTCGCCCTGAATCTTATTTGTTTTAGGTAAAACCATTTCGTCAGAAAAGAATTCAATACTTTTTGCAGGTTTTGAAAATTCACAACAAAAATGCAATGTATAACGAATTCCACCAGCTCCCATACCGAAACCGCCACCTTCAGGAGTACATTTAATCCATCCTATCAGCTTGTTGGTGCCAATAATTTCTGCGTACTGAAAATCAGAATGTCCTCCAATACGCCTGGATAGATTAAATATAACTTTTGAATTATCGGATTTTGGATATGTGAATCTTAGCATGCCAGAATGATGTTTTACAGTTGCCTCAGCAAGTACATTATACCTTTCAAGCATTACTGAATAATACCCTGCAGTAGCCACTTCTTTTTCGTGCGAGAAATTTGACTTCCAACCAATTCCATCATTTTTAAGGGGCGTAAATTTGTTTGAACCACTACGCAAATCACATTCACCAACAACAGGCATAACCTGTAAATTTCCCAAATCTCCGTACCAACCAACGCCACTTAAATGATTAAAACTAAAACCCTCAATAGTATCCATACAATAGTTGTATCCTGAGCCATTATCTCCACCTGTTACAGTATCTGGCGATAATTGTACCATTCCTCTGGGAGTACAAGCTCCGGGATGCGTCTTTCCACCTCCGTGAAAATACCCTGTAACCTCACTTACTGTACCAATAATAGGATTTATATATTTCACCTTATTCATAATCTTATCTCCTAAATTTTTAGTTGTGTTTTAGCTCGCCGTAGGCGAATTTAGCTGTGCTATAATTGATTTAACTTTCGTTAAATCAATTATAGCACAAAATATATACATTTTCAATGATTTTATTTATCTTGTAACATTATTTTTAAAAATCCTTTCTCATGCCTGCAAAACTAATCCTTAATAGAATATCATATCCAACAAAGTTCCTTCTACCAGTGTAAACACATTATAAAAGTATAATGTTGCTATCAATTTTATTTTTTCTTATCCGATGTAGCAGGATTATCAATCAGTTTCCCATTTTTCTCAAATCTTGAACCATGACAAGGGCAATCCCAGGAATGTTCCGTCGGATTATATTTCAGCGCACACCCCATATGAGGACATCTCGGAACCGTCGGTGTAACGAGACCCTTGACGGATTCAAACAGATTGACTGCAAGCTGTGGATGCAAGATGCTTCTTGACGGTGAATACAGCTCTTCAAATTCGCTTTTCTCTTCGCATAACAACTCCGTCAAGAGCATCGCAGAAACCATAGAGGATGTCATCCCCCACTTGTTAAATCCCGTCGCTACATATACATCAGGCGTCAGGTGAGAATACCTCCCGATATACGGAATGGAATCAAGCGTCATGCAGTCTTGTGTTGCCCATCTGTCGACTTTTTGTGCATTAGGGTAGTATTTTTCTGCAACGCTTTGCAGTTCTTTCCAGTTTCCGCCCTGACTACCGGTGCGATGACTCCCACCACCAAGAAGCAATAAATTGTGATAGTTCCTGAATGACAACCCATTTTTCGCCTCATCCACATACATGCCTTTTATCGTTTGCGCATTTTTGAACGCAATCACATAAGATCTGTGTTGATACAATTTCAAAAAATACCAACCATGTTTGTTGATGAACGGAAAATGCGTCGTCACGATCACTTTCTTCGCCGAAATTTTTCCCCGATTGGTTATCGCTGTGTTGGATTTTAACTCAAGCACTTTTGTGTGTTCATAAATCTTTAAATCATTTGCCAGTGAATACGCAAATTTCAATGGATGAAATTTTGCTTGGTTTTCTATTTTAACCGCTCCCAAAACACGAAAAGGTAGCTCTGTATTCTCACAAAACTCGGCACTACCTCCAATTCTATGGCAGGCTGCTACCTCATTTTCTATCAGCTCCCTGTCAGTTAAAGAATAGACAAAAGAATCACAAATCTCAAAATCGCTATCCGTATCTTGCGCAAGTTTTGTCAGCATATCAAAAGCATTTTTTTGGCTTTTATAATAAAGCTGTGCTCTTTCTATGCCATATTTTTTTATGATTTTATCATATATCAGACCGTGTTGTACGGTAATTTTTGCCGTCGTCCCATTGGTTATTCCGGAACATATCTTGTCAGACTCAACCAAAACACAATTCACACCTGTATTTTTCAGCATATAGGCACATAAAATACCACACAAGCCGCCGCCGATAATTAAAACATCCGTTTTTATATCTCCCCCAAACTCGCAAAATTCGGGTTTTTCTATCTTGTTCCAAATTGATTCCATATCTTCACCTCTGCTTATAGTATTTCATACAGAAAGAAAAGAATATGCATAATCCCTCCCAAACTGTCAAAAATAAATAAAACTATAATCGGAGGTAAAATAAAATGTTCAAACATGAAAAAATGCTTTTTCATCCTGTAGAGATAGAAAAACCAAATCCACAATATGCTACATTGCTTCAGGAACAACTCGGTGGGGGTAATGGAGAACTTAAAGCAGCTATGCAGTATATGTCGCAGAGTTTTCGCATCAAAGACCCTGAAATTAAGGACCTGTTTCTTGATATAGCTGCAGAGGAGCTTGGACACATGGAAATGATTGCCCAAACAATCAATTTGTTAAACGGTCATGATGTGGATGCTACAAAAGTACCGGCAGGTGAAGTTCAATCTCATGTTATTTTAGGTTTGAATCCCGGACTTATAAACGCCTCAGGCTACTCCTGGACATCAGATTATGTTACGGTTACCGGAGATTTATGTGCTGATCTTTTAAGTAATATAGCATCTGAACAGCGAGCAAAAGTAGTTTATGAATATTTGTATCGCCAAATTGGTGATAAAAAAGTAAAAGAAACAATTGATTTTCTTCTTAACCGAGAAGAAGCCCATAATCAAATGTTTCGCGATGCATTTAATAAAGTTCAAGACAGTGGCTCTAACAGAGATTTTGGCACAACAAAAGCAGCTAAAATGTATTTTTCAATGTCAGACCCTGGACCTAACACTTTCGCAAATAATGAAACTACTGCACCATCATTTAATAAATAAAAAGCCAT